>CAJULR010000015.1 GCA_910587375.1 Candidatus Gastranaerophilales bacterium | reverse complement strand
GAGAAAACCACACAAAAAAACCAAACCCACATTAAAAAAGAGAGAAGAGAGAAAAGAAGAAAAAGGCACTTCTTTAAATAAGGCCTTACAAATGCTAGTCAAAAACCACATTACTACTTACACAAAAGAGGATACTTACAAAATTTAAAGGGCTAATAAAGCCCTTTTTTATTTACCCTTATTTATTTTTGCCTTAAGGCCTTGTTTTAAATGTTTTAACACCAAACTTCAAGATTTATCTTCACAGTATACTTTTAGATGTTTGTTTTATGTGCTTAACAAAGCTTAACATCCATTTGGAAAGTAGTCACAGATAAGCTTTTTGCTTTTTTTGAATTTCAAAAGATTTGCAATTTTTCTTGCCAAAGGTTCCGGGTGAATTAATTTTTTATACCTGTCCACAAGAATTGCTTTTTTTATGAGCGTTCGGTTATAAACTTCTGCAGCTGAAGCATTTGACCCTATATGAGGTTCAAGCTCCCGCATTTGTTTTTTACAGTTTAAGATTTCAATCTCTATACGTTTTACAAGCTTTTTATTCATAATTATTGGGGAATTCCGATGGGGAATCTTTATTTCTTCCATAATAGTATAGCCAATTTTACTTTTTTAAAGCTCCCCTAAAAAATGGAAAATTATATGTTGAATATGTTAAAATATGGTGTATATTTTTGAAGGGTAAGTTTTGGGAAAATCGGGCAAAAAACAAGTAATAGCGTACCTTCACACCCACTGGGACAGGGAATGGTATAGAACAAAGGAAGAGTTTAATTTAAGGCTTTTAGAAGTTTTTGATGAAATCTTGGATGAGCTTGAATCTGGCTCTATGCCTTGTTTTTACTTTGACGGACAGACGGCGGCCTTAGAAGATTATCTGAAATTTCGCCCCGAAAAACTTGATTTGGTGCGGAATTTAATTGAAAAAAAACGTCTTTATATAGGCCCTTTCTATGTTAGCGCCGATAATTTTCTTGTAAACGGAATTTCTTTGATAAGAAATATTTCTCTTGGCTTTAAATATTCTAAAAACCTTGGAGAGAGCGAGTTTTTAGGGTATTTACCTGACACTTTTGGGCATTCAAGAAGCATTTTTGACATTCTAAAGAGTTTTGATATCCAGTATGCCCTTGCCTGGCGCGGGCTTCCGCCTTTGCCGCAAAATAATTTTAAAATGAACGGCGTAAATACGACAAAACTTCCTGTCGGATATTTTATGGATGTATTGCACAATATAAGCGGGTTTTCGCCGGGTTCTAAAGAATTTCGAAACGGTGTTAAAACTTTAGTAGGGATTTTGGATAAAATTGCCCAAAATTCTTCTAATATGCTGCTTTTGCCTGTCGGGGCTGATCATTTAGCAGGCCTTTTAAATTCGGCTGAATTGGTTAAAAATGTGAACTTAGAGCTTGCAAAAATCGGGGCGGATTATGAAATAAAACTGGCTTCGCCTTTTGAATATGTTAAAAATGTTAAGCATTCCGGGCTTTCGCTTGAGGGTGAATTTTTGGATAACACCGAAACCTACATTTTGCCTGGGGTTTACTCTTCAAGAATTCCGCAAAAGGCCTTAAATGCAAGGCTTCAGTGGGAATTATTCAGAATTGTTGAGCCTTTTAATTTTTTCTTTGGCGGAAAATATAAGCCCAGTCTGGATTATGTGGTTAAAGAACTTATTAAAAACCACGCCCATGATTCAATTTACGGGTGTTCGACAGATGAAGTTCACAGGTGCGTGGAAGCCAGATTTAACAAGGTTTCTCAGGTTTGTGACGGGATAAAACAAAGATTAATTCGGGATTTTAAACGTACAAACGACATAAAACCCTTGAATGAAGCTGGTATTAACCTAATTAAAAATAAAAATTCCAAAAAATCTTTTGAAAAATTTGTTTTGTTCAACTTTTCAAACTTTGAATTTTCAGGCCCGGTAAGCGTTATAACTGATTTTAAGCTCTGTAATGCCCAATTGGTAAGGAAATTTAAGCATTTCAGTGACGAAATCCTTTATGACACAAGGCAAATCCCCGTGACAGAACAATACTTACAAGGGTATGAGTACTTAATAAACGCTAAAGCCTTGCCTGCTATGTCTTATAGCCTGTTTGAAAACGTGGAAACCCCTTCAAGCCTTGATATTAGCGAAAATAAAATTTCAAATGGCAGACTGGAACTGAATTTGAGCCGTGCAAATGGTAAATTTATCATAAATTTGTATGATAAAAAGAAAAATGTTGAATATTCTGACGCCCTGAAAATCCTTGTGACAAAAGATATTGGGGATAGTTACAATTTTGCTCCGGGGTCTAATCCTGTGTCGTTAGAGCTTTTAGGGGCTAAAGTTCTTGAAAAAGGCCCCGTTAGAGCGGCTTTAAGACTTTTGTTTGAAGGCAATTTTAAATTGGATGTTTTTCTCTCAAATTCATCAGAATTTTTTGAATTTAGGGCGAAATTCAATAATAACAAGAAAAATCAAAAAATTCAAGCGCGTGTAAAACTGAAAAACCCTATAGACACTACGTTTGCAGAAGACGCTTTTGGATATATTGAAAGAAAACACGACCCTGACTGCTTTTTGCTCGATAATATGCCCGTAAAGCCAAGAATAGAGCTGAAAACAAATTCTTATCCAATGCAAAGATGGTGTATGGCGCAGGGTTTGGGCGTTTTTACAGAAGGCTTAAATGAATATGAAGTTTATAAAAACGAATTAAAAATTGCTCTTCATCGAGGCACTGCAAGGATTTCAGAGCCTAAGAATAAGGCAAGATTTGTGCCTGCAGGCCCTCCGATTGAAACTCCGGAGCTTCAGTGCTTGGGGCACCATGAGGTGAGGTTTGGATGTGCCTTAAGCCTTGATATACCTGAAATTGAGCGATTGACCGAAAATTTTTACGGGCCTGTTGTACCAATTTTGTTGCAGGTTTTGCCTTTACACGAAAGTGGGGAAGATTTTGAAAAAAATGAAGCAAATAAAATTTTTGGCAAAAATAAATCTTCAAAGAAATTTTTAGAACTACCGCAGAATTTAAGATTTTATGGCTTAAAACCTGGTGAAAATGGCCGTATAGAGGGTGTTTTATATAATGCTTGCGACAAAAATATCGTCTATAAAAATAAAACAATACTGCCTAAAACCATTGCGTTTATTGAGTTTGACCCCTAATTACAAGAAATATAATATATAGTCAAAAACTGCGTACAAACGCCGTATAGCGCTTATTTTATCAGTGTTTCTTCCTTAATTTCTTCAAGGTTTTCAAGCGGAAGCGGGCTGCTTTCAATTAATTTGCGGTTATTTTCAATATTTTCAAGCATTTTTCTTTTCTTATATAAAAGGTAGAAAAACGCGATAATAACGGCAGTTGCGCCGAATATTACAAGTTCAATATTGTCTTTAATTTTTTCACCGAAAATCATCAAAACGGCACTCACAATGAAAAATCTCATTCCGCGCCCAACAACGGATGCGGCCATAAATGCCCAAAAATTCATATTTAAAATGCCGCTTGCAATTGTGAAAACTTTGTATGGAATTGGTGTGAAAGCCGCAAAAAATACGGCTTGCGGGCCATATTTATTGTAAAGTGCTTCAACTCTTTCAAACTGTTCGTGGGCTTTTTTGTCTCCGTTTTTGCTTAAAAGGCTGAAAAGCCAGTTAAACACGGGCCTTCCGCCAAATTTACCGATAAAATAGCCCACAGCACCGCCCACAGCGGAAGCCAATGTGCATATAAGCGCGTAATAGAGGGCGTTTTGGGGTGTTTTTAAATCCATTGCTATAAGTAAAAAATCCGGCGGCGGAACAAGGAAAAAGCTTTCTATACAAGAGTTTAAGGCTAATCCTACTGTGTCAAGGTCTGTAAAATATTGATTTATGGTATTTAACATATTAATTTCCTTTTAGATGTCTTTTAAAACCGCATAAAGCGCGAAAGTTGCTAATGCCTCAAAAACCCTATACTACCGGGTTTTTGGGTGTATTTTCAATTTTATTTTGGTCATTTTTCAGGCCGATAAGCCCTGCTATATCCCTCATCACTCTTCCGTTTTTATCAAGAGCTGTTGCCTTAACTTCGGCAACTGTGCAGATTTTGCCTGTTTCTTTAATTCTTATAATCTGCTCAAACGTAACACTGGCGCTGGTGTGGGATTTTACAACAGTGCTAACAACCACGTTATTCATTAGTTTTGCCGAATATTTATATTTTATGTTTATATCAACAACGGGCATTACAATGCCGAAATCCCGCGCCAGTTCATCAATTCGAATGCCATTTTGAAAAAGCCATTCGACGCGGCCTGCCTCCATCCACCTTAAATATGTTCCATGCCAAACCACGCCATATGCGTCTGTGTCGGCGTATTGCACCTTATATTCGAGATTATTTTCCATCTTTATTGTCTTTTGCTTTCTTTTTTTTATCTGGAACCGTCAAATCCCTTGTGTAGGTTACAAAAGAGGGCGGTTGAATTACGGTTCTTACAAGAAGCGCTGCTTCGTTACTGTATGCTTCAACCGAAATTGAATTTAATTTGTCATCAGGTGTAATAACGACGCAGCCTTCGCACCTTTCTTTCAGGCTATATGCAGGCTGTTTCTTTGAAAGCGGGTTTTTATTTACCGCATTTAGCTCTTCTGTCAGCTTTTTAGAGATTACAGAGGCCTTCATTTTCGGGTTTGTTGAAAATTCGCTTAAAGCTTTTGATGTGAAAATGCTTGCGTTTGTTTGAATTTGGGCATATTTTCTGTTTTCAAGCTTTGTTAAGAAATTTGGCGAAATGAAAAGTCCTATACACAAAATCACAAGAAGGAGAACCAAAATCTCGAAAACGGTTATTTTATTTGGATTTTCAGCCTTTTTTATTTCTTGTTCAGTCTGTGTCTGTTCTTCTGTTGTTTTATTTTCATCCATTGATTATTTTCTCCTTAAATTTTTCTGTAAATCCGCAATGGTTGCGCCCCGCAATGAATGCGGATTTTGGCATAATTATTTTTCTACGATAAGAAAGCTCTTCACCCTTCTTTGAAGCCCTGTGTTTGAATAAATTTCAACATCTCTGTAATTTACGGAGGTTGAAGCGCCGCCATCCAGCGCCATCGCCTTATCAAACTTCATTTTTTTGCAAAAATCTCTTATTTCAATCATGCTCACTTTATTTTGGTTTGTAAATATTATAAGATATAAAATTTCATTTTTCAGCCCCAATACCGTTCTTTCCCGTCTTTTAAGGACATCGGCAGATTGGAAGGCAATTTTATTATCAACTTTTTTGAGAAAACTTTCTTTTTCAAGATTCATAGTAGGATATACAAAAGGCCCGCCCTGAAGGCTGTGTTTAATGGTTTTACCTTCTTCTACGGGGGCAAAATGGTTATCAATGTCGAAGGATAATTTGCCTTTTTCATCTTGCAAAATTCTAAATTCTGCTCTGTTTAAAATGGCCTCCAGGCGGTTTGTTCTGCCTGCGTTTTGGATTAATTTCATGTTTGAAAAAGGCGTTTCCACAACTTTTCCGTTAATTGTAACATATGAAACGGCGTCTCCCGTTAAAATGTCGAAAAAGCCGCCATTTGCGACAAGTGTGTAGTTTTCATTGTTTCTGTAAACATCAGACACCGTGGTTAATTTTTCTGCAACATAAGGTTTTATCTTATTTCCCACCTTTTTTGTGTCCATTTTGAAAATATAAATGCCTTCTGTTGAATGTTCCATAGTAATGCCGTCATCCACCTTCTTTGCAAGGGCTTCAAAACACGCTATATTTGACATTACGAATAAAAATATGAAAATTTTGATTACTATCTTTTTCATTTAAAGGTCCTTTATTTTCTTAATTATAAAAATTGATATTATAAATGCAATTATCGGAAATGCTGCAGCAATAAATGGCGGCATTGCACCCTTTTGCGCCATAAGGTCAAAGAAAGGCAGAGTAATATAATATGCAAAAATCATGCCGACTGCAACCGTAAAACCTACAAGCCTTTGGCTTCTTGGGGGCGAAAACCCAAGCAAGCAGCCAATTGCCGCAAAAAGCAGACAAGTTAGCGGGTGCAGATATCTTTGATAATATTTTGCAAGGTTATAATTATATTCATCCGTATAATCTTGCTCTTTTAAAATGTCTTTGTATTCTTTTAATTCTTTTGTTGTGAAGAAGCGTTCTTTTTTGGTTGAGTTTTCAATCATTTTAAAGACATCTTTTGAAAGTTCGCCTTCAAGAATTTTATAGTTTTCAATGTCGTTTATGTCTGTATAAATACCGTTTTTATTGATTTGATATTCCTTTGCCTTTGGAAGCAGCCAATGGTCTTCTTTTGCAATGGCTTCAGGCGCAAAAAGCACGCTTTTAAAAGTCATCGCATCATCATATTTTTCATTTGAAAAGTTAATAATAATTAAATTTCTGATACCGTCATCCGCGAAATTTGAAATAATAACGCCGGTTTGAGGCACCTGTTGTTCATTTTTTTGAATATATACAAAATGTTTATTATAATGAGCTCCTTCGCCGGTTGCTTTTGAGGCGTAAGGTATCATCTGATCGCTGACTAAAAAGCAAAGATAAGAAAGTGCAAGCCCTAAAACTAATACTGGAGCCATAATTCTTGTAAAAGAAAGGCCGATTCCCCTTAATATGCTAAGTTCAGAATCTTTTGACAGTTTATCAAAAGTAAAAAGGGAGCCAAGCAAAATGCCCACAGGAATTGCTTTTCCAAGAACTTTTGGAAGCTCGTAAAGCAGATATTTTCCGCCCTCAAGAAGGGTCCAGGCGTGGGTTAAAACTTTTTTTATGACCTTAACAAGTGTTTCGGGCGCAATCCAAACAATCATAAACAGTAAAAGACAGACAAGCGTTGCTTGAAAGACTTGTTTAAATATGTATTTGTCGAATATGCTTATTTTTAACACTTGTTTCACCTAATCTACAGTGTAAAGTCTTTACCAAGGTAAAATTCTTTTGCAACAGGGTCTTCAGCCACTTCTTTACTTTTTCCCTGAATTTTGATTTTCCCGTCAAAAATTACATAGGCCCTGTCTGTAATTGAAAGTGTCGCTTTCGGGTTGTGGTCTGTAATTAAAACACCAAGGCCTTTTTCGCGGGCAAGCTTGTAAATATTTTCTTTAATATCTCCGATTGCAATCGGGTCAATTCCCGTAAAAGGTTCATCAAGAAGGATAAAGTGCGGAGTTGCAGCAAGAGCACGCGCAATTTCCACCCTTCTTCTTTCGCCGCCTGAAAGGGAAACCGCGCTTGATTTTCTGTGACGTGTCATTCCGAATTCTTCAAGAAGTTCTTCAAGCTTTTCCTTCTTTTCTTTATGGTTTAATTTTTCGTTTAATTCCAAAACGAGTTTTAAATTATCTTCAACGGAAAGTTTTCTAAAAATTGAAGCTTCCTGCGGAAGATAGCCTATTCCAAGCTTTGCGCGTTCGTTCATTGGCATTAAGGTTATGTCTTTAGTTTCGTTTGTTTCTTTATTTAAAAGAGAAACCTTACCTGAATTTGCTTTTACAAGGCCTACAATCATATAAAATGTGGTGGTTTTTCCGGCGCCGTTTGGCCCCAAAAGGCCTACAACCTCCCCTTTGTTTACTTCAAAAGACACATCATTTACAACCGATCTGTCCCCGTAAATTTTTATGAGGTTTTCTGCAATAATCTTCATTCTTGAAGGCCTCCGCTCCCGCCATTTTATTCATCAGAAATATTATACTATAAAAAGAAAATGTGGGTTTTTGACATTATTTTCAAAGAATTATGCGGATTTAAGTTCTATACTTAAGGTATAGCCAAGCCCGTTTAAAATTTTTGATATGGTTTGAAGGGATGGCGCCTTTGTTTTTCCATGTAAAATATCAATTAACTGAACTCTGTTCATTCCAACTTGTTCCGCAAATTGTTTTACGGAAGTTCTGGCTTTAATTACCTGTTCAAGAGCACTATAAAATGCACAATAATCACCATCTTGTGCGTAATCCATTATTGTCTGCCTTATCCATTCTTTTTGAAATTCTGGATTTTGTAATTGTTTATTTAAATCATCTTCAAATTTTATTGTCATTATTATCTACCTCTGTTTAAAAATTCTTCTAAATATTTGCCTGCCTGTTTTATTGTGTGTTTCTGGTCAGATTTGTCGCTTCCTGCAAGTATCAAAATTATTACATTATCCAATTCTTTAAAATAAATACGGTAACCCTTGCCAAAATCCATGCGCAACTCGTATAATTGGCTGTTTTGTAAACGTTTCCAATCTCCATAATTGCCATTTGACATGCGGTTTAAACGTTTTGCAATTCGAACCTGAAATTCAATACTTAACGTATTTCGCCACTCTATATACGGGCATTTGCCTTCAGGCGTTGTGTAGTATTCGATTTCTTTCATCTTTCTATAGTGTAGCAAATTACCTACACCTTTGCAAGCTTTTTGAATTTTTTGGGTGTTTATTGTAATATAAAGTGAAAATTCAACCGAAAAATAAAGGAGCTAAACTTATGGGTATTATGGAAGGCAAAAAAGGCATTATATTTGGTGTTTCAAATAAACACGGGATAGCAAATGCCATAGCAGAACAAATTTATAAAGAAGGCGGCGAAATCGCTTTTACTTATGCAAATGAGGTTATGGAAAAAAGGGTAAAACCCATTGCAGACGAGATGAACGCTAAAATGTGCGTTGAATGTGACGTTACAAAAGATGAAGATGTTAAAAAGACTTTTGAAGAATACGCTAAACACTACGATTCACTTGATTTTGTAGTGCATGCGGTTGCTTTTGCAAATAAAGATGACCTTATGGGTGAATTTTACACAACATCCAAAGAAGGTTGGGACCTTGCAATGCATGTAAGCGCATACTCTTTGCTTACAATTTCAAAATATGCGAAACCGCAAATGGAAGCTACTGGCGGTGGTTCAATTTTAGCACTTTCTTATCTTGGCGCTACAAAAGTTGTTGCAAACTATAACATTATGGGCGTTGCAAAGGCCGCGCTTGAATCTTCAATGAGATTTATTTCTTATGACCTTGGTAAATACAATATCAGATGTAACTGTCTTTCTGCAGGGCCTGTTAAAACTCTTGCAGCAAAAGGTATTTCAGGTTTTGACAGAATGTTGAAAGCAAATATTTTAAAAGCACCTCTAAAAAGAACTCCTTCTTTGGAAGATGTAGGCAAAGCAGGTTTATATTTGGCTTCAGGCCTTTCTTCCGGTGTAACAGGTCAGGTTCAATTTGTGGATTGCGGCGCAAGCAGCGTATTTGCTTCAATTGAAGAAATGGCTCAAATTCAGCTGTAAGCTTCAAAATTTAGAAGAATTTAAAAAGGACCTTTGAAATGAAGGTCCTTTATTTTTTATTTAACACGTTCTTTTCTGTCTTGTATATCTTCTTCAAGTATTGCTTTTGTATGTTCGTATAAAATATCCATCATATCATCAGTTTTTTCATCCCCAAATTTTTTCGGTCTGTGGCTTTCTACGTATTCAAGAGCAGCACACTGTCCGCTTAAATCAAGATAATTTCTCATATGCTTTTTGGGGTTTGTAAACATTAATGGCAGAACATCTTTTAGTTTTATTCTTCTTTTAAATCCTTTGTGTGCGTCAAGTTCCCATTTGTCTTCTGCGCTATAGACAGACCTTCCGGGTTCTTTTGCACGGTAATTATATGCATAAGAATCTTCCCATCTTCTGCTTACGTTGTCGGGGAAATAGCCTATTTTTTTCAATTGTTCAAAATAAGGTTGGAAAGCGTGGTTGCCGGTTTTTCTTGCAGGGTTCGGGTTTGTGCTAAGCCCTTCTGTGTTAAACAATATGTGTGTCATTATTAAATGGTCTATTTCATGCGCAAAATAGCCGCCTGCAAGTTCCATGGTTTCTTCCGGGGTTAATTTATAGTAATATCTTTCATTTTTCCATTTTTCGCTGTTTTCAAGCGCGGCGCGAACATCTTTGTGTCCCATTTCCAAATAGTTATAAATATCATTTACGGTTGGGTCATGTGCCACAAGCGGGTAGTAACTTACGTTTTGGGCCATAAAATTAAGTTCCCCTCCTGACACGGCCACAAGGTTTGGAAGGAAGCTTAAATTCAGGCTTATCATGTTTCCAATCCAGTTATAGTCTGCAATTTTTTCCGTATCGCGGCCTGCAGACATTGGCTTTCCGCCTTGAACCAGCGTAACTTTTGGTTTTTCGATGTTCAGTTTTTCAAAATAGGGCTTATATTTTTCATTATTTTTTGCCCAGTCCCAAACTTCATCAAACTTGGCCCCAATAGCCATTTCAAGTTCTTTCATATATATTTCGTTATCGGGTCTTCCAACCAAGGGGGTATGGATAGAGCCTTTGAATGAAACATTATTTTGTCTAATAAAAGTGTCTTCAGAAGGCATGCCGGAAAGACTTGGTTGTGAAATTTGAGAGTTATTATAAAAATTATTTCTTTGTTGAACAGACGGTTTAAATTTTGTGCCAAAAATTGGCGCCATCCTTGTGTTTAGGGTTAACAAAATCATATCCTTTCAAATAAATTCGGGCTTATTTTGCTTGTGATTTTGTCCATATAAAACACGTAAATAAAAAATTTTACCTTTTTGTTTTAAAAGCCCTTAAGGAAAAACGTTTAATTTTCCAAAAGGGCTATTATTTTATTTATAATATATTTTTATTCGCAAACAGCGCCAAGGTTTGCCCCTGAAACGGTTTTTGCATATTTTGAAAGAAATCCTTTTTCGATTTCTTTGTGTTTTGGAGTAAAGTTTTTTCTTCTTTCGTTTAATTCTTCTTCTGAAACAAGAAGGTCGATTGTTCTTTTGTTTATATCGATTTTAATTTTATCTCCATCTTTTATTAAGCCAATAATGCCGCCTTCTGTGGCTTCGGGGCAAATGTGGCCTATGCAGAGGCCGCGGGTTCCGCCTGAAAATCTGCCGTCCGTTATAAGGGCGCATTTTTTGCCAAGGCCTTTTCCAACCAAAAGAGATGTGGGCGCAAGCATTTCTCTCATGCCGGGGCCGCCTTTCGGGCCTTCATATCTTATTACAACAACATCGCCCGCTTTTACATCATCGTCTTCAATGCCTTTCATAGCGTCTTCTTCTTTGTCGTAACATTTTGCAACCCCTTCGAATTCAAAACATTCTTCTGCAACGCCTGAAATTTTAACTACAGCGCCTTGTTCTGCCAAATTTCCGTGTAAAATTGCAAGGCCCGGGTTTTTAGTTATTGGATTATCAAACGGATGAATAACAGAATTGTCCACCCAGGCTTCGTTTGCCCTTTCTTCAATCGTTTTTCCTTCAATGTTTTTAACGTTTTTAAGTTCAGGTGTTTTTCCCCAAAGGGTTTTAATTGTTCCGGGGATTCCGCCTGCATTGTCAAAATCTGTCATGGTTGGAAGGGCAGAAGGGTCTAGTTTTATAATTTGAGGGATTTTAAAGCTTAATTCTTCAAAATCATCAAGAGTTAAATCTATTCCTGCGGTGTTTGCAATTGCAAGAAGGTGAAGAATTGAATTTGTACTTCCGCCAAGGGCAAGGTCTGCAACAATTGCGTTTCTCATAGAATCTTTTGTCACGATATCTCTTGGTTTTATGTCATTTCGAACTAAATCGACCGCTAAGAAGCCTGAATCAAAGGCTATTCTTCGTTTTTTAGAAGAAACGGCAGCAGCTGAAGCACACCCTGTAATGCTCATGCCCATAACTTCAGTTAGGCAGGCAAGGGTATTTGCCGTATAAAGGCCTTGGCATGCGCCAGCTGTGGGGCATGCGTAATGTTCCATCTCATGGAGCTTTTCTTCTGTGATTTCTCCTGCTCTAAAGCGGCCTACGGCTTCGGATGAGCCTCTGATGAATGTTAAAGTTTCACCTTTGCAGTGTCCCTCTAAAGAAGGGCCTGCGGTTACAACAACTGTCGGAATGTTCAATCTTAATGCTGCAATAAGCATACCTGGGGTGATTTTGTCGCAGTTTGTAAGGAGTACAAGTCCATCCAGCTGGTGTGCGCCTGCAACGGTTTCAACGCAATCTGCAATTAAATCTCTGGAAGGAAGAGAATATCTCATCCCGGAATGGCCCATTGCAATGCCGTCACATACGGCGGGAGTTCCAAAGATGAAGGCTTGTCCGCCATTACTGTGAATGCCTTTTTCAATTTGTCTTTCTAAATCTCTCATTCCCATATGCCCGGGGACAAGGTCTGAAAAAGAGCTTGCTATTCCTATAAACGGACGTTTAATGTTTTTATCCGAAAGGCCTCCTGCGTATAAAAGCGCTCTGTGCGGGGCTTTTGCTATTCCTTCTTTAATTGCGTTACTTTTCATTTTATTCTCCTTGAAATTGTAATTAAATAGTTTATAATATAAATATCGGGCGAGCGGATTGCAGTCCGCTCTTTAAAAGCCCTTAATGGATTAGTGAAAGCGCTAGTATTATCAGCAAAATGATAACTAGTGCTTTTTCACTTATGTGAAAATCCATCTTCAGCTCACCTCCTTTCTATTGATGTCACCATTAAAAATGTTGTCCAACAGAAGCAAGGTTAACCCAGGGCCTGCCCTTAATATTTTAATTTAATTTTAATTGTACGATTAGTTTATTATATAATATTTTCCCCTTTTGTAAAAATTTGTTCATAACTTTCATTTATCCCTTTTATTTGCTTGATATTCATGAGAAAATGTGTGCAAAAAGATTTTCTAAGGCATTTAATGAGCAAGCGTGTGAAAGCAGTGGTTCTTGCGGCCGGGAAGGGCACAAGAATGAAATCCGAAAAACCTAAGGTTTTGCATGAAATTTTCAACAAACCCTTAGTAAGTTGGGTATTAAGTGCGTGTGAAAACGCAGGCTCTTTAGAAAATATTGTTGTTGTGGGTCATAAGGGCGAAGAAGTTTCCGGGTTTGTTTCAAAAAATCACCCGAAATCTGTTTGTGTAGAGCAAAAAGAGCAGCTTGGAACAGGCCATGCGGTTAGTATGGCAAAAGAATCTTTAAAAGATTTTGACGGCTGTGTTTTGGTTTTGTGTGGCGATACGCCTTTAATCACAAAAGAAAGTCTTGAAAAATTTATAAACTTCCACAATGAAAATAGCTCTGACATTACGGTTATGACTGCAATTTTAGGCAATCCTTCAGGGTATGGAAGAATTGTTCGCGACAGTAGAAATAATGTTTCAGAAATTGTTGAACAAAAAGATTGTACAGAGGCCCAAAAAGCAATAAGCGAAATAAACGCCGGCATGTATTGTATAAACTGGCAAAGGGCACAAGGCTTTTTCAGTAATCTCAAGAATAACAATGCCCAAAACGAATACTATTTAACCGACATTATTAAATGGGGAAACACGGAAGGACTCAAAGTTTCAGGGTATGTTCTTGAAAACCCCGATGAATCTTTGGGGATAAATTCAAGAGCACAGCTTGCAGACGCCTTCAGGATAATGAATTTGAGGCATTTGGATAAATTAATGGAAGATGGGGTAACGATTGTTTCTCCCGAAAACACGCAGATTTCCCCGGAAACTGTTATTGGTGCGGACACGATTATTTTTCCGAACACCTTTATAAACGGCAAAAACACAATCGGTAAGAACTGTAAAATCGGGCCTTTTGCACATTTAAGAGGAAACTGCACAATAGAAGATTTTGTAAAAATTGGAAATTTTGTAGAGCTTAAAAAAACTTACGTAAAATCTCACACAAATATCTCCCACTTAAGCTATGTCGGAGATTCAAAAGTGGGCTCAAACGTAAACATAGGCGCAGGCACGATTACTGCAAACTATAATTCAATCACAAAGGAAAAGAAAGAAACCATTATAAATGACGGTGCTTCAATTGGTTCAAACACGGTGCTTGTGGCGCCTGTGGAACTTGGCAAAAAGGCGTTTATTGCTGCAGGCAGTGTCATTACAAAAGATGTAGGGGCAAATGCATTAGGTTTGACAAGAAGTCCCCAAAAAGAGATAAAAAACTACGTTAAATAAAAAGGAGATTGAAATGAAATTAGGGCTTGAAACTATGCCTGCAAGAGAGAAAAATGTGCTCCCCACACATGAAATCAAACTCTTTTGCGGACGTTCGAATTCAGTTTTGGCACAAGAAATTGCCGATTATTTGGGGACGACAGTTGGGCCTATGATAATAAAAAATTTCTCTGACGGAGAAATTTATGTTCAAATTCAGGATTCAATAAGGGGTGATGATGTTTTTGTGGTTCAGCCATTGTGCAATCCTGTTAACGAAAATTTAATGGAGCTTTTAATCATAATTGACGCGTTTAAAAGGGCTTCTGCGAAAACTATTACAGCCGTTATTCCTTATTACGGCTATGCAAGACAAGATAGAAAAACCTCAGGAAGGGAAGCAATTACGGCCAAATTGGTTGCAGACCTTTTGACAACCGCAGGTGCAGACAGGGTTCTTGCTATGGACCTTCACACAGGCCAAATTCAAGGCTTTTTCAACATTCTTGTTGACCACATTTACGCAACGCCTATTATTGTAAACTATATGAAGAAATTAAATCTTCCAAAAGATGAGCTTGTGGCGGTTTCTCCTGATACAGGCGGAGTTCAAAGAACAAGAGCTTTTGCAAAGGCTATGGAATGTCCTCTTGCAATTATTGATAAAAGAAGAACACAGCACAACGTTGCCGTTGCAGACCATGTTATAGGTGATGTTAAAGACAAAGTTTGCGTGATGTTTGACGATATGATTGATACGGCAGGAACAATCTGTGAAGCGGCAAAACTCTTAAAAAGAGAGGGCGCAAAAGATGTTTATGTTTGTGCTGTGCACCCTGTGTTCTCAGGCCCTGCCCTAAAAAGGCTGGATGAAGCGCCAATTAAGGAAGTTATTGTTACGAACACAATTCCTTTGGACAAGAATGAATTTATCCCGACAAAAATTACGCAATTATCCGTTGCACCTTTGTTGGGCGAAGCTATTTCAAGAATTCACGATGACCAGTCCGTAAGTTCACTGTTTGGTTTTGAAAAGGAATATCAAAGCTAATGGGTGTAAAAGAATCATTAAATGAATTAAAAGAAAAACTGCAAGGCTGCAAGGGCTGTCCTTTGTGCTCCACAAGAACAAACCTTGTATTTTCTGACGGTAATCCTGAGGCAAAAATTATGCTTATAGGCGAAGCCCCGGGCGCAGATGAAGATAGATTGGGTGTCCCTTTTGTCGGCCGTGCAGGCAAACTTTTGGATGAATTTTTCAAAAAAGCCGGGATTGAAAGGCAAAAAGATGTTTACATTTGTAATACATTAAAATGCCGTCCGCCAAATAACAGAAAGCCTGAAATTGATGAGAAAAAGGCTTGTGCTCCATATTTAAAATTCCAGATGGACACAATTAAACCCAAAATCATTATCCTTTGCGGGGCAACGGCTTTGGAGAGCTTTATAAAAGGCTACACAATTACAAAAGCCAGAGGCAAAATCTTTAAAGGCTCTAAAGGCACTGTTTTCATTCCGATTTTCCATCCCTCGTATCTTTTAAGAAACCATTCTCTTGAAGCTGGTTCTCCAAGAGATTTAATGTTAAAAGATTTGAAGATGATAAAACAATTATCAATGCAGGAAACTATTGTACATAATGCGGAAGCTTAGGCTTTTTGTTAAGCGTATATAACAGAATTTAAAATCCTCTAAATCTTAAATGTTTTAGAGGATTTTTGTTTCCCATCTTAAATTCTTTAAGATTGTAAACAAAACTATACAAAGGTGGAAATGCGGAATGCTTTTGTATTAAAATGTTGTTTAAAATTAGGGGATTTTATAGGATTTTAGGTTTTAAAAAAGATGGCGGATAATTTAGAGATTAGAGTAGAGCAGTTAACAGACGCTATAAGAGGCTTATACAACAAACCTTCTTTAACGCCTGCTGAAATTAACAACGCTTTTAACACTATGCTTCAAAGGTTTGAAAACCAAACAAACCTTTCAAGTGAAAAAATGCTTCAAATTATTTCAAACGAAATAAGGAAAACGGCCGAAGAAAGGCACGGTTCCATCCAGGAAATGCTTTTTGGCTTTGAAGATACAATTAAAACCGCAACCGCCCAAATTTCAAACCCTAAATTTGATATGCAAATATCAAAAATTGCTACCGACCTGAATTCTCTATACACAAAAATGAACAATCAAGAGCTTCAAATGCAGAAGTTTGCGCAAAATATTGACGCTCTTAGAACTTCAGGCACCGCAGCAGAAATGGTGAAGTTAAGCAATGAATTTGCGGCGTTTTCACGTGGTTTTGACAACATTACTGCCACTTTGAACAAAAATTTTGCTGAATTTTTAACCCAGGTACAGTCTTTCAGCCAAAAAGAAGAATTAAATCAAATAAGATATCAGCTTGATGAAATTATTAAAAATTCCCAAATTATAACATCTGCGGGCGATAGGATTGACGCTTTTTCAACAAGGTTGAATAGCCTTTCTACAAAGGAAGATACAAACTATATCAATGAAAAAGTAACAATCTTAACCTCGTTTTTATCTGACCTTAAAGCCTATATTGAAAAAAATGACCTTGATAATAAAGAGCAGTTCAGGCTTACAATTACAAATATTGAATCAAAACTGAACATTTTAAATTTAGGCACGCTTGAAGAAATAAGAACCGACATTAAAAACCTTTTCACAGAGGTTCGTGACACTGCAACTTATTCAAAAGATGAAATCATCACAAAGTTTGCAGACATTGTGGATATTATAAACAAAAGCTATTCTGAAGTTGGCGAAAAATTAAACGTTGAAACAAGCAACATCAACAACAACCTGGCACAGCTTGCAGGAGAAGTTCAAAAGGTTTATACGACCGTGACTGACGGCATTACAGGCCGCACGGAAGAAATCAAAATGCAGCTTCACAATTTAAATGAAGACTATCAAAACCTGAAAAATGTTATTGTAAATATGTCTTCTAACACAAATATTGATGATGTTGCAAAAAGTATTATTAAAAGCAATGCTGAAACCCTTGAATTGAGCCACGATTTTATTCAAAGCCAGTTGGGGAAAATTGAAGATGCAATTCGCACCCAGGAAGAAAACGAAAAACAACATCTTGTAAACGCCGTAGAGCTTTTAAAAACGGAACTTTCAGGTCTTTCAGAAAGAATGGCTTCCCTTGAGGGCAGCAATTCAATGAAGGCTTTTGAAGAACCTTTAGATAAGATTTCAAGATGTGTCGAAACTCTTCAATCTGCAGATTCTGTTAAACAGCTTTCAAATATGATGGCAGGAATTTCAAGCGAAGTTAATTCTTCCATTGCCTCTTTAAGGGAAAATTTTGAAAAGGCTCAAGATGGCACAAGCATTCAGGTTCTCCAGCAATTAAATGCAAGTGTTCCAAAAATTGCAGACAAACTTGAAATATTCAGAAACCACGTTGTGTCTGAAAATTCAGCCAATATTACGGAATTAAAACAGCATTTTGCACAGGTAATTGACACCATAACTTCAAAAGTGGAACAGATTACAAGCAAAAATTTCGGCGGGGACAGCGTTAAAGTTGATTTGCAAAATATGTCAAATCACATAATGGAAACCATCGAGAACATAAATTATAACATCGAAAAAGAATTTAATGACCACAAAACCAATATTGATGAGCTTCTTGCAAAAATCAACGATTATGAAGATAAATTTAAAGACAAATTAAATTCTATGGAATCTACCTTCGAAACGCTGACGCAAGAAGGCACTGACAGAATTAACGACGCCATAAGCTTAAACCAATTACAAACCCATGAAACCTTAAGCTCAATGAAGAGCGATATTTTAGCAGGTATTATGGGCATAAACAAAAACAGCAAGACAAACTTTGAATTGTTGGATGGCAAACTTGAAAGGCTTATTGTAAATAATGCGCCAAAAACTGCGGTTGCGTCTTTAAACGAAACAAACCAGCAGGAAATTTTGGCTGAAATTGAAAACAAGGTTGAAAGATGTAACCTTCAACAAATTCATAATGGTAAAGAGCTTTTAAATGAAATTCAAAATTTAAACTCTGAATTGTCTTTCAAACTTGAAAACATAAGCCTGAACGGCAACAGCGAAATTCCTCCAAGTTTAATCAGGGGAATTGATGACAAAGTGCAGTCTTTGCTTGAATCAAATGTTGATAAGGAAGAATACACAAAGCAGATGAAATCCCATGTGGATTTGAGGATGAAGGAAGTAATCCAAAAAATCGCCAAAATTGTAAGTGTATTCAAACCGGACGCAGACAAGGAAGAAGACGCGCAAAACGTTGCTGCAAGCGTAAAATTAGACCAACTTTTATCCCAGCTTGAATATTTGAAAGACAATATTTTTGCTGAAATCAGAGAAGGTTTTGACAAACTTGATAAGAAAGAAGCGATTATTGAAGACATTTCAAAAAATGTTGGAGAGGCTCTTTCAAACACGGTTTATATTAAAAATAACTCTGCAAATGAATTCAGAGGAGTTTTGGATGAAAAACTTGAAAACCTGAAAAATGTTGAGTTTTTGATTGAAGATTTAAAAAATGCTATTCAAAGCAACCAGGTGAGCACTTTAGAGCGTATAAATTCTTTCAACGAAGACCTTGTGACCACAAGAATGGTTGTGAACGAAAGGTTTGAGGCACTAAATTCCCTAAAAGACGCTCTGAAAGATATGGTTGGAGAAGAAGTCCGCAATAATTCAGAAAAAATTCTAAACGGATTCAAAGGCTCTTCCGATGATTATGCACAAAAGTTTGAAGTGATGATAAATCAGGCTTCTGAGCGCATTGTGAGCACCATAATCGATAATTTTAAAGACGGTCTGAATGCTGCAAACTCTGAAGAGGGGCAAATTTCAAAACTTTCAGACAACGTAAGCGGCAGGCTTGATGAAATCATAAACCGCATAGAGCAAAAGGCTGATAATTCATACTCTATGGCTGATTTAGAAGCAGACCTTGCAAAAATGAGATTAAGCCTTGAAAAATCCCATAAAAATATTGGGGCGGATTTCCAAAACATTGGCGGCTGGCTTAAAAATACAAATGCAAGGCTTGAAAACCTTTCTAAGGTTATGGATGTTCTATCAAGAAAGATTGAACACACAGAAAAACTTAGCCTTGAGGGTATGACATCCAAACTTGTTCAAAGCGAAAAAGACTATGGCGCACCGCAAAGGGTTGAAGAAGCGCTTGCGGGCGTTCAAAAGAAATATAAAATTCAGGAAATGCGCCTTGAAGAATTGGATGAAAAAATTTCACTTATTTTACAAAAACAATCCGAAGGGTTCGATGTTAAATCGTTTATTGACTTGTTCTATGATAATACAAGCCAAACAAAAAGCCTTGCTTCAAGGGTTGAAGGCATTGAAAGCAAGTTGAACAGCATTTCTAAAAACATCGAAAGAATCATATCTTACATTGACGAATAACGAAAGTGTTTGTTTTGAATTACATAATAAATTGATAAAAAATACGGCCTAAAGCGCGGTTTTGCTTTTAAGCCGTATTTTTAAAAGCTATTTTATTTATTTTTTCAAAAATTCTTCTTCGCCTTTTAATTGTCTGTTCATAAGGTTTAAGAAAATTTCTCTTGAGTTTTCTTTTGAATAAACGGCTTTATAAATGGCATTTGAAATGGGTGTTTCAATTCCAAGTTTTTCGGATAATTCACAAACGGCCTTTGATGTTTTAACGCCTTCTGCAACAGAACCAAGGCTTTCTAAGATATCATCAATTTTTTTGCCTTGTGCCAAAAGACGCCCAACAGTGTTGTTACGGCTTAGGTGGCTGGAGCAGGTTGCAATTAAATCTCCCATGCCGGATAAACCCCACATGGTTGAAGGGTTTGCGCCCAATTGTACTGCAACACGGGCAATTTCTGCCATGCCGCGCGCCAAAAGCGCCCCTTTGGAGTTATCTCCAAAATTCATCTCATCTAAAAACCCTGCTGCTATTGCAATAACGTTTTTAAGGCTGCCGCCCAATTCAACCCCGATAATATCCGTGTTTGTGTAAAGACGGAATTTATCCTTCACGGTGAGCGCCTTTTGGACAGCCTTTGCCACTTCAATGTCGTCCGCTGCAACCGTTGCGGCTGTCGGATATCCGTCAAGCACTTCTTTTGCAAGGGTTGGGCCTGAGAGAATTGCAAATTTTTGGTTTGGAAGTTCATCCTTTATTACTTCACTCATTCTTTTTAGAGAAGGCAATTCAAGCCCTTTTGATGTGTTTACAAGGATTTGATTATCCTTAATTCCTGCTTCTTTAAGCTGTTTGCACACCGGGCGGATTGCAGAAGTTGAAACCACAAGCAAAATGATGTCTGCACCATCAATTGCTTCTTTCATATCGGATGTAATGTTTACTTTTTTATCAAGTTCAACGCTGAAAGGTTTTGAAGCCTTTTTTGCGCGCAGAAGCTCGTCGCTTAAATCCTCTTTTCTGGACCAGCCATATACGACATCAAAGTTATTTGTTAATAACTTTGTTAATACTAATCCCCAACAACCAAGCCCAATAACAGCAATTTTCATAGGGTTTCTTTCCTCTAAAAACTAGATAAGCCCCATATCATTTAATTCTTTTTCAATGCGGGCATCTTTTGTACTTGCGGCGGCCAAACGAACAAAAACATCATTTTGATTAAGTTGATTTAATTTTGGAGTATTGTTTGGGAAACCTTGTCCGAATACACGAAGTCTGTTGTTTAAATAAGTCTGATTTGCATGTATTGGAAATACTCTCATAAAGTTCCTTTTTTTCAAAACAATCAGGGCAAAACGCCGTAAAATAATAATACAATAATCTTTAAAAATATGCAATAAAAGATTTCTAAGCTCTAGTGTTTAAAAATTTCATACAAAACAATTCCTGCGGAAATTGCTAAATTCAGGGATTCTACACCATCTTTCATAGGTATTGTGTAGGGTTCATCCATTAAGCTTAATAATTCGTTACAAAGCCCGTTTGCTTCAGAGCCAAACATAATGATAACCGGCCCTTTGGCGACAAAATTTTGGATGAAATTTTTGGAATTAACAACCGTTGCTACCATTTTATGGCTTTTTTTGAACTCTTTCAATTGCTCTCCTTGGCAGTGTACAACAGGAATTTTAAATATGTTCCCGGCGGCGGAGCGGATTGTTTTTGGAGAAAATTCATCCGTGCACTCGTTAAATAAAATTATCCCATCAACCCCAAAAGCCGCAGCAGTTCTTATTATTGTCCCTAAATTGCCTGCGTCTTTTATGCCATCTAAAAGTACGATTTTTTGAAATTTTTTAAAATCTGATAAGGCATGGTTTGGCTTTTGCACCACAGCCAGCATATTCGGGGCGCTTTCTGTTGTTGAAATTTTTTCCATGACCTTTTCATTTGCAAGATAAATTTCTGCACAAGTTTTTTTTGAGGCTTTGGACTTTGCTTCAAAGTTTTCAAGCATGGTTTTATTTGAAGAAAACATATATTTTATGTTAAGACCTGCGTCAAACGCTTCTGTCACGGCCTTTTCACCTTCAACAATTATAAAATCTTCTCTGTATTTTTTTTGATGAAGTTTTACAACCTCTTTTACAACACTATTTTGTAAACTTGTAATTTCAATCATTTTATTTTCCTATATTTTGCCTTCCTGCCAGGCTTGAAGCCATTTTAATTCCTTTTTTGTAAGTATGGTTTTATCAATCAAAGCTTCTTCATATGGAAACCTTGAAAGACTTACCTTTTTGCCTGCCTTTTTGTCGTAATATACTGTGTTTTCAAGACGAATGCCAAAATCCCCTTTGTTTTGTGTGCTGTTATAAAGCCCGGGCTCAATTGTAAACACCATATTATTTTGCAGGCGGCAATTGAGTTTTGGGTTTGGAGTTAAGGTGGGTGGTGCCTGGTGGACAGGAATTCCAACCCCGTGGCCTAATGAATGCGGGAAGGAGAACCCTTGTTTTTCATATGGTTTTAAAATTTTTCTTGCAAGGTCATCCATCGGTTTTGTTTCAGAAAAATCGCCAAAATATACGTTTAATTGAGCTTTTAAGACGGCCGTGTAAATTTCCTTCACTTTTTTTGATATATTTTGCCTTGCGTCTGTGGGGTTTTTGGATGAATTTTTGGTTTTGTTTTCGGGCGGGCAAACAAAAACCCTTGTAATGTCTGTTGCATAGCCTCCTTCGTAATATCCGCCGCAATCAAGAAGCAAAATTTCCCCGGGCCTTATCTTTCTATCCTTTGAATAGCTTGAATAGTGGATAGAGCTTGAGTTTTCGCCAACGGCTAAAATGGTTTTAAAGCTTGTCCCAAGGGCGCCATGTGTAGTTAATTCTTTTTCAAAAATTTCTTTTAATTCAAATTCGGATAACCCCGGTTTAATCTTTTCCCTAAAGGCATAAAGCGCCTCATCGAGCATTTTGAAGGCTTCTTTATAATGTTCAATCTCTGCCCTGTTTTTTATTGAAGCCATTTTGGCCACAGGGTTTTTCTTCAACGCTACAGGGTTTTTCACCAAATTGAAATCGTTTAATGTGATGTTATTTTCATCAATTAAAATTTCGCTGTTCGCTTTTTTTAGGATTTTTTCCATACTTTTGAGCGGTAAAACCTTGATTTTTTGCAGCTTTGGCAAGGTGCAATCAGAAAAAACATACACTTCTTTTGGCGTTACAAGCATTTTTGCCCTGATAACAGAAGTATTTGGCGTATCGTAACACCTTAAATTTAAAATATATGAAACATCCTCAAGGCTTGTTAAAAGAATGTTATGGTTTTTTATTGCACGTTTAAGTTTTTCAATTTTTTTATCATATGTTATGCCGCAAATTTCAATCGGCACAGTTTCAATCTTGGCGCTGTTTTCAGGCTCGTCTTCCGTGTCATATGGCAAAATTTCTATGCTTTTTAATTCTTTTTTAAAGGTTTTAAAGGTGGAAATTTTTGTGGATTTTGATGGGACATAAAGTGTGCTTCCGGGCTTTAAAACTGCTTTAAGTGCGTTAATTAAGCTTGTTTTCATATCAAGCTTTACAACTTCAACATTTTTACCTTTTGTTTGGGCCTCTGCCTGAATGTGGTATCTTGGGTCGACAAATAGGGTAATTTTACCGCTATAATCTTGGATTGCTTCTCCTGCCGTGCCTGAAAACCCTGTAAGCTTATATAAAGGCGTATTTTTATTATGCTCTAAAGTCAGGTCATCTTTGGATTTTAGGAGGATATATTCCCCTTTGTTTAAATTTTTGCCTAAATCATTTTTTGCCATGGCGTGCCTTTTTATATAGTGTAGTTTAAAACAATTCTACACCATATTTTAAGATATGTTAAGCAGTATTTAAGGGGATATAATTATCTAAACAGTTCAAACAACTCTACGTTCAAGGCTTTTGAAATTTTGTACATTAATTTTACACTTGGGAAATATCTTCCGCATTCTATATGAGAAATGTAATCTTCGCCTGATTCAACCATTAAAGAAAGTTTAAGCTGGCTGATACCCGCCTTTTTTCTATATTCGGCAATATTTTTTCCGATTTTTTCTTTAATTTGTTGTAAATCATTTGCCATTATTTAATTTTAATGTTAATCTTTGAGTAATAAGCCTATAAAATACATAGGATTAAAATTATTTAGGAAATTTTATGGATAAAAAGTATAAACTTTTATGCACATTGGCAGAAGATATTTATAATATATCTTCTGTTCTTTGTGAATTTTGCAAGAAAAGTGATGATGAAGAAGTTGCAAAAATACAAACAATTGCAAAAATTTTGCACAAAAAAGCAGATGAAATGAATTTTGAATGTATGAAGTTTGAAACAGGGGAGTTAAAATGATAGCGAATATTGCAATGTGTGGAGCTTTAGTGGGCTTATTCGGACTTATGAGTATTTTGTTTTACGCCGTTTCAGGTGATGAAAAAAAAGCAAAGAAAAACTAATTTTAATACACAATCTGCACTATTACGCTTCTTGTTCTTGGTTTGTTATCAAAATCGATTAAAACAACCTGCTGCCACGTGCCAAGCTCTAATTCTCCGTTTATAAAAGGCACAGAAATCCCGTTTCCAATGATTGAAGCCCTGAGGTGTGCATATCCGTTTCCGTCATGCCAGGTTTTATCGTGGTGATAGGCTTTTTCCATCGGGATTAATTCATCCAAAATTTCAGGAATGTCTTTAATCAATCCTGGCTCATATTCAGTTGTTGTAATTGAAACGGTAGAGCCCGGTGAAAAAATGTGAACGACGGCATTTTTTACATCATTGCCGTCGTTTAAGCCTTTAGCGGATTGTTTTACGACATCACCGATTTTTAAAGTTAAATCGATGATGTCTGTTAATCCGTTTGTTTCTATTAAGAATTTTTCGTTTTTAACGCTCACGCCTTTGTTTTAACCCAATTCTAGGCAATAAACAATGTCGCACAGACTAATGACACAATGGTCATAAGTTTGATTAAAATGTTTAAAGAAGGGCCTGATGTGTCTTTGAAGGGGTCGCCTATTGTATCGCCCACAACGCTTGCTGCGTGCTGTGCGGAGCCTTTTCCTCCAAAGTGTCCTTCTTCGATATATTTTTTAGCGTTATCCCAAGCGCCGCCTGTGTTTGCCATCATAATTGCAAGGCAAACGCCCGTTGCAATTGCTCCCATAAGCATACCGCCAAGAGCCTGTGCGCCGATTGTTTTATCAACAAGCGTGCCAACCCCAAGCCCCACAACAAGCGGAGCACCAATTGCAAGAATGCCCGGAAGAAGCATTTCAAAAATTGCTGCTTTTGTTGAAATATCAACGCATTTTTTGTAATTGGGTTGGGTTTCCCCTGTCATAATGCCGGGATTTTCTCTAAACTGGCGTCTTACTTCATCCACCATTTTTCCTGCGGCACGGCCAACAGCGCCCATTGTTAAAGAGCAGAAAAGGAACGGCAAAGAAGCTCCAAAGAGCACACCAGCTGTTACAAAGGGGTTTAAAATGTCGATATCTTCAAGGTTTACAACTGTTGCATAAGCGCAAAGAAGGGCAAGGGCCGTAAGGGCCGCCGAGCCGATTGCAAAGCCTTTTCCGATTGCAGCCGTTGTGTTTCCGACAGAATCAAGCTTGTCGGTTCTTTCTCTTACAACTTTATCAAGGTTTGCCATTTGCGCAATGCCGCCTGCGTTGTCTGAAATCGGGCCATAAGCGTCCACTGCAACAATCATTCCAACGCTTGAGAGCATTCCGACAGCCGCAATGCTTATGCCGTAAACACCGAGAGTGTAATTTTGCATACCGCCAATTACAAGGAAGGAGCCGATTGTGGCTAAACTTATAATAACCATCGGGAAGAATGTGCTCATCATGCCAACGTCAAGCCCTGAAATAACGGTTGTGGCGGTGCCTGTTTCCGTTGATTTTGCAATTCTTTTAACAGGCATAAAATTATAAGATGTGAAATATTCTGTTAAATATCCGATTAAGGTTCCTGCAACGATACCGATTAAAAGAGCAAAGAATATGCCATAACCGCCCAGTTCTTTTGGGAACCAATTCATAATTAAAAAGTATGAAGCAATGAGGGAAATTACCATTGTGCCTGTTGTTCCTAATTGAAGGGCAAACATCGGGCTGCCGTTTTCTTTTGTTCTTACAAAATATACAGCAATAATTGAAGAGAAAATCCCTATCCCTGCAAGGATAATTGGTAAAAACGCGCCGCGAAGGTTAAGACTGAGCGCACCAAGCGTGATTGAAGCAATTATTGACCCTACGTAAGATTCAAAAAGGTCTGCGCCCATTCCGGCAACATCTCCTACGTTGTCACCAACGTTATCTGCAATAACGGCAGGGTTTCTGTGGTCATCTTCAGGAATTCCTGCTTCTACTTTACCGACTAAATCTGCACCTACATCAGCAGCTTTTGTGAATATCCCGCCGCCAACACGGGCAAAAAGGGCAATAGAGCTTGCGCCCAAGGCAAAACCATTTACAATTTCGTGGTCTTTAAAGATATAATAAAGAACTGTAAGCCCCAAAAGGCCGAGGCCTACAACCGTCATGCCCATTACAACGCCGCCCGAGAAAGCAATTTTAAAGGCCGAATTTAAGGATTTTGCTGCTGCATTTGCTGTTCTTGAGTTTGATTTTGTTGAAACAGTCATTCCGATAAACCCTGCAACGGCAGAGCATATCGCGCCGCAAAGGAAGCATATAGCCGTCTGTGGGCTTAAGAACGCGCCGATTAAAAGAGCTACAACAATGACAAAGAGTGATAAAATTTTATATTCTCTTTTTAAAAAGGCCATAGCGCCGTGGTAGATGTGGTTTGAGATGGTGCTCATCTCTTCGTTACCCCTGCTTTCGGACATAATTTTTTGCGTTTTAAGTGCTGCAAACAAAAGTGCACACATACCTGCAATAATGCCTACAAATATTGATTTAAGACCTTTTACGTAAACACCGAATGACATATAAATGCCTGCCAAAAGCACAATCCAGAAGATTACTTCCCAAAAGGCATGTCTTTTTTTAACTTCCATTTTTTATTTCCCTATTTACTATTTCTATCCGTTTTTCAAGGGAAATTATACCACATTAGGCGTCTTTATGTAAATTTGGAATCCATTTCTCCTTTATTCTGTTGAGTTTTCCAGATTGTTGCATGTGGTTTAAAATTTTATTCAAAGCTTCTTTTAATTCTTTGTTTTCATCTCCCTGGCGAAGCGCGATTGCATAAAATTCCTTTGTATATCTTGCAGGAAGGATTTTATATCCTTTATTATCAATAATAAAACCATATAAAATGCTGTCGTCCGCTAAAATTGCGTCCACTTTGTCTTCTTTTAAGAGGCCAAAAGCTTCGTTATAATTTTTCTTTGCAATAACCGTTGCGTTTGGGGCAAGCTGTCTTATTGTTTTTTCGCCTGTTGTGCCAAGGATAATCCCTGCCCTTCTTGTGTTCAGGCTTTCTATTGAATTTATCTTAGAAGATTCTTTAACCATTAAGGCTTGGCCTGCAACAAAATAGGGGTTTGTAAAATCAATTATATGGGTTCTTTTTGCGCTGATACTCATTGTTGCAATTACAATATCGACATTTCCGGAGTTTAAATCGCTTATTCTTGATTCAGGCGTTACGATTACAAATTCAATGAGTTCACCCTTGTCATCTCCAAGAAGGTTTTTTGAAATGCTTTTTGCAACATCAACGTCAAAACCTTTTAATTCACCATCTTCAACATAGCCAAAGGGTTTTGAGTCATTTTTTATTCCGATAATTATTTTATTTCTGAATTTTATTCTTGCAAGCAGGTCTTTTGGCTCTCTGTTTGGGTTTGCACAGCCAAACAGGCCCAAAAGGACTATAAAACAAAAAAATATCGATAAAAATATACTTACTTTTTTCATTTTTTTATTTTATCATAAAACCATGGCTAAAGGATTTTTAAAAACTTTATTATTAAGATTAATATTTATTACGCTTGGGTGTATAATTGCGGCATTTGCAATTGAATGCGTGTTAATTCCAAGAGATGTAATCGACGGGGGCGTTGTAGGCCTTGCGATTATGGCAAACTATTTAACAAAACTGCCTTTTGGTTTGTTTTTAATCCTTTTTAACCTGCCTTTTGTCGTTATGGCGTTTCAAAAATTTGGCAAGATGTTTGTCTGCCAAATGTTTTATGGCGTCATTATGCTCTCTCTTTTTTCCGAATTATTTTTGGAAACAGGTTTTGAATTTACCCAAGACACTTTAATTGCAGCAATTTTTGGCGGGATAATTTTAGGAATCGGGGTCGGTTTTGTTCTAAAAAGCAACGCTGCGCTTGACGGGACAGAAATTTTGGCCATAAAAATTGCAAAAAGATACCCTTTCGGGGTTGGCGAAATTGTAATGTTCTTTAATGTCTTTATTTTCGCAATTGCAGGTTTTGTTTACGGCGTGGATAAAGCCATGTATTCCGCTGTGACATATTTTATCGCTTCAAAAGCAATAGACCTTGTTTTGCAAGGGATGAGTGAAGCAAAATCCGTCTTTATTATGAGCCCGAAATATGAAGAAATCGGCAAAGAAATTATGAAAAAGCTTGATAAAAGCGTTACATATCTTGCTGCAGAGGGTGGATATTCAGGTGCAAAATCTAAAATGGTTTATTGCGTAATTACAAAAATCGAAATTCCAAAGATTAAAGATGTGGTGAGTGCAATTGACCCTACGGCTTTTATTGCAATTGAAAATGTGCATGAAGTTGACGGCAAAAGGTATAAGAAAAAACACTAATTCTTATTTTAAGGGTTTAAAATGTTTATCGCCTTTTGGCGGATGGATTTTTTGCAATTTTAAAATAATTTATTAATAAAAGATTAAGTTTGACAAAGTTTTTTGAAATTTGAATTAATATAAAAATATGAAATATAAAGACTACTATGAAATTTTAGGCGTAAAAAGAGAAGCAAGCGAAACAGAGATAAAATCTGCTTATAGAAAGCTTGCGCGTAAATATCACCCTGATGTTAACAAAGAAAAAGGGGCTGAAGAAAAGTTTAAAGATATAAACGAAGCCTATGAAGTATTAGGGGACAAGGAAAAACGTCAAAGATATGATACTTTAGGCTCCGGGTTCCAAAACGGGGCGGATTTTGACCCTTCTATGGGCGGTTTTGGAGGCTTTGATTTTTCACAGTTTGCACAAGGAGGTGCCCGTGGCGGCAACTTTGGCGGCAATGCAGGCGGATTTTCAGACTTTTTCAGCGCAATATTTGGCGATTTAATGTCAGGCGGGGCCAAAACATCCTATGGCAGGGGTTTTAATAATGATATGTTTGGCGGGGGCAGTTTCTATTCAGGCGGGGCGGGGCCCGGCATGGGCTCAATGGGCTCAGACCCAAGGTCTGCTTCAAGAAGAAGAGATAACCCGAATGCAGCGCAAAAAGAGGGTCTTGATATAAACCAAAACCTTGTTTTAACCGTGAAAGACATTATAAATGGCGGCACAAAAAGCATTACAATAACCGATTATCAAAAATGCAGATACTGCGGCGGTGTATCTCATGGTGGTTTTTGTTCTCACTGCGCAGGTTCTGGCATTGAGCGGAACTTGAAAAATTTATCTGTTAAAATTCCAAAATTTGTAAAAGAAGGGCAGAAAATTCGCCTTAAGAATGAAGGCAGAAGCGATGAATCCGGCCGAAAAGGCGATTTATATTTAACCGTAAAAATTAAGGATCCAAATTTTGTAATTGACGGGGAAGATTTAACAAAAACCGTTGAAATTACACCTTCCCTTGCGGTTTTAGGGGGTAAAAAAGAGGTTGAAACGCCTGATGGTAAAGTTACAATTACAATTCCTGAAAAAACAAGCAGTGGAAAGCTTTTAAGGTTGAAAGGGCTTGGTCTGCCTAAAAAAGAGGGCGGTGCCGGGAATTTGAATGTGAAAATTTCAATTGTGCTTCCAAAGACAATTTCCGACAACGAAATTGAACTCTACAAAAAGCTTAGGGCTATGGAAACAGAGTAATTGAAAAAAATAAAACTTAGTATATAATGTAAATATAGGGGGAAGCCCCAAAGAAATGCTACTTCCTTGAGGCTTCACTTAGTACCCTATAAGAAAATTAGAATAATTTTTAAAGCTGCTATAAGTGCTATTATGGCAGCTTTTATTATCTGCATTTTCATATTGCCTCCTTTCCCTACCGATTTCTTAGTAAAATTCGTGTGCAGGAGAAGGCACGGTACTACCCTTTATTTCTTATGATTTTTCTTCAGGCTCCGTTTCAAGCTCTTTAATGAGTTCATCCAAAACACAAGAAGCGTCTTTTACAATTTTTACATCTGCGTTTTGGAAAATGGGAGCGTTTTCATCCGTATTTATTGCAATAATTTTTTTTGAATTTTCAATTCCTGCTATATGGTGTATGGCACCCGAAATTCCAAATGCTATATAAACCTTTGGGGAAACGGTTTTTCCCGTTTGGCCGATTTGATATTCTTTTTCTATAAGGCCCATATCAACGGCCCCTCTGGAACCTGCCGCTGTGGCGCCTATCAGCCTTGCAAACGTTTTTAATTTTTCAAAGTTTTCTTCAGATTTAAGGCCTTTTCCGCCCGCAACGATTATCTGCGCATTTTCAAGTTCTGATGAGAGTTTATTTTTAATGGCCTCGCACCCTAAAAGTTTGATAGGGTCGGTAAAATCTGCCATATTTGGCATAAATTCTTCAAATTCACCCTCATTTTTATAAATTTCTTCATTTTTTTTAAGTACGGAAGGGCGAACAGTCGCCATTTGCGGTAATTTTTTACATAAAATTGTTGCCATTAACTGCCCGCCAAAAGTTGGCCTTGTTGCTGCGAGTCTTTTTTCATCCTTAAAATCTGTTATTTCAAGTTTTGTGCAATCTGCCGTAAGGCCCGTATCAAGCGCGGATGAAATCAAGGGTGCCATGCTTCTTCCTTCAACAGTTGCGCCAATTAAAAATATTTCAGGGTTTTTAAGTTTGCAAAGTTCAGTTATGGTGCGGGCTTTTCCTATGTGGCTTTTAATTTTTTCATCTTTTATAAAATAAAGCTTATCTGCTCCGCCTTTGTAGAGTTCTGTTTTTAAAAAGTCCATATTTTCAAGGTTTTCATCCGTACAAATTATGGCTGAAACCTTTGTTTCTTCTCCATATTCTTTTGCAAGGTTTCTTGCTGCAGATAAAAGTTCAAAAGCTACGGGGTGAAATTCTTTTACACCTTTGTTTTCAACAATTTCAGAATATACAAAAATTTCTTTTTGCCCGCAAGACTGTCCGTTTTGCTGTTGTTCTGGTTCCTGTTGTTTTTCAGGGCTTTCTTCTTGTTCTTCCTGGGCAGGTTTTGTCGCAGTTTCTTTTATCTGTTCTTCATTTTGTATATTATTTTTATTATGCTTCTTCTTTCTTGCCATTTTCTTCCCTTATGTGTGATAAAATTTCTTTTGCAAAATTGCCTTCAATTGTGACACAGTTTCTTGAAATTTCCGGGCGAAAAGCCTTCTGCACAAAGGTTGGAGAGCCCTTAATTCCGCATTTTTCAATGTCCATTTCAATGTCATCCGCGTTAAACATTCGAAGTTCTTTTTTCTGTGCTTTTATGTAATCTTCAATTTTTGGGTCTGATAATTTTGCACACCCTTTTAATACACAGAGCACGCAGGGGGTTGAAACTTCAAATGTTGAAATATTATTCTCTCTTTCGCATTTTGCAACAAGTTTTTTTTCTTCAACATCTAAAACTTTTTTCACATACGTTAAAACCGGAATATTTAAATGGTGCGCAAGGGAAGGTCCCGTCTGTGCTGTGTCGCCGTCTGTTGCAAATTGGCCTGTTATTACAATATCAAAGTCCTTCACCATATTTTTTATAGCACAAGCAAGGGTTTTAGAGGTGGCGTTTGTGTCTGCGCCTGAAAATCTTTTGTCTGAAAGTAAAATTCCGTTGTCCGCTCCAAGTGCAAGCCCATATTCAAGCACCTCTTTTGCGCATAATGGCCCCATTGAAAGCAGGGTAATTTTTGTATCAGGGTTAAACTTTTTAATTTCAAGCGCTGCCTGAATTGCATACTCATCGTATGGGTTTAAAATGTTTGTAAGCCCTTCTCTTATAATGTTATTTTCCTTGCTCCATTTAACATCGTTTGTGTCAGGAACCTGTTTTATGCAAACAACAATTTTCACCTTTTTATTATCCCAATTTTTAAAATCTATCCTAAATTTTTAATGAATTTATTATACCATAATAAAGCGCAGTATTAAGAAATGTAACCCCAAAAAGAGTATATGCGGTCAATAATTTTTTTCTGCATGGTTTTTTATAATATAAAGTTCTTTTTTCAGGAATGGTCAATGGTAAGTTCAGGCGTTCAATATCCAAATATTCAATACCCGGGCGCTCAATATCCGCAAAGGCCAAATAAATTTATGCCCGGAAATTTTAACGGCGCAGGAAGTGTGCCTGTGGATTCTTCAAACCCCTGGAAAGATTTTGGTTTTATTGATAAAGACAAACTTGAAAAAGGTGCAAAAAAGTTGTCTGATAAAGCGGAAAAGGCTACTGAAACTTCCTGGGCGCTTCAGCTTATAAAAAGCCAATTTGGTATTTCAGATGACCCCAAAAAGACCTTTATATCTGCCGCACTCACTGTGGCGACCGTTGTTTTTCTTGCATGGCTTGGAAACAGCAAGCTTTCCGTGCATAAAATGACAGAACTTGGTTTAAATATTAACGATGTTTTAGGAAAAGGAGGCGCGCTTTCCGGCGTTTCAAACCTTTTTAAACAAGGAAAAAATTTCTTAACTGAAGGCATAAAGAAAATTACTCCAAAAACCTGCAATAATATAGCAGAAACCTTTAAAAACCGCCCTGCAAAAGCAAAATGGAACGTTATGGGCTATGGCAGCGGTATTTTTGGTATTTTCCAAAACACGCCTATTGCAATTATAAAAAGCAGCCTTGATAAACTTTCAAAAGATGACGCTGTTTTAACTTTGACTAAATTAGTCGGAAATGCTGATGTTTTGGATGATAGCGGTAAGGTTTTAACAAGTGTTGCGGATGAATTTTATAACTTGATTTTAGGAAACGGGCAAAATGCTGCAGGAAACAGACTTACAAGTAAAGAAATCTGCAAACAGTTTGTTTCTGCAATTGCAAAGAATTTTAACTGCATAGGAGCAGAAGGAAAAATTGATAAAAGAGCGTTATATAACGTTTTGTGCGCCTTAAAAAAAGGCGAAATTGACGGCCTAAATGTTAACGAGTTTACAGACGTTCTTATGGGAGGCGATATAATTTCTTCCTGGGCGCCTGCAAATATCTTTAATATCATAGGTTCTGGCGTGTCAAAGCTGTTTGGCAAGGAGTGGAAAAACGTAGGAAGAGGCAATCTTGGTGATTCGTTAATAAAATACGGAATTTCTGCCGGGGAATTTGCAGACAATAAACTTTCCTCTTTGGTTCAAAAATCACTTCTTTTCCCGACAGAAACAATGTCAAACTTTGTAAACGACAAATCGACATTTGGTCTGTTTTTATGCGGCTCAATGATGAATATGTATAATGATGTGCAAGACGCGCCAAAAGAAAAACGCGCAGGAACAATCGTAAGAAACTTTTTAACATCAATTGCTTCATTTGTAATTGCTACTCCTTTTGCATACGGAGCCACCTATAAACTTGCAACCCTTGGAAACTTAAGTAAGGCAAAAGGCGAAACAACCATAATTACAAAAGCTTTAAAGCTTGTGGGTAATTTCTTTAACATGGGCTTAAACAAGAAAAGTCTTATAGGTGGGGCTACAGGGATTATGGGCGGTGCGTTAAGGTTTTATTTAATACAAAGTGCCTTTGCAGGCCTTATTTTAAGCCCTGTGGATAAGTTTGTAACTAAAATTTTTGGAGAACCATACAACCCCGAAGAAGAGGCAGTAAAAGAAGCTCAAAGGCTTCAAAATCAAGGGTTTGTGCCAAGTTCTATATTACAAAATTATTTAAATAATCCAAACAACCATATTGGGCCGGGGTTAAACCCTATGGCCCCACAGGTTTCTTATGAACAAAATGACAGTAATTTTGAGCCTAAAAGAACCTATATTCCATCGTCAAAGCCTTTTGTATCAGGGCAAATCCAGGCATAGTGGCGAGCGTTTTAAATATTAACGAATATTAAGAAATGTAATCCTAAATTGATATACATTGTAAATAATTTTTTGTGTTTGGTTTTTATTATAGTATAGTTTTTATTTTCAAGGATTATTATGGTTTACGGCTTTAACCAACAATTTAATCAACAACAAAACCCTTATTTATACAATCAAGGTCAGGGGCAATGGGGATATAACGGACAAGGATATCAAATGCCGCAACAGCAAGGATATCCGGCTCAGCAGTATAATAATTTGCCTCAAAACCCGCAAGGAATGCCTCAAAACCCGCAAGGAATGCCGCAAGCGCCGCAGCAAAACCAAATGCAAGCGCCAAATTACGGTGTAAACCCGGGATATCCCGCATATAATGACCAAAATTTTACCGCAGTTGACACTGAAAAATTAAAACAAGACGCAGTTGAAATTTCAGGAAAAGCTGCAGAGCATGTTGAAGATAATTCAATGCTCGGTTCCATAAAGAAAATGATGGGGATAGATTTTAAAAATCACCCTAAAAGAACTGCTATTTCTTTAGCTTTAACTGCTGCCACGGTAGTTGCCCTTGCGGCACTTGGAAACAGCAAACTTTCCACAAAAACCATGGTAGGTCTTGGTAATAAAGTTGATGATATTTTATTAAACAATAATACATATAAAAATATTACAGGCGCCCTTTCAAGGGCAAAAGAAGGCGTTGTTAGATTTTTGAAGAAAAGCAAAACGATAAATAACGTAATTGAAACGTTAAAAAATAACAAAGCCGGCCCAAAATGGAACATTGCACAAGGCCAGGGGCAGGGTGCAAAAAGAATATTTAAAATGACTCCGCCTGATGTTATAAAGACTGCTCTTGATTTTTCAGATGACGCAGCTAAAGCAGGCACACTTGATACCTTGAAAAAGCTTGTAGGAAGCGAAAAAGCGGCAGAAACTCTTTATGACACCATTAAAACCAGCGAAAACGGTGAAGTTTGCAAAAAATTAACTGATTTAATCGCTCAAAATTTTGGCTGTGTAGGAACAGACGGAAAAATCAATAAGAAAAATTTAGATAAAATATTAAACCAGCTTAAGAGCGGCATTATAAACGGTTTAGACGACAGTAATCCGTTGGGTATTGATGTAAGCAACCTTACTGGTGTTGTAATGGACAGCGGTTTTTCAAAAGCCAAGGGCATTAAAAAAATTGGCAATGCTGCTATTGGTTTTCAAACTGCTTGGTGGCCTGTAAATGGCATAAACAAAGTAATTGACGCACTGCATTTGCCGGTGAAACATATTGGCAGAGGAAACCTTGGTGACGCCTTAATAAAATATAATGTCATTACAGGACAAGCAGCAGACACTGCTTTGGGCAGATTGGTTCAAAAATCAATTCTCCTTCCCACAGAATGTATTTCAAACTTCGTAAACGATAAATCAGGCGCTGGGGTTCTTATTTCTCTTATGGCACTTCCCAGTATGTTTAATAATGTTCAGGAAGCTCCAAAAGACCAAAAAATTGCAACTGCAGCAGATGGTTTAATATCAGGTGTTGGTTCATTCACGGTGGCTATGCCTCTTGCGTTTGGAACAACATACGGTCTTGCGTCTTTAGCAAATATGACAACAAGAAAACAAGGCGGCGGCCTTCTTGCAGGTCCTCTAAGGGCAATCGGTAAGTTCTTTGGAATGGGCTTAGACCCTGTAATTAAAGGGGTTGCAACGCCAAAGGCACTTCCGTTCAAAAATGCTTTGTTAAATGCTCCTGTTGTATTGTTCAGAAAAGCTAAAGGCCTTGGCGGCGGCGCTATGAGATTTGTCCTTATCTCAATGGTATTATCAGCAGCCTTTATGGGCCCGATTAGAAAAGTTGTAAATAAAATCTTTGGAAAACCCTATGATATAGACACAGAAGCAGCGAAAAAAGCGCAGGAAGAACAACAAAAACAACTTCAAATCCAGCTTGAAGCTGCGGCTAAAAAACTTGAAGCACACCCTGAAGTGCTCCAGCTAATTCAAAGCGACCCGCAGGCGCTTGCTGCAATTCAAAAAAATCCTGCAATTTTAATCCAGCTTGCAAATTCAATTCCTGATACTCCGGCACAGGGAACTCCCCAAGCCCCTGGCACATTTACACCAAGTTCAATTTTAAACAACTATGTAAATAATCCAAATAACGTGGTTCAACCCCAGCAATATCCGGGCCAACCCCAACAATATCAACAACCGCAACAAGGATTTCCACAATATCAGCAGCCTGCTGCCCCAAATATGACAAATCCTTACAGCCAGCCACAGCAGTATCAACAACCCCAGGCTCCTGCGCAAAGCCCTGCACAGAATAAAATTCAAGAGCCTCCAAGGTCTTACATCCCGTCTTCAAAGCCATTTACCGCGCTTTCAGGGGATGGAGCCCAAGCGGCAGCACAAGCTCAGGGCGAAGCTGTTACAAACCCGAATGTTCAAGCTATGCTTGCAAAGGCAGATAAAGCAGAACAAGCGGCAATGAGATATCTATAATGTCAATAAAAAAGCAATACTCTTCATTATTTTCTATAAAAACCGGGCCTTTAAGGTTTTTTCTAAAAAAGGGCCCGGTTTAATTTATTCTTTTTAAAGCTTATGTTTAAGGTGTTGTGGTTGTACTTGCCTTCGGAGAAGGAATTCTTATCCCTGTTGCTTTAAATATAGGCATTGCAAACCTGTCTTTGCCGTCAATATTCGGACCTTTTTTGCCGTTTACATCATAGTAAATAATTCCGCAGGCGCCTGAAACAGTTGTTGATACGGGGTCAGAGCCGCTTACATCGCCAGAAGCCGGTGCTGTGAATATTGTTTCGCCAATAGCACACTTTTGGTCATATTTAAGACCAAAAACAAGTCCGTCTGATACTTGACCGTATACGCCAACGCCGGTTCCGAAGTTTCCTGCGGTATCTGCGTCTAATGTTTTTGAAATTTGAATGAATTTACCATAAAGGTCAAATAGGCAAGCAGCGGTTGTGCAGGCTTTTGTTTTTTCTGAATCCGTATAAAGATCATTCATTTTAAAGTTTTTTGCGTAGTGAACCATTATCTGTCTTGTGCCGTCAGTAAAGGTTGTCACTGCTTTTTTGGCCATAATGGCGTCTGCCTGGCCTGATGGGTTTACATTTTTAATTGTAGATATTAACATGGCTGCACAAATGCCTATAATGGTCATTGTGAGAAGAGTTTCAGCCAATGTAAAAGCGTATTTTTTCATAACTTGCTAAATCTTTCCTAATCAAAATATTAACCTGATAAATTTATTATAGGTCATAATGTATGATTTAAGCAAGAAAAAGAACGCATATCCTACTTATGTTTGATAAATTTTAGAATTTTGCAAAGTCCCATTGTTAAAATTATTCCAAGGGAACCCAAGCTTAAAGCTGCACTTATGTTGCCCGCGGTGAGTGTTTTTTTGCCTCTTAATTTTGGTGGTGTTTCTCTTGGGGTTTCCTGGCCCCTTCTGTTTAAATCGTCAATAATAGGGGTTTTTGAGAAATTTTCAGGTGCATTAACTACGCCAACATCCAAAAACGGTTGCTCTATTGGTGCTTGCGCGTTCATTGCAGCCCCTTGTCCTTGTGCATTTTGCATATCCGGCGCGGGCATTTGGGCATTCATTCCGCTATTCATTCCATATTGTGGCATTGCTGCAGGGTTATATCCGCTATTCATATTTAGGGGGTTTACCTCATAAGGAATGTGAGATAGAGCCTGCGGCTGTCCTTGCGGTGCATTTTGCATATTTTGGGCAGGAGGTGTCACATAGTTTACAATGCCCGGTGTTTGCGGAAGGTAATAATTTTGGGGATAGCTTTGGGGTTGATATTGCGCTTGTGCCGGGCTATATCCTGAATTTTGAAATTGGGCCGGCATGGGTTGTTGCGCTGAAGCTTGTGTATAAGTTTGGCTGTATTGTGTTGCAGGCTGGGGCGCGCCATAGTTTTGATATGGCATAGCAGGCTGGCCGTAGCTTTGAAATTGCTGTGGCTGTATTTGAGGTTGGAATTGGGGTTGATATGTTGGACTAAACCCTGCTGTCATTGCCTTTTAATAAACCTTCACACTTTGTAATACACAAGTTTAATAAAACAAAACACACCCTAAAATTGCCCATTATATAAAGAAAAGTTAAGCAAGAGGGTTTGAGGTTTTTCATAATAATTTTTATACCGGGCCTGCAACACAATCAGAAGCTTTAAGCTCATTTTTTATTGCTCGCAAACTCACTTGTGCCTCAAGCTAAGGAGGCACAAGCTCAAACATACTCGCTTTATACATTCGCTAAAACCTTCTAAGATTGCTTATGCTAACGGTATAAAAATTATTATGAAAAACCTCACATAGCAAAAATTATAAAGGCAAATGTTCTAAAATCTCATCCTCATTTTTTACAGTAATAATTTTTTCTTCGCCCCTAAAAAATGTCAGCTGTCTTTTTGCAAAATTCCTCGTCCTTTGCTTAATTTTTTCAAAAGCCTCATAAACACTTGAATACACCCCATCTTGGAGTTCAAAAAATTCATTATACCCGATTGTGTTCTCTAAAACCTTTGTTCTGCCCCAAATTCCCTTCATTCTTTCCCATTCATAATATAGCCCGGCTTTTACCATTTCATCCACCCGAAAATCAATCCTTCTGTAGAGTTCATCCCTTTTTTCTTCTTTAATAAAATCCGGCGCAAACCAAAGCGCGTTATATTCCTTGTTTAAAGAACGTTCTGCGCTTGAAACCTCCCCTCCAAGGGTTTTTACCATCTCTAAAGCGCGAATTACCCTTTCTTTATTGTTTGGGTGAATTTCATCTGCTCTTTTCTTGTCCAATTTTTCCAACATCTGCCAAAGGGTAATATTATCAAGGCTCTCAAGCTCTTCTCTTAAATTAACATCAGATGAAACAGGTAAAAGCTCGGTTTCATCCAAAAGACATTTTATATAAAACCACGTTCCCCCTGAAATTATGACAGGTTTTCCTTTTGCCCTTATTTTTTCAATTGCCCTTTTGGCGTCCAGGCAAAAATCCCCTGCGCTGTAAGGTTCTCCAACGGGCTCTTTTATGTCTATTAAATGGTGCAAAACCCCCTCTGTTTCTTCAACCGTGGGTTTTGCACTCACAATGTCTAATCCTTTATATACAATTCTTGAATCGGCGCAAATAATCTCTGCGTCAAGCTTTTTTGCAAGGTTAATCGACAGTTTCGTCTTGCCCGATGCAGTTGGCCCTGTCACAACAATTATCGGAAAGGGCAGGTGGGTTTTTTTGGCTTTCTTCATAAACTCTATTTTCGTACAAAGCAAATATTAAAACAATAATATATGCGGCAAAATAAATCCTTAATATCATTGTGATAAAAGAAATTACAACGTTATTTATATAAAATGCCTGCAAGGTCATTAAAATAAAGTTTAAAACTATTAAGAATATAAAAATTAAAACTGTTTCAAAAAATTTGCCAAACATTGTTTTAACAGAATCAACCGCCGCAAAAAACGGGTTTAAACTGCATTTTTTGTTTAAATAAAGGCTTGAAGCAAAGAAAAGGAAAACCATCGTCAAAAAGCTGCATACAAGGTATGAAAACACAGCTTTTTTGGTGATTATATTCCAGGTAGATTCCGGGATATTTAAAAGGTAGGTTTTAAAGGCTTCCTGGTTGTTTGAATATTTTGAAATTTCCCCTAAAACGTTATCAATCCTGCCAAAAAGGACATCTGAAAGATATGAATGTAAATATAAAAGGGCAACAAGAACTACAAACCCGAAAATTACAGGCAAAATGTAGTTTGAAACACTGCAAAAGAAATTGTTTCGAAGCTTTATTGCTTCTTCAAGCTTTTCTTCCGGGCTTTTTTCCTTTTTATATAAAACAATTGCCGTTTTAATCATCCCAAACCAGCCCGCCATAAACGCACAGGTTAAAAGAAGCGCTAAAACGCTCAAAATGCTTGTTAAAAACATATTCTTTCCTGCAAGCATAACGGGGATTATTAAAAACAAAACTATTAAATATAATACAAAATAAAGCGTTACAAAAGGGCTGTCTTTTACGACATCAAAGGCCTTTGAAAATATATTCGAATTCATTTATTATTCTCCAAAACTTATAAATTTGTTTGCAAATGTGGATTATCACTTATAATATTATTAACAAAGGGCAGTAAAAAACAAGGGACAAAATGTTAAGATTTAATAAAAACCATGACCTGAAAGGCGTACTCATTTGTGTTGAAGGAATAGACGGCAGCGGCAAATCCACCCAATTGGATTTACTTTACAGCTGGCTAAAGTCTAAAAACCTTGATGTAATCTTAACTTGCTGGAATTCTTCAGACCTTATAGCAGAAACCACAAAAAAGGCCAAAAAGAAAAACCTCCTTTCAGGGCGCACGTTTTCCCTTCTTCATGCCGTTGATTTTGCAGACCGCCTTGAAAAAATTATCATCCCCGCAATGAAAGCAGGGTTTATAGTTTTGGCCGATAGATACGTATACACTGCTTTTGCAAGGGATGTTGCGCGTGATGTTGACAGAAAATGGGTTCGAAATATGTACGGTTTTGCAATTAAGCCGGATTTAACCCTATATTTTGATGTGAGTGCAAAAGTTTCCCTGGAGCGCATTTGCACAAACCGCCAGCCGAAATATTACGAAGCGGGTATGGATTTAAAACTTTCAAATAACCCCTATAAAAGCTATGTTTTGTTTCAAAACCGCGTAATTGAGCAATATAAAGATATGGTGGATGAATATGGTCTTGTGAAGGTGGACGCGAATGAATCCATCCACAAAAAACAGATGTATTTTAGAAAACTCGTGACAGAGCTTTTAAATTCGAAAGGTATTAAAATTTAGATGTATCAAAAACACGGATATGACGGGCTTTTAATTGTTATAGAAGGAACGGACGGCGCGGGGAAATCAACCCAGGTCAACCTTCTTAAAAAATATATTGAAAACGAGTGCTATGGCTGTATGCTCTCTGAATGGAAGACATCCCGCCTCATTTCTGATGTCATAAACGAGGCAAAAGAGCGCAACCTCTTGAATACGACAACGTTTTCGCTTCTTTATGCCGCAGATTATGCAGACCGTCTTGAAAACGTGATTATTCCTGCCCTAAAAGCCGGTTTTGTCGTGCTTTTGGACAGATACATATACACTGCCTTTGTCCGCGATTCAGTCCGGGGCCATGATATTAATTGGGTGAAAAAGCTTTATGATTTTGCGCCGGAACCTGATTTGGTTTTCTACCTTAAAATGCCTGTAGACAAGCTTTTAAAGCGCATGATTGGAACCAAGGGTCTTGATTACTTTGAATCCGGGCGCGACATCGGCCTTTCAACAGATATCTATAAAAGCTTTGAAATTTATCAGAATAAATGCCTTGAAGAGTATGACAGACTTGAAAAAGAGTACAATTTTATTACAATTGACGGCGAATTGCCGATTGATACAATCCATGAAAGAATTAAAGAAGAGGTCAAAAAAGTCCTCAATTCAGGGGTTGTGGGGTAAGCTAGTTTTCTTTTGCTGCGGCTTCATCCCTTTTTAAGCCTTCAAGGATATAAAAAAGCGATTGCTTGCTTACAGAGCGCACAGAAGCTTTAGCCTGTTTTTCAAGGCGAATGTAATCCTCTTTTGATATTGTAATAAAATATCGCTTATTTTTTTCAGTATCTATTGCCACGTGCAAATTATAACAGAAAAAATTGTTTTTTGGAAGCATTTTTTTAAAAATGCTTGACAAAGTGATATTACTATGTTATATTAAAAGCAAGTTAAATATTTTATTTAATATCACTTTGTTTCAAAATCTTGCCACAAATTTTTGAACACAATATTCTGATTGAAATTTAATCAAAATCAAATAAATCTTTAACGGGAACGTGTAAAGTGTCTGCCATCAGGAACATTTTTTTCAGGCTGACATATTTTTGCCCGCTCTCAATTCTTGAAATATATTCGCGGCTTAAATCACACTTTTCGGCAAGAAATTCCTGGCTATACTTGTTTTTTAGCCGGTATTTTTTGATGTTTTGTCCTAAATTTTCTAATCTTGCCATGTGAACTATTTTGCCGTATAATTCTAAAATGTCTGTGACCTATTTGTCCGAAAATATTTTTTAAGGAGATTGTTTATGCTTAAAATCTTAATATTCTGTGCAAAGAAATTTCAATTACCCAAACGGCTAGGCGTTTCTAAAATGCAACGCTTGAACACTGTCATTGCGAACACCGAAAGCGAATCAATAGCCGCGCGTCACTGCGAGGACTTAACTGAAAGCCATCCAATAGACACCGTCATTGCAAGTGATCAAAAGTCATTCCATGGTCACCGTCATTGCGAGGGAAGCGACAGCGACGAAGCAATCCAGAAACTAACGTTACAGGAAGGGAAAATCCAAAAAACCCTTTCAATGTCACATCATACTGGATTGCCGCGGTACGCTGACGCTACCCTCGCAATGACGCCTGTTCAATCAATGAAAAAAGCAATCAACCAACGTACAGCCGTCACCCTGAACTTGGCTGAAACTCAATCAATGCGCAGCTGTCATCCTGAACTTGTTTCAGGATCTCAAGGTTGTGGTAAGAAAACCCGTAGGTTGGGTTTTAACCCAACATCATTCAACCAGCGTGTCACCCTGAATCCAAAAAACTACGAATTTCAGGGTCTAAAACAATGCCTGGCCTTCTCCCTCGTTGAAATGCTCATGGCTCTCCTTGTGGCGTCCTTGTTACTCGCAGCATTGGCCCCTGTCATGACCAAACGCATGGACGAAGCCAAAATCAACATTTCAGGCGTCGGCGCCGCACAATACGACAAAGATTCAATTGTTACAATCTTTACAAAAAGTGACACCTTCAACGTCCCAAACGACGTTAATGCAATCAAAGTGACCATGATAGGCGGCGGAGGCGCCGGCGGAAACGCAGCCTTCGGCAAACAGGAAATCACCTCCTCTGGCGAATGGACCGTCCCTGCCGGCATTACAAAGCTCCGTGTGTTTATGGTTGGCGGCGGCGGTTCAGGCGCCTCCGGCGGCACAAACTCAGGCACCGCAACCCTTTCTTCCACAGAAGCTACGAAAGATTATTTTGAAGGTGAAACAAAGTTTACAAATCTTAAAGTTCCTACGCTAAACGCTAATTGCGCAACTTCAGGGCTTACAAAATGGAAAAAGGCTGACGGAACGGACTATGTAACGAGTCCTGGTTCCTATGTGCCACTTACTGTAACGGCATGCGGCGGTGGTGGCGGAGGAGGAGGTGGTCTTAGCACTGCTCGTTATGGTGGTGGTGGCGGTTCTGGTGGATATTTACAAAATGTAACAATTATTCCGACAGTTTCCGATATTTGGATAAGAGTTGGTGGTGGTGGTGGAAGAGGCGGCACCGGGAGCTCTTCAGGATGTGCTGGTTATGCTGGCGGGTATGCTGCAGGCGGAGGAGGAGGTGGAGTCTATAGTACAACTTGTGTTGGAAGCTTAGGAGCTGGCGGTAACGGAGGAATATATGGTGGAGCCGGTGGTGCAGGAACTTACGGTACCACTTCTGGTAATGCTTCAAACGGTTTAAGCGGAACCATTGGAAGTATTCTTGCGACTGGTGGAAACGGTGGACTTGCATATTCAGGTACATATTATGCAGGGAATGGCGGAAACGGTACAGTATGGGGTGGAGGTGGCGGTGGTGGTGCAAGAAGATATAGCAATAACGGTGCTGCTGGTGGAGGGGGTGGCGGACCAACCACGGTTACAACGTCATCAGGTACAAATGAGAGCGATATAATATTTCAAGTTGGAGGTGGTGGAGGGGGTGGCGGTTTATCGTGTGGTAGTGCTGCTGCTTCTGGCGGTGGGGCTGGTGGTGGATATGGCGCTGGAGGTGGAGGTGGCGGTGGTGGAGCAGTTGCAAAAGGTACTGGAGGTAATTTATCTACTTTTTTGAGTCTATTAATTGGTGGTGGAAGTGGCCAAAATGGCTCTGCTGGTGGAATATCAACTACTGCTGCTGGTGGTGGATTTGGTGGTTCCGGATATGGATATACTACTGCTGCAAAACCTGGGGTGGGTAGTGGAGCTACTACTGCTGCTGAAGGTGGCAAAGTTGACAGTATCTTTGGTGATAGTTATTGTAACGGTGGAACGGGTTCTTCTGGCAAGCCTGGTAAACTCCGTCTTTGGTATGGATATCCCGCGCTATCCTGCAACTACACTCTTCCTGCAAACGGTGGTGGGGGCGGGGGTGCAGGTCAAATCACAATCGGGGAAATCACTGTCACCCCTGGCGAAAAGCTATACTTTGAAATCGGCGCAGGGGGCGGCTCTCAAAGCGCATACAACAGAAACGGAAACGCCGGAAACCCTACATATATAAGGCGCGGCGGCTCAGGTGGTGCAGTCATCGCAGCGGCTTTGGGCGGAAACCCCGGCACATACTCTGCAACAGCCACATCTTTTGGCGGAAATCTTCATCCTGTAAGCGTTTTAGGCAAAAACTGGACAGAAAAAGAATTTAAAGACAATCTTGCAGGGGGCGCCGGAGGTCTTAAAACCGCAACCACAGGAGGTTACGGTGGCGCAGGCGCGTCTTCACTTGATTTAAAAGGCAACATTTTACAAGGCGGAGTGGGCGGAAACACCGCGAAAAACGGCACAACCCCGGCCGCAAACCATTACGGCGCAGGCGGAGGCGGGGGTTCCGGCGCACAAAACATAGGCGACGCCACCGCAGGCATAGGCGCAGCAGGCGTTTCGGGGTATATTTATCTTGAATACGGCGGCTCAAACGGCGGAGGCGGCACCGCAGGGGAAATTGTTACAAAACTTATTACAAACATAAAAGCGGGAATTGAAATCCCTATTACCGTTGGCGCAGGCGGAAAAGCGGCAGGCACAGGAAATGGCGAAGCCTCCAAATTCGGCACATACTTAACAGCAAAAGGCGGCGTTAGAGGCCAAAGCGGAGGTATGGATGTTGGCGCAAACGGCGGTGTGACGCTGCTTCCGGCAGATTATAAAAACTATTCAAAAGATAAAGCCGCAAATCAAAACGGAAAAGCCGCAACCCTGACCTATGGCGGAATAGGAGGATATATTGAGGCCTTATACGAAAACCCGGACGGCACCTTTGCAGCCTACATCAAGGCAAAAGACGGCACCATAGGCGGGCCTGTAATGGGCGGCTGTGGCGGCAATTTGACGACATTGATGGCAGGAATAACCTGTAACGACGCGGCAAACACGCCAAACGGTAAAAACGGAACCTTTGGCGGCGGCGGGGGAGGCGGCGCTGTAATTAACGAAACCGGCGGCCTTGGCGGAAACGGCGGGGATGGCCTTGTAATCCTTGAATACAAGAGCGTGTCGATATGATGAGGCGCCAAACAGGTGATGTCAGGCGGTGTTTGACCTACAGAGGCCGTCGTAACGCTTGCAATGACGGCATACCGTTAATAGGCGGCAAACATCAGATTTTAGATGAACAACTTTTCGGGGCGTTTTTGTAACCTTAGCGCCCCTTTTCTTTTGTGGCAGTGCGGTTTTTGGCCGTGTTGCGCAAGTGTTCTTGTGTAAAATTGCGGTCCGTGTTATGTAAAAGCCCGAAAACCTTGATTTTAGGCTATTTTACCTTTTTATTTTTTGGGCCGAATCTGTCAATGATATTTTCAATTTCCTTTTGAAACCTGTTGAAACCCTTGATTTTTTCAGTGTTTGCCTTTTGCTGCGCCGTTAATTCATCAAGCGTTTTATTTGCCTCTCCTGTGAAATCCGGCGCTTCAGCGATGGCTTTAAGCGTGTCCACAGTGGCTTTTGGGGAAAGTTCGTTCACAAATTCCTTTATACACACAAGAACGTCGCGCACATCCTGCAAAATGTCCATAAAATCGGATATTCTAAGGGCGTCAGTGGCCACTATCCCTTTAATATTAGGGTCATCCGTCTTTGGCGGGGAAATTTCGATTGATTTTGAGCCGCCAAGCCCGTTATATTCAACTCTTGCGACTGCTCCGTCGGGGATTTTTGTGTTTGGTTTTGTGACCACAATTTCGCATAAAATTATGTCGTTTTCCCGCTCCAGGTTTCGAACATGGCCTACGATTATCCCCATAAGCCTTACAGGAGAACCTTTTATAATACTATCAATGTCGTGAAACCTTATGGTGTAAAGGTTTGGCTTAATATATGTGTTGTAATAAATTTTGTAAGAGGCGAAAATTGCTACTGCGGCAATGGATAGAAGGATTAAAATCTCTATAATTCTGCTTTTTTTCAATATTCGACCCCTTTTCTTGCCTCAACACCTATGTCCCAGTAGTGTTTTACGGGTTTTATCTCTGAAACCAGGTGTGCAAGCTCTATTACTTTTTCGTTTGCATTCCGCCCTGTGAGCACGATTTCAACCCCTTTGGGCTTGTTTTTCAAGGTATCAAGCATTTCTTCAAGGTCTATAAGCCCCAAATCCAGCGCTATATTTGCTTCATCCAAAATTACAAGTTCATATTCGCAATTTTCTATGGCTTTCCTTGCAAATGCCCATCCCTTTTGGATTTCAGCCCTGTCGGCTTCATTTACGTTATCTTTATAGACAATTCGGTCTAAACCCGCATTTATCACCTTAAAGCGGCTTTTAATATCGTCTGAAAGGTTGGAAAATGAATGGATTTCGCCATAATCAGACCCGCCTTTTGTGAACATTACGATTAAAACCTTCCAGCCGCGCCCCAATGCACGAAGCGCCAAACCCAAGCTGGCTGTGGTTTTTCCCTTGCCATCTCCTGTGTAAACCTGAATATAGCCGATTTTATTGAAACACGGGTTGTGTAAATTTTTTGAATTCATAGAATGAATTTTACCACAAAATTTTTGCTTTTGAAATTCTCCAAAACCCAGGCTATATCGGCAATTTATCCGCGGTGTTAAAAAAAATTTAATTGTGGAATTAATTTAAAAGGTACTCATTTTTGAAGGACTGATTTTTAAAGATGTCAATTTCCCCAATATCCGCTTCCAGCCTGTATCAGGAGCAAATAAATTACTTTTTGAACGCAACAAAAACAGATTATTCTTCTGTTGCGGATTTGCTTGCAAAATATGGCGTAAAGTCAAGCGGGGACGTTAATAAAGACCTTCAAAAGCTTCAGGAAATCCAGACCAAAACGGCAGTAAATGGCTTGCAGAGCCTTACAGAAGATGATGAAACAGCTGAAACCAGTCAGCAGACTGTGTCTTACAGCTGGTATAGTATCATGTACCAGTTAGGGCTTAATCCTACGGGAAATCCTGAGCAGGATTTTGTAGATTTAATGGAAGCTTTGGTGTCAAAAGCTGAAAAAGCAGGCAGCGAAAGCGAATTCAATAAGTATATGAGCTTAATCAGCTTTGTAGAGGAGCTTTTCATAGATTCAGGCGTGAAAATCAGCAGTATAACTACAGATTCAGTGTCTGCATATAAGTCTATGGAAATTTTAGCAAGCTATAATAAGTCGTCAATTGAAGGGGCCTAAAAGCCCGTAAATACGTTGCTGTACGAAATTTACCCTTGATTTATCAGGGTTTCAGCGCTTCCATATGGCGCTTTTTCAATATATTCCTGTCTGTAACGTGAATAAATTCCCAAGGCAAGGCCTCATCAGGGTTTTCAGGCACGGGATTTTGCGCGTAGAATTCCAGCTCCGGCAAATCCCCGGATTTTGACATTTTGCGCCAGGTTTGCTTGAATGCACCGAGGTTACCCCCGTTTTCAATGACTTTTAGCAAATACGAAGAGAGTGAAAAGCTTGCGCGAGAAAGGATTGATTGAATTAAATCCCAGTCAACGCTTGAGGGGCGCAGAGTTACACCCATCGGCGAAATTTTATTCTTCAAAATTGTTAATTTTTTCTCTAAATCCTTGCTTGGAGCCTTTTTACACCATTGGAAGGGCGTGTGAGCCTTTGGTATAAAGGTTGCCACGGAAATTGAAAGCTCAAACCCTTTGTTGGCCTCTCTTATCCGTTTTATCAAATTTATGAGTGCTAAAATGTCTTCCTCTGTTTCTGTCGGAAGGCCAATCATAGCGTATATTTTAAGCCCTTTCAACCCGTAATTTCTTGCATTTTCAACGGTTTTCAGTATCTGCTCGTCGGTCAAATCTTTGTTGATTACCCTTCTAAGCCGCTCGCTGCCTGCTTCTATAGCAATCGTAACGCTCCTTTGCCCGCATTCAACGAGTGTTTCGATAACCTCTTTTTCTGCAAGGTCCGCCCTGAGCGACGATAGGGTTAATTCAACGGGACTGATTTTATTCTTTTCCCTTATATATTTTAAAATTTCATTGAACTGCGGGTGGCCTGCAACATATGCCCCAAGAAGGGCGATTTTATTGGTGTTTTCAAGGCCAAGATCAATTGCTTTTAAGATTTTTTCAAGAGGGACATAGCGGACCGGCAAATTCAGCCAGCTTGCAAGGCAGAAATTGCAGGTTTTTGGGCAGCCGCGCTCAATTTCAATTATAAAAGTGTCCTTAAAATAGCTTTTGTCGCTTAAAATGGGTGTATAAACGGGCTCTGAAAGCTCGTCTGACATCTTTTTAACAGGTTTCTCTTTGCCGAATTTAGGTACCCAAATTCCTTCTATTTCAGACAGGGCTTTAAGTTTGGCCTCTTTTGTTTCATCTTTTTTTTGGACCAGCGTCTTAAAAACCAAGTCCAGCGTGATTTTTGCGTCCCCAATGGAGATAAAATCGTAAAAGTCTTCAAATGGTATTGGGTTTGCGCTTAAAACCGGCCCTCCGCCAAAGATTAAGGGGTATCCCTCCCCTCTATCCCTTGCTAAAGGCGGGATTTCGAACTTCTGAAACATCTTTAAAATAGTCAAAATGTCTATTTCAAAGGAATTTGAAAAACCAATAACATCAAGTTCGGAAACCGTTGCGACGGTGGTTTTTGTATCGGCGTAAACTCGCTCTACAAAGACATCTTCCATTAAATCGAGTTGTTTAAATATGGAAAGAAACCCTAAAGAGGACATTGCAAAGCTTTCGATTGCAGGAAAAGCAAACCAAGTGTTGATTTTCGGGGTTTTATTCTGCAATCTTTCATATAAAAATTTTTCCATTTTTTGCCTAGTTTTCTCCTGCGGGAATTTCTGTTTTATTTATGGGCTTAATATAAAGTTCATCCATCAAAACGCACACTATACTTACCATAGCAGGCGCAAGCACAACCCCCCAGAAACCCATAAATTTTGCGCCAATGAGCAGAGAAACGATGATTAAAAGCGGGTGTGTATCCATAAATTTGCCGAATAATAATGGTCTGAATATCTGATTTTGGAGCCATTGGGCTATCATCATAACGACGAAAGTTAAGATTACATATAAAAAGCCGCCGCTTAATGCCATATAAAGCCCGACTGTGACTGCAATTGTGGCGCCGATAACAGGAATGATATCCAAAATAAAGGCTAAAAAGCCAACTAAAAGGGCGCCTGGGTGTCCTATAATTAAAAGGCCGATAAAAGTAAATATGCCGACAACCGCCATAGAAAGGGCCTGTGCGAAGACATATCCGCCGACTTTTTCTTTAATTGCGTTTAAAATATTTTCAGCTTTTTGCTTGAATTTGGGCGGGAAAAATTCCAAAAACCTTTTTTTCATAAGTTTTTCGTCGTATGAAAGGTAGAAAACCATTATGGCTACTGCAATTGAGCTTGTAATGGAGCTTACTATAAGTTTTGAAATGTCTGCACCTTTTGAAAGTACTTCGCCTGTAATGTTTGCTATATCTGTATTTGCACTGTTTATAGCGTCCGGGTTTATATATTTTGAAAGCAAAATGCCAAAATGATTTGTGTGCATAAAATCTTGCAAATTTCTTATATATTCAGGGATATTTTTAACAAAAACCACGCCCTGCTTGATTGTTAAGCTTAAAAGCGGGATGAAAACAAGCAAAATGCCCACTAACAAAAGGAAAAGAACAAGGCTTACAGCTAAAACGCGCGGCATATATTTTTCTAAAAATTTAACCAGAGGATCAATTGCGCAGGTAATTATAAAGGCCACAAAGAGCATTATGGCTATGTCTGCGATGTTTGAGATAAAAATCAAAACCAAAATAAGCATAATTGCAAAAATTATGTTTTTATAGGTTAAGATTCCTGTATTTTGGCCTGTATTTTGGCCTGTGCTGCTTAAGTTTTCCTTGTTTTCATCCATTTTTCTTGCCTTTATATTCTTTTAGAATATCTTTATGTTACAATTATCGCAGAGATTTAGCAAGGAGTTATAAGAACAATGTCTGATACACTAAAGACTGTTAATCAAAATATAATGCCTTTGAATACAAAAAGGAATGAGAAAGGGAACCTTGAAATATCAGGGTGCGACACGGTTGAACTAGTTGAAAAATATGGTACACCTTTATATGTGATGGATGAAGTGACGCTTCGTGCCATTGCAAGGGAATATAAGGATGCTTTTAAGGATTATAAAAAAGTAAATATGATGTTTGCCTCAAAAGCTTTAATGACGGGGCAAATTGCTAAAATTCTCCATTCTGAAGGGTTTGGATTTGATGTTGTATCGGGCGGCGAAATTTACACTGTAAACAAAGCAGGCGCAAATATGGAAATGACAACGTTTAACGGGAATAATAAAACAACGGATGAGCTTTTGCTTGCGCTTGAACTTGGCGTTGGCAGGGTGAGTGTGGATAATTTCCTTGAACTTTCTTTGTTAAACGAAGTTGCCAGGTCTTTTGACAAGGTGCAAAAGGTGCTTTTAAGAATAACTCCTGGGATTGAATGCCACACCCATGAATATATTCAAACGGGCCAAACAGATTCAAAATTCGGTTTTGATATGACCCAGATTGATGAAGCGGTTGAATTAATCTTAACAGAGTTTACAAACCTTGAAATTATGGGGCTTCATGCGCATATTGGCTCACAAATTTTTGAAACACAGGTTTATTATGATGAAATCGGTGTTTTAATGAAGGAATTAAAGAGAATTAATGATAAATTTGATTTGAATTTAAATGAAATGAATGTGGGCGGAGGCCTTGGAATTACTTATACCGAGGCGGATTGTCCTCCTTCTGTTTATAAAATTGCCGATGTAATTTTAAAATCAATTAAAGACCACGCTGAAATGTATGGTATGGAAGAACCTGTTTTATATATTGAACCAGGCCGTTCAATGGTTGGAACTGCAGGCGTGACGCTGTATACAGTAGGTTCATCAAAACAGGTGCCAAATGGAAGAAAATATATTGCAGTAGATGGCGGAATGGCAGATAACCCAAGGCCTTCAATGTATGGGGCAAAGTATGAAGCGGTGATTGCAAACGGCAAAGAAGAAGAAAATTTGAAAAAAGTGACGGTTGCAGGAAGATTTTGCGAATCAGGCGATATTTTAATTAAGGATATTGAACTGAATTCGCCTGTGACAGGGGACATTCTTTGTGTCTTTAACACAGGTGCTTACGGATATTCAATGTCCAGCAATTATAACAGGGTTTTAAAACCTGAAATGATACTTGTAAATAATTCTCAATCTGATATTATAGTAAAAAGAGAAACTTACGAGCAATTGACCCAAAATGATGTAATTTTTTAATTAATCTGTTTTTATTACAAACTTTTAAAAGAAGGCACGAGCAAGTGGATTTCACGTATTTGTACCAATATTTGCTAAGACAATTCTATGAAATTGCCCACACTTTTGGCGGGGTGCAGCTTGGTGTGAATATTGCAGAGGTTGTTGTCCTTGTTTTAATTCTTGTGTTTTTCTATAAAAAATATATTAAAGGAACACACTCTGAAAGCTTGGTTAGAGGGATTTTCGCCCTTTTAATTATGTGGCTTTTTTCAGAACTTTTAATAAGAATTAACCTTCAGATTTTCGGAATGTTTCTAAAAACGCTTGTAACAGTTGTAACTGTTGGTTTGATTGTTATTTTCCAGCCTGAATTGAGGCGGTTTTTAGGCTATATCGGGCAGAATGACATTTTAAGCAGAATAATTTCAGGCAAGAAAATTTATAAAAGAAAAAATGAAGACATTGACATTGTTAAAGAATTAATTGAAACGATAAAATATATGTCAAAAACAAGGACTGGCGGGCTTATTGTTCTTCAAAAAGAGGACAGTACGCTTAACCATTCCGATGTCGGGGTTGAAATTAATGGAAACCTTTCCCAGGAGCTTCTTTTGACAATTTTCCACCCGAATACTCCGCTTCATGACGGCGCTGTGGTTATTTGTAACGACAATGTGCAGTCTGCGGGGGTTTTGCTACCCTTAACGGAAGACCCTAAACTAAGCTGGAGATACGGAACACGCCACAGGGCTGCAATCGGGATTACCGAAATTTCAGACTGTGCCTGCATTGTGGTTTCTGAAGAAACCGGTGATGTTTCAATTGCAATTGACGGTAATTTGAAAAAATATGATGACCTTGGAAACTTAAAAACAGATTTAGAGCGCATTTTGGGCCTTGTAAACGAAGAGGAAGAGAAAAAATCTTACGTTTTTAAGTTTGAAAATATTTTACCTCCAAAAAAGAAGTAGCCTTAATGATTAGCCTTGATGGGCGGGTTTTTCTAAAGGTAAAGTTTGCAAAATTTACACTAAAAGGGAATGTTTCCATAGCTTGAATGTTTTAATATATACTTTGTGAAGGCCTGTAATTAGGGCTTTTAAAGTGAAGTGGTAAAGTTTATATGCCGGGTTGGTTTTATGAAAAAACGTTTTAGCGAAGGTTTTTTATTAAAAAATTGTTTTGTCGGGTGCTTTGGAAACCGTTTTGGTGCATTTTCCAAGGAGCGCACCGCAGAAAATAATGCAAAAATTGAGGCTGCGCTTAAGCATTTAAACAAATATTTAAATGAATTGAAACTGCATTTCGACCTGACGGAAGATGACGTTGTGAAGCTTTTGGCCCGTACGTATGGTTTAAAAAAGCCTGAAAACACTTTTTTAAAATATTTAAATATGTTAAAATATTGGAACTGAAATTTAAAAGTTTAAAAAGGATTTTTGATGGCTACCGTAAAAAAGTTTATTCCGATGGAGTTTGCGGCAAATAATTACCTTGTGTATGATAAAAACATCACAAATGAAGCAATTTTGTTTGATTGTGCAGGTTCAAACGAAGAAATTTTTAATTTTCTTGAAAAAGAAGGGCTAAATTTAAAGTATATTTTTATAACCCATGCGCATTTTGACCATGTAGGCGGCCTTAAAGGGGTAAAGGAAAAATATCCCGATGTTAAGGTTTTTATGTCAAAGGATGATAAGCTTCTTTATGAAAACCTTGCAGTTCAGTGTGATTTATTTGGCCACAGAAGGGTTGAAACAGTTGAAATTGATGAATTTATTGATGATTCTTTTATAATGGATTTTTTGGGCGAAAAAATTAAGGTAATTTCAACTCCGGGGCATTCAAAAGGAAGCCTTTGTTATCTTTTTTCGGACAATCTTTTTGCGGGCGATACTTTATTTTTGGAAGAAATTGGCCGCTGTGATCTTCCTACGGGCAACTTCAAAGAAATTGAACACAGCATAAAAGAAAAATTATTTAAACTTGGAGATAATATTAAAGTTTTTACAGGTCATGGCGATAATACTACTATAGGGCATGAAAAAATTCATAACGCATATTTTGGGCAAAATTCAATATATTCATAGAAATTGCCGCAAAAAGCAAGCTAAAAGGCTTTTATAATGGCCAAAAGACCGTCACATTCAGTTTATAGGAATACTTCAAAAGCAGATTGGAAAAAGCAAGATGGAAGAAACTAAAAAATTTGTAGGCATAATAAGTGCCAAAGAACTTTTAGAAAAAGCAAAAGAAGCAAGTAAAAACAGCTATTCTCCCTATTCAAATTTTGCTGTCGGGGCTGCCTGTATTTTTGAGGATGGCAAAATTTATTTAGGCTCAAACATTGAAAATGTGAGCTATGGCCTTGGGCTTTGTGCCGAAAGAAATGCGCTTTCAACGGCTCTTTGCGACGGCGAGAAGAGCAAACTGCTTGCGGTTGCTGTGTTCAGCCCGAACCAAAAGCACTGCCTTCCTTGCGGGGCGTGTCTTCAATGGTTAAATGAATTTAGCAATATGCATTCTGTCGATATTGATGTTATCTTAGAAGATGATGGCGTTGAACCTGTGATACACAAGCTTTCAGAGCTTCTGCCCTTTGGTTTTAAATTTGATTAATTTTTCAAGGTCACCCTTTTATAAAGCTTAAACCCTTTTTTAGGCCTTAAATCTTGTTTGATTAATCGTTTAAAATTTGCTGCATTTCGATGTCAGGTTTGCCTAATACTCTAACGAGTTCTAAAACAGAGGCTTTCATTTGGCATTTTTGTGATGATTTGCCAAAAAAGTCTGTATAGAAGCACCCTTCACAATTACATCCTCTTTTATAGCATTCCATTGCTGTTGTAGTCCATCTTCTTACAGCAACTGCGCGACCCATATCCCTACTTTTGAGCACTTGATTTTCTCCCTGATTTATATAAAGCACTACCCGAATTCATAAGCCTTTAAGTATTGAAAAGGCTTGCCCTAACTGAATTTAATACTATTATAACTTTTAAGAGCCAGTATACAAGTGTATTTTGGCCAATTATTAACATCATGTAACAATAAGCAAACGGCTTTTATAGCCTGTATATTAGGGTTTTGACCACCCTAAAGTATTCTTTGCACATGGCTTTCCATGATTTGATACATGCAAAACCCATGGCGTGTGCATGTTTTCATGATTTCATTTTTGCTGTTGTTTAGTTAAGAAATGTAAAGATTATTAAAATTCCATGCCAAATCGGGCATGGATTTTAAATTTTGTGTTGAAAATTGAGTAATTTTACTCTCTTGAGAAGCATTTGAATACAAACACAAAAGAGTTGGCAAATATATTTTTGTTAAAACCTGAAAATGCACCCAAAAGTGATGATTATACATATATTGCCCCAGGTTTTATTGTGGATTATTATGATTTTGAATATCGTAAAGGCATGGGCAAATTCAATGGTATTAATAACTGGGGGTATTCTATGCAAGAAAAGGGATATCTTGAAAATCATTTTGTGATATATCAAATTTATGAAAAAATATGGTAGAATCAGTAAATATGAACAATATTTTGAATAAAATATTTAGTTTGAAAATGAATTTTAACAATTTAGGGCATAAATACTTGTTTTTAGCTTCCTTGATCTCATTTTTTGCAGGATTATTCTGCTATGTTTTCAGTGCACTTTTGTTTCCTGATATATTGACCATACGGCTTGGGTTTTGGTATTTTGTTCCGTTTATTCTTACTTTGGCTGTGTATTTTTTTGTTGGTATAATGCTTCATAAGTATTTTCCAGGTTTTGCAAAAATTTTAGCTTTTTTATTAAACTTTTTTATAATTGCAATATTGCAAATATTTATCTCCTGTGGCAATTTTTTTGTAATTTCTATTTTATATGATGACAAGGCCTATGCTGATTATAACAACTATCCCAAAGCTCTCTCCTCCATTCGCACCTCTTCTATGATAAAACATTTTCCTTCTTCTCTTCCTCCAAACGCTAAAAACCCCGGATTATTTAAATCTTCAAATGGTTTCTTTGGAAGTGAAGAAATATTTTTATCATTTGAATCTGATAATGAATATATTCAAAATGAATTAAAAAAATACAAATATATTAAAACAGAAGGCCCATATGAAAACGAAAAACAATATTCTAATAACCCCATACATTATCTTGCAACAAGCAAACTTAACCTTAAAAAAACAAACTTTAAATTTTACACAATAGAAGACAACACAACAATAAAATCAAACTTTGAAACAGAATATGGCATTGCAATTAACACAAAAACAAACACAATCCTATATTACTATGCAAGTTTGGATTAAACCTTGAGTAATTTTACTTATTTTAATATTTTTTTGGCTGCAATTTCATTCACTATCTGTTTTTAAAATTTCAAAATTTAGTTCGTTAATTTTTTGGTGTAATATTTTTATCCCTGTATGCAAACATGCTGTTTCTTCCATATCAATATTATTTTTGCTGAATTCATAAAGTATTAATGAAATACTATAGATATCTTGCACTGTTTCTTTTAAATTTTTATAACTTACTTCCATAAAACATTTCTTTTTTCTTAATATAAAAGAATAATCTTAAATAATAAGAAATATAATATAATATGCGAAATAATATGTCAATATTGCTGTATGAGTATAAAAGATGCAATTAAGGGTTTAGTTCAAAGCAACGGCTGGAATTATGTTCGTCTTGCAGAAGAAATGACGAGAGTTTCCGGCAGAAAATATACCAACAAAAAACTATCGCAAATGATTTTAAACGAAACAATCCGCTATAAAGAAATGCTTTTAATATATAAAATTTTAGGATATACAATTAAGCTCGAAAAGACCGACGCAGAACAGTATTGATTTTAGGATGTAAGATTTTAGAGTCCTTCAAATTCAAGGGTTTTTAGGAAAAATTACATCTTCTGAATTTCTTCAAGGGTCATATCGTCGATGGATAGATTTGCCCTGTTTGAATTGTCCGCTTCTTCTCTTGTGTAGATATTGCCTTTATGCTGCAGGTATGCAGCGTATTTTGAAGCTCTTTCGTATAAATCCGGGCGTCTTTCTTTTGTGCCGTCGCTTTCCATACGGAATTTGTGAACATCGGCTGCGTTGTAACCAACGCCATCCTGTAAGGCCCTGTGGAAATTTTCTTCGTAGTTTCGTTCAAGTCTGTGTTTGTAATCTACGTGGCTGTTTTCGCCTACGCCGCCTGTGTGATAATCTGTTTTTTCGCTTCGGCCAATCATATCAAAGAATTGGATGAATGTATTTTTCATCGTTGTAACTTCTGCAAACCTTGCGCGGCAATATTTTTGAATGTGGCTTAAAAGGTTATCATCATCTTTTAAAAGCCTCCAGCCGTTTGATTTTCCATCCTGCGGTCTTAGCCTGAATACGCGCATAAGAGCGTCAACATGTTCGTTTGATTTTCCTCTGTTTTTGGCGCAGTTCAAAACGCCTTCCTTATCGTGATTGTTTGTGCCAACAATGACATCATCATCGTGAAGCCCGAGGTTTTCTCTTAAATATGCTGTATGTGCCCAGCCCGTTTGTCCGTTTATGTTTTTGTCGTGTTCTTCTTCTGTTGTAAGGATTACAAGGCCTTTTAAATGTTTAATTTTTTGTTTTGTATTCCAGTCTTGTATTGGAAAATCATTATAGTTTGCGTCACATTCATACATTAATTTTTTCTGATTAAAATTATCGCCCTTGATTTCCCTTGCGGTTTGTTCAATAAAATCGGTAATTTTGTTTCCGGCGTCAAGATGTTTGTATGTGCTTCCGTTATTATAGATAAGGCAAGGGTTCATATATTGCCAGCCCACATCAAACCTTATGCCGTCATAGTTTAAAAGATAATGTGACACTTTAGTTTTTAGAAGCTTATGCGCAGGGCTGTCATTTTTTTCGATTAAATCGTAGAAGTTTAGTGCAGGAAGACCCCAGCCTGATTCTGCGTCTTCTAAAAATGCGTCAATGAAAACCTGTTTTTCAGGCCAAGAGAAGCCTATAATACAATCTCCGTATGCGTCCATTCCTTTGCTGTTTATAATTTCTTTGCCATCTGCTATTGCTTTGTGGCCAAGAAATTGTTTAAACTTATAAAAATCAATGGCGTCTTTATGCTGCTCTTTTAGTCTGTTATATTCAGGCATTTTTTGTGCCCTGATTTCAGGGTTTGAATCAAAGCCTCTGAAAAATTCCACTTTTGCGGTGCCCGGGTCTTTTAAAAACGGATACAAAGCAAGTCTTGTGTAAATATCATCATAATCCACAGGTTCTTTTTGGTTTTTAAAAGCTTCAAATTCTTCCCTCAGGGCTTGAAGTTGCAGGTTTTGATTTTCTGGGTTTTTAAAGTTTTCATATGCCGTTCTTAAAACTTCATTAATAGGATAATTTTCCTGATTTTGCCAGCCAAGGGTTGTTTCATAATCTATAATGCTTCTGTCTTCATGTTTTGAAGTGTGTTGAAGAACAACACCTGCGGCGTCTTTTTTAGAGAGGATATTTCCATATTGTTCTGTTGCAAGAAGAGAAATATTTATCGCGTCTTCGCCCACAGAAAGAGCACTTCTGTTATATGCACCTACGTAATGGTCATTTGTATATACGCCTTTGTCTGTTAACTGTCCCATTGGCATAAGTTTAATACCGGAGGCGTTATAATATATGTTTGCAAGTTCATAAGCGCGTTCTGCCTGTTTAGAGTTAACTTTGCCGATACCTGCGTCATCAAATTTGCCTGAAGGCAAGGAAGGTATATAAAATTTTACAATATTGGCTCCATTGTCATAGCCTTGCTCTTGTCTTATTTCTTCAAGAAGCTTTTTATACTCCTTTTCTTGCTTTGAAGACAGGGCGTCCCCGAAGGCTGGAGAAAAATTAAAGCTGTTTGTGGAGCCTATTTTCATTAACTACCTATACACACAAAAACTGATTACACAATACATATTAATTAAAACACAGAAACAGCTTTTATTGCCTAATTGTTAAAAATATGCAAAGAAATATGAAGTAATTTATTTGTTGAATAAACGTTTCTTTTACAATTAATCGTGTGTTGGTCTTTAAAAACCCGTTTTTTCAGGGTAATACACCTTTTTTGCAAAATAAAAAGCACATCTTTAAAAAGAGGTGCTTTTTGTGTAAACTTTTTAATATATGTGGCTTTTTGAGGTTTTTGGTTTGGTACTTTGTTAATCCAATAATGCCTCTAAGATTGAAGCGTTTTTCTGTGCGAATGTGTTTTCGCGAACTTTTGTTCTGTGGATATATGTTCTTAAAGCTTCACGAATAAGTTCAGAGCGTGAACGATTTTCAGTATCCGCAACTTGGTCAATCTCATCTAAAAACTTTTCGGGCATTGAAATAAGTACTCTTGCCATTGGTTAATTCCTCCATTTATTCTCTAATTTAATTGTTTTTAATTTAGCTTTCGTACTTATATAAAGTTTTTTTGTATTAAAAAATTGACTATTTTGTATATATTTTGTATATTTCTTGTTACATAACTTAATAAAAAGTTTGAAAAGGCAAGCTATGGCGTAACTTCGTCTTTGTAATCTTCATATTCAAGAAGGCCCAGAGAATCTTCCTGAAATGTATCGCTTTCAATTTTTACAAGCCAGCCTTTTTCCCAGACATCTTCATTCATAAGCTCGGGCGAGTTTAAAAGTTCTTCGTTGATTTCAACAATTCTTCCGCCAACAGGCATGTAAATTTCAGTTGCTGCCTTAACAGATTCGATTGTTGCAAAAACTTCATTTTTTGCAAACTCGGAATCAACTTCCGGTAATTCAACAAAAACAATGTCGCCAAGTTCTTCTATGGCATAATCTGTTAAACCGATTGTAATAACATTATCGGATTCAAGCGCCCATTCGTGGGTTTTAGAGCAGAGAATTCCTTCAGGCGGAGTTGGTTGCGATATGCTCATGGTCGTTTTTTCTTCCTTTTGGTTTTTAATTAAACGGTTCTTGCAATTTTAAAAGCATTGCACAACTTATTTCTTATCATAACTTATGCACTTGTGCCAATAGTTTTTTTAAAAAGTGTTAAGCAATTTTAAATCTTAGATGAATAACAATGTAATTTATGAGGTTTATCTTACATAAATCCTTGGCAGGCGTACTTTTAGCCTGCAAGTTAATTCATAGTTTATCGTGTCTAAAATTTTTGCCCATTCATCAACGGAATAGTAATCTTTTTCGTCATGTCCAAGAAGGGTTATAATATCCCCTTCTTTTGCATTAATATCGCTTATATCAAACATCATCTGATCCATTGTAATTCTGCCCACTTGCTTTATCATTTTGCCATTCAGGCTTGCAAAAATTCTGTTTGATAAATTTCTTGAAACGCCGTCAGCATATCCAATAGGAATTGTCGCGATTTTTATATCTTTTTGGGCAACAAATGTATACCCATAGCTGATTCCCTCCCCTTCTTTTACGGTGTGAATGTTTGTAATCCTTCCTTTAAGGCCCATAACAGGTTTTAATTTTGGAAGGTTTATATCGCATTTTTTGCCGTAAGTTAAAGGGGTGAGGCCGTAGAGAATTATTCCAAGCCGAATCATATCACATTTAAGCCATGGGTCAATGAAAGTACCAAGGCTGTTTTGGCAGTGGATAGTAAGGCCTTTTCTATCAATTGAATCTATTACTCTTTTAAAGTTTTCTCTTTGAAAAGTTAAAACTTTTGGGTTTTCAATGTCTGCAAAGTGGGTGAAAACACCTTTTAAATCTATATAATCGGTTTTTTGAACCTTCTTTATAAAATCTGCTGCTTTTCTGTGGGAAATTCCTATTCTGTTCATCCCGGTGTCAATTTTTATATGGGCTTTAATTTTTATTTTTGTTCTGTCGTATAAAATTTTTGCAGCTTCAAGGTGTTCTTCGTTAAAAATTGAAACCGTGATATCGTTTTTTGCGGCGCTTTCAAAGGCCCAAATCGGAACGGCGCCCAAAACTAAAATTGGTGAAGTTATTTTATTCTGTCGAAGTTCTAAGCCCTCATCTACGCTTGCAACACCAAAAGCTTCAACGCCGCATGCTACAAGGGTTGGGGCACACATAACGCTTCCATGGCCATAGCCGTCTGCTTTAATTACGGCTAAAAACTTTGGCATATCTTCACCTTTTTTTAGGTTTTCTTTTATTTTTGCCTTAATTGAATTTATGTTGTATTCAAGGTTTCCAAGGTTAATTTCAACCCAGGCGTCCCTTAATTTATTTGCCGGAAGTGTTCTGTTTAACATTTTATTTACCTTTGGTTTTCTTTATTTAGGAGATGAAGTTCAAGCGTGTTTTCCATTAACATTGCAATTGTCATAGGCCCGACGCCGCCAGGAACTGGCGTTATAAACCCTGCAACATCTTTTACACTGTTAAAATCTACATCTCCTTTTAATTTGCCGTCGTTTCCTCTTATAATTCCAACGTCAATTACTGCTGCCCCTTCTTTTACCATATCGGATGTTACCATATTTGCGCGGCCTGTGGCAGAGATTATAATATCAGCTTTTTTTGTGATTTCGGATAAATTTTTTGTTTTTGAATGTGCAATTGTAACGGTTGCATTTTTATTTAAAAGAAGCATTGAAACAGGCTTCCCTACAATGTTTGAGCGGCCTATTACTACAGCGTTTTTCCCTTCAATTTGGATATTGTAGCTTTCTAAAAGTCTTATAATTCCTTTTGGTGTACAGGATATAGCATAAGGTTTTTCATTGTTTAAAAGTTTGCCTGAATTAACCGGGTGAAAACCGTCCACATCTTTTTTGGGGTCAATTTTATCCAAAAAATCAGAAGGGTTTAAATGTTTTGGCAAAGGCAACTGAAGCAAAATGCCATCAACAGTATCGTCTTTATTCAGTTTCTCAATTAAGGCTAAAAGCTCTTCCTTTGTTATATTTTCAGGCAATTTATAAACAGAAGAATTAAACCCAGTTTCAAGCGCCTTTTTTTCCTTATTTTTCACATAAACACTGCTTGCAGGGTCACATCCGACCAAAATTACGCTAAGGCCGGGTTTTTGGGTAAGGTTTGAAACCCTGTTTTTTATATCGTCTAAAATTTTTTCGGCGCATTTTTTGCCGTCAATTATTGTTGCCATTTTTCTCCTTAGGAATTGTTTTTAGGGCTTTTTATTGCCTTAAAATTTAAATGTTTGTATTTTGTGGCAAATTTAGCCTTGGGTACATATTTTTTATGATTTCTTTAAGTTCTTCCTGATTTGGCTCATCTTCATACTGTTTTATAAGCCCCAAAGTATTTAAAGAGAAGGAATTTGCGGTTTCAAGCGCTTTAGATTCCGTTTTTTCTTTGATTTTATTTAAAATAACGCTGAATTGGCCTTCTGCTGCGTATTTTTTATTTGTATCGGAAATTATTGAAGCAAGGTGAAGCGAAGCAAGGTCTGCTTTTGAAACCAAAATTGTTGTGTCAATCGGGTAGTCTACAAGCTGTACAAGGTATTTTAGGTCATATTCGCAGTCAAAAAGCACAAAATCATATCTGTCGATTAATTTTGCAACGGCTTCCATCATCTGTTTTGTAATTGGACAAATGCAATCTTTTGAAGCTACAATATGGGAAACAATAATGTCTGCGTTTTCATCCACTTCGGTTAAGATGTCTTCAAGCGCCCATTCAATGTATTCCTGCTTTGTCATTTTTTTTGGAATGCCTGTGTTGTATTCGTGTTTGCCGCTTCTTATCCCATAAATTGTGTTACATTTGCTGAGGTCAAACCTTGCCGCAAGCTCTGCCGTGAGGTCGTTATCCACAAGGAGAATGCTTTTTTCGGGGAAATATTCCTTTATTACTTCATAAAGCGCTTTTACGACAGTTGTTTTCCCGCTTCCTGATTTTCCTATAACTGCAATTGTGGATGTCACGAGGGCATTTCCTCCTTTTCTTTTTTTAAGGCGCAAGAAAGCTCCGAGCATAGGCTTAAAGCGCGTTTTGCAGAATTAATATCTAAAGAACCGCAGCCACAGCTTGGGGTTATAAAACAGTGTTTTAAAATAAGTTCTTTATTGACGCCTTTTCCTGTAAGGCAGTTCATTGCCTCTTTAAATTTTTCTTTTAATTTTTCGGCCGTAAGGCTTGAAAGCGCCTCTTTATCAAGGGTTGGAACTATTCCAAAGGATAAAAACCCGCCCTTTTTAATAAATTCTTCCAGGCGTTTTGCGTATGTGCCAACACTTTGTGCATAAAAATATGCGTCAAAATTTATAATGTTAACACCGCTTTCAATTGCAATGTCCCAGTCTGTTTTTCCGCAGCAGTGAATTCCTGAAAGGGCGCCGAATTTTTTAATGTCATCAGATATTGTTTTTAACATTTGAACAACATCATCTTTTTTTACGGTCACAAAAGCGCAGCTTCCAACCTGCGAAATGCTTGGTTCGTCCATAAAAATGACAGGGGTGCTTTCAGGCGACGCCTTCTTAAATTCTTTAACCTGCCATAGGGCCTTTAATGATAATGTTTTTACGATAACTTCCCTTAAAGTTTCATTATAATATGCAGATTTTCCTTCAATGTCTGAAAAGCTTGTGGAAAATGTAAACGGGCCTGTGATTGAGCCTTTTGTAAAGTTTGGCACGTTATTTGGAGCCTTTTTGGTAATCTCCCGTAATTTTTCAAGGAAAATATTAATTGTGTTTGAATATGGTTTTGAGATTTTATATTTTTCTAAGATGTCGGCGCAATCGCTTAAACTGGCTGAATTTGTGACTGCTTCATAATCTATAAAAAGGTTTTCAAGGCCAAGGAAAAAATCTTCATCTGTATCATCAAGAAAATATCTGCATTCTTTTTCGTCAAACTTTAGCCCCAAAAGGTTTTCAGAGAATTGAAGCGCCATATCTTCTTCTTTTTTAAAGTGTGGAAGTTGTGCCCAATATGGAAAATCCGGGCAGCATTCAAAAACATAATCCATTGCTTCATTTGGCGCAGCCTCATTTTTAAAGGGAAGTGAGCCTATTCCTGTGAATGAAAGGCTTAATTGCTCCCCAAGTTTAGAATTTTCTTGAAAAATTTCCATACTTTTCTCCATAAATATTATTTTACAATAAAATTGCGTTTTGTTGTAAAATGGAGTATAAAGTTTATGGAGTTTTAATTATGGTGGAAAATGTTAAGGGCACGGAAGATTTTAAAAACGCTCTTTTTATAAACTATGGCGGGCTTGGGGATGAAATTCTTTTTTTGCCTTGCATAGAAGATTTTAAGAAAAAATACCCCAACTGTAAAATTACATTATGCCTTGAAAGCCGTGCCAAAGGCGTAAAACAGCTCACATCTTTAATTGATGAAATTATTGAAGTTGATATTAAAGCAAGCGGGCTTAAAAAATATTTTAATGTTTTAGGGCTTATTCAGCGTGCGCGCAAAGGGAAATTTGATGTTGTAATATCGTCCGGGAAATCGCCTCTTGTTGCAATAATTTTATATTTAACAGGAATTAAAAGACGAAGCGGATATTTTTCAAAGACTGCATTTCTTTTAACAGACGGTGTTGAATTAGATGAAAATCAGTATGCAGGCTCAATGTACCATGATTTAATTTTGCCGTATCTTGATGATAATATTTTGGATGAAATTTCTGTGCCGCACCTGAAGGCAGACGGGAATTTTATTTTACCCCATGAACTTCAAAGCGGGCAAGGAAACATTCAAGGAGAAGCTTCAGAAGGCGGTTTTATTGCGCTTCATCCCGGTGTTTCAAAAATGAGTATAGACAAACAAATTTATAAATGCCCGGATGTTTCTTTTTGGCATTCTGTTATAAAAGGTGTGCTTGAAAAAGGGAAAAGGCTTGTTCTTTTTGGCGGGCCGGATGATAAAGAAATTATAGAAAAAATTCTTGAAGATAAAGAAGTGTCTAACCATCCAAACTTTATAAATTATTTTGGAAAGACAAAAAACCTTGCAGATTTAATGAACACACTTTCTTTTGCAGATACTTTAATTTGCGCAGACAGTGCTCCTTTGCACATTGGTGTTGGTTTGGGGCTGAATATTGTGGCAATTTTCGGGCCAACTAATGAAGACAAACTTGTGCCCAAAAAGGATAATATAAAGGTTATTACAAACAAAAAAATTGATTGCAGGCCTTGCCTTTGGCATAAAAGGAAAGTTAACTGCAATCAATCTCAATGTTTAAATATAGATGTATCAGATGTCTTAAATACCCTAAGTGCCCTGTAATCTATAGGTCAGGGTTGTTCGGAATAATAAGGTCACCCGTTAAGAGAAGATACATATCTTCGCTTGGTTTTGCCTTTGTTTTAACAACCGGGATTAATCTGTCTACATATTTTAAAAGAAAATCGCCTTTTGAAAGTGTTTTAGCGCTTTCTCTGTATTTTTTCTTAGAGTTTGCGTCTGTAACGTATACAACATTACCCTTGTTTGTTGTGTAAGCAACTGCCGCCATTTCTTTTTCAGTGTCGTTTGGGTAATGAGCGTAATCAAAGATGAAAAGTGCTTTATTTTGTTTGTTTACCCAAAGTCTGTTTTTAACTCTGTGAACTCTTGCGTCAAACCTTGCGCCTTTTTGGTATAAAAGCGTGCCTTCTTCTGTGTATAAGTCTTCAGGGGCAACAAAAGAAAACGTTGAATTTTTCTTTACGGTTTTTGTGTCAAGTTCGTGGGTTGGGTGTGCAATAATAACATTTCCTGCTTCAATTACTTTTTTATTGTTATAAATTTTAACTTTTGTTCTTGGAGCTTTGTTATATGTTAAAAGAGTTTCTTCTCTTAAAAGAACATCTTCTTCGCCAAGTTTATATCTTGATTTCATTGTGTCGATGTCTTGGGACATTTTTGCAAATAATACAGCAGCTTCCGCCCTTGTCATTTTAGATTGAGGCGTGAATTTTGAAGGGTCGGGGTAGTTTACATAAAGATTTTCATTAACTGCTTTTGCGTAAGAATTTAGTGCCCAAACAGGAATTTCTTTTGTGTCTTCAAATTTATCCAAAATGGATTTATCTTCCATATTCACCCTTGAAATGTTTGCAAGAACACTTGTTGCTTCAGAACGTGTGATTGCTTCTTTTGGTTTAAAGGTTTTATCGGGGTATCCGTAAATCATTCCAAGGCTTTTTGAAATTTCAATGTCTTTTAAATAGCGTGAATTTGGGGTTACGTCTTTAAAGTTTATGTTTGCGCCTTGTTGAACATCTTCGCTTTCAATTACTTTTAAAAGGGAATTCAAAAATTCAGCCCTTTCGATTGTTCCGTTCGGGTAAAATCTGCTGTTTGAATCAAGCCTGAAATAGCCCCTGTTTAAACAATCAATAACGGCTTTTTGTGCCCAAAAGCCCTCGGGAACGTCTTCAATGTCTGCTGCAAGAGAAACGCTGTGGCTCATTGCAACAAAACACAATGCAATTAATAGTCTAACGGTATTCTTTAAAAAATTCATGGGTTTCCTCACTTTTGTCTGAGTACAATTTGTTAATAGGTAATGGACATTATAAAAATTATATTGACCTGTAGGAAAAATTTTACATCAAGCAAATATTAAAATCAATCATGTAGAGTATTACCATGTCTATATATTGCCCATGTTTTAACATTTCTAAACAAGAAAAATTAACATTGTTTTATTTATTGACATATGTTAACTTCAGGCGTTACCATGTTTTGTGGGATGAAAAATGTTAATTCGAGTTTTTTCCTAAGATTTAAATGAATTCAGATTGGAAATTGGTTCGGTTACAGAATCATCAGGCAATGTCTGGCCTGCGGACTAATTTATACCATTCAAAATAACAAAAACGTTAAAAACAGCATAAAAGAAGAGCATATATTCAAAATTTAAAATATTTATAACAGTATAACCCGGTTAAACACAATCTTGTACAGGCACCATAGAATAAAGTTATGGGTTGTGTTGGGTTAAAACCCAACCTACGGACTTTCTTTTTTGTGTTCTTCTTATTTAACTTTGCATATCAAATTTAAGCACTCCAAATTAATCCTCCTTTCTTTTAAGAGAATGCTTTTTATTGATATATTTGCGTAGTGTTTAATTTAATTGTTTATAAATGTTTTTTACTTTTATTTTTCAATTTTATTGTTAAACATATAGACTTCAGCTGTATAAGGTTTTTTGGGAGATTTTTCACCACCAACAATCAATACGTTGCCGTCTTTTAAAAGAATTGCGGTACTATGTCCGTTTCTTGAAAAATTAGGTTTTGTTTTTAATTTTTTAAGTTCATTGGTTTTAGGGTTATATATTTTTGCCATTTTATACTGTTTAAAACCTATTCCAAAACCTGATGAACCACCAATGAATAAAAGAGTATCATCGGGTAATAAAATTGTAGTTGTATAATAATCTTTCGGAAAGTCAAGGGAATAATTTTCAACCTTATTTGTTTCAGGGTCGAATATGGTAGCTTGCAAATACTCACCATTTTCTCCTGCTGCCGAAAGTGTCAACATCTTTTCTGATTTTAATTTAGACACGCCACCATGTGCTGGAAGTGTTGATATGTATTCAAATTTATCCGAACCGTTTGCAAGTTTATAAATACGCTGCTCGCATTTCATATCAGTAATAAATGTACAACCATATATATATACATGGTTACTTTCTAATTGAATAAGCTGACGAACATAAGAAAGTGCTACGGGCAATTCGGGACCTTTCTCAAATTTACCAGATTTAGGATTATAATATTCGGTAGGTTTTATATCATACCCATAGGTTTTTATATCACAATCTGATACTCCTCCAACAATAAACAATCTTCCATCATTTAAAAGCGTATATTTATGTTGTGTTCTATCGATATACATTCCGCTATTATATAAAAAAGTATTTGTTTTTG
>CAJULR010000014.1 GCA_910587375.1 Candidatus Gastranaerophilales bacterium | reverse complement strand
GTTTTTGCAATCATATATCGCATATGCCTCAAGGTTTATTTTAATATCTTTTTGAAGGTTGTATGTATTTTTATTAAACGAAACAGTAGCCTTATATATTCCGTCTGTAGGTATTTTGATTTTATCGTCATCATTTATTAAATTAGTCAACATTGTTAAATCTTTCATCTATTTTTCCTTCATTGTTAAATATTTTTAATTAAAAATCTATTTGGCCCCTTTCGCAAGCACATTCCCTGTCGTTCTTTATTTCTAAATGAAGACTTACCTTTATTGCGTTTGAAGAATGTACAAGGTTGCAAAATTCTTTTTATCTTCAATGCTTTCCATTTATAGAAATAGCTCGTTTTAAAAATTCAGGATTAATTTTTTTCTGTGTTTTACTTGAGATACAAAGGTTTTAGGTTTTGTTTTATCTGAAAGATATAATTTTAAATGCCGAATTTATTTTTCTTCTCTAGGGTATTTGGGATATTGCCAACCTTCCGGCAGCATTCTAAGCCAATCTAATTTAACACTATTATTTTTTGCTTCTGCTACAAGGTCCATCGCCATAAGCATATCAGAACACATGAATTTTTCTTTATGCACTTCGCAAAGCAGGTAGGTTAAATATCTATGTAATAAAAGTGAAAAATAAATTAAACAATCGCAAGTTTCATACATTGTTTCAATTATACTCTTAACTTTTGCTATATATATTGCTCTAGGATTTAACATTTTCTTTTCTTCGTTAGTCAACGCAAAATTATCAGATACTGTTATTGCATTATTTAATTTTTCTTCATATTTTAAAACTTGATGCAAAGCGCTCATTCCCCCCTTGCTTTCATTGATTAAAAAATTATATTCTTTGATATCAATGGGCAATAGCCATGAAGAAAAAGGGTATTTTTCAGTTGCAACGGTTAAATTTCCAAGCTTTACTGCCTGAAGTTTTGGTATTAAAATTTTATCTCTATAATCCATTAAAGCAGGGGTCTGCAGTTCAATTAATGTGTGCAATATTATTGCCTTATTAATATTTTCTTTATGTTGTTCCTTTTCTCTTCTTTTATCTGTAAGCCAAGCGCCAAAATATACAGCTCCAAAAGAAGCGGTAGCCGTTATAAATGGCGTTGACATTTGCCACCAGCCTATATTATGTATTTCATTTGTTGTTTTTATTATAAAATCCAGCATTTTAAGCTTTCAAATTTGGAAAATAATTAAAGACATTCGTTTATTTAATTTTAAAACATGAAAGCCATATATTGCAACATATTTTAGTTAACAAGCTAAAACTCCAATAAAGCCAGCAAAGTTTTTTAGTAGTCCCAAAATAGTCCCTTTTTGGTCCCTTTTTAATAAAAAATGGGCGAAAATTTGCTCTGTGCAATAGGGCGGAAATGCACTAAAAAAGAGCCTTTTGGGCTCTTTGATTAATTTTGGAGGATAGGAGGCTCGAACTCCTGACCCCCTGCGTGCAAAGCAGGTGCTCTACCAACTGAGCTAATCCCCCATTTATGTAATTGTCAATGCTCAAACGGTAGAGCACCAGGTGCTTTAGTCGTATTTTGTAAAGCTTATGCTTTACAGGGACTGAGCTAATCCCCCATTTATGGGTCGGTAACCGAGGTTAACCGTTATGTGATTTTCAAGATGTGGATTACCCACGAACTAAATACTACCAAACACAAAAAAAATAATCAATATCTTTTTCAAAATTTCTTAAAAAAATTTTTTGAATAGAATGTTTGTTGTTAAAAAAACAAAGCAAAATTCAAATGTTAATTCTTATTTTGCTTTTTAAAAATTATCCAAAGCGGCAATGAAAGAACTAGCCGCGTTGGTTATTATAATATTGTTAAGTTTTATAAAACAAAGCACGGTTAACAACCAAAGCGCAGTTCATAGTTAAGGCGGCACTTAAAATGGTGCCAATTACGGATATAGAAAGAAAGGGACAGGGCTATGCACAATGATGAAAAGTTCACGGAAAAAATGAAGGACGGTTTTGAAAAAACAGGCGATATGATGAAAGAAGGTTTTGAAAAAGCAAAAGATTTTGTTCATGATGCCGCAGAAAATGTTAAAGAAAAAATTAAAGACGGGGCACAAAAGCTTTCTGATATTAAGGATGATGTGGTTGATACTGTAGATGACACCGGTGAAAATATAAGCGAACAGGTGGCAGATGGTATGGAAGAGCCAATTATGGGCCCCGGGTGTGACACGGAATGTCTATGCAGCATGTATGACAATATGGATGATGAAGAAGAAAATATCATCATAACAGAACGATATGAAGAATATGACGAAATAATTCCAAATGACAATAAAGACGCTGCTTAAAAAAGCGCTTTAGAACATTTTTCCTCCTTTTTGTTATTTTTTATGGCCCTTTGAAATTTCAAAGGGCCTTTTTTAGGTTTATTTTTTTGTTCATATTTGCAAAAAAAATTAAAATATGCTACTTTTAATTTTGGCAGGGGCATTCGCCTCGAAAAATACCAAAATGCTGAATAATTTAAAAAAGAAGCTGAATTAAACTATGAAAACAAAGACTATTCCTATGAAGGAGAGGTATGCTCCTTTAAAAAAGCTTGCAAAAATCTGGCTTAATGATTTTTTGCAAAATGAAAAAACATACACAGAAATTTTAATTCCTGCAATTATTTCGGGAGATTTTTCACGCTTTACGGAATCTGAAATTGAGCTTATAGAAAAAATCAGGGCAAATTTCAAAAAAAGCGAATGGAAAAATTTTAAACCCCTATTTTTAAGCACCATAAATTCTATAAAAAAAGAAATTTACAACGCTGACATTTTAAAACAGGCGGAAGGGTTTATTCAAAATGATAATTTTTTAATGTTTGAAAAAATTTATTTTGAAAATAAAAATCTGCTTTCCTCTCTTCAAAAAACATATATTGAAAACCTGAAAAAATATATTTTAAATTTAAGGGCAAATATAATTGCACTTTCTGTTGAAAATTTTAAAAAAGCCTCTTCTTTTTTCTATTCCAAGGTAAAAAACTTGCCCGAAGCCGAAAAAGAGGCTCTTGGGCTTTTTGTGGAAGATATAGAAAACCTCATAAGCCTTTTAAAGGAATTTAAATTTCAAGAGGCGGATGTTCTTTTTTATAAAACAAAAGCTGTAAAAAAGGCGGAATACGAGGATTTGAAGAAAAAATATGTGCTTGAATATTTTTTAAACGAAAATATTGATGAAGAAAAAGCCCTTGCAATTTCTTCAATAAGCCCGAATGTGCTCTTAAAAGCGCGCGCAGGAAGCGGCAAAACAAGCACGATTTGCCTTAAAACCTTGTTTTTAATTGAAAAATACGGAATTCACCCTGATGAAATTTTAATTCTTGCCTTCAACAAAGAAGCAAAAGTGAAAATTAGAAAGGATTTGGGGGAAAAATACGGGCTGAACAATTATATAAATTATAAAAATGTATCCGGCTTTGAAAACGCAAAAACCTTTCACAGCTTTGCAAAGAGCCTTTTTGATGAAGTTCAGATTGCAGATGATAAAAAGCGAAAAACCTTGATTTTAAAGGCAATCGGGGAGATTTTAGAAGATAATGGATTGAAAGAAAAATTCTACAATTTTTATAAAACTTCTTTAAATGTGCCCATAAAAAATGAAGTCAATATTTCAGATAATTCAAGCATAACGTTTTTAAAGGGTTTATCCCAAGTGACGCTTCGAGGGGAGATTGTAAAATCCCATGGTGAAAAATATATCGCAGATTTTCTTTTTGAAAACGGCATAGAATATGAATATGAAAAGAGCATAATTTTTTCTAAAAGCGAAAAAGAGGCTTTAAACATTGACGATAAGTGGAATGTTTACAGACCGGATTTTTATATAAAATATGGCGGAAAGGAATTTTATCTTGAGCACTGGGGCGTGGATAAAAATGCGCTTGAACCTTGTTATAGTGCTGGTGGCAAGGCTTTGGGCCCAAAAAATAGTGTTATAGATGATGTTTCAAAGTATGTGAAAAATATGCACATAAAAAGAAGGTATTTCAGGAAGAAAAATATTCCTTTGATTGAAACCTGGTGTTCTGATTCACAGGTGCGGGAAAATTTTGAAATTATTTTAAAAGAAACACTTTGCAAGTTTGGAATTTTTCCTGAAAAGCAAGAAAAAACAGAACTTTTTAACAGGGTGAGGGAATTAAACATTAAGGCTTTTTATAAAACAGTTGAAGGATTTATTTCGACCGTTAAAAAATCAAAATTTGACAATTTTTATATTGAAAGAAAACTTGAGGACAAAGCACTTTCAGAGAGGACCAAAATATTTTTAGAGCTTGGGTATCGGGTTTATTTAAAATATCAAGCGTATTTAGAAAAGGAGAAGTTATATGATTTTGATGATTTAATTATAAAAGCAACCGAGAAAATTCTTAAAACCCGCGGAGAGTGTGAATTTCGGATATTTAACAGCGAGAAAATGAAAATCAATCGTCTGAAATATATTCTTATTGATGAATATCAGGATTTTTCAAGGCTTTTTTTCGATTTAATTCTTGCCATAAAATGTTTTAACCCGAAATTAAAACTTTTTGCAACAGGAGATGATTGGCAGGCAATTAACGGGTTTGCAGGCTCAAACCTTTATTATTTCAAAAACTTTAAAAAACTTTTCAATAATTCTGAAGTTTACACGCTTGCAAACAATTACCGTTCCTATAAAAAAATTATAGACACATCAAACACACTGATGGCGTTTGACGGTGTTCCCGCAAGGCCCGTAAAAACAAATGAGGGCGAAGTTTTAAAAATTAACATTGATAAAACCTTTATAAACAGGGAAAATAATTCGGATTTAATTTATACCTTTAAAAAAGATTCAGGTCAAATTAAGGCAAAATACCTAAAAACTGTGCACAGGCTTGTTCGCTTAAACCCTGATAAGAGCTTTTTAATTTTATCAAGGCTGAATAAAATTTCAGGTTCAAATTTAGAATCAGAGTTTGCGCCAAAGCTTCTTCGGATGAAAACCATTGACAAAACAAAAATCAGGGCCTTGACAATTCATAAATCAAAAGGGCTTGAAGCGGATATAGTAATCATTTTAAGGGCGATAAACGGCATTATGCCTTTTATTCATCCTGATTTTGAAGTGTCTTTAGCCCTAAAAGACAATTTTAATTTGGGTTATTGCGAAATTGCCGATGAAGAAAAGAGGCTTTTTTATGTTGCAATGACCCGCGCCAAGGAAAAGGTTTATATTCTAACTGAAAGCAGGCTTGAAACGGTATATTTAAAGAATTTGAACCTAAAAGAGATAAGTTTTAGAGATTTAAATTTTGAAAGCTGACTCTTGCCATTCTCTTAATTAATTGCGTGTCTACTGTGCTTTTGGGATTTTAAACCCGAATGTGTTAATGTTATCCTTGCTGCTTTGTGCAATAATTTCGCCTTTGTGGGCTGAAATTATTCTTTCTGTAATATAAAGCCCAAGCCCTGTGCCCCCAATTGCAAGCCCCGGGTTTATTTTGCTTGAAACATATTTATCAAAAAGTGTGGATAAAGTTTCAGGCGGAATATACGGGCCTGAATTTGATACTGCAAAGACAATTTTTTCATCTTCTTTTTTCAAGGCAATTTCGATTTTTGTATTTTTATAAGCGTAGGCTATTGAATTTGAAATGAGGTTTATAATTGTGCGTCTTATTTGAATTTTATCTGCTGAAATAAAGCACTCTTTTTCTTTTGCGCTAATTTTTACTTCAAATTGTAAATTTCTATCTAAGGCAAGCGGCAAAAGCTCATTTGCGCATTCAAGCAAAAGTTCTTTAAAATCAAAGGTTTGATATTCAAGTTTTGTTTCGCCATTTTCAAATTTATAAACCTGTAAAACTCTTGATATCATTCCAAGCATATATTTTGCGGATTTTAACATTTGCTCAATTATTTCTTTTTGTTCTTCGTTTAATTTGCCGCAGGCCTCTGTGAGCAGAATTTCAAGCATTCTAATCTGCGCAATTGTTGGCGTTTTAAGATCGTGCGTTAAAGCTGCAACGAAGGTTTCCTTCTTTTGCTCAATCTCTTTTGCATTGTTAGTGTTGCCGCTAATATTACCCGAGGCAATTTTTCGGCAATCCCTTTCTGTGTTTATCATATCTTACCCTTTTTGATGTTTGTTTAATATTCAGTCATATTTTAATTTAAAATAAAACAACCTTTTTGATATTTTTTAAATAATAACCTTTTTGAAATTTTGACCCTAAAATAATTTGGCTTTCACTGCCATAACCGCAGCTTGAACTCTATCTGTAACTGATAGTTTATTTAAAATGTTTCCAACGTGAGCTTTTGCTGTGTTTTTGCTCACCATCATAATTTCTGCAATTTCAACGTTTGATTTTCCCTCAGACACAAGCTTTAAGGCTTCAAGTTCTCTTGATGTTAAAACATCTTTGATGTCATTTTTTGGGTATAAATTTTCAAAATCCGTTGAAATTGGTTTTGGAAAAGCGGATTTTGCAACATCTGCAAATTTTGGATCAAACCAAAGCGCGCCGAATTTTACCGCCCTTATTGCGTGTTCAAGAAAAGCGGGGTCTGAATCTTTAAGAACATAGCCCGAAGCACCCGACGCTGTGCAAGCAAGAAATTCCTGTTCTGTTTCGTGTGATGTTAAAATTATCACTTTTGTTTTCGGGTATTTTTCACATAAAATTCTCGTTGCCTCAATTCCGTTCATATAAGGACAGGGAAGGCCTAAGTCCATAAGGACGATGTCTGCCTGTTCTTTTTCCATGGCCTCTAAACATTCTTCTGCCGTTTCAAAATCTCCAATAATGTCGAAGTCTTTAATTTTTCCTAAATTGTGTTTGTATGACACTCTTATCAGGAAATAATCTTCAACGACATAAATTTTGGTTTTTTCCATTTGTTAATTGCTCCCAAGCTAATCTATGTACAACATATTTTTAAAATCTTTTTATGTATTTGAAAATATAACAAGGGGAAATAAATGTGTATTACCTCATCGGGTAATTAATTTTTATGATATATTGTCATTCTTACATTTAAAACTTGAACAAATTAAAATTTGCCACCTTACTGTGTTTGGCAAGTTTATTTTTTCTTCGGGTTTTAAATATATGCAAAAAAAGAAAGAAAAAAAGATGAAAATAAATGGTGTAGGTTCAATAAATAACGGTTTCAGGGTAAATATGCCCGTGCAGGCAAATTTAACGGCAGCTGGAAGCGAAAATTCTTATTTTAATAAAAACGTTCAAAGCACACCCCGGATGGCTTCAATAAATTCTTATCCAAAAAACTATTTTTTGTCTTTTGGTGCACGCGGGATGAATCTTGAAAAATTTTACAATGTAAATAGGGACAGAATGCCTGATACTGTTAAAGATTATATTGAAAACCTGTCTTCTTTTGATTTGAAAACGCCCCTTGAAGCGCATATTACGGCTTTTTCTTTGCTTGCAGATTCTAATATACAGACGGTTGATGATGTAAAATCTTTATTTTTTGATGAACCTTTATTTGCAGATTTAAAAAGCATTGATGACACAAGGGCAACAACAGGGCTTTTATATGAAGCAAGAATTATGCGTGATACGCTCGATTCTGCGGGCGAAACTGTTGTAAATTCAGGCGAAGATTTAACATTATATCTTTTAAAGAAAGCATTTTTAGAAGTTAAGTCCCTGGCAGATATTAATGAAGATTTGGATAAAGACATAAACCCTGTATTTAAAAGGGAAGATAAAAATTATATAAATTATTCAACTTTAAGTGCCCTTGGAATAAAGCTTCCTTCTCTTCAATATTTAAATTCCTTAAGAACAACCGATGAAGAATATTCGGCAAAAATAGGCGGGCTTATATCAAATGCTTTAAGAGCGCATTACGCTGCAGTTCCAAAAGTGCAAGGCGACAGGACAAATTCAGGTTTGCACAAGGCCTCTTTTAGAGCCCCGGGGCTGGAACATGCAAAAAGAGAGGTTTCCAAAGAAACCAGGGAAAAACAAAGAGAAGCGCAAATTAGAAGATGGGACAGGCTTTCTGACGCCGAAAGAACCGAATTAATTAACAAAATGCAGTCAGGAAATGAGTTTCAAAGAGTTTTTATGACAGACGCCTGGAACCATTGTCCTCAAATTAGAAAAGATTTATCGGAATATTTAATCAGGCACAATATGAATATGCCCGAAAATTTAATTTATGGAACTGACGCATATAACGGCTATCAGTCTGAAATTATGACGGAATTTTGGAAAATTCACCATAGCGAAGATGAAAATAGTGATTATTCAAAAATTTTAGGAAAAGAAATAAAAAAAGCAAGAAAAAGGGCTGAACTTGCAGAACAAGACGGTAGCTTTAGTGAGCTTAAGAAAAGTGTTTATGAAAAAACAGGGGAAATTAAAAAGGAAATAAGGGAATTAAGGAAAACGATAATTTCAAAAGAACAAAGAATGAAAGAAGCAAAAGAAGAGCTTTTTAGTGCATATAAATCTGCCTATTCGTTTTTGCCGGATTCGTTTGTTAAATTTTATCTTTCCGATTTGCAAAATTTGGATGTTGAATCCCTTGAAACCTGGATAAGCTTATTAAAGGATGAAAAGGTTGATGCTTCAAGCAGGGAACATTTTTATAAACAGATGAAAGAAGCAAGAAACGACACCGTATCAAGAGAGAAAAATGCGGCAGAGCTTGCCATGAAGACTGTTTTATATAATGCTTCCAAGGACCCTTCAATGTTTAATTTATCATATCAGGATTTAATCTCCTGCCTTTCTTTTACAAAACAGATGAAAAATTATCCCTGCAATGTTGAATTAAAAAGTTCAAATGGAGGCCGAAACATTATACATATTGACAAAAGACCAAAATTTGATGATATTTCAAACCTCTATTCTTACTGCATAAAAGACATTGATGATTTTGACGGCAAAGGAAAGAAGAAAGATATATTATTCCAAGTGGTTTCCGGTTTAGTCGGTTCCGGAATTTCAAAATTGGCGGCAGAAGGGAATGATGATATATCATTACTTTGTTCTATTGCGGTAAGCAAAAAATATGAAACTCCTATAAAAGAAGAAATTGAAAGGCTTGGAAATGTAATATCTTTTGCCTGCAAAAGCAATTTGCCATATGAGTGTCAAAAATTCTACGCTGATAGAATTGTGCAAAATGCAGGTTTGACTGATGAGCTGAAAGAAGCGATGAATAAAATAAAGAAGAGTTTCCAAGAGGAGGTTTAAACTTTTTCTTTATTTGCACTTGTTTTTGTGATAAAATCGCCTTAACTTTTGACTAAATTTCAGTTTAAAAAATTAAGGAGAAAATTCAATTATGGCAAATGAAAAGCGTGTTTGGCTTTTTCGTGAAGGAAATGCGGATATGAGAAATCTGCTTGGCGGAAAAGGCGCAAACCTTGCAGAGATGACTAATGCAGGGCTTCCCGTTCCCCCGGGCCTTACAATTACAACAGAAACCTGCATGGATTATATTAATAACGGCAATAAAATGCCAGAAGGCCTTATGGATGAAGTTAGGGCTGCTTTAGCTGATGTTGAAAAACAGGCAGGCAAAAAATTCGGCGATACTCAAAACCCTTTGTTGGTTTCTGTAAGATCAGGCGCAAGGCTTTCAATGCCGGGCATGATGGAAACTATTTTGAATTTGGGCCTAAATGATGAAACCGTTGAAGCTATGGTTAAATTAACAAATAACCCGCGCTTTTGCTATGACAGCTATCGTCGTTTTTTAACAATGTTTGGTTCTGTTGCTTGGGATATGGACAGACAAAAATATTTTGAATCCGAAGTGGAAAAAGTAAAAGAACGCGAAGGCGTTAAAGAAGATACAAAAATTTCAGCAGAAGGCTGGAAATCTTTAATTCCTGTTTATAAAAACGTTATTAAAGAAGTGACAGGCAAAGAATTCCCGCAAGACCCTTATGTTCAGCTTCAAGAAGCTATTGAAGCGGTGTTTAGAAGCTGGAATATTCCGCGTGCGGTTGCATATAGAAATATGAATAAAATTGACCATAATTTCGGAACGGCTGTAAACGTTCAGACAATGGTGTTTGGAAACATGGGCGATGATTGCGCAACAGGCGTATCATTCACAAGAAACCCTGCAACCGGCGAAAACTCTTTCTATGGCGAATATTTAACAAATGCACAAGGTGAAGACGTTGTTGCGGGTATCAGAACACCAAAACCGATTTCAGAACTTGAAACCGAAATGCCTGATTTATATCGTCAATACGTTGATATTGCAAAGAAACTTGAACTTCGCTATAAAGACGTTCAGGATATGGAATTTACCATTGAAAAAGGTAAACTTTGGATTTTACAAACAAGAAACGGCAAAAGAACCGCTGCTGCTGCAATCAGAATTGCGGTTGAAATGGAAAAAGAAGGAATTATTACAAAGGAAAGAGCAATTGAACTTGTTGACCCATATTCTGTTAACCAAATTCTTCTTCCTTGCTTTGACACTAAAGCGCTTGAAGCAGCCCACAAGATTTGCACAGGTGTAAACGCTTCCCCGGGTGCTGCGGTTGGAAAAATTGTATTTGACACCGAAGAAGCTGCAAAAAGAGGCGAAGCCGGCGAAAAAGTAATTTTGGTAAGAATTGAAACCTGCCCGGATGACATCCACGGTATGGCAGTATCTCAAGGTGTTTTAACTCTTAGGGGCGGCGCTACATCTCACGCTGCGGTTGTAGCAAAAGGTATGGGAAAACCTTGCGTTTCAGGCTGTGAAGATTTAAAAATTGACTTGAATACCGAAACTTTAATCGGTTCAGACGGCACGGTTTACCATAAAGATGATATTATTTCTCTTGATGGCGGCAGAGGCGTTGTTATGGAAGGTGCAGTTCAGTTGGTTGAAGCAAAAATTGATGACAACTGGAACACATTCTTCTCTTGGGTTGATGAAATCAGAACAATGAAAGTTGAGTCAAACGCAGATACGCCAAAAGACATTGAAAACTCATTAAAATTTGGTGCAGAGGGCGTTGGCCTTTGCAGAACGGAACATATGTTTATGGACCCTGACAGATTGCCTTGGGTTCAAAAGATGATTATTGCAGGCACTGAAGAGGCAAGAAAAGAAGCGTTAAATAAACTTCTTCCAATGCAATATTCAGACTTTTATGCAATGTTTAAAGCATTAGGCGACAAGCCTTTAACTGTAAGGCTTTTAGACCCGCCGTTGCACGAATTTCTTCCTTCAAAAGAAGAATTAATTAAAGAAGTTGCAACCTTGAAGGCTTTAAATAAAGACGCGAAAGAAAAAGAAGAAATGCTTCATATTGTTGAAGGTTTGTCTGAATCTAACCCAATGATGGGACTTCGCGGCTGTCGTTTAGGTTTAACTTATCCTGAAATTAACGTTATGCAGGTAAGAGCAATCTTTGAAGCTTGCTGCGACCTTAAAAAAGAAGGCGTTGCAGTTAAACCCTGGGTTATGGTGCCTTTAATCGGCCATGTGAATGAACTTAAGGTTGCAAAGGAAATTCTTGTTAAAACTGCAAAAGAAGTTATGGCAGAAAAAGGAATTGAAGTTGAGTATAAATTCGGCACCATGATTGAAATTCCTCGTGCGGCCTTAACTGCGGATGAAATTGCAGAATATGCTGAGTTCTTCTCATTTGGTACAAATGACTTGACGCAGATGACTTTCGGGTATTCAAGGGATGATGCGGAAGGTAAATTCTTGAATAAATATGTTGAAGAAAAAATCTTACCGAGAAATCCGTTTGAAAGCCTTGATGTTAAAGGCGTTGGCCAGTTAATCGAAATGTCTATGGAAAAGGGCAAGAAGGTTAACAGTGCGCTTGTTGGCGGAGTTTGCGGCGAACATGGCGGGGATCCTGACAGTGTTAAATTCTGTCATAAAATTGGCTTGAACTATGTTTCTTGCTCTCCGTTCAGAATTCCGCAGGCGAAACTTGCGGCTGCCCAAGCTGTTATCGAAGCCAAAAAATAATGGCAAGTTTCGCTTTAATTGCAGACAAGCTGCGTTTTCGCCAATGGCAAAAAGTACAGCAGCCCAAGCTGTTATTGAAAGCGCAAGCCAACGATGATGACAAGATAATAAAAACTTAAAGAAATCCGGCGATTCTGTTTTTAGATTCGCCGGTTTTTTGCTCGTTATTCTTGCATACGAAATTTTATCCGTCAATCCACTTTTTGAAAAACTCAATTCCTGCATTAGAGCTTTTTTCCGGGTGAAATTGTACTGCTGTAATATTTTTATATTCAACGCTTGCGCAAAAATCTATATGATAATTCGCCGTTGAACTCATTATATCTTTGTTTTCAGGGCAAACATAATACGAATTTACAAAATAAAAGTAATCATCTTTTAAATAGCTGTTGTTTTCTGTTGTTTTTATCTTGTTCCAGCCTATTTGCGGGGTTTTTCCCGTTGTAAATTTCTTCACATCTCCCTTAAATATGCTAAGCCCCCTTGTTCCTGGTGCTTCTTCGGATTTTTCAAACAAAACCTGCAAACCAAGGCAAATTCCAAGAAAAGTCTTTCCATCTGCCACAATATCCTGCACAAAACCTGTCATATCGCTTGTGTTCAGTTTTTCCATGGCCTGTGCAAAATGCCCCTGCCCGGGGAAAATTATTCTGTCTGCGTTTTTAATTTTTTCTCTGTCGCTTGTAATGTCATATGGCACATCAAGAAACGTGAGCATATTCCCCAAGCTCCTTACATTTCCTGCGCCATAGTCGATTATGGCAACTTTTGGTGCAACTTTTGGTTTTGTCATTTTAGTCCTGTTTCTTTGTGCAAGGGCAGCTTTCAAGCTCTGTTAATCTAGCTGAAAGTGTGCCCGTCTTGTTTCATTCTGCCAATAACTGCTTCCAAACTTTCTTCAGAGGCCACAATTGAAAGCCTTACAAAGCCTTTTCCCATAGCGCCGAAAGCGTCTCCGGGAACTGCAACAATGCCTGATGTTTCAAGCAAATCATCGCAGAATTTTTTGGCGTTTGAATTATACTTTGGCGGCACTGAAACCCAAAGGTAGAAAGTGGCTTTCGGGGTTTCAACGTCTTTCCAGCCCAATTCTTTTAGGCCGCGAACAAAATTATCAATCTTTCTTTTAAGCTTCCTGTTTGCGTTTTGGATATATTCATCCCCTTCTTTTGAATCAAGAAGCTTTGCGCCAGTAAGCTGCATTGCCTTGAAAATGCCTGTGTCTATTGTGGATTTTAATTTTCCAAACATTGAAACAATCTGTCTGTTTCCGCAAACCCAGCCCATACGCCAGCCTGTCATTGCATATGGTTTTGAAAAGCTGTGAAATTCAACCGCAACGTCCTTTGCGCCTTTTAATTCAAGAATGCTTAACGGTTTATCGTTTTCATCAAAGTAAATTTCAGAGTATGCGTTATCTGAAATAAGCATTATGCAGTGTTTTAAGCAAAAATCTACGCAAGATTGCAAATATTCTTTTGTGGCAACTGCCCCAAGCGGGTTGTTTGGATAATTTATTACAAGTGCTTTGATTTTTTCGGGGTTTAAGCCGTCTTTTTTAATTTGCTCCAAAACAAGCTCTAAATCCGGCATGTAGTTGTTTTCCTTTGTTAAAGGAAGGCCGTAGCCAAGGCCGCCTGAAACCTTTATCATTTCGCCATATGAGGCATACCCCGGGTCCGGAACCAGGATTATATCTTTATTTTTAATGTCTGTTGTTGGGTTAACAAGCTCTCTGATTAAGTTTGCGATACCTTCTTTTGAACCGATTAAAGAGAAAACTTCAGTATTTGGGTCAACATCCACGTTGAACCTTGTTTTCATTCTTCTTGAAACGGCTTCAAGGAAATACTTTTCGCCTTTTGGGGTAGAATAAGTGTGGATTGATGGGTCATCCAGGCAGCTTTTCAGCGTTTCTACCGCAAATTCAGGCACCATATCTACAGGAGCACCCATTGAAAGCGCAATCGGTTTTCTGCCTTTTTTGGTAAGTTCATCTGTTAATTCCAGTGTTCTTTGCTTTATTTGAAACATAATGTATGTTTCAAGGTTTTGAACGTAGTTATTAAAATGGTTCTTAAAATCGATTGCGGTGTTTTCCATTGTTGTTAATTCCTCTTAAAATAAGATACACTTTACCCAAAAATTATACCACACATATTTTTTCGGACAAGAAACAAGGGAAACCTTTGTGCGGCAGGCATTTTTGAAAATAAAATTTCTGAAGGGCTTTAGAAGGTTTTGTAAATTTTTGTAAATAATTTGACAAAAAAGGCTTTAAAATGTCTATGTTTACAATACACTTCTATATGGTGAATTTGTTGCACATTTGTTTTGTGCAAACGAATAGCAGGAATTAAACAAAACTAACCAGCCAAAACCAGTGTTAATTCTAATTCAGTAATAGGTCAATTTAATTTTAAACATTTGTCTTTATAAGACAAAACAAATAGCTTTGCATTTTCCTCATCTTAAAACTTTGATTTTACCGATATTTCAAAGTGACTATTAAATGTATCGGGTCAAAAAGGGTCAAAGTTAAAGGCAGTGAACGTATTTTAGGATACATTAACCTGCCTTTTTCTTTTCTGGTATAATTATTCAAGGTTTATATTATTTAGTTTAATCAGGCAATTTTACTGTCTTTTGGAGAATTTTTGAGTTTTAAAGAAAAAGTTTATGAGAAATATTTAAAAAAATCCCGCGGTAATGCCCTTGAAAATAAGGCTGCAAGTGCTTTTGCAGGTGATGAAAAATATGATAATCTGCCAAGGGGGTATAATTTTTCAAACCCAAAAAAGCTTCTTCAAATTTTGCTGTCTGAATTAATCTCATACGATGAAATTATAGATATAGCACGCATTTTAGCGGATTCTATTGATGAAAAACATACAACTTTAAAAGGCAAAAAGTTTGCAAACGTTTCGCAGTGCATTTTTGAATGCTACAAAAGAATTTACGGGTTTAAATCTTCAAAATGGGCGTCTGCAGAGAATTTGAGCTTTGAAATTAAGCCGAATGAAAGACCTATTGCTTTTGAAAGGCAAATTGCAAGCGGAGAATATGTCCCTTATAAAATTTACAATGAAGATCAGTTAATAATCCCGAAAGGCCTTGACACTGCAGCTTCTGAAGCTGTAAAAGATAAAATTGAAAGCAAGCCAAAGGCAAGAGCCGGGGCGGAAGATGTTAATCCCTTAATAAGCAACATTGTGCACCTTGTAAAAACCGGCGAAAACCTTTTTATAACAGGCCATGCCGGAACCGGCAAGAGTTATATTTTAAATATGCTTAAAAGTACATTTAAAAAACTTGTTGTAACAAGCACTACAGGAATTGCGGCAGTTAATGTGAAGGGCCAGACAATCCATTCCTGGGCGGGGGTTGGGATTTGCAGATATCCTGTGGACACTGTTGTAAAAAATATTTTAAACAAACCGACCGTTAGAAACCAGATTTTAAAGTGCGATATGCTTGCGCTTGACGAGATTTCTATGTTGAATATTAAAACTTTTGAATATATAGACAAGGTTTTAAGGCTTGTAAGGGGCGAGGACGCGCCGTTTGGCGGCATTCAGGTGATATTTTTTGGAGATTTTTTCCAGCTTCCGCCTGTTGAGAAGGAATCTGAAGAGCTGCATTATTGTTTTGAATCGCCCGTTTGGAAGGAATTGAACCTGAAAAATATTTTGTTAACTGAAAACCATCGCCAAAATGAGGAAGATTTTATTAGGGCGTTAACGAATATGCGCGTAAATTCTTTAACAAATGAAGATGAAAGCCTTTTAAATTCAAGGGATGTGGCAAAAAATGCGGCAAAAGCCAGCGGGTACAAGAAAAATGAACCTGATAAAAAAAGGGATATTTTGCACATTTTTTCAACAAACGAAGAAGCTGACAGCTACAATCAAAAGATGTTTAATGCGCTTCAAAGCCCGGTTGTTGAGTTTTTAGCACAGGATGAGGTTTTAAGAGGCAAGGATTTTGTTTCTGAAAACCTGACAGAACGCGAAGAAACAATTTTAGAGATTTTTAACAAAAATTGCAGAGCAGAAAGACTTATAAAACTTAAGCTTGGCGCCCGTGTTATGCTTTTAATTAATTCGGATTTTAAAACAGGCCTTATAAACGGTTCTTGTGGCACGATTACAGCCTTTGGCGAAGATTATATAACAGTTGAGTTTGAAAACGGTGTTACAAAAGACATTGAGCCTGAAAAGTTTGAATATTACTATAACGACAAGGTTATGGCCCAAAGACACCAATATCCTCTGCGCCTTGCCTGGGCGATTACAATTCATAAATCCCAAGGGATGACACTTGAGAATTTGTATGTCGATTGTAAGAGGATTTTTGAGCGCGGCCAGGCATATGTTGCAATGAGCAGGGTAAAAACCTTATCAGGGCTTTATTTAGAAAATTTTTCAAAAGAGCGCGTTTTGGCAGATGAAAAAGTTGTCGAATTTTACAAAAATTTAAGCACGGAAAAAATGGATAAAATTCTTCCCGGTGCTGAAATTGTAATATATGAGCCAAACGCTGATAACGGGGCTGTTTCTGCAAGAAATGAGGGGTTAAAAGAAGGCAAGGAGGCGCTTTTAGACGCTGCAGACAAGGTGGCCCAGGTTTTAGAAGCAATAAACGGTTGGGTAAAGATTTCTGATGTAGCGGAAATTATGGGTGTAAAAAGGTATGGCAGGCTTGTTGAAGGCGAGAAAAGCTCTACGATTGCGCACCTTATAAACAGATTTTTAAAGAAAAAAGGGTTTAAAACAGTCACCATTAAAAGGTATATGAGCTCTATAATTTGGGCTGCGGCGCCGAATGTGGCAGAAGATGATATGCCTAATGAATTGAAAACCGCACTTGCCGAGCGGGTTTAACACTATTGCCAAAAAAGGCACTAAAAAACGGGCCTCAAAAAGAGAACCCGTTTTGAAATTTGGCTTAAAAAGTTTATTCGGCCGCTTCTTCGGCTGCATTCAGCCTGATAGATTCTGCACCCACTTTTGATTTTGAATTTTTTTCTTTAAATTTGCGAACCTGGCGGTCCAATTTGTCTGACACAAGGTCAATGCTTGCATACATTGTTTCTGCCTGTTCTTCAACCCTAACGGTGTCGCCGAGCATTTTGCAATTTACTTCTGCGATGTGGGAATCGGATACGGACGGGTTTTTAATAACGGTTAAAACGACGTCTATACCTTGGATTTGGTCATAATGCGCTGCAACTTTTCCTACTTTTTCTTTAACGTAGGCTTTAATCGCATCTGTCACTTCAAGGTTACGTCCGTTTACGTGGATGTGCATAATGTGTGTTTCTCCGTTTCTAGACTTGTCTTCTCGTCTTAAAAGCTGCCTTGGCCTTCCTTTTAAGGCTGTTTCCTCAAAAAATCTAAGCCTTCAATTTTATTTTATGCCACAGGTAACTTTTTAATTATACATTATTTTTTTGATGTTTTAAAGAGGAAAACTTACAAAAGTTAAATATATTTTATTAATTCAATTGATGATGTCAGATATTGCCTGACCTGCGGACTACGGACTGTTTTTAATATTTTTGTTATTTTGGATGGTGTTAAATTAGACAATGGTTTAATGGTGTTGGGTTAAAACCCAACCTGCGGGCTTCAGGACCTTTCTTTTTTAAGTAGCATGCCTTTGCAAAAAGTGCCAATTTTCCTGCATTCTTATATATTTCAGGTATTGTATAAGTTATAGACATAAACAAACTCTCCTCTTATTTTTAATATTCATAAACTTTTATTTTTTGTGTATTCTCAAAAATGAATAATTTATTATCTTTGATTTTTATTGGATAGATAGTATACCAGTCTCTACCACCGGTAATTATTTTAACTTTTGATATTTTTTTATTAATCACATCGTATATGGCACTTTTTAATCCTTTATCAAGACGTGAGGATACACCATCTATATAAACCGTACCGTGTAATAATAGAACTCTGTTATTATCAATTGTAATCGCATTGCCACCATTTAATGGAAAGTTCCACTCATCATATTTTTGAAATTTATTTGTTGCTGGGTCAAATTCAATTACTTCTGTACTCCATGGGTTTTGAGAGCCGATAAATAATACTTTTCCATTGTCTAATTTTACATGTGTTATATACAGTCTAATACCTTTCGGCAGTTGTATTTTTTCAAATG
>CAJULR010000013.1 GCA_910587375.1 Candidatus Gastranaerophilales bacterium | reverse complement strand
GATATATTGCTTTCAAAATATATTAAATATATTACAGGGGTTGTAATCGGAAGAAGCGATTTATCTTCATCCTTAGAAGTTTCGGAAGCTTTGATTGATTCTGATAAAATGTATGAAACAATATATCCTGTGGTTGAAAAATGTTACAGGGAAGGAAAAAAGGTGATTATGGGCGGGAAAATCACCCCTGCTTCGGTTTCTTTTTTGAAAAAAATTCCTGCAAATTATCTTTACGGTTTTGAAACAAGGAAAATACTTTTCAAATCAAGCCTTCTACAGGATAAAACTATAGAAGAGGTTTCTTTTGCAATAAACAAGGCAATTGAATTTGAGCTGTATTATCTTCAAAATTTTTCAAAGAAAGTTTCAAAAAATACAATAGATATTGATAAAAGAATTCTTGCCCTGAAAAACAGGTGCCTGGGCTAAGTTTCTTTGTGAAGTTATTTTTCTAAAACGTTACAATGGGTAATGTTAGACAATATTAAACCTCTTATGGGCAAGGGCTTTTACAGTCTTTTTGGCTTCTGCAGGTGTCACATTCTTTGCCTATTGTTTTTCCAAAAATGAGCCTCAAGCCGCCAAACCTTTTTTTAAGTGTGTTTGAAACCCCGCATGTGATTTCATTCAGGTTTTGGATGATATAGCTTGTGTTTTCAATGCTTGAAGTCACGCTTGGCATTGTTGAGTTTATATTGTCTGTCATATCGTTTATTCTTTTTGAAAGTTTTTCAAGCTCTGCTGTTGAATTTTTTGTGTTTGAAACGGCGTCATCAAGGTTTCCTATAGTGTTTTTGAGCTTTTGCTGCTCAATTGACCTGTTAATTTTTCTTGTTAAATCGTCAATGTTTTTTGTTGTGTCTGAAAGGTTTCTTGTTGCAGCATTCAGGCTTTCTCTGTTTTCCTGCGCTATTTCATTCAATGATGTCAATAAATCACGAAGCGCTTCCATTGCCCCTTGCATATCTTCTGAGGCTTTTTCTACGTTTTCCTTGATGTTATCAAGGCTTTCTGTTTCCTGGCTTGAAAGGTATGTTTCAATATCAACCGTTGCCTGCCCCAAAAGTAAATCTCCGCTTTCAATAAAGCTTTCAGACGGCTCTTTTGGATAAATTATATCTATATAATCCTTCTTTCTCCACTTATCTTTTTCCCTTTGGAGCTTAATTATAGAGTTTTTTGGAAGCTTTAATCCCTTTTTATGATACAGGGCAAGTTTCATATAGGTGGTTTTAAAATCGTCGCTCGGCTTTATATAGAGCACTTTTCCGATTTTATACCCTTTGTAAAAAACGGGAATTCTTTGATGAATTGGCCTTAAATCTTTAAATTCTGCCGTAACAAAGGTGTAGGTCAGCCTTTGCCAAATTAAGATGAGTAAAAGTATCAAAAATCCATATATTAAAATAATTTGCCAAATTTTTGCAGGCATGGATTTTAAAAAATTAAATATTTTTTTAAAAAATTCTTTCATAATCTATGAAGAGTTTAAAATTTTTGAACCCAAATTCCAATTGTACAATCGGACATTGCACTTCTTAGCTATTAGTAAAACTATATAAGCTTTAAATCAGAAGAAAGCCCATCAGGAAGTTTTGGCATGCAGGGTGCTTCGCCATGGCTTGAAATTGTGTGCAGTGCACACTTGCCATCGTCTATTAGTTTTTCTATTTTTGCAAGTATTTCTTCGCTTTGTTCCTTTGTGTTAATATAATGTGAGTTTTTTAGAAAAATGGAATATAATTATGCGATGGGGGCTGTGAGCGAAAAGCTAGAGCTTTTTTAAAAAAAGGAGAGAGGTGTTAGCGTATACCTATAAAGACCATGGGGTTTTTGAATTAACAGAAAAGAACAAGCCTAAGCTTCTTGATTCAAAGGACGCGATTGTTCGTGTCACAATGAGCAGCATTTGTACAAGCGACCTTCATATTAAGCATGGCTTTGTTCCAAAAGCAGCCCCGGGGGTTATTGTTGGGCACGAGATGGTGGGTGTTGTTGAAGAAATCGGTGCGGATGTAAATAAGGTTAAAGTTGGGGACAGAGTTAGTGTAAATGTTGAAACATTTTGTGGCGAGTGCTTTTTCTGTAAAAATGGGTTTGTAAATAATTGCATAGATAAAAATGGCGGCTGGGCCCTTGGGTGCCGCATTGATGGCGGCCAAGCGGAATATGTCCGTGTCCCTTTTGCAAATCAGGGTTTAAATAAAATTCCAGACGCAATTTCTGACAGACAGGCTCTTTTTGTTGGGGATATACTTGCAACAGGGTTTTGGGCCGTTCGTATATCTGAAATTAAAGAAGGGGACACTGTTTTAATTATTGGGGCAGGCCCAACGGGCATATGCACCCTGCTTTGTGCAATGTTAAAAAATCCGAAAAAAATTATTGTGTGTGAAAAAGATAAAACAAGAAGAGATTTTATAAAAGAACATTATCCAAATGTAATTGTGGCAGAACCTGAAAATTGCATTGAAATTGTAAACAATGAAAGCGAACATGGCGGAGCGGACGTTGTTTTAGAGGTTGCAGGAAGTGAAGATACTTTTCAGATGGCCTGGATGGCGGCAAGGCCAAATGCAATTGTTACAATAGTGGCCTTGTATGATAAACCAATGGTTTTGCCTCTGCCTGAAATGTATGGAAAAAACCTTACATTTAAAACAGGCGGGGTGGATGGCTGTGATTCAGATGAGATATTGTCGCTGATTGAACAGGGAAAGATTGACACAACTCCTTTGATTACGCATGAATTCGCCCTTCAAGACATTGAAAAAGCGTATGAAATATTTGAAAACAGGCTTGAAAATGTCATTAAAATTGCAATCGTAAGCTAAAAAGCCCGGCTTTAATCGAAATATCTATGAGTGATATATTAAAAATTGGAGCGTAGGGGATTCGAACCCCTGACCCCGACACTGCCAGTGTCGTGCGCTACCAGCTGCGCCAACGCCCCAAATCTTTTTTATTTAATTGTCAATTTTTTATCCGGGCGCAGCTGGTAGCTATATTGTTAACGAGCTTAGGTGCTCATCAAGTGCGCCAGCGCCCCAGGTAAAACATTATTCAATTATCAAATGATGTGGCGCAGCTATTGTTATTGTTGGTAGTTCTAACAACTACCAAGGCCAACGCCCCAAAATCTTTTTATTCAAGCTCTGTGTATCTTACCACAGAAAAAAAATTTAATCCAGTCTTTATCCACCTTTCCTATTTTTATTTCCGTCATCTTTCCTTAACATAATTTTGAAAGCAATTTGAAAAGGAAATAAAATGCCCCTGATTTCAACAAAAACAAAGAAAAATCTTGTTGTTGGCGCCGGTTTTTCGGGCGCTGTTATGGCTGAGCGCCTGGCCTCTGTTCTTGGAGAAGATGTTCTTGTAATAGATAAAAAGACACATCTTGCGGGCATTTCCTATGATTACAAAGAAAATGGCATAAATGTTCACAAATTCGGCTCGCACATTTTCCATACAAACCACGAATTTATTTGGAAATATTTAAACCGTTTTTCAAAATTTGACGTTTATTCTCACAGAGTGCTGGTTTCAGCTTTAGGGCAAAGCGTAAATCTTCCTTTGAACTTAAATTCTATGTATGAGCTTTTCCCGAAGGCCCTGGCTGAAAGGATTGAAGCCAAACTCATAAGAAAATACGGATACGATGAGCGCGTGCCTTTTGTCGAATTTAAAACAAATTTTTTCAAAGATAAAGACCTTGATTTTCTATCGAGCTATGTTTATCAAAATATATTTTGCGGCCTTTATAAAAAGTGGAAAGGGCCTTCCTGTGACGCACTTAGCGATTTTATAAAAGAAAAAAATTCCATTCATATTTCAAAAGACAATAGGTTTTATAAGTCTAAATATCAAGGTTTGCCGGCTTTTGGCTATGCAAAATTGATTGAAAATATGCTTAATCATAAAAATATAAGGGTTCTTCTTGGAACTGACTTCAAAACGGTTGACAGAGAAAGTTTTGATAGGGTTTTTTATACGGGCCCGATTGATGAATTTTTCAATTTTAAATACGGCATGCTAAATTACAGAAGCGCTTGGTTTGATTTTGAAGAATTGGATGCGAAAGAGTATCAAAAAGCAGGCGTTGTAAACTATCCAAATGACTATGATTTTATAAAAATTCACGAATTTAAACACTATAATTCAAGGCGAACTTCAAAATTTGAGAGCATTAAAAAGGATACTCAAAGCACCCAAAATACATTAAGGACAATAATTGCAAAAGAATATCCGACAGATTTTATTCCGGGCAAAAATGAAAGGCTTTACCCTGTTTTGGATGAGAAAAATTTAAAGTTGTTTTCATTATACAAGGCAGAAGCTAAAAAGGCTGATAACGTTTATTTTCTTGGCCGCCTGGGTGATTTTAAATATTATTCAATGGATGGTGCGATAAAAAGGGCGTTAGAACTTTTTGATTCGGTTAAATTCAAGGCGGCAATTGAATTTTGCAATGAGCAAGGCCGGGAAAATGCCTTAAATAGAGTGTAAAAGCTCCCTGTTGTTTTGCGTGGCGCTTAACGCTAAAGAAAATGAGGAAAATATGGAGAAAAACGTAAGTATAATTGTGCCTGTGTGCAATTCGGCAAAATATCTTGCAGAGTGCATAAAAAGCATATGCGCGCAAACCCTTAAAAACATTGAAATAATCTGCATAAACGATGGTTCAAGCGACGAATCGTTTGAAATTTTGTCTTCTTTTGAAAAGAAAGATTCAAGAATTCGCCTGGTAAGTAAAATTAACGAAGGCTACGGCTGTGCGTTGAATATCGGCCTAAACCTTGCCGGGGGCGAATATATAGGGTTTGTGGAGCCCAAAGATTTTGTTGACAAAAAAATGTTTGAAAAGCTCTATGCCCTTTCTAAAAAAAGCGACGCAGACGTTGTAAAATCTTCATATTTTAAATATTTTGAAAAAACCGCAAAAGATTCTGAAAGAAAAGAAAAAGTTTCTTTTGAAAAATATTGTAAGCCGCCAACCTGGTTTTTTAGAATTACAGAATGCCCCGCCTTTTTTAGTTTTCACCCAAGCATTTGGAGCGCGCTTTATAAAAGAACGTTTCTAAATAATAACAGCATTCGCTTTGTGGAGGCAAAAGGCTTTTCAAACGTGGACAATCCCTTTCAGGTTGAAACCATGCTTTTGGCGCAAAAAATTGTCTACACAGGTTCTGCTTATTATTTTAGAAGGCAAAATCCTTGTATGGATGGTATTGCAGGTTCCCTTGCGGGGGAAACATTAAATTTTGCACACCTTTATGACCGCGCGGATGAAATGCATGAAATTTTAAACAGGTGTAAAAACAGGGATAGAAACATTCTTGCAAACATTTATAAAAGAGAACTCGGTTTTGTCCGCCATACATTTGAAGTTTCGGCTCAAAATGAGGCTATACGTACAAAAAGAGGACATTTTCCATTGGATAATTTTGATATTAAAAATGTGCCTTATGAAATTCAGCTTCGAATTGAAAAAATGGTTTCAAGAATGGATGGGGACATTATTAAAAACAATCCTGCCTTCGATTCCTATGAAAGAAATTTCTACAACCTTCTAATATCAAGTGTTTCAAACAAGGTGTAGAATTCCTGACTCATTTTTTAACCGGCTTTTTTCTTCTGATTTTTTGTTCTATACTTTTTGTTGCAAAGAAAAGGAAGAACAATGAAATATTGCTATGTTTGCGGAGAAAAGCTTGATATAAAAGAATGTTTTAATTGCGGCGTTTCAGACGGGTTTTTCCCGTTTTGTCCAAAATGCGGTGAATTTCGTTTTCCTTTCTTTAATTCTGCCGTCAGTATGGTTATTTTTAACCAAGATTTCTCCAAAACCCTTTTAATTCGGCAATATGGAAGAGATTTTAATATTCTTGTTGCAGGATATGTGAACAAGGGCGAAACCCTTGAAGAGGCCTTAATTAGGGAGCTTAAAGAGGAAGTGAATTTATCGCCCTTAAGCTTTAAATTCAACAAGAGTAAATATTATGAGAAATCAAATTCTTTAATAAATAACTTTATTGTGCAGGCTTCATCTGAAAACTTTTCTTTAAACCAGGAAGTCGATTTTGCAAAGTGGTACACCCTGGATGACGCCAAAACCGCCGTCTATCAAAATTCCCTCGCCCAACATTTTCTAAATTTGGCTGTGACAAAACTGTGACAAAATGCGGGCAAGCAAACGCCTCGCCGCCCGATAATCGTGGCTTTTGCAAAAAATGCATTAAAAAATCGCCCGAAAGGCGACTTAATGATTTTAAATGGAGTGGGCTACACGAAGCCTCAAGCTTTGTGTACGTCAGCCTTGACAAAGAAACGCCTCGCCGCCCGATAACTGTGAATACTGTAAAAATTTTGCATTAAAAAATCGCCCGATAGGCGACTTAATGTTTTTAAATGGAGTGGGCTACACGAAGCCTCAAGCTTTGTGTACGTCAGCCTTGACAAACAAACGCCTCGCCGCCCGATAATCGTGGCTTTTGTAAAAATTTTGCATTAAAAAATCGCCCGAAAGGCGACTTAAAATTTAAATGGAGCGGGAGACGAGGCTCGAACTCGCGACATCTTCCTTGGCAAGGAAGCATTCTACCACTGAATTACTCCCGCGAAATGTTCTTCACATTAAATATAATATCTGTTCAAAAAAATCTGTCAAGTAAGAAATTTTTGTATTAGAATGTATTTATAAAAGTTTTAAAGGAGATTTTTGATGAGAGAATTATCACCGTTACACAAGGAAAGACTGGGCTATAAGCCGAAATTGGCTGGCGCCTTAAAATCAGGAATTAAAAGTATTAAAATTTCAAAAGGCCATGCTACAAGCGCCGTTAAAGACGCAAGTGACATCCAAAACCTTTTTTCACACGTATATGGTGAGCCAATTGTGACATTCGATGAATCAGGCTCTCCTTTGAATTTGTCTACAAGAAACGTGGGCGTAATCCTGTCAGGCGGCCAGGCCCCCGGCGGACACAACGTTATTGCAGGGCTTTATGACGCACTTAAAGCTGCAGATTCAAACAATGAGCTTTATGGCTTCTTGGGCGGCCCTTCAGGTATTGTAGACAGCCAATATGTTAAATTCGACGATGAATTTATTAATAAATACAGAAACACAGGCGGTTTTGACATAATAGGCTCCGGCAGAACAAAACTTGAAACAGAAGAACAGTTTGAAAAAACTTTGGCAACCTGCAAAGCCTTGAATATCAGCGCTATTGTTATTATTGGCGGGGATGATTCAAATACAAACGCTTGTATGCTTGCTGAATGGCTTAAGGCTAAAAACACAGGTATTCAGGTAATTGGCTGTCCGAAAACAATTGATGGCGACTTGAAAAACGACCAAATCGAAATTTCATTTGGTTTTGACACAGCAACAAAAACTTACGCAGAATTAATCGGAAACATCCAAAGGGACGCAAATTCCGCTAAAAAATATTGGCACTTTGTAAAATTAATGGGCCGTTCTGCAACCCATGTCGGCTTAGAAGTTGCCCTTCAAACTCAGCCCAATATCTGCTTAATTTCAGAAGAAGTTGAAGCAAAGAAACAATCTTTAGAGAGTATTGTTGATTATGTTGCAAACGTTGTGGCAGAACGCGGAAACGCCGGTAAAAACTTTGGTGTAGCCCTAATTCCCGAAGGTTTGATTGAATTTATCCCCGAAATGAAGACTATGATTCAAAACTTAAACGACCTTCTTGCCGTTCTTGAAAAAGATTCAAGCTTTGCAAATGCTCAAAATGTTGATAAATATCAAATTATCGCGTCAAAACTTGCAAGCGAAAATGCTAAAGTTTTCTCAAGCCTTCCTGGTATGATTAAGGCGCAATTATTGATGGATAGGGACCCGCACGGTAACGTACAGGTTTCAAAAATTGAAACAGAAAAGCTTTTAATTGAAATGGTAAGGGTGAAACTGGCCCAAATGAAGTCTGAAGGTAAATACACAGGCAAATTCTCAGACCAGGCGCACTTCTTTGGATATGAAGGCCGTTGCGCAATGCCATCAAACTTTGACGCAGATTACTGCTATTCATTAGGTTATAACGCTTTTGCCCTAATTTCTGCAGGCCTTACAGGATATTTATCATCCGTTAAAAACCTTACAAAACCTGCCGCAGAATGGGTTGCAGGCGGTGTTCCTTTGACAATGATGATGAATATGGAAAAGCGCCATGGTAAAATGAAGCCCGTTATTCAAAAAGCCCTTGTAGAGCTTGACGGTCCTGTGTTTAAGGAATTTGAAGCAAACCGTGAAAAATGGGCAAAAACCGATTGCTATGTGTTCCCGGGCGCAATTCAATACTTTGGCCCGTCTGATGTTTGCGATATTACAACAATCACGCTTCAGTTGGAATCTAAAAAACCTGCACGCGTATAACCTGCGCACGCCTTTTTATGTGCAATTTGTGTGTAAAAAATACACATTATCACACATAAAAGTTGGCTTAAAAAATAACAAAAAAAGACCTCTCTTTAAAATGGAGAGGTCTTTTGCATTTCCTTTTAATTCTTTTTTTGCTTCTAGCTTTGGATTTTTCCTTCTTTAAAATCAAATTTTCCTTCTTTTGCTGCTCCAAGCATTCTTTTGGCAGAAATGCTGTGGATTGGTTTTGAAAATTTGCATTTTTTTGAAATCATTTGAAGAATATTCAGTCCTTCGCTCATTCTTTGGTGGTTTTCAAATTCTTCATAAGAATTAAAATCTTGAACAGAAAGCTCATCTTCAAAATCGGAAACATCAAGTAAAAATTCCCTGCTTTTGTATGTTATTTGCTTTAGGGCCTCTTCATTTTTTATAAAATTATTGTAAACTTCAACGTCTTTTCCTGTGGTCACAAAAAGATAGCTTGTAAGTTTGTCGCTTAGAGGGTCTGAGCCAAAGGTTCTGTATGAAATTCCTGTGTAGTCTTGTTTTGCGTGGTTTAAACACTTTGCCGCCTTGTTCACCTCTTTGTTTGTGCCTGTGATTAAATATGCACCCTTGAAGTTTGCATTGTTTTTTTCGGTTGCAAAATTTCCCATAGGGCTTGAAATTTCGTTTATTCTCATTCCTTAAATTCCTTTTTTAAAAAATATGTGTGGCTATATAAACACTCTGAATGAAAAAATTTGTCACTTGTTTTGAGTTTTATGGTAAAATTGCCAAAGGTAACAAAATAACCTGTTTTAAGGGCTTATATGGGAGGCAAAATGTTAAATAACGGGCTTGATAAAGGTATAGGCAAAGTAAAAAAGTGGACAGATGAGTTTAAAACCTTTGCAATCAAGGGAAATGTAATCGATATGGCTGTCGGTATCATTATCGGTGCTGCTTTTGGAAAAATTGTCGATTCTATGGTAAAAGACATTATAATGCCGCCTATGGGCTGGATTATGGGCAGAGTCGATTTCACAAACCTTTATTTCACACTGCCAAACTATGACGGTAAAATTGTTGAATATCCGTCTTTGGAGGCTGCGCAGGCCGCAGGGGCTGTTACGATTAATTACGGGCTTTTTATAAACACCCTTATAAGCTTTATCTTTGTTGCCTTTGCGGTGTTTTTGCTTATTAAATTTATTAATAAATTAAGGGCCGCCGTTGAAACAAAAGAAGAAGTGCAGGCTGAAATCGATACAAAGGCTTGCCCCAGGTGTTTTTCAACTATAAACATCAAAGCCACAAAATGTCCAAACTGCACGGCGGATATTTAAAATTCTTAACATCTCGTAACATTATAAACTCACCCTGCATGGGCTTTTTTGTGCTATTATTATTTTATTGTATTTTGACTAATAAAAGGATTTTATAATGCTTAAAGCAGGAATAGTGGGCCTTCCAAACGTAGGTAAATCAACCCTTTTTAATGCGCTGACTTTGTCTGCCAATGCGCAGAGCGCAAATTACCCGTTCTGCACGATTGAACCCAATGTTGGCGTTGTAACTGTGCCGGATGAAAGGCTTTACAAACTTAAAGATTTGGTAAAAACGGAAACCGTAATCCCTACGGCAATTGAATTTGTGGACATTGCGGGCCTTGTGAAGGGCGCAAGCAAGGGAGAGGGCCTTGGAAACCAGTTTTTGCACAATATTAGGGAAGTTGACGCCATAATCCAGGTGGTTCGCTGTTTTGATGACCCTAACACAATCCATGTGAATGGCAAAATCGACCCGATTGATGATATTGAAACAATCAATACAGAGCTTGCGCTTGCGGATATTTCAAGCCTTGAAAACCGCTTAAAACGTATTGCAAAGCAGGTGAAGGCGGGTGATAAGGACGCTGTTCTTGAAAATTCAATCATAGAAAGGCTTATGCCCCATCTTGAAAACGGCGAATTTATAAACGTAAAAGAAATTTTTAACGACGAAGAAATTAAAGTTTTGCACCATTTTCATCTTTTAATGACAAAACCTGTGATATATTGCGCAAACGTGGCCGAAAACGAGCTTGCAACGGGGAATGAGTATGTTGAGCGCGTAAAGGAATATGCTTCAAAACAAAATGCCGATGTGGTTATGATTTGTGCGCAAATTGAAGCAGAGCTTGTTTCTTTGGGCAAGGAAGAGGCCGAAAATTACCTTAAGGAATTGGGCGTTCAAACTTCAGGCATTGATAAGATGATAAAATCAGCTTACGATATTCTAAACCTGCAAACCTATATCACAGCGGGCGAAAAGGAGGTTCGTGCCTGGACAATTACAAAAGGCACAAAAGCCCCTGCTGCCGCAGGCGTTATTCATACGGATTTTGAAAAAGGTTTTATTAAGGCAGAGGTTGTGTCTTATGATGATTTTATAAATTCAGGAAGCTGGGCCGGCGCCAGAGAAAAAGGTGTGGCGCGCCTTGAAGGCAAGGAATATGTTGTCCAGGATGGCGATATTATGCTTTTCAGGTTTAATACATAGGGCGCAAAACCCTGCTATAAGGAACTTTTACAATGTTACAAAGAAAGAAGGAAAAATAAAATGGATAAATTATTTTGCTCTGTATTTGCATTTTTATCACTTGCCGCATGTTCAGGCAAGGACGCCATTGTGGGCAATGAATATGTTTTGACAAAATCTCCCTATGCAGCCGAGGAAATCACTTTGGGCTTTGCAAAGGATGAAAACCGTTATTTTGGGCAGGTTTTAAACTATTATTTCGGAAATTATACCCTTGGCGCAAGGACAATCAAATTAAGCGCTCCTGCTTCAACAAAAATGGCAGGCCCTGTTGAAATTATGAACGCGGAAAATGAATATTTAAGGGATATTACAGGTTCTCTTGAAATGAAAACAGAAGATAACAAACTCATCCTGAAAAACAAAGCAGGAAAAGAGTTTGTGTTTGAAAAGAAACCTGCTGCCCCAAAACAGGCTGAATAGGTTTTTTAAATAAATGTTTATGTAATTTTTGCGGGCACATTTTTCAAGCGCCCGCAAAAATTATGGGCAATTATTTTTGTGTTTCGGTTTTGTATGTGTAAGTTAAAATTTTAAAGAACCGAAAGGAATGCCTAATGCAGGTTTTAAACGCTACCCCCAATATTTCAAATACAACAAAAACAAATTCTTCTTTGTGTAGTATATTAAATACTCCAAGCAAAAACTCTTCTTTTATAAAATCCTCAAGCGAATCTGATACTGTAAGTTTTGGCAGAAGAAGGGAAAGCGACGATATTGAAGAAGAACGTGAAACAAGACCAAGGCGCAAAAGCGCAGGCAAAAAGTTTTTCAGGGGTACTGTAGGAATTCTTGCTGCCCTTGGGCTTACTGCCGGCGGAATTCAAGCTCATAATGCAGGCATAGCTCTTCTTGCCCAGCGTGCTCTGGAAGATGCTTTCAGGGAAAATCCTAAAAATATCGCCACTTGTTTTATTAACACTTTCGTTTCAAACGAAGAGGGGTTTGGCGCTGATACTATGCATTTTGAGCAATCGGGCGAATCAATAATTAATCCTTTTGAAATAAAAAGCTGGGATGATTCGTTCCCGGGGCCACAATCAACAGTGACATATGACTTTGCCGATGGCGCCTTTTCATCTGCCTCTCTTGACATAGACGGCGATGGAAGCCCTGAAATAACCGTTACCACCGATGAAGACGGTGATATTGTAATTTCATATGATTACGATTCAGATGGCAAAATTGATACAATTGAAACCTTGCAACAGAAAGATAAATAAAACCTTTTCAAGCTTTGCCCTTGATAATAATATATTTAGTGAATAAAATAAACACGAGGAAAAATATGAGAGTAAATAATATTTTAATGGCCCCCATTGGGCGCACAATGGGAATTGAGCCTTCTTTTGGCGCAAGAGAATTCTATGACTGGGCAAAAGATTCTGATTTTTTAACTACAGAAGACGGTGTTGACGAATTTGTGAGTTCAAAAAAGGATAGTTCTTCCGAAGAGCTTTTAGGGGAGGATATTCAGAGAATTTTTGAAGAGAGGGACGCCAAAGAGGGTTCTTCGCCTGTGATATACACACTCAAGGCTCAAAATAAAAATAACTTGGGCGGTTCTTTTGTTATTAAAACAGCTTCGCTTGCTGCTGCTATGTTTTTAGCCGGAACGGTCTTGCTCTCCGGCGCGCCTGTAATCGGCGAAGCCATGGCAAATTCCAGGAAGCAGGCGGAGCTTGAAGACAGGTTTAAAGAAAATCCGGAATCCGTGGCGCATGAGCTTATAAGCTCTATGGAATTTGACAAAGCTGCGGTAGATTCCTTTTTTAACCCCTTTAGCATGAGGACTTTTTCTTCAATGATTTCAGGGTCAATAGATGAAGAACTTATAGGCGATATGCCTGTTGGGCCCGATTCGAGGTTAGGATATAAAATTAATGATATTGTAACTACTCCGGACACTACATATCAGGCTTCACTTGATATTGACGGAGATGATAACCCTGAAATCTTCCTTTGGGCAGACGGAGGCGGGTACGTCGATATCTTTTATGATTATAATTCAGATGGCAAAATAGATGAACATGCTATCTATGACGCTCTTGGTGAGGCCGTGAATGGTATGGAAAAAGACGCTCCAAAATCAGAGGACATAACTACGATTTCTACTGAATCAAAGTAGTGCTTCAAGACTGATGTTCAATGTCTTGTGCAGGCGCCTTGGGCCTGGTGTGGCCTTGGTTTCAAGCGTTAAGGATAATTTTCCTTTAGCTTGCAAGGTATTCTATATATTTTTCCAAAATGGTATAGCCGTTATAAAGCTCGCCCATTGACAAAAGCGAGTTATTTGCCTGTAAAAATTTTAACTCTTTCACCCGGATTTCAAAAATTTTATCGGAATGTTGTCTTTTAATTGCATCTCCGTTATTTGCCCAGTCTATAAGGCTTTCAAGCTCCCGAAACATTGTGCCGGAGGTTGTTTCTTCTAAAGGCTTCATGCCATATTGTTTTAAAAGTGCGCTTTCAGAATTTGTAATTCTTGAATTTACCGCAGAAAAACTGAAAATTTTCTTTATTATGGCGTAATTATTTGCCACCTCTTTTTGCTTTGATGAAATTCTGCTTTTTCTAAAAAGGCTCTGCAGGCTTATGTTTTCAAAGGCTTCATTTCCCGCCGTTGAAAAATTTTTTTCGTATGATTGCTGCTTTGTTCCAATAGAAGAAAAATTGCTGGAAAAGCTGCTTGAAAAGCTGTTGTTGTACCCCATAGAATACATTATTTTCTAAAAATTTCCTCAAGTCTTAAAGTTTTTTTATTATCATATTAAAAATTATTAAAAAAGGAAACATTTCATTAAGAAAATTTTAAAAACTTTACTAAATTTTAACCCTACTCTGGTTTGGTGTATAATAATCGAAGTTAAAGTTTTTATAAGGAAAAGTATTATGGAAAGAACATTTGTGGCTCTAAAACCTGACTCCGTAAAAAGGGGTTTAATGGGCAAAATCCTCTCCCGCTTTGAAGATAAGGGGTATAAAATTATTGCAATGAAGCTCACAAATGTTTCGCGTGAATTGGCTTCAAAGCATTATGCAGAGCACCTTGGAAAGCCTTTTTACGATTCTTTAATTGAATATATAACCTCGGGGCCTGTTTTAGCCATGGTTTTAGAGGGTGAAAACGCAATTTTGGGAGTTCGTCACATTGTCGGAAAAACAAACCCTGATGAAGCTGATGTGGGCTCAATTAGAGCCGATTTTTGCACGGTAAAAGAATATAATGCAGTTCATGCCTCAGATTGCCCGGAATCTGCCAAAAGAGAGATGGGGCTTTGGTTTTCAGACAATGAAATTTGCGACAACTATAAAACAATGCTTGAAATTGTTATGGGAGTGTAGTTTCAGCCCATGCCAGCTTTTGTTCAAAATGATGTGCCTGAATTAAATAAAGGATTTTTTTCCTTTAAGGTGACTGCAAAAGATAAGGGCTCAAACGCGCGCTGCGGCGAGTTTTTCACCCCGCATGGGTTAATTAAAACACCCGTTTTTATGCCGGTTGGGACGAATTCTGCAGTGAAAATGCTTGATAACAGGCAGCTTTTAGAAACAGGCGCCCAGATTATTCTTGCAAATTCTTACCATATGTACCTGAAACCCGGCACTGCGCTTGTAAAACAGGCCGGCGGGCTTCATTCCTGGATGAACTGGCATAAGCCCATGCTTACGGACTCGGGCGGTTTTCAGGTTTTTTCGCTTGCAAAGTTAAGAAAAATTACAGAGGACGGTGTTCATTTTACGGACCCTAAAAATGGTTCCAAGCACTTTATTTCGCCCGAAATTTCCATGCAAATTCAAAACGATTTGGGCGCAGATATTATTATGGCGTTTGATGAGTGTGCACCTTATCCTTGCACGCATGATGAGGCAAAAGCTGCCATGGAGAGGACTCACAGATGGCTTGACAGGTGTATTGCAGCGCACCAAAATCCCCGCCAGGCCTTATTTCCCATTGTTCAAGGAGCCTTCTTTGATGATTTAAGAAGGGAATCGGCGAATTACATTGCGTCGAAACCCTCTGTGGGCTATGCAATCGGGGGTGTGAGTGTCGGGGAACCCACTGATATTAAGAATTATTACGTTAATTTGGTCGCACCCCTTCTGCCAGAAGGAAAACCACGATATTTGATGGGCGTTGGCACACCTGTTGATTTATTGAATGGCGTGAAAGCCGGTGTGGATATGTTTGATTGCGTTTTGCCTACGCGTAATGCCCGCCACGGAACCTTTTTCACGTTTGAAGGGAACAAAATCATTAAAAATAAAGAGTTTGAGGCAGATTTTTCGCCTTTAGACCCGAATTGTGACTGTTGGACTTGCCGAAATCACACCAGGGCCTACATTCGCCATCTTTATCGAGCGTCGGAGGCAAATGCTGCAATGCTTTTGAGCATTCACAATATACATTTCCTTGTTAATCTTATGTTTCGGACGTGCGACGCCATTAAGAGGGGCGAATTTACTGAATTTGCGGACAATTTGCTTAAAAAATTCGGTGAAAAAAATGCTTAAAAACGTAATTTTTTAAAAACTAAAAAACCGATTTTTACAACATTACACCATGTCAAAAGGTTTTAAGCGGACTTCTTTTTTTTCGCGGGCTTCTGTCACCCAAATTCTCATTAAAAGATTTTTGTTAACATTTTGCTTTGCCCACTTTGTAATCATGCTGACATCGTTGTCTTGCAGGCCGCCTTCGATTTTTTGGCCGCCTTCGATTTTAAAACTTGCTTCAAAAGCCATAATTTGAACTCTGAAATTTGGCTCTACGTTTGGTTCCCAGGCGATAATCAACGATAAACCCTTGTATTTATAAAGGTTTATACGCTCACGCTCGCGTGAATCATCGCTGTATTCTTCTAAGATGTATTCCCTGAGGGAGTTTTCGGCCCTCACAATATCTTTACTTTTCATACACTTATAATATTCCCGCAAAACTTTTTAGTCAAACTTTTTTTGAAAAAAATATATAAAAAATCTTTAAAAAAGCTTAAAATTTTCAAATATCATTTGACATTCGGGTTTGTTTATTGTGAAATAATAGAACAAGAGTAATACAAACAAAGGGAAAATTATGCCTACAATCAGCCAATTAGTTAAAAATGAAAGAAAAAAGATAGTAGATAAAACTAAATCTCCGGCGCTTACAAATTGCCCGCAAAGACGCGGTGTTTGCACCAGGGTTTATACAACTACACCTAAAAAACCTAACTCAGCACTTAGAAAAGTTGCCAGGGTAAGGCTTACAAACGGTTTTGAAGTGACATCATACATTCCTGGAATCGGCCACAACCTTCAAGAGCACTCTGTTGTTATGATTAGAGGCGGCAGGGTTAAAGACCTTCCTGGTGTTAGATATCACATCATCAGAGGTACACTTGATACTGCAGGTGTTGCAAACAGAACACAAAGCAGATCAAAATACGGTGCCAAAAAAGCTAAAGCCGGCGCTAAGAAATAAACCGTAAGGTTGAAATAGCGCACGGGAGTGCCTTTTAAGCTTTTAATTAAAAAATCGGTTCGCCGTGCTGGGCAAGAGCCGTGTTGCAGTTTAAAAAATAATCAGAAAGGCTAAGTAAATAATATGTCAAGACGTTCCAAACCGGCAAAAAGAGTACCTGCGCCGGATCCAATGTATAACAGCGTAGATATTGCTAAATTTATAAACAGATTGATGAAAAGAGGCAAAAAATCAATCGCTCAGAAAATTTTCTATTCTTCAATGGAAAAAATTCAGGAAAAAACTAAGGAAGAACCGGTTGATGTTTTCAAAAAGGCTCTTACCAACGTAACTCCTCTAATTGAAGTTAAGGCAAGAAGAATCGGTGGTTCAACTTATCAGGTTCCTGTTGAAGTTAAACCTGAAAGAGGCCAGGCGCTTGGTTCTTGCTGGTTGATTGAATCTGCAAGAAAAAGAAGCGGTAAATCAATGGTTGATAAATTAACATCTGAAATCCTTGACGCTTCAAACGGTTCAGGTGCTTCTGTTAAGAAACGTGAAGACACCCACAAAATGGCTGAAGCTAACAAAGCTTTCGCTCACTACAGATACTAAATTACAGATATTAAAAATATTAAAGCCCGATTCTTCAACGATATCGGGCTTTTTAGCAGCTTGTATTTTGAACCTAAGGCTTTTAAATTTTTGATAACATATATAACAAGGGTTTTGGTGTATAACGGCATTGTCTTTAAAACTAATTCTTAGTTTTAAAAAAATTAAAATTCTTCCCAAACCGCTTCATCTTTCTTAATATATTTTGCGCCAAGCTCCTTGCTTTTTGCTTCAACAACTTCCATAAGGGCTTCCATAACTTCTTCTTTTGCAATGTAGTCCACATTAAAAGTGTCTATGTTTAAGTATTTATCACTGTTTTCATCTTTTAAAAGGCGCATTTCAATGTTAGAGCAAGGCTTCATTCTTTCGCCATCTTTTCTGTATGCCTGTGCAACAAAGACGTTTTCTGTGTTTGTGCAGTTTGAAAGGTCTGAAAAATCAAGCCCAATAGTCATTTTGCGCTTTTCACCCTTTTTTGTTTGATATTCAATTTCCTTGTCACCCATATATTCTGAATGTGTTTTGTCGCAAAGCCTTTCTCCGCTTAAAAGTGCTCCTGCCTCTTTTATTTCCAGGGTTAGATTTGGCACGTCCCAATATTTATCCCAAATGTCGTCCATATAAAGATTTTGCCTTGTCGCTAAGTCGTATACAGCGTTTTTTCTTACATGGTCTTTTATTTTTGGGCTGATTCTGAAATTGCTTTTGTAATAAAATTTTGGCGAACCTCCAACAGTAAGCCATAGCCTTCCTTTATCTCCCTCTTTTTTACTTTTTTGAACGGCAAATTTCAAAAGTTCCGTGCCGGCGCCTTTGTATTTGCCATGGCCTGCTTGTCCGTACAGACTATCGACATACATCTGATTGTTGCGGTCAAGATACAGCCGCATTCTGCAAAGCGCTTCATCTTCCGTGCAGGCGTAGTATGTGTAGTTATTTTTTGTGCTCTGCAAAATATACCCGGGGGCTTTGCCGCCGCTTCTTTTTTGAAGAGATATTTTCTTTATGACCTTGCCTTGAACCCCTTCTTCGCCCCAGCGGCCCGGCATATCAAGGGTCATAATTTTTGGAGTGAAAATGTCCTCTCTTAAGGGCTCAAGCAGCTTGCTTTTCATGCCGGAAATTGCCGTTATAACATGGGTTTTAATTGGTGCCTTTCTTTGGGCTTCTGTACTTTTGGGGTTTTCTTTTGATGTTCCAATATGTCCTAAAATTTTCATTTATTTTGCCTTTATAATGTTTAAATTTTTTGTGCTAATATATTCTGCGCCAAGCTCTTTTGCCTTGATATTGGCTGCTTTGAGTAACTCTTCCTGTAGGCTTTTTTCAAATTTTTCTCCCATATTGTCAGTTTGAAGTTTGTTTGTTTTTAGATATTTTCTGCCCTTTTCATCTTTTAACAGCTGCATTTCAAGGCTTGCAATCTGTTTATAAAAGTGTTCGCTGCCCCTTAAAATTATTTGAATTATATAAGTGTTTTCTTCGGGTTCATCTTCCGAAAGGTCTGAAAAATCAACATCTACGGCTGTTTTAAATTCTCTTCCATCTTGCGTGTTTGTTAAAAATGTCTTTGAATACATTGTTTCGGATTTTGATTTGTCAAAAAATCTTTTGTCATCTAAGAGCGCCCTTGCCCCGGTTTCATCCAAAATGACCGTAATTCCATCCCAGTCTTTTTTATAGATATCATCTTGGGAGAGGTTTTTTCTTGTCATATAATCCAGGTAGGCGTCTTTTCTTGTATGGTCCGGGTATCCCCTCCCTGTTCTGAAGTTATTTTTAAAATAAAACGGGAAGGAGCCTGCCATACAAAGCTGTAAGCGGCCGCCAAAACCTGCATCTCTGCTTTTTTGTGCGGCAAATTTAATAAGCTCTGTGCCCGCCCCTTTATATCTGTCGTCGTTTGACTGGCCATAAAGCGCGTTTATATAGATATAGCCGCCGCAAGGGCTGTTTTTTTCCCGAATTTCCATCCTGCAAAGCGCTTCTTTATCTGTGCAAAGGTAATAGCAATTACCATCCTTAACTTCTTGAATAATAAAGGCCTTGGTATTTTTGCCTTTTGAATCTTTTATTGTGACATTTTTTACAAATGTACCTTTTATGTCCGGGTCTCCATGGCCTCCAAGCATTTGCGTTTTGACGATTTTTGGGACAAAAGTGTCTTCTTTTGGGGCGCCCGTGTTAAAATGTATGCCCTTTATAAAGCTTTCCTTGTGGCTTTTTAGGGGGTTGCCTTTGGAAACTTTACCAAAAAGCCTTGTAAAACTTGTGTTTTGGGGAATGATTTGTGAATGCTGGTTGTTTATCTTCATTTTTTATGCGTTAAAATCTTTTTTTGATTTTACAAAGTTTAAAAATATAAAAATTTGCCCTATGCGGGTTTGTGGCTGGGTTTTAGTGTCTATAATGTTTACATATCTTTACATATGCTAAATGTTTTGGCTTTTTATGCCGTATTACATTATATAGATTAATAAGATGAGGCAAGGTATGCAATTTAGAAAAGAAGACAAAAGGAGCATTTTTCCTGAAAATTTTGTCAATATTGACGGGGTTAGGGGCGCAGAAAAGGCTGAAACAACAGGCGGTTTTGCACGGGAAGATATTTTAAGTGAAATTGAATTTTTAAACGCAAAAATAATTTCAAATGGCGCACATGTGCTTTCAAAAAATTCTTCGTTAAGGGATTTTAGAGCCGATGAGGCTAGTGCCGATGGGCGCATGGGCCTTGAAGAGGGCGCTTCCAGAAATAATATTTCAGATTTAGTTAAGATGGGGCACAGGCTGCCTGAGGTGAAATCAATTGAAAAAATGTTGTCTTCGGATGATATGGCGAATGAAACATCGCCCGAGGGCGCACCTTCCGCGGAAGCGTCAAATTTGGGCATTGCGCCTTATAGAATAGTGAATTTGATTTCCGGAAGCTATAAGCTGCCTGATATTGATGATGAGAGCTTTTTTAGGTAAAAATTTAAGCTTTTGTTGTTTTATGCATTTTTTAGGGTGCTGATTTTGCCGGAAAACCGGTTTTAGAATTTGTAAAATTTAGCTTGCGCTTCTTGCAAGCTGAATTTTATATGATAAAATTAATGTGCAGATATCGCACATTGAGTTTGAATGATTTCTGAAAGCAGCCGCTTGGTTGCTGGAGGATTGTGAATAAATTTAAGATTTCGGGACGTGGCGCAGCTTGGTAGCGTACTACCTTGGGGTGGTAGGGGTCGCAGGTTCAAATCCTGTCGTTCCGAAATTTTATTTTTAAGATTTTGGGATGTAGCAGGTTCCATGCAAAAAGTTGCCTAAATGGCAAGTTTTTGGAGGGCAGGCGAATAGAGAACCTTAAGGTTTAATGGAGCCGTATAGAAAATATACCAAGCTGCGCTCGAAATTGTTGAAAATTAAATATAAATATCGGGATGTAGCGCAGCTTGGTAGCGCACCGTGTTCGGGTCGCGGGGGTCGCAAGTTCGAATCTTGTCATCCCGATATTTTATTATCTTGCCTACAGTAAACTGTTTACAAACCTGTAGACGGTTTTGAACATTCTTTCAAATTCTTTTATACTGAGGGCAAGGGTGTCGCTGTTGCTTTGTATACGGCCAGCCATGTTGGTTTGCGCGTTTGAAGCTGTCTTGTACCCGCCATATTCCGGGCTTTTCATATACCAAAGCTGGATATTATTGTCTTCCGAGAGAAGCTTTGCGCGCGCAAAATATTTAAAATCTGATTCTTTTTCTAAAATGAGCACAATTGCAGCTTGTTTTCCTGTCATTTTGGAATAATAAAGGCTTTGCCCCACAGCCTCGGCCCATTTTGGCGCAAAATCAAATTCTACGGCATAGGTTCTTGTAAGGCAATCCACCCTTGTTTTGTCGGCCAAAAGATATTCAGCCCTGCCGCCCCATTTTGAACACCATTCGTTTTGATAATATTTTTCAGGGTAAAGGTGTGCTGCACTTGTTTTTGCGCAGATAGAAAAATTGATTAAGAAAAAAATAAATAAAAATTTTAACAGCTTTTTCATAACCCTTATTTTACACCGAAAAGGCAGTCTAACAAGCTTATTTTCCCAAGGATAATCTTGCAATTTCGTTTGGGTGAAAACTTGCGCGGATTGAATTTATTTTTTGCATAATGTTATTTGGCAGGTGTTTTCTTTGCTTTTGAATTGCAAAATACAGGGCCTTTGAAAGCCCGTTTGAAAGGCAAAGGTGCCTTTGTGCTAAAAGTTTTCCGGTTATGATGTCTGCAAAATACAGGCTGCAAGGGTATCCTTCGCTTTCGCATTCCACAGGGCGAATGTCTGCGTCTTCAAAAATATATGGAACATCAATCCAATCAAGGGTTTTGAATTTTATCAGAATAAAAATAATACTGCTTTTGACATAAATTTGAAAGAAGGGGTCCGTGTTTGTAATTTCGGCCACTGTTTTTTCGTCTGTGCCCCTTTGGAAAATGAAAATATTTGCATGACCCTCTTCAAAGCGCATTATGGAAGTTTCGCTTTTTAATAAAAATTCTTTATAAATTTTTCCTGTTTTGTATTCTTTCATTTTTTGCCGGAATGTTTTTTATATCATTTTAAGCTTTAAAGCCTGATTTAAAGCTATGTGTCCATTAGGATAATAACGGAGCCTAAAATCATTATGATTGAGCCTGTTAATTTTTTCAACAGGTTAGTTTCCTTAAAAATTTTGTACCCTAAAAAGACGTTCAAAACGTTTGAAAGCTGGAATAAAGAAAGTGCTGCGCCCACAGAAAGCCTTGTAAATACAAGATTTGTGGATGTTTGCATTATAAAAACAAGAGCTGCAAGGGGTAAAAAGGGTTTAAGGCTTTTAATTTCTATGCAAGGGTTGGTTCTGATGGCCGGCTTTTTATGAGTTTTTTTGGTTTTTAAAATGATAAAAGAAAAAACGCACCCAAAAATTGCCCACAAAAGAAATGAACAAAATGCGCTTGATAAAATTATCACTTTTTTAATAAAAACGGCTTCAATTCCGGTAAAAAGCAGGGCCAAAAGGCGAAATTGGATATCTTTTCTTTTTAAAATGGCAAGGCTGAACCCTTCGTTTGTGGTGTCAAAAATGAAATAACTTCCAAAGATTATAAGGAAAATTCCAAAAAAGGCTGCAGTGCTTGGAATTTCACCAATTAGAACTGCGCCAAAAATAAGCCCCACAATTGCTTTGTAAGAATTTATCGGCCCCAAAACGGATAATTCTCCGTGTTTTAGCGCGGCGATTAAAAAAGCATTTCCAAGGGCGCCAAAAACACCGCCAATAACAGCCCAAAAAAATATTTCAAAATTTAGCACGCTGCGATAAAAAACGCAAAGCAACGGCAGGCAAAAAAGGAAGAGTAAAAAATAGGTTTTGAAATTTGTTTCAAGGCTTGAATGCGTAGCAGAGAGCCTTTTTTGCCCGGCATTTAAAAATGAGTTTGCGCCTATTCTTAAGATTATTGCAAATGCTGTTGTGAACATAAATAAATTATAGCAAAAGAAAGCTTGCGGGCGTGGGTTTATAAGAATTTCAAAAAACTATACATTTTTTAAGTTTGAAGAAATATAGAATATATTTTCAACAGGGTCATATGTTGCGCCTGTTATGACTATTTCTTTCCTGGTGTTGTTTAACAATAATTCGCATTGGCTGCTTGGCATTATGGCTTCTTTGTCCAAGGGAATGTTAATGTATCGTCCTTCAGTTCCTTTTTGCACGGTTATTGAACTAATGATTTTTGCTTGGTCGTTTTGGCAAGAACACCCGGAAAGCCATTTCATAGGAAAACTATCAGAAAATGTTGTGGATTTAAACCTGTCATCGTATATAACACTTCCTGTTATTTTATCTAAAACAGTTTGTCGTGTTTTTTCGTCTAAATATGGCATCATAAGCATAGCGTCTGCGAGGCTTAAATCCTTTTTATCTTTTATATATCTATAAATAGTAAGGTCACTTTTTCTTGCGGATTCAAGGTAACTTCCCGTATAGCCGGAGAATGTCGCTTTTCTTGTTTTTGTTTGTGAAACCAAGTTTGCAAGCTTTATTTTTGCGCACAAAGCTTTATCATCAAGCCTAATTCCTGAGAACATGCCGGTTTCGCGCTCTGCCCTTTTTACAAGGATATCGCTTTTGATTTTGTGTTCCGCTAAAAGTTTATGCAGTTCATTTGTGTTTTCAGAGTTTTTTCTAAAAGCGTCGCTTGAATCAATATAGAGTTGCGTTAAATCGGTTCTTATCCCTTCTTCAATCTCTTTTAAGGACGCCGGGGTTAAATTCCTTAAACATTCGTCGCTTGAGCCGTTTTGCATGAAAAATTTTTCAATTAATGTGTCTGATTCCATTACATATTCAAATGCTTTTGGGTTTAAACTATGTAAATCAACAAGGCTTTTAAGTGTCCTTGGCGCAATCCTTATGCAACCTTCTTGTTTAAGTCTTTTTGCTATGCGCTCGCAGAGCTCTTCAGTTGCGGCAAGGCTTTCAGGGGTGGCTCCTTCTAAAACATCAATTTTTTTAAGAAACGGTTTCAAGCGCTCCGGGCTTGAAGCCTCTTTGTAAATTTGAAGCAAGGGTGAATTCTTAATATATTCTTCAGTGGCAAGCACTTCCGTTGCACTTTGAGTGGTTTTTTGACTCATGCCGCAGACTGCTTGGAATAATTTTGGGTCAGCAGGGCTTTTTGAAAGCTTTTTTCCTACTGTTTCAGAAACGCTTTTTACTGTGCTTTCTGCGGCCCGGGCGGCTTTTAATATAATTTTTGTATTTTGAATTCCGCAATTATTTAAAATACTTGAAATTAACTTCATTTTTTCTTCCCTTATTTAAATAAAGGATTTGCACTTCAACAAATTGCCAGGATTTATCTTGTTCTAAATTAATTTTTTGTAACTTTTTGTAAAGGCAAAAGAAATATTACTAAAGTTTTGCGTAAAAAAAGACGATAGCATTCGGGTACGATAGAATTCTTAAGTATTATTAGACAGCATACGGTAGTTTTGAGGTATTTCCCCAATGAGAAGAAGAAACCACGCACGCATTGTTCGCGCTGCAATGCGAAACTTATCCATCAGGCTTTTAAGGGTCATGGTGTAGCAAAACAACAAAAACTAAAACTAAAAATCAAGGTTCTTACCTTGCTTGCGACATATGTTGATAAAGCCTGTAATGGTAAAAACCTTGATTAAACTTAAATTAAATTTAAACAAAAGCAGACAATTGAAGGAAAGCTTTATGAAATATTTTTTCCTATTTCTTATCTACAACCTTAATTATGTGCCAGCCGAAGTCCGTTTGGACAGGCTCGGATAATTCATTTACGGGCAAATTGAAAGCTGCGGTTTCAAACTCTGCAACCATTTGTCCGCGTCCAAAATAGCCTAAATCTCCGCCTCTTTGGCCTGACGGGCATTTTGAAAATTTCTTTGCCACTTGTGCAAAGTCTTCGCCGCCTTCAATTCTGTATTTAACGGCGTTTGCTTGTGCTTTTGTGTCAACCAAAATGTGCGCTGCGCGAACCTGGTTGTAGTTTGCTGCATTTGGGTCTATTGTGCTTTTTGCTTCACTCATAAGAACTCCTGTTATAATCATTAAACCTGCTAAAAATAGCTTTAAAATTTTATTCATCCGTTTTTCCTTTTTTTTATTTACTATATCATACCTAAGAAAATATGGCATGCGAAAGTTTATATACCTTGGAGCAGGGTTTGAATATCGACGTTTTTTATGGTAGTATACGGCAACATTAAAAGGAAAATGCCTTATGAGTAATAATAAAACCCTGCTTGATATTATTGGCCCTGTGATGATTGGCCCTTCAAGTTCGCATACGGCCGGTGCTTCAAGAATAGGTTATATGGCAGGAAAAATTTTTGGTGCAAATCCAAAAAAGATTGAATTTACGCTTTATAATTCTTTTGCAAAGACAGGGTATGGCCATGGTACGGAGCTTGCGCTTCTTGCGGGCGTTTTGGGCTTTTTTCCTGATGATTCAAGAATTAAAAATTCTTTTGAAATCGCGCACGATATGGGGATTGAATTTGAGTTCAATTATAAAGAAGATTATAATTTTCACCCAAACGCCGTTGAAATCAAGCTTTTTGGGGTTTCTTTGGATGGCAAAGAAAATGCTGTCACGGTTTTAGGAAAATCTGTGGGCGCTGGGGAAATTGTGATAAATAAAATAAACGGGTACAAATTTGATTTGCGCGGGGATTACACCACGCTGATTTTGATTTATAAAGACGCGCCCGGCATGGTTTATCGGGTGGCAAATTTAATTCAAAGCCAAAATGTAAATATAGCTTCAATGCACTGTGACAGAAACGCGAAAGGCCAGGTTGCTTCAATGGGTATTTCTTTGGATAATGAAATTCCTGATTATACAATGCAAAAGCTGACTGAAATTAATGATATGTATTTAATTAGAAAACTGGATAAAATCAGATGAATATAAAGAGTTTTGATGAGCTTTTGGCTGCGATTGATGATTTTGGGTCATCCGGAAGGGTTTTAGACGTTAAAACTGAGGGTACAGGTGCTTTAAAAGAGGCAGAAATTTATTCTTTTGTGCAAAAGGCAGAAGCGGATTTTTTGGAAATTTCTGTTGAAGCTTTTAGGGAGCGCGTTTTTGAGATTTATAAAACAATGAAAGAGGCTGTTATTTCGGGGCTGAATTCAAAGGAATTATCTAAAAGCGGGCTCTCCGGGGAAAATACAGCTATTTTCAAGGAAAATTCAGGCCTTTTTGATGATGTTACAGGTTGTGCGGAGGAAGTTTGCAAGGCGGCTCCAGAGAAGGGTTTTGCACTTTTTTCACCATTTCAAAAGAGGGTTATGTTATATTCTCTTGCAACCATTGAGGAAAACGCCAGGATGGGAAAAATTGCGGCTTGTCCTACGGCCGGTTCTTCGGGGATTGTTCCCGGGGTTTTAATTGCGCTTGAAGAAGAGCTTGGGCTTGGTGAAGAAAATATGATAAATGCGCTCATTACGGCGGGCGTTGTGGGTGAGATAATTTCAGAAAAAATGGCGCTTGCAGGCGCTGTTGCGGGGTGTCAGGCGGAATGCGGCGTCGCGTCTGCTATGGCGGCTGCTTCTTGTGTGTACATTTTAGGCGGCAATAACGAGCAAGTGTTAAACGCTGCGGCTCTTGCGCTTAAAAATGTTTTGGGGCTTACCTGTGACCCTGTTGCAGGGCTTGTTGAGGTGCCTTGTGTTAAAAGAAATGTTTTTATGGCAATGCATTCGCTTGTTGCGGCAGAACTTTCGATTTCCGGGGTAAAATCTAAAATTCCTGTCGATGAAATTGTGGATTCTATGAAAGAAACGGGGGATTTAATGTCTGTAAAGCTCAAAGAAAGTTCTGAAGCGGGCCTTGCAACAACTAAAACCGGGGTTTCTATTGAAAATATTTTGCGCCGGAAGGCTTGTGCTTCAAAAGAGAATTAGATTTTAATCCTTTTTTAATGCTTTAGGGGCACGGGGCAAAAAATATTTTTTATGCGCATTATCTTTTTATGAATAGCCTAAAAACCCAAAGTGTGAATTTCAAAGGATATGACGCAAGGCCTCTTTATGCCGTTGTAATGCGCAATACGGAGGGGTTTGCACTTGGCGGGGTTGCGTCTGAAGTGCGCAAAATTGGCGCAGAACACGGGTTTAAAGTGCTTTTTGAGGATACATTTGAGCCATATTTGCCTGATGATAATCAAAATCAGGATAAAAGGTCTAATAAAAAGGCTAATAAAAAAACAGGGCGCACGTTTTTAAAAAAGGCTGTTGATTATTTTTTTAACCCTGAAAGGCCAAATGTAACCTCCTGGATTCAGGATCATATTTATTTTACAAAAGATGGGATTATTGCCTCAAAAAACAATGAAGAAAGCTTTTATGCCCTTTCAAGCACTTTTAATTCTGAAATAAACAGTGTTCCAAAGGCAGATTTTATTGCGGGCGGAAATTTATATATTTTAAAAGATGGCGATGAGGAAAAAATTCTTGTCGGCGCCTCTGAAAGCCTTGAAAAAGCTGCTAAAATGTTTCCGGATAGAGAAATAGTCCGCATTCCGCAGGCAGATTTTCATATTGATTTATTTGTGCGCCCTCTGAAAGACAATGTTATTCTTGCAGCGGATGATGATTTAACGCTTGATATGTTAAACAAGGGGGCTGACGCCCTTAGGGAGCGTGTTCTTGAAAATGAGGATGATAAACCTCTTAAAGAGGCACTCATTAACCTTTATAGGGTCATAGACCAAATGGACACTGCGCGCCGCTCTTCGGGGTATAAAAGCACAAAGAAAGTAATTAAAGCCCTTGAAGACAATGGTTTTCAGGTGGTAAGAGTGCCGGGGCGGGTATATAAGCCGGTTATTGCATATATGAATTTGTCGATTGAAAACAGGCTGAATTTTATGAACGCACTTGCTCATGAGGATAAAGACGGGGAAGTTGTCTATATTTCAAATAAATCTTATTTACTTGATGACATAGGAATTTCAAAAGAGCTTGCAAAGGAAATTGGACTTGATTTTGAAGAAGAGTTTAAAAAATCGATTGCGCAATACGTGAAGCCTGAAAATGTTTATTTTGTTGAAGGTGCGCCTCATAAGGCATTTTGTTCACACAGAAATATTCCAAACATTCTTCAATATATGGGCGGCGGAATTCACTGCCTTTGTGCCGAAGTGCCGAAAGAAACGGTTAAAAAGTAGCCTTGTTGGCGCAAAAAATTTCCGTTTTGTGTTTTATGTGAATGTATAATTTGTTGCGAGGTTTTTTGTATGGTTAATGTTGGAATTAAAAATCCTGTTTTTTCTCAATTTAACACTAATTCAAGGGCAAGTTTTAATAATGCTCCCCTGAATATACAACAGCAAGAACAAACCACTACAAAGGAAACCTCTTTAAAAAAGGACAATAAAGATATAAAACGCGCCATAGAGGGCACTATGCTTCTTTCGCCGCTTGGCGCTTTGCATGGATTTTATAAAAAGCATAATATTAAGATTTCAAGCTCTGGCGGCATTGATGAAAATATCTTTGAAAATTCTAATCCTGATAAAAGCGCCGTGCAAGTGAACCTTGTGCCCGAAAATTCAAAACAGACGAAACCTGGGGTTAAAAAAATCGCTGCGGAAAAAGGCGAAAAAGGCTGGGAGCAAGTCGGGTTTTTTGATGTTGTAAAAGGCCGCAAAACTAAAGGCTCTATTGCGCCTTCAACCTGGGATGATGTAAATATAATGAAAATCAAAGGCACGAGGCGTTTTGTAAGGTCCAGTTCTTTTGATATGAAGCCCGATAGAGAGTATGCTGCTTTCCAAAAGGTTTTAAATCCTTATGATGAACGTCTTTTTAATGCTTTAAGGCGTATTCCTGTGGTTAATCGTGTTGTCGATTTTACAAATCGTTCAAATGCGCCGATAAAAGAATTAAACATTTTAAATCACAAATTTTACTGGAATAAAACACTAGCCCTTAAAGGCGTTGCTTTTGCAGCATGGTTTGGGCTTCTTGCAGCTTCGCTTTGTCTTGGCTTAAAGGCTGTGTCTGAAAAGATGGCAGGAAAACAGGACAAGACTGAAAACCAGACGCAAAAACAGGCATAAACATTACTATAGACACCGTAGGCCGAATAGTTTATAATTAAAGGCGAATAGCGAACGGAGGAAAGTTGATGTTTAAAAAGGCAGTTTTAATGCTTGTTTTATGTGCGGTTTGTTCAATGTTTACGCCTGCAATGGCAAAGCCCGCCGGAACGCATGGTACAGACGGTGAAGTTTCAGGAAGAAGCGTCGGCGCTGCAGTTTGTTCATTGTTAATTTGGCCGGGAATCGGACAGGCAATTAACAAACAGGAAAAAGAAAAAAATATAACTCATGCGGTTTTAGGCCTTACAGGAGTTTTCAGGCTTTGGTCTTTCTATGACGCTCTTGTAGACAGAAATGGCGGCGTTTGGCACAACAGAATATAGTTTAGTGTTTTAAAAACGGATTTGTGCAGATATTGCCGTAAGGAACTTTAAAATTACTATAAAATACCCGCTCTTTTGAAAGGCGGGTATTTTTGTATATTTATTGCTCTATAGCTGTTTTATTGCTTTAGCGGCCTAAAGAAGCTTTTTGTTTTAAATATTCCAAAAAGCAATGAAATGCTGAAAGCTATAAGATGTATTGTTTTTAATAAATCAAGGCTTGCTCTTGTGTCAGGCAGGGGAATGCTTGAAAAGGCAAAGGTTAATCCAACGCATATCATCCCAATATAGCTAATTATAATGGCAATTAACGAGGATACTGCCGCCCATAAAAATATTGCAATTATATAGGCAAGAAATTTGCAGAATACATTCTTATTAATCAGAAAAGAAAGAATACTTTCCTGAAACAAATTTGCCCTACCTTGTTTTGCCGCCTTTAGAATGTCTTTTGAAATAAAAAGCCCTAAAATAAAGAAAATAACAGGTATTATGGTGCATTTTGAAGCAAGAATTATGCGCAGAGGCAATAAAATTGTTAGAAATATTGCAGTCGGCATATGTATATTGCCGCCCTTATACAAGGTGTATATAAAATGAACCAGGGGAGGAAAAATGTATGCACAGGTTGCATAAAGCGCTGCAGATAGGCATAGCAGCAAAATAATTGCGGCAAACCATAATATTATTTCGCAAAATAAATTTTTGTTAATAAAAGATGTTAGAAATTTTCTCATAGATTTATTATAAGCTAAAATGCCGTAATAGTAAAATTGGCCAAATTTATCATACTTTTTGTGTTGTAAGGGAGCCTTTTAGGGCTTGTTCTACGCCGCAGACGAGTTGGTCTGCACAGGATGTGCCTCTGCCGCCGCAGTCATTCCCTTTTAATAATTCAACAGCTTGTTTTGCGTCATAGCCTTCAAGCAGTTTACTTAGGGCAAGGGTGTTTCCGGGGCAGCCGCCAAAAAATTTCACATTATGCAGTTTTCCGTTTTCGATTGAAAATGATATTGCCTGCGGGCAAATTCCCTGTGTTTGAATTGTGTATGATTGCATAGTGTTTTCCTCTTTTGTTTATGTTTAAAATTTACATAAAAAATGCCGGTAAATCAAATTATTTGGTAAATATCTAGTAAATTTTGGCAAATTTCCACCTAATCTTTGTAAAATAAAATATTTTCATGTGCAAAAAATGTTAATGATATAATAAATGTGTGAAAAACAGGGGTCTTTGAAATAAACCTTGTTTGTTAAGAGGGAAAAAGGATATGCGGAAAAACAAGCTTGCAATAATTGCGCCTTGCTATAATGAAGAAGAAGTGATTGCCTATTCAATTGAGCATTTGACAGCACTTTTAAAAACTTTAATTGAAGAGAATTTAATATCAAATGACAGTAAAATTTGTTTTGTTAACGATGGCAGCACTGATAAAACGGAAGAAATTATAGAAAAACACTGCAATGGTGACAATAGCGTTGCTCTTATAAAATTAACAAGAAACTATGGCCAGCAGGCGGCGCTTCTTGCGGGGTTGAATATTGTTGACGCTGATATGGTGATAACAATTGACGCGGATTTGCAGGACGATATTTCTGTTATAAAAGAGATGATTTGTAAATATAATGAGGGCTGTGAAATTGTTTATGGCTGTAGAAAAAAGAGGGACACGGATTCGTTTTTTAAAAAGACAACAGCCTTTATGTTTTACAAATTTATGAATAAAATCGGAATTAAAATCAGGGAAAACCATTCTGAGTTCAGGCTTTTAAGCAGGCTTGCCGTTGAAAAATTAAGAGAATACAAAGAAAAGACAATATTTTTAAGAGGCATAATTCAAAATATTGGGTTAAAGTCTTGCGATGTGTTTTATGACGGACGCGAGAGAACCGCAGGAACCACAAAATATTCATTCTTCAAGTTGTTTGAGCTTGCCTGGACTGCGATTACAAGTTTTTCACTTTTGCCTTTAAGAATGATAACGGTTGTAGGCGCGCTAACCTCGCTTTTCAGCCTTCTTGTCATTGCATACGGCCTTGTGAGCTATTTTAAACACTATTCAATCAAAGGCTGGACTTCAATTATAATGACCATAGCGTTTTTTAGCGGGATAATCATTATGTCGCTTGGAATAATTGGGGAATATTTGAGCAAAATCTTATCTGAGGTGAAAAACAGGCCCACTTTCCAAATTGAAAAAACTATAAATTTATAGGCGGCTTATAAAATGCGTGAAGATGACAGGAAAGATTTTTTTATTTTAAATGCTGACGATTTTGGGCTTACAAGCGCGCATAACAGAGCTGTGCTTTTAGGGCATAAAACCGGTGTTTTAACGAGCGCAAGCCTTTGTTCTAACGGAGAAGCGTTTGATGAGGCGGTAAATATTGCCTTTGAACATAAAAACCTGGGGCTTGCCGTGCATTTAAACATTATGGAAGGTAAACCTTTAACTGAATGCCCTCTGCTTGTTAACAAGGCTGGAGTTTTTAACAAAGGATACGGCTGGCTTCTTCAAAAGCAGTTTAATAAAAAAGTTTTAGGTCAAATTGAAGCTGAATTTAGGGCTCAGATTGAAAAGGCAATCGGGCGCGTGAAAATTGACCACCTTGATTCCCATGTGCACACCCATGGCATTCCTTCGATATTTGAAATTGTGTGTAAACTTGCAAAAGAATACAATATTCCATATGTAAGAACACAGTTTGAAGTGCCGTATTTGGTGCGGAGTGTGAAATTAAAACCTGTGAATTTTGTAAAAATTTTACTGCTGAATTTTTTCACGCTTCAAAACAGACGCACTTTGAAGAAGTATGGCCTAAAAACGAATGATAATATAATCGGTGTCGGGTATACGGGCATGATGAGCGCTGACACGGTTAAGGGCGGGCTTTCGGCAATTAAGACTTTAAAAGCTATAAATTTCAGGGGCTTTATGCGAAGTAAAAACGGCAAACAGGATAGGAGCACACTTGTTGCGGAGGCTCTTTTTCATCCTTGTAAATATCTTGATGATTGCGTTAAAAGCGATTCGCACACAAGGGAATTTGAAATTACACAGGATTTAAACATCAAGAATGACATTGAAAGTCTTGGTTTTACTTTTGCCAATTATTCTTCAATTTCCTAGGTTTTTTAGGATTTTTGTAACATCTGCAGCCGGTTTTAATGTTTTTTATTCTTCAACCGGGCGCGGCGGGATTATAGAATAATAGAATTTTCTTGTTCTTGATTTATTGATTTTGTTAACTATTGTATAGTCATATTCATAAATCTTAAAACTTTCTTCTTGCTTAAAACTTTCTTCCTGATTGCCGTTTTTGCTTTTGGGCCTAATTTCAGGGAAGGAATTGAATAGGTTTTCTATATAGTGCCCTAAGCCTTCTTCTGTTTGTGATATAACTAAAACACCTGAATTAGCTACATCAAGAGAATTTAGCCACGGGTTTTTATGTCCGTATGTATCCAAGATTGTTTTAGTTTTTTTGGGGTTGTAAAGTTCAAATTGGAAAATGTAGTAAATATCTCCTGACACATATTTTAGATTTAAGCCATCCGGGTTTTGGGCGTTTTGTGTTTTCTCGGCCCAAATTGAGTTAAAATCCCCGATAACTTTTTTATACGGATAGCCCATATCTACTTTGGTTTGAAGCAGTGCAAAAATTGTCATAGCCAATTGCCAAATGAGCATAAAAATTATGATGAGCTTTTTAAAAAGCTTGTATGTATTTTCGCTGATTTTAACCGGGAAGAAATAGAATAAAAGAATGCCTATGTTTCCAACCATTGTAACACCCCAGGCGCCAACAACCCTGCTTGATGTAAAGAGGCCTGAAAGCCCGATGATAATTAAAGGCAAAAGCCCGGTGCATAACAAAAACAATGAATCATTTTTATTATCTTTATGCGGGTTGAATTCTATATTTTTTTCTTTTATTGCTAAAATTGCGTATAAAGCAAAACAGGGGGCAAGCGCCAAAAGCTGGTCTGCAAAGAATTTAAGCGAAACTATTACCCTGTTTAAAATATTCATTATTTGCGAGCTGAACTCGGCAGACTTTGTCCTGTCTGCAAGGTATTCAAAAGAAAAGCAATCATTCTGAATAAGCCATAAAAAGTGCGGCAGAGCAATTAAAAAGGCAATAAGGCCTGCGATATATATATTTTTTTGTTTAAAGCATTGTCTTTTGCAGATAAGCAAGTATAAAAACATGCCAAAAAAGAGCAATGCAACCTGATATTTGGCCAAAAACGCAAGGCCTGCAACAAGGCCTAAAATTAACCAATGTTTTAATTTGTTGCCGGTTGTTGATTTATAAAAATAATATGTCATCATGGCCCAAAGGGGCATAGAAAGAATGTTACAGTTAAAATTGTCATAAAAAAGCTGGAAAGTATAATAAAAGCTGGCTGTCATAATTAAAGAAGCACAGATTGCTTTTTTATCATCCAGAAATTGTTTTGCAAGCTTGTATGTAAAAATTAGGCTAATTGAAACGCAGAGCACACCAAGCAGATATATTGCGATGTTGTGCTCTCCAAGCGCATTGAAAAAGCCGCCTGCAAGCCAGCCTGAAAGCGGAGGATGTTTGTTTGTTCCTGCACTTAAAAGGTTGCCCCAAACTATGGCCTCCATAGAATCTCTGCTTATAATATTCCTTAAGGATTCTACCATTGCCCATAGAATTAAGTTAATTACGATAAAAAAGTAAAAAAACTTTTTATTAATCCAATTTTTAAAAATTTCCAAAACCAACTCCGAATTTATTCAAATATAACCTGACTTTAGAATAAATATTTTTTTGCGTCAAGTTAAAGCTTTGTTTTTGTTTTAAAAATTCTATTGATAATTTTATTGGCAAACAGATATGCTGCCAATGTATTTTGCAAGTTCTTCAAGTTTTAATTCATGCGTGAGCGCGGAATTCCAAGGGTTTATATAGGTTACAATGCCGGTGTCCGGGCAATAGCTGACAATGCTGTATGCGTGGCTTGAATATAAATCTTTTCTTTTATCAAGCAATGATTCCATTCCGTCTTTTTTGGGTATTGTGCCGAAGGTTTTTGCTGCGTTTGGAATTTCAAGCAATTTTCTTAATTGATCTAAGGTTTCAGTATCGCTTTTGCCGCGGGAAGCAAACGTGCTGATTTTATTAAAACCTTTGTTGAAAAACTTAAACATTTCATCAACTTTGCCGCTTGGCTTGTAGTAATCTTCAACGGTCATAAAGGTTCTGCCTTCTTCTGCGCTTATTTGCCCAAGGGTTTTGACCGTAAAATTTCCTTTATCATCTTTTACATAGACGCATTTGTCCATATTTTTAAGGGCTTCTGCATACGCCAGACGCACATCGCCGCCTGTTTTGCGTACAAACCTTACATATTCATCCGCAAATGTATATTTTCTGTGTTTGCCGTATAAATTTTCCATGGCTTTTAAGAGTGGATTGCTAAGAGCGCTTTGAGTTGGGTCTTCTGGAATAAATCTTCCGTTAACCATATTGGTTCTTACACATCCGGCGCTTGAAAAATCTTTAAATTTTCCTGCAAATAAATTATTTGGCGTTGAGTTATCAGGCATTTTTATTATAAAACTGTCATTTAATTCCCTGATTCTTGAGAGCATATTGCCCATAAATTTAGGGCTGTTCATCATTGAAATATAAGAAGCAAGCTGATAGCAGGTTCCGCTTCCATGTTGACCTATAAAAAACCTTTTTACAGGGGGCATTAATTTAAAAAGCGATTCTCTATCCAGGGAGAGAAGGCTTACCATATTTTTGCCCATAACCAAAAACACTTCTTCTTCGTCCGTGCATGGATTTTTTATGCTGTACATATCTCCTGGTTGTAATTTAGAGATGTCATCCGCATTTTTTACTATTGATTTAAATTGCGGGATGAAAACATCAATCGGGTCCAATCCGTTTGCGCTTGCAAATTTTAATTTTTCTATGTCCCTTAACATTTCCGGGTTGACGCCGTCTGCGCTTTTAAAGTTTTGCAGGGCTGTCGGGGGAACTAATCCTTTTTCTCCGCATCTTATGAGGTCGGCAAATTGCCTTAATTGTTTGGTGCTTAGCCCGTTTTCTTTATAGTCTGCTAAATAATGAATAGTTGTTCCGTTTAATAAAAAATCTCCATCGGGCGATTTTTTGCCTGAAAGCGCGGCAAGGCGTTTTATATAGGCAAGAAGTTCTTTTTCAGAGCTATAATTTGGGTTTTTAAAAATTTGCTTTAATATTTTTGCATAATGCGCCTGGTCTTCAATTTGCTTTGGGTTTCTTGATTTTAATATTGAAACAAGTTTGTTGAATTCCAGGGTCACTTCTTTAGAGTGTTCGCCGATGTTAATGGGGAAGCCTTTTGACAGGCTAATAACATCCGAGGCCGGGGTTCGCTCCAGCGCAGATGTTAAATTTGCCGCTAAATTTGCGGCTCCTTTTGCTATGTTGGCGCAGGCAATACCTTTTATGTTTGAACAAAGGTTTGCACTTGCCTTCATTATAAGGTTACTTCCCATTGAGAATGAAATTTTTCTTAGCTATTTAAACTCTTTAGCTATATAAAGTATTTGGGAGGTAAAAAATTGCTAAAATACGGAATGGCGGTGTTGAGTTTTGTATTTTTTGCAAAAGTGAAACGATTGGGTTTGATACCTGTAGCCTGTGTATTCAAAAATTTGGCATTAAAAAAGAGTCCCGAAGGACTCATTTTATTTAATAATAATGGTGAAGGACGCAAGGGTCTTGCTAAATCCTTGGATTTTGCAAAAGTGAAACGATTGGGTTCGATACCCGTAGCCTGTGTATTCAAAAATTTGGCATTAAAAAAGAGTCCCGAAGGACTCATTTATTTAATAATAATGGCGGGGACGACGGGTATCGAACCCGCGACCTCATGCGTGACAGGCATGCACTCTAACCAGCTGAGCTACGCCCCCATTCCATTAATATTATTCAGTTATCAATTTTGACAATGTTTTAAATCATCAACATGATTATTGTATCAAATAAAATTATAT
>CAJULR010000012.1 GCA_910587375.1 Candidatus Gastranaerophilales bacterium | reverse complement strand
ATTTAACGTACCTAATGATGTTAACAGTGTTAAAGTTACCATGATGGGCGGAGGAGGAGCAGGAGGTGACGCTTTTCATGGAGTTCAAGAATTTAAAGACCCAAAAGAAATAAAATCCTGGAAAGTCCCTGATGGAGTAACCCGACTTAGAGTTTACATGGTTGGTGGCGGCGGTGGCGGCGCGTCAGGAGGTGTGGGCGTTGGAACAGCGTATGCAGACATTCCTGCAGCAACTGCAGCTGAAACTTGTATAACAAAAGACGAAGGAGCACATACTGTAACAATTCCCTCAAATGCAAGCTGGGTGGTTCCTGCGTTAAATGAAAGCTGCAAATCAAGTGGTGTTACAAAATGGACTTTAACCTCTGATAACAAAACAGAATACACTCCCGGTGAAACGGCAGGTGCCGAACTCAAAGTCACTGCCTGCGGCGGCGGAGGCGGTGGAGGGGGAAGCAATAGTGGTGAAAATGGTGGTGGTGGTTCCGGTGGTTACATAAAGGATATTGCGGTAACTTCACCTACTTCTACCATTTATGTAAAAGTTGGCGGAGGTGGAGGCTATGGTGGATATAGTTGTGGAGACAATGGCTTGGCATGCGGAAAGGGTGGATATGGAGCGGGCGGCGGCGGAGCATTTTTTTGGGGTTCTGTTTCTACAAGCAACAGTTCTTGCGAAACAGGCAAAGCTGGAATAGGAGCCGATGGTGGAACATATGGTGGGAAGGGTGGCAACGGAGGAATAAGTACAAATAGTTATGCAGCAACATCTGGCTCTAAAGGTACTGGCACAGCTCTTTCTTCAGGCGGAGGTGGTGGAAAATATAGTAGTTATTCAGCAGGAAGCGGTGGAAGCGGAGGTGTTTTTGGCGGAGGCGGTGGCGGTGGTGCATTGTATGGAGGCAATGCCAATACTGGTGGTGGCGGTGGAGGAGGAGGCCCGACTACAATATCAACTTCATCTGGGACGGATGAAAATGATATAATTTTTCAAATTGGTGGTGGCGGAGGAGGAGGAGCTGGTGGAAATGGGAGTAGCAGCTGGAGTGGAGGCGGAGGAGGTGGTGGAGGTGGATATGGAGCAGGTGGTGGCGGTGGAGGAGGAGGAAAAGGAAGTCTAGGTGCTGGTGGAAGTGGTGCCACGTATTTATCAAATACAATTGGGATAGGTGCCGGAATAACTGGTGCAAACGGTACTTCTGGTAGTAGTAATGCATCTGGTAGAGGTGGTGGCGGCGGATATGGTGGCGCCTCTGGAGCTAATAGTACAGCCGGCAAGATTGGTACAACAACAGCTTTTAACAGTAGTAGTTATTGTGATGGAAGTGCTGGAAGTAGCAGAGTAAATGGTAAACCTGGTCGTATCAAAATCTGCTATGGCACTTCTCAAAAACGTGAAAATGCCCTCAAATGCACCTACAACATGCCTGCTAACGGCGGTGGCGGAGGCGGTGCAGCTCAGATCACTATAGGTGAAATAGATGTAACCCCCGGCGAAACTTTGTATTTCGAAGTCGGAGCAGGAGGGGGAAATCAGGCAACCGCAGGAAAGAACGGATACAATGGTTCTGCTACATATATTAGACGCGGTTCTTCAACAGGAACAATCATTGCAACTGCATTAGGCGGTAACGCAGGACAGTATTCATCTGACGCTAATGTTGAATCCTCTGGTGGTGCTCGTCTTGCAACGAGAGTATTCACTATGATAAACAATACTGCAAACAGTTTAGGCAACTGGTTGAATAAAACATTTACAGGGGGGTATGGAGGAGGAAATGGTAACCTTGCTTCTGCTCTTGTGAATAAAGGGTTTGGAGGAGCAGGAGGAAATATCCAAAATATGAAAGCAGAAAGTGTGTCAGGGGGAACAGGAGGAAACTCTATTAAAAATGGTACTTCTCCATCATCTGATAGCTACGGCGCAGGCGGAGGCGGCGGAGCAGGAGCACAAACTGCAGGAGATACATTTGGAATAGGGGCAGCTGGAACAAGCGGATATATATACATAGAATACGGTGGTTCTAATGGCGGGGGAGGAACTGCTGGAGAATATATATCTAAAACTATCTATAACATTAAAGCAGGAACTGAAATACCAATAACAGTTGGAGCAGGTGGCAAAACAGGAGTTGATTCATCCGGACATACATATGATGGCAAAGGCGGAGATACTAAATTTGGAACATATGCAATAGCCCGTGGAGGGTTGAAAGGTGAAAGCGGACTTGTTAAAGATGAACATGGAGGAATAACAATGCTTCCTGATAATTACAATAACTATTCTTCTGATGAGGGGGCACCTGTTCATGGACACCCCGGGTCGGAGTTATCTGGTGGCATTGGAGGATATATGGATTACATATATCAAAACATAGATAATACATACGCTACATTTATTAAATCAAGAGATGGCACTATAGCAGGGCCAATTCTTGGAGGGTGTGGAGGAAATATGAGTGCAGCAGGTAATTGTAACGCAGCGGCAAGTGGCGCCCAAGGGAAGATTGGTGTCTTTGGCGGAGGCGGAGGAGGCGGTGCTGTAGTTGATGGGGTGGGCGGCCTTGGAGGCTATGGAGGAAACGGCGTTGTGATTATTGAGTATAAGAGCACGGCGATGTAGGTTATATGATTGGACGGGGCCTTTGGGCCCCTGACATCGACAAACATAAAGATTTTACGATAAAACAAACAACTTTTTAAGGGCGCGTTTTGTAACCTTCGCGCCCCTTTTCCTTATTATTACCTTGTTTTAGGCCTTTAGATGTCCTTTTTGTAAAATTTAAAATCGGGTTATGCACGTGAGAACAGGAATTTAAGCCCTTTTTGTGCCTTTTTTCAGTGCGGATGTAGCTTTTAGAGGAAGATGTTACAACAGAGATGGATTATATTTAGGAGGAAAAATGCAAGAAAATTCAAACGAAAAATGGGGAAATTTAAGTGAAAAAGACATTTTGAAACGGGTTGAAATCCTTGGGGAGGCCGTGCAGACGGCACTTGAGGCGCTGCTTGAAATTCAGGCAGAGCAAAAACTTTTGACCTATATTTTGACAAAAAGGGCGAAAGACAAGGAGGAATAGACCTGCTTAGAGGTTGATTGTGCGGCGGCGGGAGTATATTCCTGGATTGCTTCGTCGCTGTCGCTTCCCTCGCAATGACGGGTGGCCATTGGATGAGTTCTGACACTGCAATGACGGGTGCCCCAGGTTAGCTTGTTTTGGTGCGGCCAGTGGGGTTATTCGTCGTTTAAGCTGAGGACGGCCATGAATGCTTCCTGCGGAATATCCACGCGGCCAACGGATTTCATCCTCTTTTTACCTTTTTTCTGTTTTTCTAAGAGTTTGCGTTTACGGCTGATGTCGCCGCCATAGCACTTATCCAGTACGTTTTTCCTTAACGCTTTGATTGTTGTCCTTGCAATTACCCTGCCGCCAACAGCTGCCTGGATTGCAACTTCAAACATCTGTCTTGGAATGATTTCTTTTAGCTTGGCTGTGAGGCTTTGGCCCATTCTGTAGGCTGCGTCTTTGTGACAGATGGCAGAAAGTGCGTCCACGACTTCGCCGGAGAGCAAGATGTCCATTTTAACAAGGCTTGAGCGCTTGTAAGAGTGGAAATCGTAGTCCATACTTGCATAGCCCTTGGAGCGGGATTTTAATTGGTCGTAAAAATCAGTGATAACCTCGCTTAGGGGGATGTGGTATTCCAAATTTACGCGGGTTTTATCGAGGTATTGCATATTGATGAAATCGCCTCTTTTGCCCTGGCAGAGTTCCATTAGGGCGCCAACGTAATCATTTGGTGTGAAAATATTAACTTTTACGTAAGGTTCTTCAATGTAGTCCCTATATTGCGGCTCGGGCAGGTTTGCGGGGTTGTCGATTTCAACCATGGTGCCGTCTGTTTTGTAAACTTTGTAAATAACCGAAGGGGCTGTGGTTATCAAAGAAAGGTTGTATTCGCGCTCCAAGCGCTCTTGGGCGATTTCCATATGGAGCATTCCAAGGAAGCCGCACCTGAACCCAAAGCCAAGCGCAGAGGAGGTTTCAGGCTCAAAAGTGATTGAAGAATCATTTAGTTTTAATTTTTCTAAAGCCTCCTTAAGGTCGTGATATTGGTCATTATCGACGGGATATAACCCTGAAAAGACCATTGGTTTTGCTTCTTTGTACCCTTCTAAGGGTTCTTGTGCAGGAAATTCGGCGTTTGTGATTGTGTCGCCCACAAAACGGGTTATTTCCTTGATTGAGCCTGCAAAATAGCCAACTTCGCCGGTTTTAAGCTCTTGAACCTGCACCCTGTTTGGGTTTAGATAGCCAAGTTCAACCACTTCAAACTTTTTGCCTGTTGCCATAAATTGAACGGTGTCGCCCATTTTGATTGAGCCGTCCATAACCTTAAAAAAGCAGACTGTGCCGAGGTATTGGTCGTATGCGCTGTCAAAAACAAGCGCTCTTAAGGGTTTATCGGAGGTGTCATCCGGTGCGGGGATATATTGCACAACGGCTTCAAGTACTTCTTCAATCCCTATTCCTTCTTTGGCACTCACGGGGATGGCCATAGAGGCGTCAATTCCAAGCACCTCTTCGATTTCGTTTTTAACGCGTTCGACATCTGCACTTGGAAGGTCGATTTTATTAATAACCGGGATGATTTCCAGGTTTTGTTCTATTGCAAGATAAACGTTTGCAAGGGTTTGCGCCTCTACGCCCTGGGTGGCGTCAACAATTAAAAGGGCGCCTTCGCAGGCAGCAAGCGACCTTGAAACCTCATAAGAAAAATCCACATGCCCGGGGGTGTCGATTAAATTTAAAATATAATCTTTGCCATCATGCGCTCTATAGTTCATTTTTGCGGCATTTAATTTGATTGTTATGCCGCGCTCGCGCTCGATATCCATGGTGTCCAAAAGTTGGTCCTGCATTTCCCTTTCAGAGATTGTACCCGTTTTTTCGAGCAATCTGTCTGCAAGAGTGGATTTTCCGTGGTCAATGTGGGCAATTATGCTAAAATTTCTTATGTTTCCAATCTTTTTGGGAACGGACGTGTTTCCAATCTTTTTGGGAACGGACGTGTTTTCAATTTTTTTCATAAGATGATTATAGTATAAAAAACTTGCGGAGCAAGAAAATGACTATCTATGCAAAAGTGTCAGATAAAATGCTTAAAGAGGGTTAGAAAATTAGTCCACGTCGTGCCTGTGAGTCATATTTACTTTGTCATAGCCGTTAAATTTTGCAACCATATTGAACTGTCTTAATGCAAAAGAATCTTTCAGGCCTGCCTGGGCTTGGAAATAGCTTGTTTCAGCTTTTTGCAGGTTTTGATATTGTTTGTCTTCAATTTCCTGTGTTTGGCTTTGCGCCTGGGGTTGATAGTTTTCAAACAACTTAACATCATCTGTGCCATATGGGTTTAAAACCCTTGCCTGAATGTTTAATGCACCTGTTTTTTCTACCTGAAAGTTTGTCATTTTAAACGCTCTTATTTTACTCTTAATGTTCTTAATATCTCTCGTATATATATAAAATATATATACAAATAAAAATTGCTTTAAATTGTATTTTTGTAAAGAAATATTAAAAGACCCCCGGATTTTTCGGAGGTCTTTAAAATAGGTCTTTAAAATATGGTTATCTTTTATTCTCTTCCATAAAGGGCGGTGATTGTGGCGGAGGCCAAAGCATGTTTTTTTACTTGTCTTTCAACAGAATCAGGCGTGCTTCCTGGGGATGGAATCAGCCCTGCGGATTCAAGCGCATAGATTGTGAAATTGTAATGGTGCACTCCATGGCCTTTTGGCGGGCAAGCGCCTCCGTATGTCACGCCGCCAAAATCGTTTTTAATCTGCATCATGGGGCTGTTTATCTGCTGACCCTTTTTAAGGCTTGTTACATCAGCCGGGATATTTAAAACAATCCAATGATACCAGCCTGTTGGCCTTGGTGCGTCCGGGTCGTGGACAATTAGGGCAAAGCTTTTTGTGCCTTTTGGCGCTCCTTCCCATTTTAAATCTGGAGAAGTGTTTTCGCCCGTGCAGCCAAAGTGGCTGTGGATTTGCTCTTTTGGAAGGGTTTGGCCGTCAACAAAAGATGTTGATGTAATTTTGAATTCTGCTGCGTTTGAATTTTGCATAAAAAATGCTCCTAAAAATGTAGTTAATAACAGTGCTATAGCTGATTTTAAAAATTTCATAAAAAATCCTTATTTTTATATATAAATATAGTTGGTTTTTACCGTAAAAAATAGTACGAAAGCAAGTGTGATACAGAAAATGAAGCCTATATTTCTTGCAATGTAAAATCTGTACATAAAATATTCATAATGTTCTTTTTGAATGATATCCCAGTTTTCCATAGGTCCAAGATACCACTTTGGAATGAACTTCAAATCTTTAACATTATTATAATCGTTTAGCGAAGATATAAGTTTAACAGAAAGCGGCGCTGTAATTACAACGGGAAGCAATATCCAATATGTAAACTGCCCTGTGACCGCGAGGTGTATAATAATTAAATATGCAATGATAATTTCTGCTGAAATTAAGGCAAGAGCCCGTTTTTTGCTTCCAACAACAGTACAAAGCGTGTGTTTGCCATTGTTTTTGTCGTAATCATAATCCATAAGGTTGTGCGCGTCCAAAAGAACCATAATAATAAGCCCGACAGCAATTGAAAGGGCCAAAAGTTTCGCTGCACTTGTGCTTGTAAGGTCCCCGGTTAGAGCAAAATATGTTCCCATTATTAATAAAGGGCCAAAAATTGTGCCTATTATAATTTCGCCTGCACAGAATTTTGAAGATATGGGATACAAGATGGTTAAGATTGCTGCCAATGCTGCAATTAGAGGGATTGCCCAGCCATATAAAACGGTGAAAAATATTCCAATTAAAATTCCTGTTCCAAATAAAATTGTTAATATCGTTTTTACCTTATTTATAGAATATGTACCATTTTTTATAAGCCGGGCCTTGTTTCTTGCCTTCTCAAAGTTTATTTCATTTAGGGGAATGCCTTTCTTAAGCTTTTTTTTGATATCGATAAAATCATCAAAAAGGTTTGCTCCGAGGTGTATACAGGCAATTGCAGCAAATGTTAAAAATGTTGCAAGAAGTTTAAAACCTGTATCTGAATAGAAATGGTGCGAAACAGAGGCGTATGAAGCTGCCACAAACCAGGGCGCTATTGAAGTTGGAAGCGAATAGCCCCGGGTGAGCTCCATAAACGGAGCAATTGAATTTTGAAAGTTAGCATAAGCTTTTTTAGGTGAAAACATACCCTTTTTCCTTATTTTTTTATTTATAATTATAATGATTGTATCATTTTTCAGGCGGTGAAGTTTTGATTATTTATTTAAAGAAAGAACATATTAAAAGATTTACAAAAGTTAACATTTAAACCTAAGAATTCAATAAAAACGTGTATTTCAAAGGTGTTGTAGTTATGTAATAAAACGAATATTTAATTAAACAAACATAAAAAAATTACAAAAAACCTCTTAAAATGCGTTCAAAACTCTTGCTTTTGAATATTTAACATGTATGATTGAAATACTCCAGGGGTAAAAGTGCGCTTATCCTTGCTAGAAATCACCAAAAGCACCAAATTAACACTAAAATAAAGGAACAAGATGTCAAAAGACGTAATTGAATTTGAAGGTACAATTTTAGAAGCAATGCCAAACGCAATGTTTAGAGTAGAGCTTGAAAACGGACATGAAATTTTAGCGCATATATCAGGTAAAATCAGAAAAAATTTCATAAGAATTCTTCCCGGGGACAAGGTAAAAGTTGAGATGACTCCATACGATTTAACCCGCGGCAGAATTACATACAGATTGAAATAAAAGTAAAAAGGAACAAATAAATGAAAGTTAGAGCTTCAGTAAAACCAATGTGCAAAGATTGCAAAGTAATTAAAAGAAGAGGAAGAGTGACGGTAGTTTGCAAGAAGTACCCGAAACACAAACAAAGACAAGGATAAGCGCTATTTTAACGGTGTTATGCACCTTTTGAATTGCGTTTCTTAATTAAGAATTTAATCACAAAGGAGAATAAAACAATATGGCAAGATTGTCTGGGGTTGATTTACCCCGTAACAAAAGAATGATTATCGCATTGACCTATATTTATGGTATCGGTCCAACCAGAAGTAAAAAAATCTTAGAAGCTGCAGGTGTTAGCGAAAACCTAAGAACTGATGATTTGACTGATGATGATATTAAAAAACTAAGAACCGAAATCTCTCATTGCACTGTTGAAGGTGACCTTAAGAGAGAAGAATCTTTGAACATTAAAAGATTGTCTGAAATCGGTTCATACAGAGGCCAAAGGCACAGAAGAAAACTTCCTGTTAGAGGCCAAAGAACAAAAACAAATGCCAGAACAAGACGTGGTAAGAAAACAGGGCCTGTTGCTAAGAAAAAGTAAGATAGCATGTGTTCTTGTTTAGACGCTTATGTTGTGGCGTAAAATATTAAATTATTTTGAAAATAATAAAAGGAAGAAAATATAATGGCTAAACCAACAAAAACTAAAAAGAAAGAAAGAAAGAATGTATTGCAAGGTGTGGTACACATTCAATCCACCTTTAATAATACTATTGTGACTTCAACAGATACCCAGGGCAATGCTGTTGCTTGGGCTTCTGCGGGCGCTTGCGGTTTCAAAGGCGCAAGAAAAGGCACTCCGTTTGCAGCACAATCTGCTGCCGAATTGGTTGCCAAAAAATCTGTGGATCAAGGTATGAAAAAAGTTGAAGTTTATATCAAGGGTCCTGGCTCAGGCAGAGAAACTGCAATAAGAGCAATTCAAGCTGCCGGCTTAGAAATTACATTAATCAAGGACGTAACCCCGATTCCTCACAACGGATGTCGTCCACCTAAAAAACGTAGAGTATAAGAAAGAACAAAAGGAGCTAAAAATTGGCTAAATATAGTGGACCGACGAATAAATTATTTAGAAACTATGGCGTTAAGGATTTATCTAATAGGAAATTAACATCTTCTATGAGACAAAATGCTTCCGGTCAGCATGGTGCTCTTAGAAAGAAACCTTCAGATTACGCTTTGCAATTAAAAGAAAAGCAAAAAATCCGCTTAACATATTTAGTTAGCGAAAAACAATTCGCTAAATATTACGAAAAAGCGTCTTCTAAAACAGGTGTTACAGGTACGGTTATGCTTCAAACATTGGAAAGCCGTCTTGATAACGTAGTATTTAGAGCAGGCTTTGCAATCACAAGACGTCAGGCAAGACAAATCGTAAACCATGGCCACGTTCTTGTAAATGGTAAAAAGGTAGATATTCCGTCATATCTTTTAAAAGAGGGTGATGTGGTTACTGTTAAAGAAGCAAGCAAAAGCTATATCAAAAATGTTATTGAATCAATCGATATGGCCTTGAACTTCGCTTGGATGACAGTTGATGCAAACGAATGCAAAATAACATTTGACAGAGTACCCAACAGAGAAGAAATGGATCCGGAGTTTAAAGAACAACTCGTTATTGAGTATTACTCAAAATAGTAATTAGGAGAAATTAACAGTATGGAACTTAAAATTAAAAATGTAAATACAACCACAAGCTCAGACGGTTCACAATACGGCAAATTCGTTATCGAACCCCTTGAAAGAGGTTTTGGTGCAACTATCGGAAACTCTTTAAGAAGAGTGTTGCTCTCAAGTCTTGAAGGCGCTGCCGTTACATCCGTTAGGATTGAAGGTATTACACATGAATACACTTCAATTCCGGGTATTGTTGAAGATGTTATTGATATTATGTTGAACTTAAAAGGTTTGGTTGTTAAAACCGAAACTGATGAAATTCAACACTTAAGAATAGACGCTACAAAACCAGGCCCTGTGCTTGCTTCAGATATTCAATTGCCTTCAGGTGTTAAAATTGTTAACCCTGACTGCGTTATCTGTACAATTGCAGAAGGTGGTTCATTCCACGCTGATATCGTTGTTGAAGTGGGCAAAGGTTATGTTGCAATTGACGCGCTTAAAGATCAGAAAAACGGTCTTCCGATTGATATGCTTCCGATTGACGCAGCATTTATGCCAATTAAAAGAGTGTCTTACGTAGTTGAGCCTGCCCGTGTTGGTGAAGTTATCGACTATGACAAATTAACTCTTGAAATTTGGTCAAACGGTTCAGTAGATGTTAATCAAGCTTTAAGCAAAGCGGCAAGTCTTTTAATCGACCATTTCAGACAAATTGCAGCAATCACAGGCCAGCCTGTAGGTACAACAACTCTTGAAGAAGAAAGTGTTGTTGAAGACGAATCAGAACAAACACCGGCATTTACAATTGAAGACCTTGAGCTTTCAGTTAGAGCATACAACTGCTTAAAGAGAGCAAGCATTAATTCAATGGCCGAACTGCTTAAGAAATCTGAACATGATTTATTAAATATTAAAAACTTCGGTAAAAAATCTTCAGACGAAGTTATTGAAAAACTGCACGAACTTGGTTTGGACCTTCAACCGAACCCTGAAGGTGTAGATGATATGGAACTAATATAATTAAAAAGGATAAATAACAATGAGACACCAGTGTAAAAAACATCATTTAGGAAAGGCTGCTGACCAAAGAACTGCTCTTTTAAGATCTTTGGCGACGGAATTATTCCTCCATGGTGAAATCCAAACAACTATGGCAAGAGCAAAAGCTCTTAAGCCTTTCGCTGAAAGTATCATTACTTTTGCCAAAAAAGGTGACCTTGCTTCAAGAAGACAAGCCGCAAGACACATTTTTGACAAAGAAACGGATAAATATATTAACCTTGAAACAGGCGAACTTTATGATGAATTGCCTGAAGGTGCAAAACACCCGAAACAAACTGTTTTAAGACAATTGTTTACCGTTATCGGCAAAAAATACGCTACAAGAAACGGCGGATATACAAGAATTTTCAGACTTACTCCAAGAAGGGGCGACGCTTCTGAGATGGCTTTAATCCAGTTATCATAACGTTATATACGTTTTGGTAAAAGGTTATGGCAAGATACCTTATAAGTTTTGAGTATGAAGGAAGAAATTTTTTCGGTTCTCAAAAACAGCCTGACAAAAGAACTGTTCAGGAAGAGCTTAACAAAGCAATTTGTACTTTGATAAAAGATAATAACACTAAAATCATAATGGCAGGAAGGCTTGACAGGGGCGTGAGTGCAAAATGCCACACGGCACATTTTGACACTGATGAACCAATTCAAGATGAGTTTAAATTCTTGAATTCATTGAATGCAATTTTGGCGGAAGATATTGCAGCTTTTAAAATTTTAAAGGTTGATGATAATTTCCATGCGCAAAAAAGCGCAACTTTCAGACATTATAGATATACAATTAAGAATTCTTTTGTTAAACCGGTATTTAATAAAAATGTTCTTTTTGTAAAAAAGCCCTTGGATTTTGAACTTATGGACAAGACAATTTCAAAAATCATTGGCGAGCATGATTTTAGTGCGTTTAAATCAAATTCGGATAACCCAAGCACTATTTGTAAAATTTATTTTGCAAGCGTGACAAAAAAGGAGGTTCAAAACGAGCCTGGGTGTTATTTGGATATAAATATTGTGGGAAACAGGTTTCTCTACAATATGGTGCGTGCAATCGTCGGCACTCTTCTTATGATAGAAAAGGACAAACTTGGCCCTTCTGTTATGGAAGAGATTATGAATTCTAAAGAAAGGGCGCTTGCAGGGCACAACGTTGAACCCTATGGTTTAACGTTAATCAAAACAGGGTATGAAGACCCACTTGAGTATATAAAATACATAAACAATCACTTAAATTAAAATAAGGAAAGGCAGATAAATGAAGACATTTAGCGCAAAACCGCTTGAAGTTGAAAGAAAATGGCATTTAATTGACGCCGACGGTATGCCGCTCGGTAGATTAGCCGTTGTTGCTGCAAATCTTCTAAGAGGTAAGCATAAACCACAATATACGCCAAACGTTGACACAGGCGATTTTGTAATTGTAATAAACGCTGAAAAAGTAGTTGTTACAGGTAAAAAAGAAACAGATAAAATGTATTACCACCACACAGGGTTCCCGGGTGGTTTCAGAAGCGCAAGCTTTAAAGAGCTTATGGAAAAAGACGCAAGACTTCCGATTGAAAAAGCTGTTAAAGGTATGCTTCCCCACAATACATTGGGTTCTGAACAGTTCACCAAGTTAAAGGTATATGCAGGATCTGAACATCCGCATGCAGCTCAAAAACCTGTGAAATATGAAATCAAAGGAGAAAATAAATAATGGCAGCTGAAAATAAAAATGTAGTGGTTAAAACCGGCAGAAGAAAATGTTCAATTGCAGTTGCAAAAGTTTCTACAGGAAAAGGCAGAGTTTTTGTAAATGGCAAAACTTTGAGAGGCTATTTCGGCAACCGTCCTTCTTTAGAGATGACAATCTTCAGACCGCTTGTTTTAACTGATAATCAAGATAAACTTGATATTAATGTTAAAGCTCTTGGCGGCGGTGTTTCAGCACAAGCTGACGCAATTAAGCACGCAATTTCACGCGCTCTTCTAGAAATTAACGAAGAATATAAACCTGTTTTAAAACAAGAAGGTTTGCTAACTCGCGACGCAAGAATTAAAGAACGTAAAAAATACGGTAGAAAAAGAGCTAGAAAAAGATTCCAATTCTCAAAAAGATAATCTTTCAAAGCTTTTGCTTTTGCCGCAGTTTTTGCGAACAATTAAAAGATATATTAAAAATCCCGATTGGTGTTTTGCCGGTTCGGGATTTTTAGTTTTATAAAATATTAATGACGTGCTTCTATGCTTCTAAATCAAGGCGTTGCCTTGCCGCTTTTGCACCTGCTTTGTGACCTTTTATATAACCCCGTTTGAAGCTTGAAGTGTCACTTGGATTTGTGCTTTTTGCAATTTTATCCAGTTCTTTTGAACCTACATAGTCGGCTTTTGCGCCGCCCTCTCCTTTTTGTGACAAGGTTCCTTGCCTGAAACCTATGTAGTACCCTTCTTCAAAGGCGTCATTGTTTTTTGGTTTTTTGTCGCTATACTTTTTTGTCGTAAAATTTGCGCCAAAACTTATTGCATTTAATTTCATAATATTTCCTTATTTGTCGGTGTTTTCTAATAAAACCCGTCAAGGAAATAATTTGTCATTATTGTTGTATGTAGCGGCTTAAAATAATGTCTACAATTCTTTTTGAAGCAAGCCCGTCACCGTATGGGTTTACAGCCATTTTCATTGAATTGTAAAAATTAACATCATCTAAAAGCTTTTGAACCGTGCCTGTTATTTTTTCTTTGTTTGTTCCAACAAGCTTAACGCAGCCGCATTCAACCGCTTCGGGCCTTTCTGTTTCATCTCTTAAAACAAGAACAGGAACCCCTAAAGAAGGCGCTTCTTCTTGAACTCCGCCAGAATCTGTTAAAATAATGTGTGCCTTTTTCATCAAGGCGCAAAACGGTGCGTACTCTAAAGGTTCTATAAGTTTTACCCTTTCAACCCCTGAAAGCTTATTAAACACTGTGTTTCGAACGTTCGGGTTTAAATGAACAGGATAAACTATTTCAATATCTTTGTTTTTTTGAACAAGTTCAAGTATGGCGTCACAAATGTTTTCAAGGGGTTTTCCGAAATTTTCTCTTCTGTGGGATGTGAGTAAAATTGTTTTTAAATTATCTGAAAGCCCAAACTCACTTAAATCCACACCTTTTTTTACCGTATACAAGAGCGCGTCAATTACGGTGTTTCCTGTTTTGTAAATCCTTCTTCCGGGCTCATATGCGTTATCTAAAGCACCGCTTGAAACCCCTTCTTTAATTCCTGAATTTAAAAGATTTTGAACAGAGCCTTCCGTTGGGGCAAAGTGCAAGTCTGAAACGGCGTCTGCCAAAACCCGGTTAATTTCTTCCGGGAACGGATAATCTTTGTTGAATGTGCGAAGCCCTGCTTCCACGTGGCCTATGGGCACTCTTGCATAAAATGCGCTTAAGGCGCTTGCAAAGGCTGTTGTTGTGTCGCCGTGAACAAGCACGATGTCTGGGTTTATTTTTTCAAAAATTTCTTTTGTTTGAAGCAAAATATCTGAAGTCAAACTCCATAAGTTTTGGTTTGGCTTCATTAAATTTAAATCATAATCCGGCGTAATGTCAAAAAGTTCCAAAACTTGGTCCAACATTTGCCTGTGCTGGGCTGTTACGATTGTTACAGGTTCAAATTCAGGCCTGTTTTTTAGTTCCAAAACAAGCGGGGCCATTTTAATTGCCTCGGGCCTTGTTCCAAAAATCACCGCAGTTTTAATTTTCTTATCCATAAAATGATTGTATATAAAGTGCTTTTAAAATACAAGACTTTTTGTGTGGTTTTAGATTTCACCAGTCTTTTGATGAATTGTAAATAAATGTAACATTTTTATAAACTTCTGAATTTCTATATTCTATATATACTTTATATATATGTAAGTGATACGTTAGAAGCTGGAGTTAATTTTATTATGTTAAGTTTATCTTCAATTAGTGCAAACATTGCAAGCAAATTAGAAAATGTTATCTCTAAAAATAATAACGATAATGATAAAAATGAATCATTGTTTGATTTTTCCGGCAAGGGCGAAGACGCTTTGACCGAATTGGATGCTGGTTTTGACACTTTTGTTCCGAGCGCCGCAAAATATGTTCAGTCAAAATGGAGCGAAACAGAACGTGCAGCAGGAAACGGTTTGTATGATAATGACGCAAAACAAGGCCAGATTGGCGATTGCGGATTGTTGTCAACCCTTCGTGCCTTAAGAAACTCTGAATCAGGACAAAAGGCGTTAAGCGAAGTTATGTCTTATGACGCTGCAAATGGCAGCTGGAGCTTTACATTTAAAACCAAAGATTTTGCAAAACCCGCTGAGGGCGAGAACAGACAGCAACTTTCTCCGATTGTTGTAACTAAAGCAGAGGTTGACGCAGCCATAGAGGCAAAAGGTGTAAGCAAAGGCGATGATGATGTTTCTGCAACCGAACTTGCTGTTAAAAAATACTTAGAAATGATTGGCAGAGATACTGAAAATAATACAAAAGATAAGACTGTAAAAAGCCTTGTAGATATGCAAAACAGAGCAAGAGATAAAAGAGCCGCTGCCGGAATGGACAGCACGGAAACGCTTGATGGCATAACACCTTATATGGCATATCTTTTCACGGGGCAGCTCCCAAAGAACATGAAATTATATGAAGCCGATTCAAAACAGAAAGCACAAGAATTTCTTGCAAACTTTGATTCTAAGACAGATTTGCTTGTGTTCTCTCAAATTAACGCAGCCGGCGTTGAAAACAGCGGTGGAGATACCGGTTTTACGATGATAGGCGATGATCAAATTCTTCAAAACCACGCATATACGGTTTGCGATGTGGACGGTAACAATGTTACGCTTCGCGAATCAAACAACCCTGCTGCAACGATTGTTGTAACGATGGATGAACTTTTAAACTGTGCGGGTAAAAATTCATTCTATGCAACAGAACTTCCCGAAATTAAAGAAGCAGTAGTAGGACAGCATAGTGGAGAGCTTGCGGCAGCTTAAAGATTGCATTAAAACTTAGAATAAATGATTAACACCCTCAGGTTAAAGCTTGAGGGTGTTTTTGTTTGATATTTTAAAAGGATTGTCTTTAAAGCTGTCTGTAAGAAATTGGAGGCTCGCATTTTGCAAGCATATCAACGCCTATTGTCTGTCCGCCTTTTAATTTTGAAAGTCGTCCTAAAATTTTCTGTGTTTCAACATCTGTGGTGTCGATGTCTTTGGCCCATTTTGCAACGGCCTCCAGAATGGAGCCTTTTGTTGGGTCTGCTCCGATAATGTCATCTGCAAGCTCTCCAAACGGTGAATGTTCAGAGCCAAGCTTGCCTTGCTGTATAAGGGCAATTAAATTCTTTTGTGCGGGGGTGAATTCTGCGCTGTCTGAAACAAGAAGGAAGGCAGCAATTCTATCCAGCGTCGGTGTTTTGTGATAATCGGGATGATTTGTTACTTGTCCTACGCTGCCGATGTGAACAAAGGCGTGTCCGTCGTCTGTTATGCCGATATCAAGCTTGTTTCCGTTGCTTCCAAGGTTTTGCAGTCTGGCTACATCTTGTGGAATTTCTGCAATTGCGGGGTTTGCATTTACTTTTCCTAGGCTATCTGTTATATAGTCAGAATAACCACTTGCTGATTTATATGTTTTATATAATACATTTTCCGCTTCTTTGCCTAAATCATACCCTTTTTCGGGAATAACAACCGCTTCGGGCTTTGCGAGTTTAAATTTCATTGTCTGCAGGGATGAAGAGATGTCTTTTCTTTTTGCAACCGCAAGTGCAAGCAATGCAGCTGTTGTTATAAGGGCCGCCCCGCCTGCTATTGCCTTCTTTTTGTTAATTTGTTTTCCGGCAAACGTAATGGTGTCACTGTTTTTAGTTTCTTTGTTATCTACTGCAGCCGGGCTTGCCGCCTGTGGAGCTATTGTGTTTTCATAGGTTGGGTATAATTTTTGTTGCTCGCTAAAAGTTCTCAAATTTACACTTGGATTGCTCATAAAACTTCCTTAAAAATTCCTGCCTTTATTTATATTAAAACCAAATTGTGAATTTTTTTGTCTGTTTAATGTGTTTTTATTAAGTTTTATGCAGACATTTTATTAATTTGTCATGCCTTGTGTGTTTGTTGTAAAATATTGATATAAGACAGTTTATGGAGTTTTGGATTTTGAGTCAGACAAATTTATTTGATCATGGGAAAATTGTCCCGATTAATATAAGAGATGAGATGAAAAGGTCGTATATCGACTATGCAATGAGCGTTATTGTGGGCCGTGCGCTTCCCGATGTAAGAGATGGCCTAAAGCCTGTTCACAGACGTATTTTATTTGCTATGAACGAGCTTGGCATGGCGCCTGATAAACCGTTTAAAAAATGCGCAAGAATTGTCGGCGAAGTTCTTGGTAAATATCACCCGCACGGTGATACGGCTGTATATGAAGCGCTTGTGCGTATGGCGCAAGACTTTTCAACCAGATACTTAACAGTTGACGGGCATGGAAACTTTGGTTCTGTTGACGGCGATGGCGCTGCGGCGATGAGGTATACGGAAGCCAGAATGCATAAAATTACCACCTCAATGCTTGCAGATATTGACTGTGAAACGGTTGAGTTTGTTCCAAACTTTGACGGTTCTTTGGTAGAGCCTGCTGTGCTCCCGGTTCGTCTTCCAATGCTTTTATTAAACGGCGTTTCAGGGATTGCGGTTGGTATGGCAACAAATATTCCTCCACACAATTTGTGTGAAATCGTAGACGGCACAATTGCTTTAATTGACAACCCGGATATTACAATTGAAGGGTTGATGGAATATGTTAAGGGGCCTGATTTCCCAACAGCGGCAACAATTATAGGAACATCCGAAATTAAAAAAGCTTATGAAACGGGCCGTGGCTCAATTAAAATGTCTGCCGTATCAACAATTGAAGAAATTCAAGGCGGCGGCGGAAGGCAATCAAGAACCGCAATTATTGTGACAGAACTTCCATATCAGGTGAATAAGGCAGCTTTAATTGAAAAAATTGCTGAACTTGTAAAAGATGGTAAGATTACCGGCATTTCAGACTTAAGAGATGAGTCTGACCGTGACGGTATGCGCGTTGTGATTGAATTAAAACGCGACGCAAAACCAGATGTTGTAAGGAATAATCTTTATAAGCAAACAGCGCTTTTGAGCTCTTTCGGGGTGAATATGGTTGCCCTTGTGGGCCAACAGCCAAGGCTTTTAAACCTTTATGAGGTTCTGAATGAATTTGTGGAACACAGGGTTGAAGTTATTACAAGAAGAACCTTGTATTTCTTGAAGAAGGCAAAAGCAAGGGCACACATCTTAGAAGGCTTGATGATTGCCTTGAATGCTTTGGATGAAGTTATTGAATTAATTAAAAAATCTAAAAACACAGAAGAAGCAAGAGAGGGCTTGATTAGCCGCTTTGGGCTTGATGTTGACCAGGCAAATGCAATTCTTGAAATGCAGTTAAGAAGGTTAACAGGCTTAGAACAGGATAAAATCAGGGCTGAATATGATGAGTTAATGAAGAAAATTGCTGAATATGAAGCAATCCTCGCTGACAGACAAAAGATTTTGGATATTATTAAACAAGAACTTTTAGAAGATAAGGAAAAATTTGGGGATGACAGAAAAACCCAAATTCTTCCGGAGCAAGGCGAATTAAACATTGAAGATTTAACGCCTAATACTCAAATGGCCGTGTTTATCACAAGACAAGGGTATATTAAGAGAATTTCGCTTGATACTTTTGAGCGTCAAAACCGCGCCACAAGGGGCAAGGGCGGCATGAAGACAAAAGAGGATGATGATGTTGATCATTTCTTCACTGCGATGATGCATGATAAGGTGCTATTCTTCTCATCCAAGGGCGTTGTTTACAGCCTGAATGTTTATGATTTTCCTGAAGGTTCAAGACAATCTAAGGGCTTGCCGATTATTAACGTTCTTCCGATTGAGCAAAATGAAACAATTACGGCGGTTGTTCCTGTTAGCAGTTTTGACCCGAATACAAACCTTATTATGCTTACAAAAGCAGGCTATATCAAACGTATCAGCCTGGATAATTTCAGCACGATAAGAAGAAACGGCATTATTGCAATCGGTTTAGAGGAAAATGACACGTTGAATTGGGTGAAACTTGCCCAGGATAATGATGAGATTATTATTGGTACAAGCTGTGGTATGGCAATCAGGTTTGCAATTTCTGATTTAAGACCTTTGGGCCGTTCTGCACGTGGTGTAAATTCAATGAAATTAAGAACGGGCGATACAATAATCGGTTGTGATGTTGTTCCGAGAGATTATGACGCAGATTTACTTGTTTTAACATCAGACGGTTTTGGAAAACGTTCTAAGTTATCTGAATTTAGAGCACAAAACAGAGGCGGTTTAGGCTTGATTGCAACGAAATTCAAGACTTCCGCTTCAAGGCTTGTGGCACTTACGATTGTTGAAGAAAAAGACGAGATTATGGTTGTAAGCGCAAATGGCGTTGTAACAAGAGTAAGCGCTTCATCAATTTCAAGACAGGGCCGCCCTGCAACGGGCGTTAAGGTTCAAAACCTTGGTGAAAACGATTATGTGGTTTCTGTAAATAAAATTGTTGAGCCTGAGGAAAATGACGCCGTGAAGAAGGCTTCTCTTGAAAATAAAATAGAAGAAGCTTCAGAAGGTGTATCGCAGGGGAATTTAAACCTGGAAGATGTGCCAACAGAGGAGTAGGAGAATAAGTCAAAACAAAGAGCTTATTAATCTTTTTAGATAAAATGTTAAAAACCGTAAGTTTATAGAGCTTACGGTTTTTTGTTATTCTTTTTTATTAAGGGCCAAAGTTCTTTGATTACAAGTGCAGTAAATAAAGTTACAAACAACACGATTAAAGCAATTGCTACAGGGTGTGTTATCAGGCGAAGCAATATTATAAGCACTATTGCAAAGATTACAAAGTAACAAACAGACTTCAGGAGGCAGCCCAAGCTGTCAAAGATAAATAATATCGTGTTGCCGAATAATTCCAAAAGCCACATTGCCTACAGCATATCGCCCATACCAAACGTAAAGAAGCCGTTGTTGTGGCCTGCGCCCTTGGTGTTTGTAAGCGGAATACCGTAGTCGAGGTTGATGGAGCCAAGTCCCGGAATAAATATTCTAACTCCGGCGCCTGCTGTAATGCCATAGCCTGGCCTATCATACAATTTGTCTGAAATTGTAGAACCAAAAACTTTACCCGCATCAACAAAGCCTGCAAGCCTTATGTTGTTTAGGAAAGAGTTTGATGTTATGCGGTCCATAAAAGGAATAGGGAACCTGAATTCCGCGCTGCCCATCATAAAGCCGTTTCCTGAGCCTACATCAGCAAGGTTGAAGCCTCTTAAAGAATACGGGCCGCCAAGTGTGTATGCTGCAAATTCAGGCAAATGTCCGTTGATTTTGCCGCCAGCTCTTGCAGTTAAAACTAAAGAAGATTTTCTTCCTGCGGGGATAAACTTTTTCAAAACACCGTTCAATTTGCCGTAGCTGTCTGCGTCAGAGAAGCTTATAGCTTCTTCTAGGCTGATTTTTGCGATTACGCCGTGTCTTGTGTTTATAATATTATCTCTTGTGTCATAAATTAAAGCAGGAATTGCCCTTGCATAGAAGCCGCCTTCAAGCTGTTCATTACGTCTTGATGGTGAAATTCCATGCTTTGCGTAGAGCTTCATAATTTCGCTTCTATCACCCTCTTTTAGGTGAACATCTTCAACTCCAAGGCTCATGCTTGCAGAAAGATTTTTAGATTTTTCGAAGGCTCTTGTTAAAGTGATATCGCCGCCATATCTTTCTTCAATGGCAAGCGGAACCTGATAGCTGCCGAAATTCCTTACAAAAGCTCTAAAGCCTAAGGATTGGTTTTCGGATTTAAAATGCGGCTCCAAGAAAGATAATTCGGCTTGTAAATTTGCGCGGTTTACAACGCTTGAATCATGCATTAATATGCCGGTACCAGCCATGACGTTTAAATTTAGCTTTTGCCCAAGGCCAAGGAAGTTGTTTTCCCCAAAGCCAACCGAACCAAAGAAGCCGGAGCTTGAATCAATACCGACACCGAGAGAAACTCTTCCTGTCCTTTGTTCATCAAGCTTTATTGCAACATCATATGTACCTGTTGCTTCGTTAAATTGGATATCTCTTTGAACATCCTTAAAGGCTTGTGTGCCCATAAGGCGCATAATATCAGCCCTCATAAGGTTTTCGTTGTAAACCTCTCCGGGCGTTTGTAAAATATTTCTTTTAACAATAAAGTCTTTTGTTTTACTGTTGCCTTCAACTTTAATATCGCCAATGACGCCTTCGTCAATTTTTACGGTAATTATATTGTCTGGGTCGTCTTGAAGGCTCGTTACTTTTGCTAAAATATATCCTTTTCCTGCGTAAAGCTCTTGAATATTTTCAATTGCAGCATTCAATGCCAAAATATTCTGCGGCTTGCCTTCCAGGTTTTTTAACACGTTCATGATTTCGTAAGTGGAAAGGCAATTATTTCCTTCAATTAAAAAGCCTTCAATTGGCGGGTTTTCTTCAACAATAATTCTTAATTTTACATTGCCATCATCAAGCTTAATTGGCAAAGCTCTTATATTTTGGGTGAAATATCCTGATTTATAAAGTTTGTTTAAATCGTTTGCAACGGTTTTTCTGTTAAAAGGATATCCTTCCTTAAGGCTTAATTGGCCTTTAATAAAGCTTGTTTCAATTAAGTTGTTGCCATAAATTTCAACATCTTTAATATGCACTGCTTCAATATCATCTTTAACAGTGCTTTCTGTATCTTGCATATAAACGCTTGGAGCAAGATTTTCTTCTTGGGCTTTTTCCTTTGGTGCTTTTTGTTTTTCAACATTTGTCTTGTTTTTTTTGAACGGGTTTTTAAATTCAAAAGCAAAAGCTGCACCCTCATTTATCATAAGGACGCTTGCCAAAGTTAATATCAAAGAGGTTTTGTAAAAATTAGATCGGAAGAGCGTCGTGTAGGGAAAGAGT
>CAJULR010000011.1 GCA_910587375.1 Candidatus Gastranaerophilales bacterium | reverse complement strand
TGAAGTTGTTACTTCTTGTTTACCGTAGAAAGAGTTTCCGCCTGCTCCGCCACCACCTATCATTGTAAGTTTAATATTGTTTACATCGTTTGGAACATTAAAGACTTCATCATTGTTAAAAATTGTAACAATTGCGTCTTTGTCATATTGGGCAGCACCAACACCTGATATATTTATTTTTGCTTCATCCATCCTCTTTGTCATAACAGGCGCCAAGGCCGCGAGCAACAACGACGCCACCAACAATGCCATTAACATTTCAACGAGAGAGAAGGCAGCTTTCTTACCACAACCTTGAGATTCTGAAACAAGTTCAGAATGACAAAGTCGGTCCCCGTTCATTGGTTGAGCAGCCGTCATTGCGAGGGTAGCGTCAGCGTACCGCGGCAATCCAGTAAGGGTGAACACTGAAAGGGTTTTTTGGATTTCTTCCTTCGGTTTCACTGGTCCGTGGATTGCTTCGGCCGTTGTCACTTTACCTCGCAATGACGCGACTATTGATTCGCTTTCAGTGTTCGCAATGACGGTGTCAATCGGTTGCTTTTCTAGAGATGGTATTAAATTGTTATTTTTCATATAAAATTCCCTTTTGAATGATATTTTACATAGAAATTTTACATTATAATTACATAAAATGCAATTTTAAATAAGAGTTTTTATAAAAAATCTCATTTAAAATAAGTCAAAGAAAAAATATTAACTCCTAAAATTTAAATAAGGCAGTCGGGCAATAGACGGTCCGGTGTCGTTTGGTTTAATTTGGAAAGGGTTAGTAAAAATGGGCGCAAAGATAGAAATGACGACCGAAAAGGATGTAAACTTAAAAGTTTTGTTGGGGCAAAAGATTAAATTTTTCAGAAAGAAAAAAGCGCTATCTCAAGAACAACTTGCGGAAATGGTTAATATGGAAACAAAAAGTCTATCAAGAATTGAATCCGGGCATAACTATCCGATGTATGAAAATCTGGTTTCGATTTCCCTGGCACTTGGAGTTGAGCCATGGCAATTGTATTTTAAGGGCAATACTAAAGATGTTGAAACAATGCGAGAAGAGATTTTTTCCGTGTTAAGCGAAGATGAGAATAAGATCCCTGCTGTTTATCAATATTTGGCAACTTTGAAATAGCTAAGTTTAAAATTTGTTGTTTTATCGTTTTGTTTTTAAATTTTTTTATTGGATTATTTCACGCATTTTGCTGATTACAAAATCTTTTGCGCCCTTTTGGCTTTCAAAAATTTCTGTCGAATCGGCCGAAGCTTTGGCGTAAAAAGCCTCATCAGAAAGCAATTTTCGGATGTGCTCTTCCATCTCTTTTTGCGTTTTGACAACTTTTGCGGCGTCAGAGCGGGTTAAAAGCCAATAAATGTCTTTAAAATTCTTAATTGAAGGGCCTGAAACCACGGGTTTAGAATAAATTGTGGCCTCAAGCGGGTTGTGGCCGCCCGTGTTATCAAAGCTGCCGCCAATGAATGCAATGTCTGTCATAGAGTACATTCTGGACAATTCGCCAAGTGTGTCTAAAAGCAGGATGTCGTTTTCCTCAAACCCTTCTTTTTTAGACCTGAAGCCGAATTTGAAGCTTGTTTCCTTAATTAGTGCTGCGATGGAATCCACTCTTGCAAGGTGCCTTGGGGCAATGATTAATTTCACATCCGGGAAATCTTTTTTTAAATTTTTAAAGGTTTTAAGGACGATTTCATCTTCGCCTTTGTGGGTGCTTCCTGCAATTATAATGCGCTCTTTGGGGTTTTTGTCAAAATCAATTGGTGTTGTGTTTTTTTGGATGTCGAATTTCAGGTTTTTCATCACCTCTGTTTTTTCGCGCGGCGCGCCGATTTTCACCATTTTTTCCATATCTTCTTTGCTTTGGGTGAAAATGCCGTCGTAGCAATTAAAAATGTGTTTGAAAAACCAGCCGAAATATTTATATGTTTTGAACGAATCGTCTGAAATTCTGCCGTTAATTAAAAGCAGGGGAACGTTGTTTTTCTTTGCATAGCGCGCAAAAAAGGGCCAAAGTTCTGTTTCTGCCATTAAAATCACATCAGGGCGCACTTTTTTAAAGAAAAGCTTTGTGCAAAGGGGGAAATCGAAGGGGAAAAACGTGATGAAATCTGCAATTCCTGAATATTTTTTCCTTGCAATGTCCTGGCCTGTTTTTGTTCCTGTTGTGATTAAAATTTTGTGGTTTAAAAATGTGTCTTTTGCAAGTTTTATAAGGTTTTCAAGGGCAATAACCTCGCCCACAGAAACGCCATGGAACATAATAATTTTTTCATCGGGTTCAATTGGGTTTTTAAAAAAGCCTGATTTTATAAAAAAACCATCTGTGGATTTGCCGAATGCCTTGCGCAAAAGGAAATACAGGGGTGTAAAAACAAGGAGCAAAAATGCGCTTAAAATTTCAAGTATGAATAATATTGTGTTTGAGATTAAATTTTTCAGGGTTTTCATATGACTTCCTTTTTTAACGCTTTTGTTCCGTAATATTTATCTGTAATTTTTGTTGTGCAGGGCCCACGAGGGCCGGTTGAGTTTTATTTTGGCCTATTTTAGCTTATTGTGCAAGGCTTCTTCTATATTCAAGATAGCTTTTAAGGGCGTCTTTCCAATTTCGCATAGGGACGCTGTTTTGAAGGGTGCTATATTTTGGCCTTTGTGCGATGAGTTTTTGCTCTGTTGATTTTGCCATATCTGCCGCCACATCCTTGGTTTTATTCATATTTGGCGCGGGCGCTAAGGCTCCGCCCAGGTTTTTAACATAATCTTCGGTTGAAACCGGGGTTAAATTTGCTTCAACCCCTTCTTGTGCAAAAATTTCTTTTGCAAAATCATACCAGGTCGTTTCTCCTTCGCCTGAAATGTGGTATGTGCCAAAGGGTTTATTTAAAAGTTTCAAAATGCCGAGGGCTAAATCTACAGTGTAGGTGGGGCTTCCTGTTTGGTCATTTACAACTTTAAGCTCTTTTCCCTGGTTTGCCAAATTCAACATTGTTTCGATGAAATTTTTGCCATGGAGTCCATAAAGCCAGCTTGTCCTTGCAATGTAATATTTTTCAGCATTTTGCCGTACGGCCTCTTCTCCTAAAAATTTTGTTTTTCCATATTGGCTAATCGGGTTTGTTTGGTCGCTTGGCAGATAGGGCGTGGTTTTTGTGCCGTCAAAAACGTAGTCGGTTGAAACGTAAACTAAAAGCGAATCTGCCTTTTTTGCCGCAAGGGCAAGGTTTTTTGCCCCTTTATGGTTTATTGAATCCGCAATTTCGGGCTCTTTTTCTGCGCCATCCACGTTTGTATATGCTGCAAGGTGGACAATCATTTGCGGTTTTGTGTTTAGGATGAAATCTTCTGTGGCCTTTTGGTCTGTAATATCAAGGTTTTCCTTGTCTGTTTCCATTACAAACATTCCGGCGTCTTCAAAAATCGGGCATAAATCTTTCCCGAGCATTCCTTTTGCGCCTGTGACCAAAACTTTCATCCTCTACATCCTTCAAATACTGATTTTTCTTTATAAATAGATTTTATAATGATAAAAGTTTTGAGGCAATAAAAATGTGCATTTTTAAATTGCTATCAGTATTTGTCATCGATACTCTTTAAGGCTTTATTACAGTTTATTAAAAGGGCCCGGTTAAAAAGTATCAAAAGGCATTAAAAAGCATTAAAAAGCAGGATTAAATAAACCCTGCTTTTTAATATATTAACTTTCTATCCAAGCTTGAAAGGCCGGCTTATTCAGCCTTTTTTGCGCCCCTTACATCAGAGCGGATGTTTTCAAAAAGCGTTTTAACATCAAATTCTCTTGCTTTTTTCACTTTTTTAACTTCTTTTACTTCAACTTCCTCTTTAACCGCTTCTTCTGTTGTGGTCGCAGTTTCCTTAACTTCTTCTGTAGTTTCCTTTGTAGCTTCCGCTTTTTCTTCAACAGCAGGCGTTACTTCTTCCGCTTTTTTAGTTTCTTCTGTGGCAGGTGCCTTTTCTTCAGCCTTTACTTCTTCTTTAATTTCTTCTTTGGCTGCCTCTACGGTTTCTTTTGTTTCTTCAACCGCTTCCTTGGATTCTTCTTTAACTTCCTCAACAGCTTTTACTTCAATATCTTTAACTTCTTCAGTTTTAGTTTCAACTTTTGCAGCTTCTTGAACGCCTTCTTTTACAAATTCGTTGTCTACAATAGGTTCAGCTTTTTTCGCCTTGTCTTTTACAGGAACAAGTTCAACCTTTTGAAGTGCTTCAAATACTCTTGGCGCCTGGCCTTCTGTTGCTTCGCTTTTTGTTTCAACAACTTCTTTTGTTTCAGTTTTCACTTCTTCGTTTTTTATTTCAACAGCCTCTTTAACGTCTTCTTTGGCCTTTTCAACAGTTTCTTTCGCTTCTTCAACTGCTTTTACAGCTTCTTTCTTAACGTCTGCTGCGGGCTGTAAAATTTCTTTAGCAGTTTCTTCTGTTTTCACATCTTGTGCAGGCATTGTTATTACAGGAAGTGTAATGCTTTTTGGCTGAACTTCCTTCATTTCTATTTCGGCTGCGTTTGCAAGTGTGCAGGAAAGAGCTGCCGCAGATACAAAACTCAATACCTTAATAAAATTTCTATTCATAAACAAAATCTCCTTTTATAAAAAACATACTATAACTTTTCTTAAAATCTCATGCGTTTTTCGATAATTGTTACAAACTTCATATTTAGCCCTTTGTAGCTATAAGGCGCCTTAAAGGCTTTTTCTTTCTGACTTTTGGGCAAAAATTTTTATGCAAAATTTGAGTAATTTTACTCTTCTTGTAAAAGCAAAATTAAGCCTTACAATAAAAACATAAAAGAAAACAAGATAGATGAATTTGCAAACGATTTTATCCTAAATTTTATGCTGGATTTTACATTTTTAAATAGGAGAAAACAAAGATATGTCTTTCAACATACCTAATACTTTTGTTGCCGGAACAAAGGCAAAGGCGGATGAAGTTAATGAAAACTTTGTATCGCTTCAAAATGAGATTAATAAAAACGCCCAAACTGTCATTGATATTAAAAAAGATGTGGAATACATTAAAAACGATTTTATGGATGATATTGCTGCCGAAGTTCAGATGATAAGCCAGGCGCAAAAATCAAAATTTTCAATAAATTCCGCACACCTTGCAGAAGACGGCAAAAGCCCTGATATACTGGATGATTCAGACCCGGAAATCCTTGCCTTTAAAGTGGGCGGCGAATATCCCGTTTTAATTGCAACAAATGCCGCAGGGGAATCTGAAACGTTTGAAAGCATTGAAAGTGTCGGCATTTCAGGCTATGTTTCAGGGCTTTACAGTATTTTTCTGACTCTGGAAGGGAATGTGGAACTTTTTCAGGCAAGTGTTCACAGGTGTCCAAACCCTCCAAGCAATCCTGTTATAAACGATGTTTGGCTTATGACGCTTGAACCCTGGGCTTCATATAAATATAACGGGGTTTCCTGGGTTGAATATGACGGAATTCCTTTGGGAACAGTTGATATTGTTGCAGGAGAAATATATGAGCTTCAAAATGCAGAATTTAACACCCAATATTTAGATTCAGACTGCACTTTTTTAACCGAAAGAGGCAGGGCAAATCTTTCAAAAAGGTTTGAATCCACCTGGGTTACAATTTCATCAAAAAGTTCTTACACCTTCAACCACAATTTAAATGTTAGGCCCGAAAGATATTCCGTAAAAATGCTTATAAGGGTGAAAGCAGCTGTTGGAAACTATAAAGCGGGCGATATTCTTGATGTTTCATATTCAAACTTTATTGGAAACGTTGCAAACAGTGAGCTTGGGTGCATTTTTAGATGTACAAGCACAACTGTTACCGTTGGAACGGGCGATAGCGACTATGTCTGCTATAACGACATCGGCGGAACAGGATATTACGCTCTTCGCCGCGACAACGTTCAATATAAAATAATTGTCACCCAGGATGTAAACTAAGGAGGAAATATGCTGAAAAAACTAATAAATTCAAAAGCTTGCGAAAAAATAAAAGAACTTTTAAAAAGGCTTTCGCTTCCTGCCGTAATATACGCAGAAAACCTTGTGGGAAAAGGCTTTGGCGAAACAAAAAAGCAAATTGCAATAGATTTTATCATAAATAAACTCCCGTCTTTTTTGCTTCCTTTTAAGGGAATTATAAAAAATCTCCTGTCTGATATTTTGGATTTTGCCGTAGAACTTGCGGTAGAAAAACTGCATTCAATTCAGCAAAAACTCCCTGATATAATCTAAACTCCGTGACTTTTGGGGGATAAATAATATAAAAAATTTATCCTCCTTTTTTTAAAACTCATTCAATGCCACATATAACACCACTTTAAAAAGGAAAAAATATGAAAAGAATAATAATTCACTGGACGGCAGGAACTTACAGGCCAAACAGTGTAGAACTTGAACATTACCATTATTTAATAGACTTTGAAAAAGAACCAAAAGAAAAATCCACAGTAAGGTTTGGAAAATGCAGGCCGGAAGACAATTTAAACTGCACAGACGGAAGCAGATATGCTGCCCACACAGGCGGCGGAAACACGGGCTCCATTGGGGTTGCGCTTTGCGCTATGCTTGGATATCAAGGAATAAAGCGAATTGGAAATTATCCTATAAAACCTCTTCAGATGGAAGTTTGCTATGAACTCTGCGCAAGGCTTTGCATAAAATATAAAGTCCCGATTTCAAAGGAAACAATAATGACCCATTATGAATTTGGGAAGAAAAACCCGTTAACAACAAGCAGAGGAAAACAGGATATAGCCTATCTTGCCTCAAATCCTTCTTTGCCTGCGGGAAAAATCGGTGATTTTATAAGAAATAAAATTAAATGGTATTATGAAAAACTGAATTTAAAATTGAAAGAAAACGAACCTGTAAGCCTTGATATTTCAAAAGTTTCAAGAACAGCTAAAGTTTTAGAAACGCATGGGCAAGGTTAAAACTCCATAAATTTCATAATCTTTCTTATAGTGTTCATTTTTTCTGTATTATTTGGCGATATTAAAGTTTTAAAGACTTTATCGCCTCTTTTTTTATAAATGCTTTTCCTGTGTGTAAAAATGTCAAAGGAAAATTTCCCGTGGTATTCGCCAAGGCCTGAATAGCCAACCCCTCCAAAAGGCAGATTTTTGTTGGCTAAATGAAGCATCGTTTCATTTACACACCCGCCTCCGAAAGATAAAGTTTTTAAAAATATATTTACAACGTTTTCATCATCTGAAAAAACATAAGCTGCAAGCGGTTTTTCAAGGGTTTTTAAGGTTTTTATAATATCATACGTGTTATCAAAAGTTAAAATCGGTAAAATCGGCCCGAATATTTCATTTTGCATAACAAAAGAATCAAGTGCTTTAATTTCAAGAAGGGTTGGTGCCACATAAAGGCCACACTCGTCAAATTCCCCGCCAAAAATTATATTCTCTCTTTCGATTTCAATAATTTCTTTTAACTTTGCAAATTGTCTTTCGTTAATTATTCTGCCGAAGTTTTCGCTCTCCTGCGGCAGAGGACCTAAAGCCTCTTTAATTGATGTTTTTAGTTCTTCAATAAAAATATCTTTAATATCTTGGTGCACAAGAGCATAATCCGGTGCAACGCAGGTTTGGCCTGAGTTTAAGAGTTTTCCAAAAATAATGCTTCTTGCCGCGTTTTGAATGTTGCAGTTTTTGTCAACAAGGGCGGGGCTTTTTCCGCCAAGTTCAAGCGTTACAGGCGTTAAAAACTTGCTTGCGGCCTCCATTATCTTTTTGCCTGTTTGTGTGCTTCCTGTAAAGAAAATGTGGTCATATCTTTTGTTTAAAAGGTCAAAATGCAGAACACTTATAGGATTTAGGACATAAACATATTCTCTTGCAAAAATGCTGTTTATCATCTCCATTAAAATTTTTGTCGTTTTTAACGTGTCTGAAGAGGGTTTTAAAATTACGGTGTTTCCTGCGGCAATTGCCCCAATTAGAGGAATTAAGGACAATTGAATTGGGTAATTGAAGGGTGAAATTATTAAAACACACCCCTTTGGTTCAGGAAAAATAAAGCTTTCAGCGCCAACTATCCCGCCAAGGTGTAATGGAGTGGGCACTTTTTTTGGCTGTGCCCAATTTTTTACATTTTTAATTGCAAGGTTAACTTCCTCTAAAACAGGAAGAATTTCTGTTGTATATGCTTCAAATTCGGGCTTTCTTAAGTCTTCTTTAAGCGCAAAAGCAAACTTTTCTTTATAATTTATAATTGCGGATTTTAAAATCTTTAATTTTTCAATTCGAAAATCAACATCAAGTGTTGCGCCTGAATTGAAATATATCCTTTGTTCATCCAAAATTTCATCTAATTTAGCAACCATATAAAAATTTTAGACAGGTTCCCGCCATTTTTAAATTACCCAAAAGGGCGCCTTGTAGGGCTATATAACCGCTGTAAGATTAAAACGCCCAAAATTAAAATGCTATAAGTTCGTTAAACATCTTAATTGAAAAACTGTCCGTCATTCCTGAAATGAAATCTACGATTGCCATTTTATAATCATTCGGGTTTTTAATGTCATAAATTGTGTGGTTTATAAATTTCTTTGCGCCCCTGTATTCCCTTGTGGAAGCGTCAGAATATTTTAAAAGCCATTCTTTAAAATGTTCACATAAAAGCGGATAAAATTTTTCATCCAACTCAAGTTTTTTAATGCATTCTAAGGGCTTATTTTCATTGTAATAAGATAAAAGCCTGTTAAATATTGTGTTTATTATAAGGCTTGCGTAATCTTCAAAGGTTTTAAGCCTCGGGTGGGAATAAATATTTTGATAGTTAAATTTCTTAATAGTTTTCATAATTTCAAAATATTCCCTTGAAAAGCAAAGGCCTTTATCAGGGTTTGAATTCTTGCACAAATCTATAATAAAAAGGTGAACTAAAGAAGTTGTGTTTATATCTTTTAATTTTTTGTGGTGGAATAAATTTTGAATAATCCCTTCGAGCTCTTCTTTTTGCTCTTCCTCCAAGATTTTTTTTGAAAGTGCATCTTCAATATCGCGGCCCAAATATGCAATTTTATCTGAAATTTTAACCACACACCCTTCGTATGTATAGCTTTGAAACTGGTTTGCAGACTGAATTGTTTCTAAATCCAAAAATTCACTTCTTGGTTTAAGCGCTGCTTCGTCAACTTCTCCACAATGACAGATAATTCCGTCACGAACTGCATAAGACAGGTTTAAATTCCTCTCAAACCCTTCATAATCAGGCATGGTTTCAATTTTATCAATGAACCTCAGGCTGTTTTTTTCGTGCCAAAAATTCTTTGCTAAATTATGTTCCCGAACAATTTTTGACAGGATTTTTTCTCCCGTGTGCCCAAAAGGTGAATGTCCAAGGTCGTGCCCCACGGCAATTGCGCGTGTAAGCCAGGGGTTTAGCCCTAAAAATTCTGCAATGGTTTCTGCAACAGAAGATACGTGGTTTACATGTTCAATTCTTGTACATATATGGTCATTATTTGTGTTAAAAAACACTTGCGTTTTGTGTTTTAGCCTTCTATATGCGTTAGAATATAAAATCCGATGATAATCCCTTTCAAATGGGTGTCTTATATCTTCATCTTTTCTGTAAAGGTCTTCAAGGCGCGAAGTTGCGTTGATATATTTAGAATGCCCCTTAAACATCCCGTCTTCTTTAAATGTCTTTTCAAATTTATTTTTATGTACAGTCTGTGTCATAATTATTTGCCTTGTTCTTCCTTAATCTGATTATTTTTATACCATTCTACATTTCTTGTTGCATACATCACAACAATAATTGTAATAAACAGGCCAAAGCTTCCTGCAAGAAGAGAAAGTTCTTCTAAATTTACCGTAATATAAAGGTAAAGATAGATAAATCCTAAAATTCCCCCAATTGCAAGCGGAAATTTTTTGTCCTCTTTTTTTACAAGAACAAAATACGTATAAAGGCTTATAAGCAAAATTGTCATTACTGCTGCAATTAAATATGAAATTCCAAAGTTGATAAATTCTGACATTGAAAGCAAAAGAAGATAGAAGACAAGCATTGAAACGCCAACAAGGCTATATTGGAACGGGTGGATATGCTTATTTGTTTTATTTGTAATTTCGTAAACAAAAAATGCCAAAAATGTGAGCGCTATGAATAAAAATCCGTATTTAACACACCTTTCTGTCATTCTGTAATTATCCACAGTGTTTATAAAATTCATCGTATATTTTGACATATCTTCAACATCATACGCGCTGTTTAAAGGAAGAGCGGAAGCAGCCTCCGGCACAGACCAAAAAACCGTATATCCATCCTTTGAATTTTTGTGTTCAACCGGGGAAAAATCGCCGGTAAATTCTGCTTCCGCCCAGTTTGTTTTAAGGTGTGTCTGGTGGAAAGTGCCCCCTGCAACAAAAGAAAGCTCGCCGGTCCCCCGAAGTTCATATTCTATTTCATAAGGAATGGTTGTTTCATCTTTAATATAAACATTGCACTGGTAAGATGAACAATCTCCTAAAGTTTTATTATTAAATTTCACTTTTGGTTTAGTGATAAACCCTTTTTTGTCTGAAACTTTAAAAGACAAAACGGCCTTTGCATTTTTCAGGTTTTTAATTTTAAATTCGCCTTTTTGTTTAATTTTTGCTGTATAAACCGGGATTTTATATATGCTTTTTTGTTTTAATTCGCCCTTAACATCAACGTTTGTGTCTATGCTGTCTGTGTAAAGATAAGCCGTTGTTATGCTTTCGTCTTTTGTTACAATTGTTTTTTTGCCTTTTGAAACAGTTTCAAAAGTGTTTTTTTCGCGTTTTTCATAAATTAATTTAGGAAGGTCTATTGTTTGCGCCCCGCCCCAGGTTTTTGAAATGTCTGATGAAACTTTTTCCCTAAATTTTTCTCTTTCTGAAACAACCCCTGAAATGCAGGCAAGAAGGATTGAAAGGATTATTAAAAACCCGACAATCATCCCGATTTTTGGCATAATATTATTATTTTGCATATAAAAACTTCCTGTTCTTAATTTTTTAACGTTTGTCTATTCTATCATAAACCTTTTTCCTTTTTAAATACGGCAAATAAGTTAAATATGCGAAGTTTCTGATATTTTTTGGCAATTTTTTTCTTTTTTGTGTTTTTAATTAATATAAGCCAGTTGAAGTGGAAGGAAATTGAATGAGTTTATCTGTTTCAAACGTATCGAATGCAGACGTTTATACAAAAAACGTTGACGGTGCAAAAAATGTCCAGGAAGAAACAATCAAAGAGGCAAGCTCTCTTGAAAGAATTCCGGGGGCTGATTTATTTGAGCGCGTAATGCCAAACGTAACAACGTTTAATACTATGTTTGTTACTAAAATTTCCGGAGAAACAAACGGTGCTGAATTCAATTTGAAAAAAGAGGGGCTAAGTAATATGTTTAGTCCTGCTATGCACTATAAGGGCGATATAAACGGCAATGAAGCAAATTTCACAATTAACCCCACATTGACAATTTTTACCCCTGAAACAATAAAAGGAAAAGTGGGCGACAAGGAAATAGATTTATCAATTTCAAAAAAGATGACGGGCGATGTTATAACAGGCACGTTTGATGGCGAAGAAATAAACTTAAGAGTTGACAGGCGCTTTGGCAGATATTATTTAAGCGGCGAAAACACAAACTATAAAATCAACAGAAGCATGTTTGAAAATTTGAATACTTCAGGTGAATTTGGATATGACAGCGAACTTTTGCCTGTGCTCTTAGCTTATGTGAATAATGCTGTTCAAGCTGATATAGCAAATGAACAAGCGGCAATGTGCGCTTATATGTAAGGTGTAAATTGGGATAAAAAAGCACGCAAGGGTTTATTCCTTGCGTGCTTTGTCTTTGAAATTTGAAAATGATGTAATAGCCTAAACGAGTTTAGACAAAATTTGCCTATTCGTCGTATTTTCTATGCCAAATGTCTGCATATTCTTTGGTTTCACCGTTTTGTTTGAATGTTGCACCTTCTTGGGTTGTAAGCTGGTTGCCCTTGCCGTCGAAGTTGTCATTCATTGTGGTTTCGTCAGTTTGTGCAAGGTTAATTTCTGTTATGCCCAAATCAAGCAATGATTGCGCTTCTGAATTATAGCCGTTTGCTTTCATCTTAAAGCCAAAGTTTTCTTCGAGGAATTTGATATCGTTTTCATCAATTACCATATCATCTTCGCCGTTAATTACCCCTGCCTTCATTGCAAAGGCTTTAAGGGCCGCAAAACCGTCTTTATGGCCGTCTTTTACGCCGTCACCGTCAAGGTCTGTGTTGTCGCCGAAGAGTTCTGAACCGTCTTCGCCTGAAATGCCGTCGCCGTCTGCGTCAAACACCAATACGCCGTCTGCAGAGTCGTTAATTTTATCTACAACGCCATCTCCGTCGATATCAAATTCAACAATTTCGTCTGATGTTTGAACCCCATCGCCGTTTAAGTCGAATGACAATGGTGACCAAGTTTGATAGCAAGCCTGAAATTCTTTTACGGTTTCACAATCGTCCATATAGTAAACTTTTCTGCCGTCTTGGGTTTCTGTGCCAAGCTTGTTCCAAGTGCCGGGCGTGATACCGCCGTTTCCGCATTCAATAATGCTCATACTCTTTTCATCATAACCATACGTCAAACGTACAAGAGAGTTGTCGCCTGCGCTTGTTAAGTTTCCTGACATATCGTAAATATGATATTTGCCGTCATTTGCGCCCGGTGCAAAAATATATCTCGGTTCGCCGTTTGCAAGTTTTTCTTTCAAATCAACGCCAAGTTCATCTACAAGTGCCCATTCTTCGTCTGAAATTAAATCCTTAATTTCATCGGGCTTTTTGTCTGAAACTTTGTCTTCGCCTTTGGCTTCGCCTATGCTTTTGTATGCGCTCTCATCCACGCGGTCTGCGTAAACTTCTTTTTTGGCAGCACCTATTGTGCCTGCTTTTGCTTCATAGGAGCCCTTCTTTTCGCCAAGCGTTGCTTCGTCCGTAGCAATGCTTTCTTCAAGAGCCGTAACAGAAGCTGTCAGGTCTGCAACCGTTGTGCTTGCTGTTGCTACAACTTCTGTTTGGGTTGCAATTTTTGTTGCAAGGCTGGTGAGTTCGTCTTGAACTGCTGAGAGTCGTTTATTTAAGCTTGTAAGCTCAGCCGTCAAACCTGCGTCAGCGCCCGCTGCTCCAAGTTTCTTTTCAAGGAAGCTTTCCCAGTCGCCGTGCTCTTCTTCGTTATATTCTGCTTTCGCCTTTCTTATAACATCTTTTTGAGAAACTTCAAGTTTTGCTTCAATTTCTGCTTCTTTTTTCTCAATTTGGTCTTTTAATTCGCTTTCTTCGCGCTGTTTTTCGGCTTGTTCAGCTTTGAGTTCCGTAAGCGTTCTTTCTTCGTTTTCAAGTTTTGTTTTTGCAGCTTCAAGCTCTTTTGTCTTTGCTTCAAGGTCTGCTTTTGATTTTTCAAGCTTTCCTTCAAGCTCTTCAATTTCTTTTTTGAGCGCTGTTGTTTCGGCGTCAAGCGCTGCAGCTTCTTCATCTGTTAAAATAACATCGCCTTCTGCTTTTTCTGCGCCGTCTGCTGCTTTTTCGCCTTCTGCCGGAGCGACATCATCTGCGTCTTTTGCTCCGTCAACACCAAGAGCTTCTGCAAGGTCCGGGTCAAGCTTTGCAATAAATTCAAGTTCTGCTGCGCCTAATTCTGCAGCTGCGTCTTTTGAAACTTCGGCTCCTTCTTCAAAAAGCGCTTCAATTTTTCCTGCTGTTTCTTCGCCAAATTCTTTCACCATTGAAGTTCTTACTTCATCTGTGATAGGTGCGGCCTTGAATGATCCATCAATTGTACTCATACTTTTTTCATCCTTTCAAAGACATTTTGTCGGTTAGTTCTATTACATACTTTTAATTTGTCGGCAAATGTCAAAGCCATCTTTAGGAAATGTAAAGCAATGTGAAGAAAAATTAATATTACTTATAAAAAACTTATTAAAAAACAGCACTGAACTTAATCAACGCTGTTTTAAAATTAAAACCACTAAAAGTGTCTTTTGAATACTGTTAATTAAAAGTGTCTTTTAATTAAGCCATCAAAGCCTCTGCCGTGGCGAGCTTCGTCTTTTGCCATTTCATGAACTGTATCATGAACTGCGTCATAGCCAAGTTCTTTAGCCAATTTTGCAAGTTTCAATTTACCGTCGCAAGCGCCATATTCAGCGTCAGCTCTTAATTTTAAGTTTTCAAGAGTTGAAGTTGTAACAACTTCGCCAAGAAGTTCTGCAAATTTTGCAGCATGTTCAGCTTCTTCAAAGGCATATCTTTTGTAAGCTTCTGCAACTTCAGGATAGCCTTCTCTATCTGCTTGGCGGCTCATTGCAAGGTACATACCAACTTCTGTGCATTCGCCCATAAAGTTTGCCTTTAAGCCTTCAACAACTCTCGGGTCTAAATCTTTTGCAACGCCGATTCTGTGTTCATCAGCATATTGTTTATTGTTTTCATCCATTTTGTTGAATGTTGTAGCACCGCACAACGGGCATTTATCAGGTTGTTTATCGCCTTCTGCTGTGTAACCGCATACTGTACATACGAATTTTGCCATTTTAAATTCCTCACTTTCTAAAACTGATATAGATTATTTTTCATTAATCTTCTTGTATTTCAAACATATCCTTGCCCACAGAGCAAATCGGGCAAACATAATCTTCCGGCAGCTCGCTAAAAGGCACGTTGTCGTTTTCTGCCGGGTCATAAACGTACATGCAAGCTGTGCAAACGTATTTATCCATCTTGTTGTTCTCCTTCTTTTTTATCTTCTCTGCAATCTTTGCATTCTCCATGGAACACAATTTCATGCGTATCTATCTTAAATCCTGACACCATCTCGGCCTTTCTTACAAGGTTTGGTGAGATGTCTGAGGGCAGGTCAAAAATCTTTCTGCATTTTTTGCAAAAAAAGTGGTAATGCAGGTGTGTATTATGATCATAATGGCTTGAATCTTCAAGGCCGTTAATTTTTTTAATTTCCCCGATTTCTGCCATCTGATTTAGGTTTCTATACACTGTTGCGAGGGAAATTTTTGAATGTTCTTTTTTTAAAACCTGATGAATATATTCGGCACTCGGGTGTACCACGTTATTTTGCAGGGTTTCAAGTATTTTTCTTCTTTGTCTTGAAAAATTCATATTTTTCCCTTTCCTTATCACTTTTGAATTAAAAAATGATAATAATTACTATTTTATAGGTAGCAGATTGTAATGTCAAGAAATAAAATAATTTATCTGAATGAATGTAAAAGCACTTGCAAATGTTAATATAAAGCTTGCAAGTGCACTTTTAAAAATGAATAAAGGCAAAAGATTTTAACGAAACATTTGCGCCAGCCAAAAGAAAGGAGGGCAGATGCTGGTTAAAATCACCGAAAAAGAACTAATGCTAATAATAGCAATAGTTCTTATCATCAAAACCCTTTAATTAGGGTGGCAGGGTGTTAACGGCACCCTTGCCTTTATTCATATTTTAAACCATTATCTTCTTTTTACAAGTGCATTTTAAATTAAAAAATTACATAAGTTTACATTTTAACTTATCTGAATTAAACCGTTAAAATATATTATTATGCCAATTGATATGTCATATGATTATATTGCCGTCTTTCAAAGGCTTGAGGATGTTTTGCCCTACAGGCAGATGAAAAGCGGCGCAAAAGACGGGGACAGTACAATATATTCAGATAATGCCCCTGCTAATACAAACCCTGTTTTAAGGCTTGAATATGATATCTTAAACAAGGACGGTTTTGGTTTGAAGCGAGGGTTTTATGAAATTCGGCCGGATTCAGATTATACATATTTAATGTTTATTCAAGCAGGGCAAATTAAGGCAAAAATTCCTGTTATATCGCAGGAACTTATATCAAAATATGGCAATGATTATGAATGGCAAGATAAAAAGAAGAAAAAAGATTCACCAAATTCCATTCCAACAAGGCTTTCAAATTCAAACAACATCGTGTCGCCAAAAGGCATAACGCCAATTTTAACAGACAAAGAAAAGAAAAAACGCGATAAAAAATATAAAAAGGGCATAGACCCGATAGAACATATCCACTCAAGCGTTAAAATAGAATATGACAAAGAAATCTCAAGCTATATCATTATTTGGGAGAAATACAATACAAGAATTACAGGTCAATTGAAACTGGAATAAGCCTGAAAGATTGAGGTAAAAACTGATTAAAAGTATAGGCTACACTTAATTTTCAAGGGAATTATACATTAAAAGGATGATTTTCTTTACATTAAGTTATGTTAACTTCAATATGTCACATAATCACATGTTAGATAGATAGAGAATTTAAAGAGGATAAAAAGATGGAAAAAATTTCCCCCCTTAGGGCAAGTTTAAAAGCGTTTGAGCAATTTAAAGCTCAAAGAATTCAAAAAAGACAAGAAAACCCGAATACCAACGCAACAAACCCGTTTGGTCTTACGTTCAAGGGAATTACTCTTGACGCGGATGTTTTCACTCCAAGTGCCTCTAAGGAAGTTAATTCTAACCAAGGCGGCTTTGGCGATGCGTTTGTAAAAGCTGGAAAACTTGCTTCAAGTGCCTGGGTTTCAACATTGAACAGGTTCAACTCAATGAAACAATCTATGATTTCATTTGGAAACAGAATGAAAGAAAACGCAATCAATACCTGGGATATGTTGAATAAAACAGAAATCAGTTTCACAGGTCTTTTCAAAGATTCTGTATCAAGCCTTCAAAAACGTCCGGTTGGCGAGCTTGAAGAAATGTTTAGAAGCGAATTAGCGGCAATATAATTGGGGAAAGGGAATAATATTATGTCATTAAAAAAAGTGAGCAATATAATTGAAGCACTCCAAAGACACGAAGACAACGACGCTGTTCGCGTGTTAACAGACCTTGGCACAAACCACAGCTCTGATGAAGTTCGCGAAATGACAGCGCGCGCTTTAATTAAAAGAAATTCAAGAGAATCTTTGGAAGTTGTAATTAAAAACAAAGGCAAAGGCATAAACGACCTTTCTGCCCGTGTTGCAATGACAGCAATTAACGAGCTTCTTGCACTTAAAGAAAAAGAAAGAGCAATTGAAATTTTAGAAGAAACTCTTAATTCTGAAACAGAACAGGAAGTTCAAGACACAGCACGCTCCGTAAAGGCTTTAATGTCTTTCAGCTCATAGTGCATGCCTATTTGTATTAATAAAATTGTAAAAATGCTCTCCGATTTTTTGATTGGGGAGTATTTTTTTGCTATCATCTTTTTGTTTCGAGGAGTTTTTAAGCGAGAATTTTTATGAAAAAAATAATAACTTTAATTTGTTTTTGTACCCTGTTTTTGCCCGCATTTTCTTTTGAAGATGAGGCAGTAAAGGATGAAGTGAAGCGCGTAAAGCTTGAGGCAAAACAAAGGGTTGAAAAAATTAAAGCTGACGCTAAGGCTGCAAAAATTAAAGCCAAAGAAGACGCCAAACAAGCGAAAATTGACGCTAAAAATGCAGAAATTAACGCCATAAAAGAGGCAAAAAGAGCCAAAAAAGAGGCCGAGTTTAATTCTAAATTAAATGATATTCAAACAGCAAATGACGCAAAAAAGGCTGAACTAAATGCCGTTGCAAAGGCAAAAAAAGATAGAATTGACGCCGAATTAAATGCTGAAATTTCAAAAATTGATGAAGAAAATAACGCAAAAATTGCAGCACTAAGGGCGAAATATGAAGGCAAAAAGCCTGCCGAAACAGAAAAAGCAGTAAGAGCTAAAAGGGCGGATATAAAAGATAAAAAAGAAGAAAATATAAAACCTGCCGTGGATTTAAAACCTGCAAAAGCTTCTCAAAATGAGGCAGAAGCCGATACAAGGGCGCTGAAAACATCCGAATTAAAGCCCCGCGCAGCTGAAAGAAAGCCCGTTACATATACAGGGGTGAATTTTGAAACCAAAAAAACAGAAATTATGGCCGAATTAAATTTATCAGAAAAGCAGGCTGCAAATGCTGAAAAACTGTATGCAAAAAACAAGGAAGAGATTGCCCTTTTGAATATTGAGATGGAAAATACCCAAAAAGAATTGAAGATGTTAAAAAAGGCAAATTCAAGTGCTGATACGGATTTGAAGGCAAATTCAAGACAAATTGCAACGCTTGAAGAAAAAATGAGCAGCCTTTTGCAAGAAAGGGACAGCGTGCATAACGAGGCTATGAAAAAGTTTGATAGCATTTTGGACAAAGAACAAAAAGAAACCTGGCTCAGCATTAAAAATAACGGCGGCCGCCTCTTCCCCGACATCGAACAGATAAGGTAGGCTGTAAAGAATTGCAGATTGCTGTTAGGTGATTTTTTTCACTTTGTCTATTTCGTCTTTTTTGTTTTCGTATGCAATATATAAGTCGTATGCGCTCTGTGCATTCATCCAAAATTCAGGTGTTGTCCCAAAAAGTTTTGAAAGTTTGCAAGCCATAACCGGTGATATTCCGCGTTTTCTGTTATAAATTTCACTGATAGTTTTTATTCCGACTCCTAAAAGCTCACACAGGCGCTTTTGCGTTAAACCATATGGTTTAACAAATTCTTCCAAAAGTATTTCGCCGGGGTGTGTATACGGTCTGTTCATAAGTCACCTTTCTTTAGTGATAGTCTATTATTTGAACTTTTTCAGCATTGCCGTTTTGAAATTTAAAAATTATTCTAAATTGGTCATTTATCCTGATTGAACAATAATCTTTTAAATTGCCCTTTAGGCGTTCAAATCTGTTTGCCGGCGGAACTATTAAATCTTGCTCCTTATAGGCAAAATGAATCATATCAAGCTTTCTTTTGGCGATTTTTTGAATTGTTCCAAATTTTTTGGAATTTAATCCATTAAATATTTTTTCTGTTTCTTTGTCGCCAAAATTTTTAATCATATTATCATATTATCACAATACGATAAGTATTTCAACGGTAAAAACTGAGAATAATGTGAGAATAAATAAAAATCTGCCAAATAAAAAATAACCCTGTTCCTAAAAAAACAATCAGGAACAGGATTTTAAACCTATCCGCGAGAGGATTCGAACCTCCGACATTCACCTTAGGAGGGTGACGTTCTATCCTGCTGAACTACGCGGACAAAGGATTTTTTAACGTCTTTGTAATTCTGCAGTCTAGAACGTCACAATGGTGACATATTCTTTTTAGCAAGCTTGGCGCTCACTAAGTCCTGCTGAACTACGCGGACTTGTCGCATTCTGCGTCCTTTGTAATTCTGCAGTCTAGAACGTCACAATGGTGACATTATCTTGTTGACGAGTAAACTCATCAAGTCCTGCTGAACTACGCGGACAAATGTTAATATTTAATTTTCAATCTTTTTTGCAGTCTAGAACGTCACAATGGTGACATTATCTTGTTGACGAGTAAACTCATCAAGTCCTGCACGAACTACGCGGACATTATGCGGTGCTGTCATCCTGAACTTGTTTCAGGATCTTACTGTTAAACATTGAAAATTTTAATTTTCAATACCAAAAATTATACCAACCACAAACTTTTAAATCAATCCGTTTTACCTATTAATTGTCGGATTGAATTTTTTAAACCCCGCTTAAATAATTAATATTATGAATATAAAATCAATGAATCCCTGTGAAATTGCGGGCGTCACGGAATCAGGCGCAGAAAAAAACTTCACAGTAAACGATTTTTTAAATAAAACCACCGTCCTTTATTTTTATCCAAACGACGGAACCCCGGGCTGCACAATTCAGGCCGGAGATTTCAGGGATAATATGAAATATATAAAGCCTCTGGCGGATGTTGTGGGCGTAAACCGCGACACCATTGAAAGCCACAAAAAATTTATGAAAAACGAGGATTTAAATTTCATCCTTCTTTCAGACCCTGATAAAAAGCTTATAAATTTTTTTGGCGTTTGGGGTGAAAAACCCGCGTATGGCATAGGTTTTATGGGAATAATCCGCTCCACTTTTATAATAAATAAAGAAGGTGAAGTTTTAAAATCTTGGTTCAATGTTGCGGTCGATGGCCATGTGGACGAAGTCCTGGAGGAGTTAAACAAGGAAAATGGCCGCTAAACGTAATAAATTTAATATAGCCTTATAAAGGTGATTTTAACGCCCGGCAAAAATGTGCAAAACTCCGGCAGCCCGGAAAGGTGTTTTAAAATCAACCGTTCATCTGCTGCATTGTAACAATTTCACCCGTTTTTGCATTTATTTTAAAATAATACCTAAAGCTTTGATAGGTTAAAAACCCTTCAATGGTGCCGTCTTTTTTGTTGTAATGCGTCCTTGAAACCCTTGCCCCCGGCATGGTTTTGTTTAAAATTTCATTCACCTGTTTTGTTGAAACCCTGACAACAGCAGAGTTTACTGCCATATCCGGTCCATTTAAAGTTTCGCCTTCCATAGCGCCTTTTATGGCGCCTGTTTTTGGGTCTATAGTTAAATCTATAACTGTATTTCTGTATGAAACCTTGCAAATGCAAAAAGTTTTGCCGTTTATATTTGTTTCTTTTAAATCTAAAAGTCTTGCGCCCGGTAAATATTGCGCCAAAACGTTATTTATCGCAGCCTTTAGAGATTCCATATTATAAGGTGTTGTCTGCACAAAGGCTTCTGAAGCTTCAGCCTGTGTTTCAATTGATACCCCGTTTTGCAGCTCATCTTGTGCAGCCGTTGCCATTGTGCCTTGTGTGGCATATATTCCGCCAAAGCCGCCAAGGGTAAATAAAATTAAAAATGTGAATAAAATCTGTTTCACGAATCGTTTTTCTTCCAAATTTTCTTCCATAGCAATTTATTATACCACCTATTTTTCAACCACGGTGAGGTCTTTTAATATAATCTGCTTTTTGGCTGAATTATAGTCAATGTCTATCATTGTTGTGTTCAGCTTTTTCATATCAGCGCCCATAAGCTCTAAAAGAGTTGACGGTATAATTATTCCGTAACTCGTACCAACCTTTACAAGTTTTCTTTTCATAGTCTAATTATAAGCACATCTTTATAAAAAAGTCTAATTATATTATAATAAAATTGTAATAATATAGTGAGGTAAATATGCCAAAACAACCTAAATGCCGCTCTGATGAAGAACTTGACATTCTTCGGGGAAAACTTTTTGATATTGAAGAATGTGTCTGCAAAATAAAAACAATAAACGATTTATTTATCCCCTTTGCAAATGAAAATTCGCCGCAAGGCTCCCTTGTTTCAGAGCTTATTGCGCACGAAATAGATAACTTGTATTCAATAATTCTAAAATAAATTGCCCTGGGCTAAAAAGCACACCCGGGCAATTTTTAAAATTCTAAAAGTTAACAAAGTTTACAAAACTTTAAAAAAGTTCACCTAAAAATACTGTCTGAAAATCTTCATAGAGCAATAATCACCGCACATTGTACAGGGTTTTTCTTCTTCAAAGTCTTTGTCTTTAAATATTTCTTTATCAAGGGCCATTTCTTTTTGCCCTTTCCAATCAAGTTTTACCCTTGCAATAGACATTTTCCTGTCCATCTCGATTGCTTTTTTGTTCCCCCTTGCAACATCTGCCGCATGGGCTGCAATTTTTGACGCCATAATTCCTTCACGAACCTGGTTAACATCAGGCAGGCCAAGGTGTTCTGCAGGAGTTACATAGCACAAGAAATCTGCCCCATGAAGCGCTGCCAATGTGCCGCCAATTGCAGAAGTTATATGGTCATACCCCGGTGCAATGTCTGTCACTAAAGGCCCAAGAACATATAAAGGCGCATTGTCTGTTAATTGTTTAATCGTCTGAATCATTGAAGGCACAAGGTTTAAAGGCACATGCCCCGGGCCCTCTACCATTGCCTGAACTCCTTTTTCTTTTGCCCTTTTAACAAGCTCGCCTAATACAATAGTTTCAGCCACCTGTGCTCTGTCCCCGGCGTCTGCGCCGCAGCCCGGGCGAAGACCGTCGCCCAAAGAAAGCACAACATCATATTTTTTCACAATATCAAGAAGTTCATCATAATATTCATATAAGGGGTTTTCCTTGCCTGTCGCCTTTATCCAGCAAGCAAGCATAGCGCCGCCTCTGGATACAATTCCTGTTACCCTTTTTTGTTTTTCTAATTGTTCAATTACAAATTTTGTAACTCCGCAGTGCACTGTAATAAAGTCCACGCCGTCTTTGCACTGTTTTTCAATGTCTGAAAAAAGTTTCTCTTTGCTTAATTTTGCAATATTTTTAAATTCATCAAGCGCCTCTTTTCCTGCCTGATACATAGGAACGGTTCCAATTGGAAGCTTTGTTGAAGCGATAATTTTTGCCCGAACTTCGTCAATTCCTTTTCCTGTGGATAGGTCCATTAAAACATCAGCGCCCGTTTCTTCAATAATTTTTACTTTTTTCAGTTCTTCATCCAGCCCGGAGCGCTCATTTGAAGTTCCTATGTTTGCGTTAATTTTAACGGAAAGCCCCGCCCCAACGCCCACAGGAATTGAATCTTTTCTCTGGTTATTCTTTAAGATAACAATTGAGCCTTTTTCAACGCCTTCTCTTACAAATTCAGGGCTCACGCCTTCGAATTCTGCAATATATTTCATTTCATCTGTTATAATTCCCTCGCGGGCAGATATAATCTGTGTTTTAACGTCAGTTATCATTTTCTATCCTTTCAAATTTTTAATCTTTAAAATTTCTTCTTCGTTTAATTTATGAATTTCGCCTAAAAATTTTGCGGCAAAGTAAGTCTTTGCGTAGGCTTGAATACTCTCTAATATGTAAAACGTTTGTTTTAAGCTGGCTGCACCCGCAACAAGCCCATGGTTTTCCATTAAAACCGCATTGTTTCCATCCCTAAAATAATTTGAAACCTCCTCTGCAAGTTCAAATGAGCTTGGAAGGGCATATTTTGCAGATGGAACGCCGCGCTGTGCTTTATTATCGTCGGTGCCGGTTTGTGCGGTTCCAAAATTGTAGATAAATTCAGGCAAAATGGGCTCATTCATTTCCTTATGGCACACGGCAAAAGATGTTGCATAGGGGCAGTGGATGTGAATAATAGCCTTGATATCCGGCCTTTTTTTGTAAATTTCAAGGTGCATTAATTTTTCACTTGAAGGCTTTATGTTGTTTAAATTTTCTCCATCAATATTTAAAATTGCAATGTCTTTTAATTCCATATCCCCAAGGCACACGCCTGAAGCGGATAATAAAACCTTATCCCCCTCTAAAACCGATATATTTCCGCTTGTCCCTGGTACCATTTTAGCGCCATAAGCGCGTTTTGCCCAATAAATTACATTTTCACCGGTTAAATTATCTGCATTGTCTTTGTTCATTTTTGTTCCTTTTTAAAAGTATTGTACTAAAAACATGTCTATGGTTAAATAGGTTTAGCGTTAAAACTTGAATATAAGTTTTTTCGACTCTATTTAAAGGATGTGAACCCTTATTACCACAGAATTTCAAAGCAATTGCGCTTCTTGCGGTTGTGCTAAAAGCCAAGGGGAGGCCCTTGGAAAAAATATTAATCTTGCCGTCCATGCAGGTTTTTGCTATGGAGTTAAAAGGGCGGTAGAAACAACAAAAAAGCTCAAGGCTGAAAATCCTGAAAAGGAAATCTATGTTCTTGGGGAATTAATTCATAATTCTCAAGTGATAAATGAATTAAAAGAGCTTGGAATTAAAACTGTGGATGAATTGCCCGAAAGAGATAGTTCAAAGGGCGATGGGGGCAAGGCCGGCGCAATTTGTGTTATAAGAAGCCATGGCGCAAGCTTTGAAGTGTTTGAAGACATTAAAAACAAGGGTTATGAACTTGTGGATTTAACCTGTCCTGACGTTAAAAAGGTTCAAGACAGGGCAATTGAACTTTCAAAAGAAGATTATTTTGTAATAATTTTAGGCAAGGAAGAACACCCTGAAGTTGTTGCAATTACAGCCTATGCAAGAAAATATGCAAAAGATAAAAACCGCATTTTTGTTGCAAAAAGTGTGGACGCGCTAAAAGAAATTGAACCCCTGCTTAAAAAAGAGCATAAAATCGGGGTTGTAATTCAAACCACACAGAGAATTGAATACCTTCAAGAAGTTTTAAATTACCTTGCGCCAATTTCAAAAGAGCTTCGCGTGATAAACACAATCTGCGCGTCAACTTCTCTTAGGCAAAATGAGGCAAGGCGCCTTGCAAAAGAATCTGATTTAATGATTGTTGTCGGCTCTAAAAAAAGCGCAAACACAACACATTTGGCAGAAATTTTGGCACCTTTAACAAAAACAATCCATATTGAATCCGACGCGGAATTGGATGAATACAAAGATGTAATCCAAAATGCGCAAAATATCGGCGTTACAGCGGGTGCTTCAACGCCCGATTACATTATAAACAAAGTAATAGAGCGCGCAAATTCTATAGCGGACTGTGCGCAGATAAAATAAGAACAATATAAACGAAAGGATAAAATCAAAATGAGCACAAAAGAAATGATGAGTGCAGAAGAATTTGAACAAATGCTTCAAGATTCTTACACTTACAAACTAAACGTGGCAGACGTTGTAAAAGGCGTTGCCGTAAAGAAAGAAAAAGACGGATATTTGGTTGATATCGGCGCTAAAACCGAAGCCTTCCTTCCAATTAAAGAAGTTGTAAACTTCCCTGAACAAAACCCTGATGAATTAATCAAACTTTGGGAAGTTAAAGAATTCTACGTTATGAAGGACGAAGAAGACGATGAAGTTGCAATGCTTTCATTGAAAAAATTATCTTGCGCACAAGCTTGGCAAAAGCTTTCAGAACTTAAAAGCGCAAATGAAAACGTTATGGCAAAAGTTGTGTCTTCAGTTAAAGGCGGCTTAATTGCCGAAGTTGAAGGCTTAAGAGGCTTTGTTCCTTCTTCTCAATTAAGAACCGGTTCTCCTTTGGATACTCAAATCGGCCAGGAAATCGAAGTTAAGATTTTGGAAGCTGACCCCAAGAGAAATAAACTCATCCTCTCTCAAAGACAGGTTTACACCCAACAAAGAGAACTTGTTGCAGACGAAGTTATTTCAAGACTTGCGGTTGATCAGGTTGTTGAAGGTGAAATCGTTAGAATTGCAGACTTTGGCGCATTCGTTGACATCGACGGCATTGACGGCCTTCTTCCTATTTCTGAAATCAGCTGGGAAAGAATTAAACACCCGTCCGATGTTGTAACTTTAGGCCAAAAAATTCAGGTTAAAGTTATTAAAATTGACGAAGAGTTAAAAAGAATCAGCCTTTCTCTTAAGAGAATGGGCGCAAACCCTTGGGATGAAATTGTTGACAAGCTTAAAGAAGGCGATATTATCGAAGGAACAATCAATAAAATCACATCTTTCGGCGCATTCATCAACATTTACCCTGGCGTTGAAGCATTACTTCCCTCATCTGAAATTTCAGAAGAGTTTGTAAACGTTCAAAATATGTTCTCTTTGGGCGACAAGGTTGAAGTTTTAATCAAAAAATTCACCCCGCAAGAGCACAGAATTGGCCTTTCAATAAAAGACATAAAAGCCGCTCGCGAAGCTCAAAAAACAGAATAATTCAATGTTTAAAATTCCGTCAAGCCTTTTAGAACAGAGGTTTGGCGGAATTTTTTCAATTTTTAAAGGAGTTTTAAGGTGAAATTTGTAATCCAAAGAGTGAAAAATGCAAGTGTCGAAATTGAAGGAAAGGTTTTTTCTTCAATAAATGAGGGGCTTTTGGTCTTTTTCTGCGCAGAAAAAGGGGATGAATTTGGCGGGGAATACGGCGGCAAAAAGCTCGATAGCAACGGCGTTTTAGAATATTTTGCAAATAAAATTTTAAAACTTCGAATTTTTGAAGAACAACTTCCTGATAACCCAAAAAGCAGCAGAATGAACCGCTCTGTCTTTGATATCAGGGGTGAAATCCTTGTTGTTTCTCAATTTACACTTGCAGCAAACTGTAAAAAAGGAACCCGCCCAAGCTTTGACTCTGCAATGGAGCCTGTTTTGGCGAAAAAAATGTATGAAGATTTTGTCCAAAAACTGCGCACTTCGGCAAAAGCCCTTGCAAAAGAAAGCAATAGTAAGGGGGTGAAATCCGTTCAGACAGGCGTCTTTGGCGCAGATATGAAAATTTCTCTTCTAAATGACGGCCCTGTCACAATTATAATGTAGGCTCTTCCTTGCCCCAGCCCTTTGCAAGCTCAATCGCTTCTCTCATTTTTTGAATTGCCATTTTGGGGTCATTTTTTATAGATTTATCAAGCATAAGCACCCCGTCTTGAATTTCAGCACCCTCTGGCAGCTTGTCTTTTCCCGGCGTGTAAATAAATTTCTTGCCTGCAACTACAATCTCCATTCCTTTTGGGAAGGGAATAACCTTGCTTTCGGCTTCCGCTGCTTCTTGCGCCAGCTCTTCTGTTACAGGGGCAATAGTTTCTGCGGCCTGCGCAGGCTTAATATTCTCTTGGGCCACAGGTGTTTTTGGTTTTGCTGCTTTTGCGCCTTGGGCCGGGGTTTGCGCTTTTTTAGCACCCTTGCCTCCTGCTTTTATAATTTCAGAAATTTTTCCGATTATTTTTGAAATGCCGTCTAAAACCTTTTTGCTAATGAATTTTACCGCTTCAAAGGCAGTGTGCAAAAATTTGGTAGAACTTGTTTTTTCTGCCCCCGCTTTGCCTGCGGCGGAAGTTCCTTGGCTAAAAGCCTTTCCTGCAGCCTCTGCTGCCGCCTGTCCTGCTTTTTGCGCTCCTTTTTCAAGCCCTCTAAAGCCCGGCCTGTCTGTTTTCATTTCGGTATTTTGCTTTAAAAATCCTCTTTGTGCTGAAATTATGTTAATTTTCATATAAAATCCTTCTAATATCCTCTCCTATAAAGACTTGTGAAAAAAAATTCTTGCCATTATTTTAAAAAGTCCGCAAAAGGATTTTACCAAAAAAGTTCATTCGCGACTCAATTTATGCTAAAATATGTAACTGATATGAACCAAGAAGAGCAAAAATATCTATCATACACTGAATCCATCATGTTTGCCGCAGAGCTTTTGGCAAGGGCTTGCAAGGAATCTATGAGGAAGCTATACAAGCAAATGGGCTTTAAAATCGGGCATGAAGAGTATATAATTCTTGAAATAATTTGTCAGCACCCGGGAATTATTCAGTTTGATATTGCAAAAAAACTTTTTATGCAGCGCTCCTATGTCTGCAAAATGTTGATAAAGCTTGAAGAAACGGGCTATGTCAGAAGAGAGGCCGCAATTAAAGGGAAGCGAAAAGCGGTGACCAAATTTTATTTAACAGAAATGGGAGAAGCTGCATACGCTGAAATAAGGGAGTTTATAATGGGTTTGATTTCAAAAAGCCCAAAAGAATGTATGAAAAAAAGAATTGAAATGACAGAATATATGCTGAATTTAACGGAAAAACTTAGAGTGGACTACAACCTGAAACTATAGTAAATGCTTGACATTAAGGAATATTTCTCATATTATTATGTTGAATTTTCAACATGTGAAATATCAACATAAAAGGAGGAGAATTTTATGAAAAAAGCTGCGTTATTATTTGCGGCAATGGCCGTTTTTTCAGCTGCAGGCGTGAATGCAGAAGAATTAACAACCGGAAATCAGGTGGTTGTACCTGTTGTTCAAAGTGAAACAAAAGCAGTGGAAACTGTTCAAACTGAAGAAGTTAAAACCGAAGAGGTGAAAACAGAAGAGGTGTCTGAAGTTAAAACCGAAGCACCTGCTGCAGAACAGGCTGTTGAAGAAAAAACGGAAGCCGCAGAAGAAGCAAAAACCGAAGCTGTTGAAGAAAATGCGCCCGTTAAGCAAACTTCAAAAGCAAAAAAAACAAGATAAGTTTTCTAACTCAAACTATGCAAAACACGATGGAAGAAGGGGGCAAAAAGTGCTTCCTTCTTTTGTTTTGCCAAAAATTTAGAATGTTTTAATTTTGTTTCAAATTTGGCTTAAAAGTAAAATTTACAAAAGTTTACGAACACTTTAGTATATACAACCGCTCAAAATTAGTGTAAAATTATAAAAAATATGCTAGAAAAATTTACTCAAAAAGCAATTGATATTGTCCAAAATGCCCAGATTCAAGCCGGAAATTTTAATTCCGACAAGGTCTATTCTGAGCATATTTTGCTTGCCTTAGCCACCAACAGCAAAGGGGTTGAGGCAAAATTAATGGGGGCAGAAAATATTGACGCTGATGAGCTTATAAAAATTATTAATTCTAAAATTTTTGTAAAGCAAAAGCCTAAAAAACGTGAATACATCTCGTTTTCGGCCAGTGCCAAAAGTATTTTGGAAAAATCTGTTGAAATTGCAAAACAATATAATAATGCGCTTATAATGCCCGCCCACATTGCTTTGGCGATATTTTTCTCTAAAAATTCAGGGGCTTATGAAATTTTAAAAGAATTTGATATGGACGAAGAAAAAATCGTAAACAACCTCATTCGTCTTATCGAGAAAAATTCTTCCAAAACAGCCTATAAACACCCCGAAAAGACCGAAGCGGCGGCGCCTGCAGGGTTTAATATCGAAACAATTCTGGCCGAAAATTCTGTTTCAAATTTGCTAAAAACCGCACAGTCAAAGCTTTCCACGATGGGGTATGAAATCCTTGGGACAGAGCAGATTGTGGAATCCATTTTGGATAATTCGGATAATGAAATTACCCAAATCCTTGAAAAATATGGGGTTTCAAAGGAAAATTTTAACAAAGAACTTGAAAATTTTTCAAACCGAAGTGAAGAATATGGCGAAAGAAGGATAATTTTTACCCCAAATGCTTTCAGGGCAATGCTTATGAGCCTTGACACCGCGCGTGAGATGGGCTCGGTTGAAATTCGCCCTGAACACATAATTCTAGGCGTTTTGAAGGCAAAAACGGGGATTGCCTACAAAATTTTAAGCAAACTTTCGGATGAAAATTTAAATTTTGAAGAAAAGCTCTTAAAAGACATAAATTCAGCTTCTCAAAATGTGCCTGAAACCCTTGCTATACTTCGCTTTGCAAAAAATGAAGCAGAAAGCTTTAACAAAAAAACAGTGGGTTCTGAAATGATTCTTCTTGGAATTCTCTCACACCAGCCTTCTGTGGCATATGAAGTTCTGAAAAAGCTTGATATCACTTTAAAAGACGCCCGTAGAGAGGTGGAAAGCCTTGTGGGGTATAGTGTTGAAGAAAATCATAACGGCTTTGAATATTCTGTCCGCGCAAAGAAAATGCTTGATATGGCTTATCTTGCGGCTAAAAAACACGGCAAAACAAAGATTGTGTCTGAACATTTGCTCTATGCAATCACAAAACAGCCGGATTGCCTTGCTATGAAAGTGTTGGAGAACCTTGGCACCGATGTTTTAGAGATAAAACAAGGCATTTTGAAAGAATTAAATTTGGAAACAATGTAGCTTCACATTGTGTAAAATGCTGTGAAACATTGTGTCTGCAAGGTTTTAGAAGGTTTTCAACATACCAGAGGAATCATCTATTGTTTTAATTCCGGCTTTGGTGAATTCTACTGTATAGCTTGTTTGTCCGCCTGTAGTTTCGCTTTTCAGGATATGGCCAACCCCAAACTGTTGGTGGAAAACTCTTGTGCCGTCTTTTAAAGTTTTAAAACCGGCTAAAGGCTGGCCCTGCGGGGCTTTTGCCTGCTCTTTGCATTTTGCAATAATGTCGTGAATACTCATTTTTGGCTCGGCTGCCTTTGGTTCGATTTTTTGTTCGGGTTTTTCAATTTTTGACTCATTTTTTTGAGGTGCGACGTTGTAATTTTGAGATTTTGCAGTTTCAAAATTTTCGGTTTTTTTATTTTTTACAACAAAATTTTTCGGTGCTGTTCTTTGTACTGTCTCGGTTTTAGGCTCTTGTAACGACCCGGTTTCACTGTTTTTGGACTTTTTTATTCTCGCAATGCTTGAAAGCAAAGAACCGCCTTTGTTCAACGTGGATGAATTTCCCGAATTGCTTGTGCTGCCGGTGTTTTGACGTTCCTTTGGTGTGCCATATGAAGATTTTTTGTAAAAATCGGTATTTTTTTGACCATATCCCTTGTCTTCATTGCCTTTTGACACTTTTGAACCGCCCCAACCATTGTTATAAGCCACTTTCACGTGTGCTTCATCCTCTTGAAGCAGGTGGGCAGGGATTTCTTCTATAAACCTTGATGGCGGGAAAAATTTTATATCCCCCCAAACACGGCGCCTTTGCGCCCAGGTCAAGTGCAAGAGGTCCTTTGCACGCGTGATACCCACGTACATCAAGCGTCTTTCCTCTTCAAGTTCTGTAGATGACTCATTTTGGCCAATTGTACGGGCATTTGGGAACATGCCTTCTTCTAATCCTGCCAAAAATACGACGGGAAATTCCAAACCCTTTGAAGCGTGAAGCGTCATAAGGGTTACAGATTTTTCATTGTCCTTAACCTCATCTATATCGGACACTAAAGCCACCTGGGTTAGGAAATTCCCTAGTGCGCCAAGGTCTTCAGCTTCATCTTCAAAATATAATTCATCCAGTTCAAACTCGCGTACAACGTTTATAAATTCTTGCAAGTTTTCAATCCTGGACTGGTTTTCAACCGTATCTTCCGCCTTTAATTCCGCCAAATATCCTGAATATTCAAGCGCAAAACTTACAAATTCGGATAATTCCATCTCATTTTGTTTATTTATAAGGTTCAAAATTGTGTCCTTAAAGCCCGTAAGGAGGGCCTTATGGCGGGCTGAAAAATCTTCATATTCATCAATATTTTGAATAATTCCAAAAATGCTTAAATCCTTGCTATCAGCAAGTTCTGCCAATTTTTTGACCGTAGTGTCGCCAATTCCGCGCTTCGGAACGTTTATAACACGCCTCAAACTCTGATTATCATTGGGGTTATAGACTAATTTTAAATAAGCAACAATGTCCTTAATTTCTTTTCTTTCATAAAACCTCAAACCGCCAACAATCTTGTAGGGCAAGGAATTTGACATCAAAGCTTCCTCAATTCCCCTTGATTGTGCGTTTGTGCGGTATAAAACCGCCATATCCTCATACGGAGTGCCCAAATTGTAGAGTTCGCGGATTTTTTTAGCTATATAGAGGCTTTCCTCGTAATCAGATTCTGCTTCGTAGGTTAAAATCTTCTCGCCTGCGCCTTTTTGGGAATACAGGTTTTTATCAAGACGCTCTGAATTGTTGACTATGACTGCGTTTGCAGCGTTTAAAATGTTTTCTGTTGAGCGGTAATTTTGCTCCAGTTTGATTAATTTTGCGCTTTCATAATCCTTTTGAAAACCAAGTATAATCTTGAAATCTGCCCCGCGCCAACTATAAATTGACTGGTCAACATCACCCACCGCACAAAGGCTTGTGCCGGGAGTTTTAGCTTTTTCATTGTTGTATAACATACGAATTAACTTATATTGAGCCTTGTTTGTGTCTTGAAACTCGTCTGTCAGAATGTGTTTGAACCTTCTTGCGTAATTTTCCCTCACCAGTTCATTTTCAGCCAAAAGATTTACACAAAGCATGAGCATGTCGTCAAAATCAAGCGCATTGTTGATTGCAAGCTGTTTTTCATATTCATAATAAACTTCGGAAATTTTTTCTGTTTTATAATCGCGAGCAGAGCTTGCAAAGGCATATGCGTCCTGCATTTTGTTTTTGGCGTTTGAAATTATTGATTTTACAAGCTTGACCTCATAAATTTTTTCATCCAAATTAAATTTTTTAATAGCATTTTTTATTATGGTTTTTGTGTCTGTATCGTCGTATATAACGTAGTTATTGCCCCATTTTCTGCCGTCTTTTGTTTGATATTTGTCAAGGTCGCGCCTTAAAATTCGCCCTGCGATGTTGTGGAAAGTGCCCACCCACATACGTTTTACGGTTTCTTCGCCAAGATAGGCTGAAAGCCTTGCGCTCATTTCTTTTGCGGCCTTGTTTGTAAAAGTTACCGCCAAAATTTCAAAGGGGCTGACGCCAGAATGCACTAAATTTGCTATTCTTGAGGTTAGAACTTTTGTTTTGCCAGACCCTGCGCCCGCCAAGACCAAAATCGGCCCGCTTGGCTCTGTAACTGCGCGGGATTGTTCTGTGTTTAATCCCTTTAAAAAAGCTAAATCCTGCATTGCTGTTGTAATTCCCCGTCCCTAAAAAAGTATAATTTAATAAAAAATAGTCAAAATTAAAAAAATATGCTATCATTATAATACAAAAAAATATTAAGGAAAAATTGATGAGCGAAAACAATAACGAACAACCCTCGATTATGGTTCCGTTGGATGATTTGGACAAAGTATCGGATGATGACATCGATAAAGTTGACACTCTGGCTCAGGAATTAGCCACAATCAGGCAGTCCGCTAAAAGAATTGCGATTATTGGTTCAAGAAACCTTGCAATTACTCATCAACAGATTATTGAAACGCTTACAACTTCCCTTGTTATGCAAGGAAACACGATTATAACTTCAGGCGGTTCTTCAGGAACAAATGCTGCGGCAATTCGGGGCGCTATGAAGGCAAACCCTGAAAAATTAAAAGTTATTTTGCCGCAAACCATTGGCCAACAGCCATCAGACGTTCAAGACCAGCTTATTGGTGTGCCAAATATTATTGAACACCCGGACAGGGCCATGATGACTTTAACTGACGCTTCAAGGATTTGCAACCGCGAAATTATTGATGAATGTCAGCAGCTAATTTGCTTTTTGTCGCACACTTCAAACACTTTGCACAAGGCTGTGGATTTTGCGGAAGAATCCCACAAAGTCGTAACAGTGTTTTATTTGGATTAGGTTTTTGGCATGGCTGTTTCGTTTAAGGACAAAAGTTCGTTGGCAGTGCGTATTGGGCGCACTATAAGGTCTAAATTTTCTGCCCTTAGGAGAATTATTTACAATAAAGACCTGTATTTTTCGCAATATGGCCAGGACAAGTATATTCTGGACTATTTTGATAATAAAAAAGAAGGCTTTTTTATTGACATTGGCGCGTATAACGGGGTTACTTTCAGCAACACCTTAAGAATGGAAAATCTTGGCTGGAAAGGCATTTGTATAGAGCCAAACCCTGATATGTTTAAAAAAGTGTGCAGGACAAGAAAATGTGCAAAGTACAATGTGGCGCTTGATACAGAGAATACAAAGAAAGAATTTACAAAAATTACAGGATATTGCGCCGTCTTAAGCGGTATTAAAGAAGAATATTGCGAAAAACACATCGAGAGGATCAAAAAAGAACTTGAAGAAGTTGGCGGCACAATGGATACTGTTGATGTCAAAACCATGACCTTTGATACCCTAATGGCAGATTTCAAGGATGTTTCCGTAATTGATTACATTTCAATCGACACTGAAGGAAATGAGTTTAAAATTTTAAAAACGATTGATTTCAAAAAGTATGACATTAAAACAGTGAGTGTTGAGAATAATTATTCAGACCCCAAATTGCAGGAATTTATGGAAAATGCCGGATATTATTGTGCGACAAAGCTTGGGTGTGATGAAATTTATATTAAAAAGGGCGCGTAGGGATTGAATTTGTTTTTAGGGGGTTCAAATCCAGGACACAGCGCACAGAACGAGCGTAAGTAGCCGTGTTGCTATTTGTGTTCCAAGTGCCATTGTTCAGATATCCGTTGTAGTAGTTACTGCCGTTAGGCGTGCCTGACCATATGACGTACGGCCAGCAGTTGCCATCGTTGGAGCCCGGGCAGCCGCTGTAGCGCTCGTAACACTGCAAGGCACCGTAACCTGAATAGTCGTCGCAGAGTATCTGTATTTTTCCCGCTTCAGAGATTTTAGATATTCAGACACGGGGCGAAGCCGAAAATTATTCACATACTTTGTCTGATTTAAGCTTCGCAATCTTTTTAACGGTCTTCATATCCAAAATCTCTTTTGCTTGAAAAATCAAATCCAGGACACAGCGCACACCGTTAGCATAGAGAGCGCTATTCGGCACGCCTGTATCAAAACTGCCGCTATTTAGATTCCCTCTATAGTGTCCGCCAGCAGTTGCCGTGCCCCATACGCGGTACGGGTTGCAGTTGTTATTCTCGGCACCCGGGCAGCCTCGTCTGTATTGGATTTTCAAATCCAGGACACAGCGCACAGAAGTGGCACCAAGTGCTGTGTCGCTAATTGGGTTGAAAGCACCACTATTGAGGCAATAAAAGGTGCCTGAAACGCTTGACCAAAAGCAATAAGCCCAGCAGTTGCCACTACCATAGCCATTACTGCTGGAGCCCGGGCAGCCGCCGCTCAGTTTCTGGCACTGCAAGGCGCCGTAGCCTGAATACCTGTCGCAGAGCTGGTCTGCAGGAATCAAATCCAGGACACAGCGCACACCGCTGCCTATAGCCGTATTAATAGTGGTGCTTTTGAATACACCTGATTCTATCCAGCTAACATTGCATTTGGAACCGCTGCAATCTGTGCCCGCCCAAATGTTATATGGACGACAGTCGCTATCGCTTCCGCCCGGGCAGCCGCCGCTCTTATTTGAGCACTGCAAGGCGCCGTAACCTGAATTGACGTCGCAGAGTGTGTTCGCATTTTCAATGTGCGGCAGCAATTTTGCGCTGTGTCTAAAGTAAAACGGGTGATTTGATTCAATAGTATAAACCATATTGAACGGTAACTTTTAATTGAAATATCTTTCTGGATTGCTTCGGCCGCTGTCGCTTTACCTCGCAATGACGGCTTGTTCAAACAGTGATACATAAATCAATCAAAGCACAAAATCATATCAATTATGATATTAATATGACCCCATCTGACGATTTGAATCTCATTCTGCCAAAACCCGTAAGCCTTGACACTCTTAGGGTGTTATAAAATTCATATTACCCCACCTTTAGAAAATGTGGCAAGTATTTTTCTTTATCTGTTTTATATCTTTACCAAAAGAGGGAATGGCCCATGAAAATTTTACCCGTTTTAAACAATGCAAACCAGGTTTTAACAAAGCAGCCAATGCAAAAGACAGAGCAAAATGTGCCGGCAAAAACGGCATATGCCTTGCCTTGCGCAGGTTCTTTCGATTTTCAAAATTATTTTTATCCTCCAAAAATTTTGGCATTCACAGGTTCGCAAAAAACACCCCTGGGGGATGAAGATTATGCAAAAGCAAGAAAATATCTTGAAGAAAAAACTAAAGACAAGGACGAATCTTCTTATCCTATAAGCATTAAGGCGTTTGATTCAGATAAGCTTAACGGTTTTCAAAAGGGGATAAAAGTTTTTGACGGGCTTACCGTAAAAGAAATTGCCTTTATGTTAAACAAGCCCATAATTCTTCTAAACAGGGGCTGCAACAACCGTTGTGTGCATTGCGGCTTTAATGCCATGCCTTTTTCAAATAAAACTTTGGACCATATGTCTTATGAAGATTTTAAAGCGTTAATTGACGGTGTGAAAGAGCTTGAAAGCCGCATGGATAATAAGGTTCAGTTATATTCAGAGATGGGGCTTTTTCTGGATTCTGATTGTATGGAAATTGAATTAAAAGACAAAGATGGCAATGTTTATGATTGCGTCGATTGTATGCGGCTTTTGGGGGATGATATTGAAAAAGTGACCCCTTTGTTTGATACATCAGGTTGGAGTTTAAAATCAGAAAAACACCAAAAACGGGCGGAAAAATTTGTGGATTTTGTTTTGAAACACAAGCCTGATGAGCTTGATGATATAAATATTTCCATAAATCCTTATAATAGAATGTATGCAAACGCTGTAAAGTTTGAAAGACAGGGGGATATTGAAAAAGCCGAAGAGTTGAAGCAAAAATATGCAAAAAGGCTTGCAAACGCGTTTATCACCTTTAGTCCGCTTATAAAAAATGATTTTTCCGTAAACATTTTAGCAAGAGTAATTCCGTATGATGAAACGGACACGGGGCTTGATAACCGTGCTTATTATTTAATTATAACGCGTGTTTTGGGCGAAATACAAAAAATGCTTGAGGAAGATTTATCGGGTGAGCAAAAATATGTTCAAACGCAAGAAGAGCTTAACGGGCTTATGGCCTATTATGACGGGCTTTTTGAAGAATTTCAGCCAAGAAATCTTTTTCCCTGGGGCAGGGCGCAAAGTCTTTTTAACCACGATATCGAGCTTGTGGAAGAAAGAATGAAGGATTTTAAACAAGTGTGTGCTTTCATGCCGCATTATGCAAGCAATTTAATCAACCCAAACGGCTCTCTTGTGCTTTCCCGGATGGATGTTTCAGCCAAAACCGATTTGGATTTTAATTTTGAAAACAAGGGAAGGCCCGTAAAACCTTTTGCAACAGAGCTTGATGAGGTTCAAAAGCCGCTTGGGCCAAAAAGGGATGGCATAATCGATTTCGATGGTTTTGATGGTTTCGATGGTGGTTTTTAGCAAATGCCTAGCCCTGTGGTGTAGTTTTTTCGTTTTTTGTGGCATAAAAACTTGTTTTTAGTATAATAACCGTATAAAGAATTTTTATAGGGGTTTATTTTATGAGCGAAAATGCCGTAAATAATGCGCAAAGAGAGGATTTTGGGGTAATTACAAGGATTATAGGCCCTGTAATTGACGTTGAATTTCAGGGAGGAAAATTGCCTGAAATATATGACGCACTTGAAATTGAAACCGAAGGCGGCGCAAAAACCGTGCTTGAAGTGCAGCAGCTTTTAGGGCAAAACACCGTAAGGGCGGTTGCTATGAGCTCGACTGACGGCTTAAAGCGCGGTATGGCAGTGAAGAATACGGCAGAACCCATTAAAATGCCCGTTGGGAAAGAAATTTTAGGCAGAATTTTAAACGTTTTGGGGGAACCTGTTGACAATATGGGCCCTGTGAACGCTGAAAACAGCCTTCCTATCCACAGGCCTTCACCTGATTTAACAGAGCAGAACACAAAAGTTGAAATTTTGGAAACGGGAATTAAGGCGATTGACCTTTTAATGCCATATCAAAAGGGCGGAAAAATCGGCCTTTTTGGGGGCGCAGGCGTTGGAAAAACAGTTTTAATTATGGAATTAATTCATAATATCGCGCAAGAGCACAATGGGGTTTCCGTGTTTGGCGGGGTTGGGGAAAGAACCCGCGAAGGAAACGACCTTTATAACGAAATGAAAGAATCAGGCGTTTTGGACAAGGTAGCTCTTGTTTACGGGCAGATGAATGAACCGCCTGGAGCCCGTATGAGAGTAGGGCTTTCAACGCTTACGTGTGCTGAATACTTTAGGGACACAGCAAAGCAGGACGTTCTTTTATTTATCGACAACATTTTCAGATTTGTACAGGCAGGTTCTGAAGTTTCTGCGCTTTTGGGCAGAATGCCCTCTGCGGTTGGATATCAGCCTACTTTGGCGCAGGAAGTTGGTGAATTACAGGAAAGAATTACATCCACAAAAGACGGGTCAATTACTTCCGTTCAGGCGGTATACGTTCCTGCGGACGACTTAACAGACCCTGCCCCTGCAACAACGTTTACCCACCTTGACGCAAGCACTGTATTATCAAGAAATATTGCGTCTTTAGGGCTTTATCCGGCATGTGACCCACTGGAATCTAATTCCCGCGCGCTTGATCCGAATATTGTAGGGGAAGAGCACTACGGCGTTGCAAAAAAAGTGCTTGAAATTTTACAGAAATATAAGGATTTGCAGGATATTATTGCAATTTTAGGGATGGATGAACTTTCTGAAGAAGATAAGCTCACTGTGAACCGTGCACGTAAAATTCAGAAATTCTTATCCCAGCCTTTCTTTGTTGCAGAGCAGTTTTCAGGCACAAAGGGCAGGTATGTAAAACTTGAAGATTCAATTAAAGGTTTTAAGGAAATAATTGAAGGAAAGCATGACGATGTGCCGGAGCAGGCATTTTATATGACGGGCACAATTGAAGATGTGCTTGAAAAAGCAAAAGAATGCGCATGTTAAGGAGTTTACATTTCTTAACATGCGTTTCTTAAGAAATGTTTCTTGGTGCGGGCGCTTAAAATTGCAGAATTTAAAGGCGGGACAAAGATTTTGGCAAAAGAGAAGATAAATTTAAAAATAATTACACAGCAAAAAGTTGTTTTTGAGGGCGATACGGACGCTTTTTATACAGTTGCGGAAGATGGCGCCATAGGAATTTTGCCAAACCACACAGATTTAATTACGGCGCTAAAAGTAGGCGTAACCAAGGCAATTGTTGGCGGGGAGCCTGTTTTTATTACGACAATGGGCGGAATTTTACAATTTAAAGATAACACCGCTGTAATTTTGACAGATTTAGCAGAATTGGGCACAGATATTGACGAAGCGCGCGCAAAAGAAGCCTATGAGCGCGCCAAAGCAAAACTTGCAGCCCACAGCGAAAAAACGGAAATTTTAAGGGCGCAATTTGCCCTTGCAAAAGCCATTGCCCGCATGAGCGCCGCAAGAATGGGAAGATAGCCAAAAAGGGTGCACAGAGCGTGGTTTTAAAGATTTTAAATGCGGCAAAGAAATATTGGTATTTTGCCCTTATTTGCCTAATTTTTTCTGTCGGAATTGCTTGTAGACTTGAAGTGCTCTTTGCGCGCGAACTTTGGTTTGATGAGATTTCTCTTGCTGCAAATTTTACGGAAAATTCAGGTTTTTTCTGGGTTTTTAAACCGCTTCAATATCACCAGATAGCGCCGCCCCTGTTTCTTTTATGTACAAAAATTATGGTTTCAATCTTTGGTATAAACGAGTTTTCGCTTCGCCTGGTTCCGTTTCTTTCGGGCATAGCGTCATTTTTTGTGTTTTATAAACTCTCTAAAACTGTTCTGAAAACAAGGGTTTCTATTTTGTTTGCAAATTTTTTGTTTGCAACAAACGCTGTTATGGCACGTTTTGCAAGCGAATTTAAGCAGTACGGCATTGATGTTTTAGTGTTTATGCTGCTTTTAATGTGGCTTTCGGGGGATTTTGCAAGAAACAAGGAGGGTGTAAACGAGGGTGCAGAAAGGTTTGATATTAAAGCTATTTTAAAATATTCAACAGTTTTCACTCTTTTGTTTTTTGTGTCTCAGCCCGTTGTATTTCTGCTTTTTGGCTTTGTTTTGTATAATATCATCCTCTCTTTAAAACAAGATGGCATAAAAAATTATTCTAAAATATTTAAAATAATTTCTATTTCTTTTATTCCGCTTGTTTTTGTTTTGGCTTATAAATTCAGTATGTCAAAGGATTTGAGCCTTGTTATGAATAATTACTGGGAAAATGTTCTTCCGGGGTTTATTTCTTTTTCAAAAATGAAAGAGATTTTGCTTCAAAATTATTATTTTTTCACTCTGGGGTGTAAGTATATGGCGGTTTTTGCGCCATTTGCCTTATTTGGCTTTTTTATATTTTTAAAACGAGGTTCAAAGATATCTAAAATATTTGCTCTCTCCCTTTTGGGTGCGCTTTTTGCAAGCATTTTGCATCTGTATCCTTTTGTTGCAAGAATAATTCTTTTTCTTTTGCCTTTTGTATTTATTTTTATTGCCATCTGTTTTGATTTTGATATTCCAAATAAAAGGTTGAAAATTCTTGTGTCATCCGCTTTGATTTTGGGTATAACGGCTGCCACATTATTATTTCAGGCGAAAATATTTTGTAAAAACAGGGCGGATATATTGCTTGGAACAAGCGGAAATAGGGAACTAGTCTTATTTTTAAAGGAAAATTTTGACAAAGAAAGGGATGTTATAATTCTTCCTGAAACTTCAATTGCTTCGTTTAGATATTACTCTTCCCTTCTGAATTTTAAAGCAGGGTATGAAGACAGGAATTTTGAAGTCAAGAAACTTGCTGGGCGCGGCGGGAAAGATTTTGCTTGGGTTTATTTGTCATTTAATATGGAAGAAGATCTAAGGCTTCTTGATAAGGAAATTTTAGCCCTGATAAAAGGAAATAAAATTTGTTACGAAATTACTTTGTCCAAGTGGGCAAGGCTTTTTAAGCTGAAACTTGAAGATTAAAATTTTAATGCGGCAATAGATTAAAGCCAAGGGAAGATGGGCCAAAGGCAGCCGGTTTATAACAAGATGCTACTTAAAACATTCTGTTGCAACGTTTTTAAAGGGAGTGTCTTTTGAATATTCTTCCCAGTCTTCAAATTTTCCGCTCATCTCAAAGTCGTATGTGCCTTGGGTTTCGCCTGGGCGAACGTTGAATGACGTAACTTTTAAATCTTTTACCTTTGTGCCGTTTAAAATGCTTACGTTTTGGTTCATTCCGATTGTTGTGTCTTTCATCGGGTGCATAATCATATTTTGCGCTGTTATTGAAGAATTTTTAATATTTTTTGACATCATCATGCGCTGAATTTTATCTTGCTCTTTTTGCATATTGGCCTTACGTTCAGCCTCTTTTCTTGCAGTGACGCGTTTATTGTACATAGGTAAAATCACCCCGAGGGTCAAAATTGAGAAGCCAAGGCTTGCAAGTTCACATGCGCCCCTGTATTTTGTTGAAAATGCGCTCTTTCCAACCTCATCAAAGGATTTAACCTTAACGTTTTTAACCCAGTTACCGATTTTTTTGAACATTGAAGCATTTTCAGGCAATTCTTTTACGTGGTTTAGAAGTTTTGTGCCCTTTGTTTTTTCAAAGAAGGTGGCAGCAGCCTTTGCGGCGTAATCTCCAAGGAAATAAAGGCCGGAGAATGACGCTAAATCGCGCACGGTGCTTTCCCGAAGTTCGTTCGGGTCTTCTGAAGAGAGCATTCTTGAAGCAAACGTTGCAGTTGCAATCCAGCGGCATTGGTCTACTGTTGGGAACATGCCCTTAAACTGGAACATTTCTAAGGAAGGCTTTTTCATCATTGATAAAAGCGCAAGGCCTACCATCATTGCAGCGCAGATGGGCTTATTTCTATTAAGCCTTTTTTCTTCTTCAGGCGTTAATACGCGGTCTTCTTTTTCAAAATCTTTATAAATTGGCGCACCTGTTTTTTTGTATTTGTGGCGTGTGAGGGCTCTGTTTATATGCTGCATAGACATTGCAAGCGGAATTACAACAGCAAGGCCCATAATGCTCTTTGTGTTGACCATTTTCTTTGCAGCAGAGGCAAAGCTGTCTAAATTGTTTCGAACGGCGGATGTGCCAAATTTTCTGCCTAAGTCTATTTGATCGCGCAGCAAATCTGAAAGGTTTGAGCCGAAATTTTTACCTGCGTCTTTAAACCTTAGGGTTTCAACGGCTTCTGTTTGTTCTGAAATGAGCTTTATTGCCTGTTTTAGAGCAGTTTTTGTTTCTTTTTTATTTCCGGGGTTTGAAATGGCTTTTGCCAGAATATCTACGGCTTTTTGGCCTTCGGCCCCTGAAAGTTTATCTGCATAACTTACCCATTCTTTGCCTTTCAGGCCTTCAAGGCTTTCAAGGGTTTGTTTTACAAAGCTTTTAGCCTCATCTTGCGTGGTTGGAGCATTTTCCTTGAGGGCGTTTTGATAGAAGCCTTTTAGGGTGTCAATGGTTTCAGAGTTTGCCCAAGAACCTGACATATCAACGCCTTTAAAATCCTTCATAAAAATGCCGTTGATTAATTTTGCGGCGCCAAGGACAAAAAAGCTTGGCATAAGGCAATTTACGGCAAGGCCTGAAAATTCACGCCTTAGGGTTTCAAAGCCGCCTGCGGGGCCTGTTGCTCTAAAATCTACTGCGGTTCTTGGGATGTTTGTTGCAACAGTATCCGTTACGGCAACACTTAACATGGGCTGTTCGTTTAAGGCCTTTAAGACGGTAACGGCACTGTCCATTGCCCCTGTGAAAGCGGGGGCGGAATTAGGGGCAGAATTGTTGGCATGGTTTTTTGCGCCAAAATTTACATTTCCTGCTGTGTTTTTTGAAATGTTTTTCTTAGCATTTTTTTGTCCGAAAGTATTATCTAATCCTATTTTTTCAATTGATAATGGTGTCATCTAATTCCTTGTTAATTAAAAGTGTATATGCTACGGCAATTACTATAAACCGCCTGAATATAAAAAATTGCCCCCAACAGAACGGTTGTTTTGTCAAGCTTTTGCCTTTGTGATGGCTTAGGCTCTAACTGTTACGTGCGTAATAATAATAAAAACAAAGGAATTTTTCAAGTAAAAAGGGAAAATCTTAATGTGTTCTTTATAATTATTTTGGCAAATTAAAATAATGACGGTTTTTATATTACCCAATCAGGTAATATTCAAATAAAAATTTTAGTATATGCTACATAATAGTCAACTTTAAAACGCGAGGAATATGCAGTTATGTCAACAACACAGACAGGGTCTTCTCTCCTGTATGAACATTCAGGTCTTAAAAATATAAACCTTGATAAGCTTTCAACACGCCATGTGGAGCTTCTTGAGATTCAAAACAAGCTGTTTTTTTACAGAAAAAGGACGAAAAATTTATTTTTAAAGGTAATATATGCCTTGACGCTTTGCCTGATAAAGCTTATCACCTTTTTTGAAATAAATAATATTTCATCATAAAATTTAGACTGTTTGGCCTTTTTAACTGTTTTGATTTGGAATTTAATTTATTTACTATCCTTTTTGATAGTGCACAAAGGGAAGATAATATGTTAAAATAAAATTGCTCTGTGCGGGTTGTAATTTTGTTCCTACAGTTTTACAAAAAGGGAGAGCAAGCTCTTTTAAAAAAGATAATTGAAGTATACCTTGAGCTTTGGGCGGCCTGCCGCAAGCTTTTTAAAGGAAACGGATTTATCGAGGCGCTCACCCACCTTGCTGATATGGCAGGGTAACAAAATTTACCCGCGCAGGGTTTTTTATTTTGGGTGGAATGTATTATAAAATATTTGGTTTTACATGGAATTTAAAGATTGAACGCCCGTCATTGCGAGGGAAGCGACAGCGACGAAGCAATCCAGTAAAGATCGGAAGAGCGTCGTGTA
>CAJULR010000010.1 GCA_910587375.1 Candidatus Gastranaerophilales bacterium | reverse complement strand
GACATCTTTTTGGTGCTTTTAATCATTATGATGGTAATTGCGCCAAGTTTTCAGTCGATGGACAACAACATTAAAATGCCCGAAATCAATTCAGGACTTAGCGTTGAAGAAAAAAATGCCACAGTTTCACTAACAAAAGAAGGTGAGTTCTTCTTAAACGGAGAAAAAATGCAGGATGAAGCCGTGCTTGAGGAAAAACTTGTCCAATTGACTTCAAATGCAGCAGATGAAGATAAAAAAGAAGTAGTTGTAAAGGCAGATGAGCATGCTAAAAGCTCTGAAATTATGAAGATAATGAGAGCAGCACAGGCTGCCGGCTTTGAAAAACTTGTGGTTGCGGGCGAACCCTTATCTAAAAAAGAGCAGGATAAATTAAAAGAAGAAAGCGAAAGCGCCCAAACGCAAGATTACACGCAAGAATACGAAGTGCAATAAGGCAGCAAAAGGCAAAAAAATATGAAACGACAAACCTTCAATGAAATAAACATAACACCTTTAACAGACATCTTTTTGGTGCTTTTAATCATTATGATGGTAATTGCGCCAATGCTTGACCAGCAGGGATTAAACCTTGCAATACCGGATTATGTTGAAAAAACGGACGACAAGCCGGATGATAACAAAATTTTAACGGTAGTTGTGACTGAAGATAATAGATATTTAATTGACGAAGAAGAAATCCCCGAAAGAGCCCTTGCTGCAAGATTAAAAGAAAAAACAAAAGAAATAAGCAGCGCAGGCGGAACGTTTGCAGGCCTTATGATTGAAGCAGACGGCAACAGCGACCATGGAACCGTTGTAAAACTGATGGACACGGCAAGAAACACGGGAATTAACAGCATTTCAATAACAGAAATTTAATTAAAACGGGAAATTGTAAAACAAGGAATAGCAAGTATGGCAGGTATGGATTTTAAAGACATAATAGATAATTTTAAAGATAAATTTGGAAATATTTTAAACATTGACGACACCAAAAAGAAAAAAATCAAAAAAACCTTTGTAATTCTTGCAGGGATTTTTGCGGCATTCTACCTTGCATTTTTGCTCATTTTGCCAAACATTATTGATTTAAATAAATTCACACCTTTAATTTCAAAAGAAGTTGAAAAAATGAGCGGTTTTAAATTTGACGCTCAAAACTTGAAATTGGGCACTACATTTCGCTTTGGGGTAAAATTAAAGGCAGATAAAATTAGTTTAAATTATAAAGACGACACCCCGCTTTTAAATTTATCTAAGCCTGAAATTGAAATAAACCTGCCCACAATCTTAATCGGCCACATAAATTTAGACACAATTAAGGCTGATACATTGGATATATACCTTGTTTTTACAAAAGATAAAAAATATACGGTAATGGAATATGTTGACAACATTCTGCAAGCCGCAACGCCTGAAAAACCGCAAACAGAGGAAGATAAAGAACAAGGCTTTAATTTCCCGATTGAAATTAGAAATATAAATATAAAAGCAAATAAAATTGCACTTCACCTTAAAGACGAAAATGTCAATAAAATATATTTAACACAACTTAACAATTCTTCACTTTTGATGAAATCTTTAGAAGGCCCGCTTTCAATTAAAACAGAGGGCTTTATTGGGATTGAAGACACAGATATTAAGTTTGTAAACGCAGACATTGATTTTACAACAAGGCTGCCAAAAATCTCAACGGACAATAATAATGCACCCAAAGCCAATAAAAATGAAGAATTTGAAATCCCAAATATTGACTTTAACCCCCTAAAAACCCTTGAAGATTTTAACTTAAGGGCTGACATATTTACAAAACTCGACATTAAAAACATTGAAGATTTTAAGGCAAAAGGGGATTTGAACATTCAAAAATTCAGCCTGAAACTTGCCGATATTCAGCTTCCTGAAAGCTATTTGAACCTAAATTTCAAAGAGAGAGATATAAATATTGATTCAAAAGTTTTTGTTTCAAATGAAGAGTTTATCCAAACAAAAAGCACAGTTAAAACGGGCAAAAAATCTAAATTAAACCTGGATGTAAAAACGGAAAAAATAACTTTAAAAAGCATAAAAGACTTAATTGGTGCAGTTTTAAGCATTTGCTGCGTTGATAATGATATCAAAAATATGACCGCAACGGGCTATATCAAAGGCAACTTCGACCTTGATACGGATTTTAAAACGATAAAATCTGACGGCAAGCTTAGGCTTGTTGACGGCAACATCGGATATTCTAAAGCAGGCCTTACCTTAAGCCAAATGCGCGCATTTTTGGATTTTTCTGATAACGCCCTGAATATTAAAAACACAAGCGCTCTTGTAAATGGCGCAAAGTTTGATATCAAGGGTGAAATCGCCTCAAACGCCGATATTAATTTAAGCGTAGAATCCGATCCTCTAAAAATTAAAGACCTTGTAAACCTTGCGGTTGAATTTAAAGCCGTTAACAAGAAAGATATTGCAGATTTTGAATTCCAAGATGGCGCCTTGAAGCTTTTAATAAACATAATTGGTGATTTTAAAAACATCAAACCCAAGGCAGATATTGACCTTTCGGGTTTTAAAATGCTTGTAAAAAGCGCCAAAATGCCAATCGGGATTGAGAATATAAACATTGTGGCCCGCCCAAAAGACAAGGATGATGTTGAAGCAGAGATTAACGTTAAAAATGTAAGTGCTTCAATGCCAGAGCCCAAGCTGAATTTCAGTGCGCCAAGTGCAAGAATTACAGCCGATATGTCAAAGATTATAATCGAGCCCCTAAGCGCCACTCTTGAAGGCACAAAAATTAACGTTTCGGGCGATATTTCAAATTATATGAAGGCGCCTGAATTGAACGTTAAAATAAGCGGAAACGTACACCCGAACACGGTTTTTGCCTTCATTCCAAATGAATTTAGAAAAGGAATTTTATACAAAGGCGCAATGCCATACAGCGCCCTTGTTTCAGGAACAATTGAAAATATTAAAATAGCAGGAAGTTTGATTACAGACCCGGCCAATTTTATAAGTATTATAGATATTCCATCGATTAAAGGTGCTCAAAACACATTGGGCTTTGATATGGCGCTTAAGAATGATATTTTAGACCTTGTTGAAATTGCCGTAAAATCAAACGGCACAAAGCTTGCAAACGTCAAAGGTCAGGTAAAAAACATATACGCAAAAGAACCTGTGCTTACGGGCGTGAATATTAGCCTGCCAAACAAAACAAAAATAATTGTGCCGCCGATTGCAAACACAAGCCTTGAAGCGACCGGGGATATAACCCTTTCTGGCGGTGCCTTCTCGCCTGAAATTACAGGAAATATTAACATCACAAATTTAAATTATCCTGAATTTGGCTTTACACTTGAAGATTTAGCGCTAAATTTCAACAAAACAAATCTTATAGCAAAGGCAAAAGGCGCAAAAGTTGCAAAATCAGACTTTGCAGGGGACGCCAACATCTCAACTAACTTTTTAAAAGGTGTCACAATAAACAGCTTAAGCTACAATTCAGAATACATAGACACAGACGCCCTTTTGCAGCTTGCAGAAAAGGCAATGAGCACCATGCCTGCCCCCGCGCCAGCTTCAACATCGAATAGCAGTGCCTCTACGTCTGCAGACCTTGGTGTCATAATTAAAGCCGGAAACGCAAGGATAAATAAACTAAAATCCGGCACCTTAATTGTTGAAAACATCACATATGACCACACGCTTTTAAACAATGTATATAATCTAAACAATTTAAATGCATTTTTTGCGCAAGGGACGGCGTCCGGGAAATGTTCCTATAATGTTATAACAGGCCTTACCAGCGTCGATATGCAGGCAGAAAACATCTCTCTAAAAGAGGCTGCAAAAGCATTTATAAGGGTTGATCTCGTTCGAAGCGGCACCCTTCAAGGCAAGGCAAAGTTAAGCCTTTCAGGTGCAACGTTTGAGGAACAGATGAAAACTTTAAACGGTACGGTTTCTTTTGACGTAAAAGATGGTGAATATGGTGAAAGCATAAGCTTTGCGAGGTTTATAAATGCCGCAAACGTTTTAAACCTGGGCACATTCAGTTCTATTCTAACAGGAATTACAAACAAAGTTAATTCCTTCAATACGCAGGAATTTAAAGATATCACAGGGCTTTTAACCTTTAATAACGGGGTTGCAAATGTTTCAAACTTTAAATCCCAAGGGCCGAATATGAGCCTTTATGCAACAGGCGCCTACAATATTTTAAATAACCACGCAAATTTAAAGATTACAGGCAAGGTATCTTCAAAAGTGGCGGGTGTTTTAGGAACTTTGGGCACGGATAAACTTCAATCCACCGTAGAAAAAGTGGCCACAACAGCAGAGAATGCAATAAATAAAGCTGCAGAAACCCTAAACACAAAACTTTCTGAAAATAAGACTGTTCAAACAGGGCTTGCAATCCTTGGCGCAATCAAGGGCGCTGCAACCGGCTCGAACTCAACAACAAGCGACCCTTCAGACACTCAAGCAGAGCAAAAAACCGCAGGGCAGGCCGTGACAAGCATTATAAAAGAAAAAGTTAATCCGCTTTTTGGCACAATAGCTTCAAGTGACATTTCAAACATACCTCCCTTATCTACAAACGAAACGGAAAATACAAAAAATTTCCAGGTTGTAATAAACGGATTAATTACAAACCCAACATCGGTTAAATCTTTAAAATTCCCAAATACTCCGGCTGCGGCCGCTTCAGCAACATCAAACGCCGCAAATTAACATTGGAATTAAAAAGTATTAAATTTGCAAGCATAATATCATCAAACAAAATGCGTTATGCTGCAATTTTATATGCTGACGGGATTTCACCCTCAACCTGGCCAAGTGTATTTAAGTATCCTATTTGGTTTCTAACCGTGTCTTCACTTGCAAGGATAGAATAAAGGGGCTTATTTGAGAAAATATGTCTTGCTGCTGCCTGGATGTCCGCAGGGGTCATTTTATCTATCGCCCTAATATATTCATCCATCCTTTTAACGCCATATGGCTGGTGCAAATTCATAGAAAGTAACGCTGTTTTGGACCCGGGAAGCTCGGTTTGCTTTGCATATCTTTGCTTTAAAATCATTTTTGCACTGTCGAGCTCTTCTTTTGTAACAGGCTGATTCATAAGCATTTGCGCATGGCTTTCAAAGCCTGCAAGGGATTTTTGAAGATTATCATATTTTATGTCATTTTGTTTTTTATCATCAGTTGTAGATAAAATAGACATAGTCAAAACGCCAGTGTCTTCAAAAGATTGAACAGTGCTTGAAACCCGGTATGCAAGCTTTTGCTTTTCCCTCAAATCCTGAAACAGCCTTGAAGAAGGCGAGCCGCCAAGAATAGTATTCAAAAGCTCAAATTTAACTTCATCTTCAATGTTCCCGCTCATTTTAAAAGAATAAGTTTTATTTATCTGTGCCTGGTTTCTTTCTTCCGTGTCCACCAAAACTTTTGAAGTTGTGTTTGCCTGAAAACGGTTATAAATCGGAGTATAGGCAGGAAGAAGCGGCTTATATTGCTTGTTTGGAGTGTTAATTTTTGTTAGCACCTCATTTTTTAGTTCAGGCTTGCTTTTAAAAGGTGCACTTATAACAAAAGCAGAGGTTGAATTTTGAATCATGCTGTTATAATGATTTACAACGTCATTCAGGGTAAGCGTTTTAAGCCCTGCTAAAATCTGTTCGGGCTTTGCAAAATAGTCACCAAATAAATTATCCAAAATATTATTTGAAGCGTCCTTACTTAAGGAATAAAAATACGCTTCAAGATCCGCCTTCACCTTTTTGAAATCCGCCTCTGTAAACCTTGGCGCATAAAGCGCTTCTTTCATTGTATCGATTGATTTTCCAACGCCATCCTCGAGACAAACAGCATTTAAGGAAATCTGAAAACCATTTGCGTCCGCAGAATAGGTTATACCGTCTAATTCAGCTTTAGAAACAAATTCATCCCTTGTTTTATATGCTGTTCCGTTATTTAATAGCTCTGTTAAAACATATGCCACAGCAGGGTTTTTGGGCAGTGATTCTTTTGAAGTTAAGCGCCATTCCATATAACATGGCTCTGTTGGATAATTATTTAAAACAAAATGCGTATTATCAGGCAAAACGCCTTCCTCAACATCTGTTGTTGTTATGTCCCTTGAACCGAATGAAATCTGTTGTCCTGCAATGTTTTGCGCAGGCATTGAATTTATATTTTGCGCCCTGGCATTAAGTGCTGCAAGCGAATATTTACTCTTTGCATAGTTGCCCATAATTTGCTCTTCTGACACATTTTGAGGGTGCACAACAGCAATTGAAGCCTTGTTTAAATCTACAAAATTCCTTGCGGCCATTTGAATATCATACGGCGTTAGAGAATTTATTACGGTTTTATAATCTGAAATTGAACTAAAATCCCCATCCAAAAGGCTTGTTCCTATGGTGTCACAGATTGATGAAGAATTCTGAAAGCTGATTGCAACAGCCTTTAAAATATTGTTCTTTAAAATCTTCATCTCATCTTCCGTTGGCGGATTAACCGCAAGATTTTCAATTGTGGAATAAAAAATATCAAGCGCCTCTTGTTCCCTGCCGGACGGCGTCACCATCTGGAATAAAAATGCCTGCGGGTCTTCTTTTTTAAGCCCCACTTTTTGCATTTGAAAATCAGCAAACCCATTCACATCATCAAGCGCCCTTGTGAGCCTTGAATTTATGCTTCCTGTTAAAAATACGCCCAAAGCCTGTGCGGCGATATTTCCTTTAAAATCTCCGGCAACAGGGCCGGCAAAGGCCGCAAGAACAGATGTGCAATTGTCATTTGGGGATTTATAATCCACACGAACAGAAGAATTTATCGGAGTTAAAGTTTCAGACTTTCTGTATTGTTCAGGGTTAGAAACAGCTTTTTGCGTAAAATTCTTTGAAATTAATTCCATGGTTTTATTTGGGTCAACATCCCCAACCACAACTGTATAAAGGTTATCAGGAGTATAGTGCCTTTGATAATAATCTGTAACCTTTGGCCTGTCTAAAGAATTTACCGTCTGAATTGAGCCTGCAACAAGATTATCAGATTCTGACTGAATTTGGAAAAGATTTTTTATAACATCATTTGCGGCGATAGTTATCATATCATCATTCACCATGCTGATTTCGGAAGTTACGGGCCCCTTTTCCTTTTCAATCATATCCTCAGGAAAAAGCGGGCGCGATATCATATCAGCATGCATTGAAATTGTCTTTTCAAGATCAGAATCAGACATTAAGGCAGATTCAATATAATAATCCGTCTGTGCGTAATCAGTTGAAGCATTTGTCGAAGAGCCCATTTTGCTTACTTCATTGAAAAACTGCCCCGGGGCAAGGTTTTGGCTTCCGTTAAACAAATTATGCTCAATAAAATGGCTTATTCCTCTTATCGGGTCGGTTTCGTTCATAGAGCCTGAATTTACAAAGGTTTTAACAATTGTAGAACCTTCCTTTGGCATAATAGCAACCTTTTGCCCGTTTTGAAGCATATAAAGATAGATATCATCACCATACGGCGTTTTTTCAGTGCCTAAAAAACTGTACGAAACAGGCAAAGTTGGGTTAATAAAATTATTATAAAGCCCATAAGCAGGATTAACAGCCCCGTTCAAGGGATTTGTCGCTGCAATTTGCGGATTAAAAGCATAATAATATCCGCCATTAGCTGCGTCAACAGGAGAATTTACGGCAGGATAAACGCCGGCCTGAACCCCGTAAGCCTCATTCTGCCGGATATAATTACCCTTTTGAATATTAAGATTGTTAATATTATTTAAACTCATAAAATTAAAGGCACCTATACTTATTTAATAAAACCCTAAACTTGAAAATATTGCACAAAATATGAAAATATTATTAAGCTTTTTTAAGCAAGGTAACTTCTCTAAACAAAGTGTCGCATTTTTTTAATGTTTAAAGTATGATAAATAAGACCCCAAAAGTTGAATTAAAAGGGCCACTGGGCCAAAAGGGGGCATATTGGAGATAAAAAGGATGGCTATAAAAGAAAAAGAATTGGGAATGCCAAGGGCGCTTACATATTACAATTATTTTCCGTTTTTATACGGCTTTTTTACAAATCTTGGGTTTAAAATAATACTTTCAGACCCAACAACCAAAAAAACTCTCGTAGAAGGCGCTTCCTTGGTTGTAACAGAAACCTGTCTTCCTATAAAAGTTTATGTTGGACATGTTTTAAACCTTCTTGAAAAAGGGGTGAAAAATATCTTTGTGCCATCCATTCAATCCGTTGCACCAAAAATTTACAACTGCTCTAAAATAAGAGGGCTTCCCGATTTAATCAGAAACGTTGTAAGGGGTGAATATAATTTAATTGAAGCAACTTTGGATAAATCCGAAAAAAAATTAGGGCTTTTTGAATTTTTACAAGAAGCTGTAAGACCTTTTGGAATAACTGATGAAATCCAAATCAAAAAGGCCTTAAGGGCAGGTTTTGTTTTGCATAATAATTTTAAAGTTATGATGCAGCACAATTTAAACTTTGAAACGGCACTAAGAAATGCAAAAGAAGGAAAAGTTGTAATTAATTCAAAAGAAGAAACTAAAGACGGCATAAATGTTGCGCTTGTGGCACATGGATATAACATTTACGACAAAAGAGTATGCATGGATGTCTTTAAAAAACTAAAGGATTTGGGTGTAAATGTTTACAGTGCGCTGCAATTGACCGATGAACAATTGAAAGATGGCATAAACACGCTTGAAACAGAAATGTATTGGGCAAACCAACTTGAAATGACAGGTGCTGCAGGCCACTATCTTAAAAGCGATACTGTTGACGGACTAATTACAATTACAGCCTTCGGTTGCGGTCCGGATTCGCTTATGATTGAAGACATCAAAAGAAAATCCAAAAACTTCAATAAACCGCTTTTAAATTTAACAATCGACGAACACACGGGCGAAGCAGGCTTTGTGACAAGGCTTGAAGCTTTTTGCGATATGCTCTATCGAAAAAAACGCACTCTTGGGGCAATGAAAAACGGCGCCCATGGAAATTCCACGGACGCCAAAAATTTGAAAGAAAAAGAATTCACTTATTCTTCTTCTGTATCCTCATAGCCTTCTTCTTCAAGAATAGCTTCAGCCACAAGGTTAAATTCTTCATCGTCTTCGATTGTTTCAAAGACGTATTCTGCAGCGTCCTGCTTCAGGCGCATTAAAATCACCTCGGCTTCGCCCTCTTCAACTTCTTCCATATCCGCTTCAAACGGAAGCAAAAGCGCATAGTCAAAATCATTCACAGTTACAATGTCAAGAAGTTTTAAATTTACTTCTTCGCCATCTTCACCAACCGTTGTAATTATCTGTAAATCCCTGTTGTCCATATCGTCAAATCTACCCATTTATTGTTCTCCTAAATAATCTTCTAAAATTATACACGCACTTTTCATATCTACAAGCCCTTTGTTCTTGGTAAATTTAACTTTTTGGAGCTTCAAAACTTCTTCTGCTTGAAAAGAAGTTAATCTTTCGTCCCAATAAATTATTTCAAATTTTTCCCTCAAAGGCTCAATAAAATCAACATTTTTCTTTGCCTGAAAGCCAAAAGAACCGTCCATATTGTAAGGTACACCCACAACAATTTTTTGCACGTTATATTCCACGCAAAGTTTTTCAATGGCTTCAAGCGCTTTTTTGTCATTTTCCCTTAAAATAAGCTCACTTTTAGACACAAAAAGCCCGAAAGGGTCGCTAAATGCGACACCTATTCTTTTATCGCCGATATCAAGCGCCAAAATTCTGTTTAATTTATCTGTACCCAAATTTTCTGCCTTGTTTTTTTGCTTTTTATTCTACTTTGTCCATTTGGCTTCAATTAATTCTAACATTTTTTTTGAATTAAAATCAAAATTTTCATTTTTTCTCTTCTTTAAGAAAATATTTTCAGCAAAACCCGCGCCAAAGGCGCTTTTAAGAATTGTTTTCCTATTTTCTTCATAGCTTAGGAAAAATTCATAAACACTTCTTTTAATCGCAAATTCAAAAAACTTTTCAAAAGCTGTTTGGTTAAAATTGGCTTCTATGTTGTCTTTTGAAGTTTTTGCGCTTAAGTATATTGAATAAAAAAGGCTTGAGAGGTTTTTAAAATCAAGACATTTTAGGAAATATGCTTCAAATAAAAATCTTTTTTTAAGATTCTCAAAAATTGGCACAACCTTTGACTTGTCAAAACATTCAGTCAAAAAGTTTAGTGTAATTTCATCAAGTTTTTCAAACTCGCTCTCTTTAAGCGCTATAATTTTATCAATTAAATTGCAAAACTCAGGATATTTTTCCTTGCTTGCAGGATAAAACCATTTCATTCCATATTCTGAATCTAAGGCCCTTTTTATGTCATTATCAGTAATTTTTGAAACATCTAAATTGCAAAAAGGTTGAAGCTCTTTTTCCATGAAGCTTGAAACCGGCTCCCCAAGAGGCTCAATGTCATACATTAGCTGGCGCCAGCAGAAAAATTCATACGGAACTTCCACTCCGGCTTTTATTTTTTTCATCCCAAAATCAGCAAGTTCTTCCACCAAAGCATACGCAAAAACAGGTGACAAAGGGATTTTTTCCGTATCTTTAAAAAAGCGATGTAAAACCTCTTCATATTCGTTTCTTGAAATATTTGCAAGCCCAAAACAAGACACCGGGCCACATTCAAGGTTAAAGACAGTAAAAAAGGTTGATATTGCACCGTTTTGATATTCGCGCGCAAAGACAAAAGAAAAGTTTGAAGCCCCGTCAATTGATGAAACATAAGCCCCTAAAGGCTTTGAGCCCTTGAAAAGTTCTTTATAATATTCAAGCGTTGAAATTTCTTTTCTAAGCCCCGCAATTTTAAGCTCATTTCTTGTTTTTCTTGCAAGAGAAACGATTTTTGGATTGTCAGATGATTTAATAAGCCAATCCAAAGGCGCATAAGCCAAATATGACCTTGATTTTAAAAGACCCGAGATACAGGTTTCAATTGAAACATCATCTCTAAGAGAATAAATCAAAGGAGCCAAAATATTTGCAAGCATATCCCCGGAATAGTCTTCTATGATTGAATCAAGCAGGATATCAGCGTCACGCTTTTGAATACCATAATAAAAATCTAAAAAATCAATCTGTGCCTCAGGGTTCAACTCAGCCATTTTCAGGAATTTTTCTGTTTCTAAATCAATCATCTCATCCACATTTTTTACATAAAGATGAATTAAATTAGGTTCAACCGCAATTCCTGCCTGAGTTAAAAGATTTATCAAAAAAAGTTTTTTTTCATCTTTAACATTTGGTTTTTCAAGGAAGGTAAAAACACACTTTTCAAGTACATCTAGCGTCAAATGAATGGCCAAAATCCCTAAAATGCCGTCAAAATAAACGACAGAACCGTCAATTTCTTTTAAAATAAGGGTGCAAAGAAAGGTTTTATTCTCAATTTGAGACAGATTTGAAATAGCTGCCTCGATATCTCTGTCGCAAACCGCAGGAATACTCTTCAATTTGGAAATCTCCTGCAAAATCCGCGCCCTCAGTTGGATTTTGGTTTCATTCATTCTTTGTTTTTGTTGGCAACTTACGCCAACCCCTATATTTTCTTTTACCTATGGCCTTTTGGCCCTATTTATCCTTAACGCCCCACAAAAGGTCTAAAATCTTTTGTGCCTGCCCTGAAAGCACCCCATCTTGCAAAATCAGATATTGCACAGCAATTAAGACACATTCAGAACATATATTAACATCAGGCCCCTTCACCATTTTTGGAACTTCCGTATTCGGACGCTTGCAAAAACTGCAATATTCAATATTTACGGGCTCTTTTTTCTCTTCTTTGGCGTGTTTTTTTCCAAACGACACCACTTTTTTATCTGCGGCCACAATTACTTCTCCTGTTGATTTTTGGCAATACTAAACTTTTCTTATATTGTATAAAATTTTTAAACCTTTTTCCAGAATGTAACTGAAATGTAATTTTCTTTTATAAAAAGAGCAAAACCCTTGCTAATCCTTGCTTTTCTCTTCTTTTTCTTTATCGCGGAGTTTTTTTGCTTTATATCCTGTCATGGCACTTTTTAATATTTTTTCTCTTAACCCTTCCGGCAAAAACTCGTGCTGTGCAAAGCTTTCCCTTAGTTTTTCAAACTCATCTTCTTCATTATTATCTAAACCAATCGTTTCGTAATCTTGTTCTGTGTAATACTCCGGAACATCGATGTCAAAAGCTTTTGAGCCACTTTTTGTTTTTCCGCCTGAAATTTCTTCAATATTATTTTTTACGCTCTGCCAATTTTTATAATCAAATCTGATATCGGTTATTTTAAAATTCAAACCATCAGCATAAGGCTCGATTTTTTTAAGCAATTCAGCCTTATACATTGATAACTCCTGAACAACAACGGAACTCATCACAGAAACAAAAAGAACCGTCCCCTTTAAATCATAAGGAATTGAAACCTTTTCAAACCTTTTTCCGACAACATCCTTCCAAAAGCCAAAAAGCATGCTGCAAGACACGCATTTATCAAGAGCCTGTCCAAACCTTTTATCGGCAAGGACAGACTCGTTTAAAATATCTGCAAGTTTTGTAAATTCACTGTATGTCACAGTTTTCCCGTTTTCTAAAACACCATCAGGCGCTTCTTTGTGCTTAAAAGCCTATGCTTTAAGCGCCAAAGCTTCTTCTTCAAGCTTCTTTGCCATTTGAGTTTCTTCCCAAGGCACAAAGAAATCAGTTCTTCCAATATGGCCATAAGCCGCAAGCCTTGAATAGAACTTACCGCCATTTTTTGCCGGAAGATTTCTTAAATCAAACTGCTTAATAATTGCATTTGGCCTTAAATCAAAGTTCTTTTGAACAATTTCAGATAATACTTCATCAGAAATTTTGCCCGTTCCAAAAGTGTCCACCAATACAGACACAGGGCGGCTTACACCAATTGCATAAGCAAGTTCGATTTCGCATTTTTCAGCTAAACCGGCTGCAACAATGTTTTTTGCAACCCATCTTGCAGCGTATGCAGCAGATCTGTCCACCTTGGTCGGATCTTTTCCTGAGAACGCGCCGCCGCCATGACGAGCATATCCGCCATACGTATCAACAATAATTTTTCTTCCGGTAAGGCCTGCGTCCCCTTGTGGGCCGCCGATTACAAACCTTCCAGACGGGTTGATTAAATATTTCGTGCTTGAATCAGGCTTAATTGCGTCATGCGCAAAAACAGGCTCAATAACATATTTTATCAAATCTTCGCGGATAATTTCCTGAACTTTTTTATTGTCTGAAACACCGTTAATTTCAGGGTCATGCTGGGTCGAAAGAACAATTGTATCAATTCTATACGGTTTTCCATCCCTATATTCAACAGTCACCTGGGATTTACCATCCGGCCTTAAATAATTTACAGTGTGATTTTTTCTGATTTCAGCCAGTTTATAAGACAATCTGTGTGCTAAAGATATCGGCAGAGGCATTAATTCAGGGGTTTCGTTGCAGGCATAGCCAAACATAATCCCTTGGTCACCTGCGCCGATGTCGTCAGTTTCAGAGGCTGAAACATCTGAATTGTCGTTTCTTGCCTCAAGCGCCTTGTTTACGCCGCCTGCAATATCTGTAGATTGTTCGTCAATGCTTGTTAAAACTGCGCATGTTTTGTAGTCAAAACCGCCGCCTTCTTCGCCTTTATAGCCTATTGATTTAATTGTGGACCTCACAACAGATGGAATATCAACATAGCAGCTTGATGAAATTTCACCGCAAACAAGTGCCATACCTGTTGTTACGGTTGTTTCAGCCGCCACTCTTGAATTCGGGTCTTTTGTCAAAAATTCATCTAAAATCGCGTCAGAGATTTGGTCGCAAACCTTGTCAGGGTGCCCCTCTGTCACAGATTCAGACGTAAATAAAAAGTTTTTAAGTGCCATTTTACTCTCCTTAATTTCTATTCAGCCGGTAAGGTTTTTAATTCCGACCCGGCAAAAAATGTTGTTTTAGTATATCAAAAACATTTTATTACAAAATTAGCAGAAAACAAGGAAAAGATATAGAATGAATAAAAAGAAAAAACTATGGAGAAACAATGAAACTAATAACAGAAATAGCTTGTAACATTAAAGAGAGGTTTTCAAATGCGCTTGGCTTGCTTGTAAATTTTCACTTATACGCAGGTTTGGCCGCATTGATAGCTTCTATATTCCTATTATTCACTTGGTGTACTATGCTTATATGTCTACAAAACTCAATGAGAATACTCCTAGGCATACTTATAGGCCTAGTTGGATACGGATGTTTTGTTCTGTATGCTTTTGGATTATATATTGCAGCGCTTGCAACAGTGGCAATTTTTATTCTTCCGCCAGATTTAACAAAAAAAATCAAATTGCCAAATTTGAAATTCAATCAAACTTCTTCAAAAATGGAAAGTATAGTTAAGACAATTGGTATTATTTATAGCATATTTTTAACTTTTTATGTTCTTTACACCTTGGACGCAATACCATACAGCATGTATATTAGAAAACTTTTGGGAATGCCATTTTAACTTATACTATTTTATAGAATAGCATACAAACGAATTGCACAAAAAATTTGTCCTTTTTGCTATGTTTATTTTATAATTAGAGTTGCAAAAATACACATTAAAAAATACATTAACACAAGAGGAAAATTATGGAATTAACCTATAAAAAACAAAATTGCACAGAAATTACGGAAGAATTTATCGGAAAAGAATGCACCCTTGCAGGCTGGGTTTCAACAGTGCGTGACCTTGGCGGCATTATCTTTGTTGAAATCAGAGACAGAAGCGGGCTTTTCCAAGTGGTTGCAGACCCAAAAGTTAACCCCGAAGTTTATGAAACTTTCGGAAAATTAAGAAGTGAATTTGTTGTACAGGTTAAAGGGGTTGTGTCAAAACGCCCTGATGACACCATAAACGACCGCCTTAAAACAGGAACAATTGAAATTTACCCAAATGAAATTAAAATTTTGTCCCAATCTAAGGCTATTCCTTTTGTTTTAGATGATGAAACCGTGTCTGAAGACATCAGATTAAAATACAGATATTTAGACCTGAGGTCTGAAAGAATGCTTTCAAACCTGAAATTGAGGCATAAAATCGTAACAGCTATCAGAAATTATTTAAACGGGCTTGATTTTATGGAAGTTGAAACCCCGATTTTAATCAAAACAACGCCGGAAGGTGCAAGGGATTACCTTGTTCCAAGCCGCGTTTTTGACGGAAAATTCTTTGCGCTTCCGCAGTCCCCGCAAATTTTCAAACAGCTTTTGATGGTAGGCGGAATTGAAAAATATTATCAAATTGCAAAATGCTTTAGGGATGAAGATTTAAGGTCTGACAGACAGCCTGAATTTACCCAGGTTGATATCGAAATGAGCTTTGTTGAACAGGAAGACATTTTAAATATGACCGAAGGCCTTCTAAAAGACGCCTTTAAGGCCGCAGGGGTTGAGATTCAAACTCCGTTTAAGCGCCTCACTTGGAAAGAGGCAATGGAAAAATACGGTTCAGATAAGCCGGATACACGTTTTGGGCTTGAACTTTTCGATGTGACAGACATTATGCAGGCTTCCACCTTTGAAGCGTTTAAAAACGTAATTAACGCCGGCGGAACCGTTCGCGCAATTAAAATCCCTGGAATTGCAGGATATTCAAGAAAAGAAATGGATGATGTAAGAAACCTTGCAATCAAATTTGGCGCAAAAGGCCTTGCCTGGGTGACATACCTTGAAGATGGCAGCGTGAAATCGCCTGTGTTTAAGTTCTTAAACGAAGAGCAGATTAATGAAATTCAAACACGCGCAGAAGCCCAAAAAGGTGATATAGTCTTCTTTGTGGCAGACAAGCCAAAAGTTGTTTTCGATGTTTTAGGCAGATTTAGATTATACTTTGGCGACAGACTTGGCCTTATCGATAAAGACAAGCATGACCTCCTTTGGGTTGTGGATTTCCCATTGTTTGAATACTCTGAAGAAGATGACAGATTTGTATCAGTTCACCATCCGTTTACAATGCCTGCCCTTGAAGACGTTGACAAACTTGAAAACGACAAAGGCAATGTAAAATCAATTGCATATGACGTTGTATATAACGGAAACGAACTTGGCGGCGGCTCTATCAGAATCCATGACGCAGAAATTCAGGAAAAAATCTTTAGAGCTCTGGGCTTATCTGAAGAAGATATTAAAGAAAAATTCGAATTCCTTGTGACGGCATTCCAATACGGAACCCCTCCGCACGGCGGCCTTGCACTTGGTTTAGACAGGCTTGTGGCACTTTTAACAAGGTCAAACTCAATCAGGGACGTTATCGCATTCCCTAAAAACTCCCAGGCAAAAGACCTTATGACAAATGCGCCGGGAATTGCAAGCGAAGAACAATTGAGAGAGCTTCATATAAGGCTAAGAAACCCTGTAAAAGTGTAGCCTAACATTTTACAATTCGCGTTAAAGTCGCATTTTAATTTTAAGCGCACATATAATAAAAATTTAAAAAACCCGGAACCTTAATATTGGTCCGGGTTTTCAACAATATATCTATAAATTATACTTGAGGCCTGCTGGATAAAATCCCGTGCAGAATAGTCATTATGCGGCCTTTGGGTTAAAATCACAACAATATATTTTCTGTTATTTGGCGCATAAACAATTCCCGCGTCCCCAAGCATTTTTCCAATATCACCGGTTTTGTGCAAAAACTCAGCACCTTTTGGAAGCCCCGCCTGAATTAGCGTCCCATTGTGCACATTTGACATATACTGCTTTATCATATATCTTGAATTGTCATTCAGGAATTTTGGATTGTCCAAATTATAAAGCAAAGTGGCCATATCCTTTGCGCTCACCGTGTTTGTGCCGCCTAAATCAGGAAGCCAGGTTGTCATTTGAGTTGAAGAAAGCCCCCATTTTCTTGAGGCAGCATTTAGGGCTTCCATTCCGCCAATTTCATCCAACAGCATATTAGTTGCGGAATTATCCGAAGCTTGAATCATAATTTTTGCAAGGTGATCAATTGTGTAATATCCGCCGGTTTTATAATATTGAAGCGTGCCGGAGCCTGTTGCCTTGTGGATATCATCAAAAAGAAGTTTTGAACTTAAATCAATCGGTTTATAGCCCGCTTTTTTCAAAGATTCAGAGCGCCTAAATAATTCAACCAAAATTGGAAGTTTAATAATGCTTGCTGATGGAATTGCTTCATTTGCGTTAATTTCAGCATTTCTTGACCTTGTATAGTCCCAAACATAAATTGAAGGTTTGATGTGCGGATATCTTGCAGAGAGATTTTTAAGCTCTTCTTCCAAAATAAACATTCTTGTAGATGTCACCAAAGGCACCATCTGTTTTTGGCTTTTTCTAACGGGAACAAGAAGTCTTTTGCCGTTAAAATCAGCGTTTGAAAGATAATGAAGCGTTGGCGATACAAAATTTTCCGCCTTGAATTCAATATTTCTGTTTAAAAACCGATTTAAAATCATCGGCTCAAAATGTTTTACATAATTATAAGGAATAACATAATATGCAACAAGCCCCAAGAAAGCAAGGCTAATTAAGGCTTTTAAGAAATTAAGCTTTGTATTTTTCTTTCTTTTTGGAGTAAGTTTTCTAACCTCCGCCTTTCTTGGCACACCGTAAGGGTTTTGCCTTTCAGGATAGGCATAAGCCGTGTTTTGATTATATGAATATGCTAAATTCTGCTGTCCGTAAACATTTTTCGCCCCCAAATTATTCGGACGGGCGCCAAACTGCCTTTGGGCATTTAAATTTGCATAATAATTTTTTCTTAAAGGCTGGGGCAATACCATTCTCCTATTTATATTTACAGTTTATAAAAAAATGTTACAAATATTAATAATTCAAACGTATGAAAACAAATGATAAAAATAAGCTTTTTGGTGGAAAATATGCTATACTGATTTTTAATACAAGGATTTTAAGAATTAAGGTATGAAAAAATACACTAAAATATTAGTATTACTGCTTTGTGCATTTATTTGCACCTTTTATATCGCCCCCCACGCGTCAAATTCTGCCTCTGCAGCAGATATAGTAAACTTGAGCACAGAAACTCTTAAGGGCAAATTCTACACGGTTTCAGAAGGGCTTATAGTTTTAGACCAAAAAGGAGTGAAGAAAAGTTTTGTAAGAATTGATAACCAAAACGACCTATATAGGGATTATATAGTTTATTTAACCGCTCCTTTTATCGGGCACGCAGAAAGCACTCCTTGCAAGGTTGTTTTTCTTGACACTTGGGTTGTAAAAATTAAACTTCCAAATGCAAATATTATCGAAATTCCAAGGTATAGAGTTAAAGATTTAGAAATTAATATAAACAAATAAGGAAAAAGAAATGAACGTTATTATCTACAGCGACGAACAAAAAAATAATTTCGAAGAAATGTTGGCTTCTTGTGACGAAGCCATGGTTAGAAGCTTTCCTGTGGCAGAAATCCCAAATTATAAAGAAGTTAATCCTTCTGTGATGATTTTTGATATGCCGCTTGAAAAAGTAAAAGAAGTTTGTGCAGTGACAAAGTTTGAATCCGGGCTTTTGGTTGTTGTAGATGAAATACCCGAAAATTTAACTATTCGCGCAGAAGCATACGATTATATTAAAAGACCAATAAACCCAACAGAGCTCTGTGTTAGAACCGAAGCGCTGGGCAAGGTTATGAAATACAAAAACAGCCTTAAAACAATTGCAATAACCGACGAATTAACAGGGCTTTACAACAGAAAATATCTGCATTCAAGACTTGACGCGGAAATTTCCCGTGCAAAAAGGTATGGAACAAGCCTTTCTTGCGTTTTAATTGATATCGATTTCTTTAAAACCGTAAACGATATGTACGGCTACGATTGGGGTGACGTTCTTTTGAAAAAAATCGCTCAAATGCTTGAAGCACTAATCAGAAAAGAAGATATTTTAACCCGCTACGGCGATGAAGAATTCATTCTTGTATTGCCAAACACATCTGAAGAACAGGCGTTCATCTTTGCGGAACGTTTCCGTCGCGACATTGAAAAGATGGAATTTATCCCGGCTTCAGAAGATGAAAGACACCCGATTACAATCTCCGGCGGCATTTCAGCTTATCCTTTCCTAGAAAATGTGGAAGAAAATTCAAACACAATCATAAGATACGCAGAACATGCCTTATATAGCGCCAAAAAACGCGGTAAAAACCAGATTATTCAATTCTCTAAGATGAATTTAGAGTTCTAAAAAAGCTAAAATTTGTAAAGTTTGCGCGCAAGGTATCAAAAGGCTTTGCGCGCAAAAAATTAAGAAAGAAAACCAAAAATGCTTACAAAAAGAATTATCCCATGCCTTGATGTTAAAAACGGTGAAACGGTAAAAGGCGTAAACTTTGAAAACCTAAAATATGCAGGCGACCCTGTAGCTTTGGCTAAAAAATATTCAACAGAAGGCGCAGACGAGCTTGTGTTTTTGGACATCACAGCCACAAATGAAAAAAGAAAAACCATAGTTGAATTGGTTGAAAAAGTGGCAAAAGAAGTATTTATCCCATTCACCGTGGGCGGCGGTATATCTGATATTGAAGATATCAGGCAGATTTTGGCCGCAGGGGCAGACAAAATTTCTTTCAATTCAAGTGCTGTTAAAAACCCAAAAATCATAAACGATTGCGTAAATTATTTCGGTTCACAGTGCATTGTTGTGGCAATTGACGCAAAGAAAATTGACGGCGAATACTATGTTCATATAAACGCAGGTCAAAAAAACACAGGGAAAAAACTTTTAGACTGGGCAAAAGAAGTGCAAGAGCGGGGCGCCGGCGAAATTCTTCTAACTTCAATGGATTTTGACGGCACGCAAAAAGGCTTTGACATTGATATGAACGCACTTGTTTCAAACAATGTCAATATTCCGGTTATTGCCTCAGGCGGAGCCGGCGCCAACAGTGCACATTTTGTTGATGTTTTCAATAAAACCAGGGTGGACGCGGCGCTTGCAGCTTCAATTTTCCACTTCAATACATTGCCTGTTAAGCAATTAAAAGAGGAACTTTTGGCCGCAGGAATTGAAACAAGAAAAGTATAGCCTAATTTGCTTTTTTAAATTACCCGCAATTGCCTGTAATTACCCGCAAAACAATATACAACAAAAAACCGGCCCAATTTGGAACCGGTTTTTTATATTCATAATTCTTATTATTAGCTGAAGTATTTGAAAGAACCTTCGATGTTGTTTGAAATAACTTTATCAACAGATTCAACTTCGGTTTCAATCGCTTTGTGCTGGGTTTCAACCTGGTTTAATTTAATTTCAAGCTGTTTATCCAAACGCTGAACACGAGCCAAAGCCTGGTCATATTTTGCTTTTGCGCCGGCGTCATCGTCTGTGTAGTAAACCAAGTTATATTCAGACTGCCCTGCGGGAGAAATGGTGGTCCAGGTGTCTTCATATTCGCCTTCTGCTGCAGTACCGTCATCAGCTGTTTTTAAATCTTGGGTTTTAATTACATAGATACCCATTTGAAGGTTTCTTTGCAATGGCCCGTCAGGTGTGGTACTTGAAGCGTCAGATCTTTGCAGCTTATCAAGGTCAACGGTTTTGCCTGTTCTTGTATCAACAATTCTGACACGGTCTTTGGTAAGAGCCTTACCTGATTCGTCAGTACCGTTGTAGCGTGCTCTTAAAGCCTTTACAGACAAAGGAACTCTTTCGCCCGTCTTTTCGCTGCCGGTTGTGGAAATCATGTAGATTTGGTTATTCGTTTTTTGTGAATAATCGTAGGCTATGGTTTCCTGTTGCATTGATAGTAAAGAACGTTCCTGAGAAATCGTTTGAGCTTGAAGTTCAAGATTGCTCTTTCTTGCGGTCAGTAACAATAATCTACCTTGGCTTGCTGCTAGTCCCATTTTTTATACCACCTTTTGTCTTGGTTTTACTATCTTACATGTTAATAAAAACATTTTGTATATACAAAAATCATATTTCGTATATATTGTTACATTTCTTAACTTTTGTTCCTTCATTACAACTAAGAATGTAATTACAATACTGATATCGGACCACAAAAACAATAACTTTAGGGTTTTGTGACGTAAATTTACATTACTTAACAAAATATGAAAAAAAATACAAATTGCCCAATTTTCTAATAAGTTATACAATAAGAAAAGACGCTGAAATATGATACTTTAGAGTGTTTTGGAGTAATTTTAAAATGAATAATACAATCAATACAATGACAAAAAATAAAAGATTTTTATTAACACTGCTTACAATTTTCGGACTCATTTTAACGGGCGAACTTATACATATATATTTCAAAGTAAATTTTAGCAGCGAATTCAACCCGAGTTTTTGCTCCGTAAACAATCTTGTTGATTGTGACGGCGTTGCAAAAACACATTATTCGCTTGTTTTTGGAATTCCCCTTGCAATTTGGGGCACATTTTTATATTTAGTAATTCTCTTTTTAACCTATGTCGATAAAATTAACGAAAAACTTAACACGGAGCTGTTGAAAGTATTTAAAAACCCAACAAGCTATATTGCAACACTTGGGCTTATTTCCTTTTGCTGCTCAATGGTTTTAGCGTTTATTTCAATATTTACAATTCATAAAATTTGCCTTTTGTGTTTTGTTACATATTTTATAGACCTTGTAATTGCGCTTGTTGCAAAAGAAAACGGCTTCTTTGTAAGTGATATTGTAAACACCGCAAAAGATTTTGCAGACGGAGTTAAAAAATACCTTCCTCTGTTTTTAATTGTGTGTTTTGGAGGAATTTGGTTCCTTGGATATATGCAAACTTCCATGGTTTTATCGCCCGCACTTAAAAAAGAACTTGAAAACAAAGAAATGATGAAATCTTTTGAAGAATTTCAAAAAATGGAAAAAAATATTTATGCAATCAAGGGAAACACTCTTGGAAACCCGGATGGCAACATTACAGTATATCTATACAGCGATTTCCTCTGCCCGTTCTGCAAGGTGACAAACACAATGATTCATAAGCTTGCAAAAGAAGAAAAAGACATTGTTGTATATCATATGAATTTCCCGCTCGACACTGAGTGTAACCCAGCCTTAAGACAAACTGTGCACCCGGGCGCCTGCACCCTTGCAAAATACGCCCTTGCGGCAGAAAGACAAGGGGCATATTGGGATATGTCAAGTGCCATCTATGATAACCTTCCTCAAAATGAAGAAGATATTTTAAAATTAGCAGACTCAATTCAAATTGACAGAAAGAAACTTTTTACAGACGCACATTCTGATGATGTTAAAAAAGACCTTGAAAAACAAATTCAAAAGGCCATAAACTTTGGCATAAACGGCACGCCAACAATTGTAATCGACGGAATTGAGCACAAAAGTGCACTTCCATATTACAAATTAAAAACCCTTGTAAAACAGGCAAAAAACAGACACAAGGCCGAAAAATAGTTTTGCGCAACATTTCAAAGAAGACCCTATTTGGAAGTTTTCTAAAATATATAAAGAACAATGGAATTTTTTGAAAAAATAAAAAGCTTACACAAAGAAGAAATTAAAGATGAGGACAAAAAAATCCTCATCCATTGTTGCTGCGCCGTATGTTTTGGATATCCTTCCCAGCTTTTAAGAATGCTCGGCTATATTCCAACCGCATATTTCTTTAACCCAAACATTCACCCTGAAAATGAGCGCGAAAGACGGCTTGAAGAATTAAAAAATTATTGTAAAAAATATGATTTTGACCTTATTGTTGAAGATGATAAAAATTTAGGAACAGAATTTTTCTACGAAACGGTTCAAGGCCTTGAAGATGAGCCCGAAAAAGGCTTAAGGTGTAATAAATGTTTTGAAATGCGGCTTTTGCAGACGGCAAAAAAAGCAAAAGAACTTGGTTTTAAAAAGTTCACAACAACACTAACCGTAAGCCCGCACAAGGTTTCAGAAAATATTTTCACAGAAGCCTTCAAGGCAGCAAAAGCCACAGGGGTCGAGTTTGCAAGGTTTGATTTTAAGAAAAACAACGGTTTCAACATAACCCAAAAAATTGCAAATTTTAACAATATGTACAAACAAACTTACTGCGGCTGTGAATTTTCAATAAGAAAATCAAAGGAAGAAATACAGCAAGCGCCTGAAACTTAAGTAAAAACGAATTCAAACACCAAACACTATTTGCGCCTTAATTTTCGAAGCTCTTCCTTGTCCTCTTTTGGAACCCTATATGATTCAATTATTTTTGAAATTGATTTATTATGAGTAAAATCTTCAAGTTCATTTTTCTTTAAACGCTCAAACGTTTTTTCAGGAAACTTTATATAGCAAATTGAAATTGCCCAGGCGATTGCCATCCTTGCATAATAATATTCAGATTTCAAATTGAACAAAATTTCTAAAATTTCATCAATAAGTTCAGACCCAAAAGAATCTGTGTCAATAAAATGTGACAAAAGCATTACAACCCCAAAGCGCAAACTGTATTCATCCTTTGATTTTAAATAAGGCATTAAAAAATCAAATGCTTTTTGCCTGTCTTTTTTTACAAATTTAAGACCGTTGCAAAACGTATCGCAAACGGCCCAATTATTAATTTTTGGAACAAAATCCGCTGTCAGCTTTAACATTTTGTCAAAATCTTCTTTCAAGTATGCAAGCACAAGCCCCAAAAGCATTGTGTCTTCCATATATTTTTCATCCGCATTTTTTAAAAAAAATTCCCAATCGCCCTTTGCAATTTCTTTTGCAATTTTTCTTAAAATAGGAATTCTTACACCTAAAATATTATCCACGCCTGGAATTAAAGCAGATGAAAATTTTTTATATCCGGGTTCTGAATATTTTTCAAGCTCAGCACGCGCAAATTTACAAACATCCATTGTTAGACCTCAAGAAGGCTTTGAATAGCGCTTTTAACATCAGGGTTTTTATAGACATAATTTCCCGCAACAAAACAATTGGCGCCATATTCAGCGCAAATTTTTGCAGTTTCAGCGTTTATACCGCCATCCACCTGAATTATAAGTTCACTCAACCCTAAATAACCTACTAAATCTTTAATTTCTTTTACCTTTCTTGCAGCTTCTGGCATGAATTTTTGCCCGGAAAACCCGGGTTCCACTGTCATTACAAGCACCATATCAACAAAAGGAAGAAGGCCTTTAATAACATCAACCGGCGTATTCGGTTTAATAGAAACCCCGGCCAAAACCCCGGCGCTTTTTATCATCTCAATGCATTCCTTCGCACAGTTTTCTGCAGCCTCAATATGAAAGGTTATAATATCAGAGCCTGCGTTAATAAAATCCGAAATATATTTAAGCGGATTTTCAATCATCAAATGCGAATCAAGTTTAAGCTTTGTAACATTTCTTAAAGATTTTACAACAGGCGCCCCAATTGTAATATTTGGAACAAAATGCCCGTCCATAACATCGATATGGCACCACTGCGCGCCAAATTGAGCCGTTTTTTTAATTTCCGATTCTAAATTTGCAAAATCAGCAGACAAAATTGATGGCGACACAATGTTTTTTTTCGACACGCCGTCAATTGTTTTGAAAAAATCGCACAAGCTTTTTGTCATACAATCTCCACATTTAAAAATTCAAGCGCGAGCTTTGCCGCAGCCATCTCGGCGTCTTTTTTGGAGCGCCCTTGCCCCTGCGCAATTAAAACATCATTGTAATAAACCCCTATAACATAGGTTTTATCGTGCGAAAGGCCATATTCATCTAAAACTTTATAAACAGGGAGCTTGTGACTTTCTCCTTGTGTATATTCCTGCAAAAGCGCTTTATAATTATGTAATTTTGAATTTAAAATCTCATTTTCAAAATTATCAATCAAAAAATCGTACGCAGCCTTAAGGCCAAGGTCTTTATATTCAAGAAAAATTGCCCCTAAAAACGCCTCAAATGCACAGGCTAAAATCGACGGTTTTTCTCTTCCTCCAAGCCCTTCTTCGTTTTTCCCAAGCAAAATAAGCTTGGATAAGCCCATTTTTTCTGCAAAAACAGACAATTCTTTATCTGAAACCACCCAGGAGCGGTGCTTTGTAAGGTCGCCTTCTCTTAAATTTGGAAATTTTTTAAAAAGAAAATCACTGATTGCAATTTTTAAAACAGCGTCGCCTAAAAACTCAAGCCTTTCATAAGATTCAAGGATGTCAATAGAATTTTCATTTGTATAAGATGTATGCACAAAAGCACGGTTCAAAAGCCCGATATTCTCAAACTTCAAACCATATTTTGAAGCAAACTCAATTAATTCTTTTTCTCTTTCAGCAGAAATTTCCATTTTATACACACTTTTGAATATAGGTAATTAAATCAAGGATTACATTGTTGCCGCTTGTGAAATAGAAAAGGTAATAATAAGCAACAGGAAGCGCGAAAACGTAGGAATCAGCTCTGTCCAAAAGGCCGCCGTGTCCAGGAAGAATGTTGCTTGAATCCTTAACGCCGGCGTCCCTTTTAATCAAAGATTCGGATAAATCTCCAAACTGGGCAAAAAGCGTAATTAAAAACCCGCCAATAACTGCTTCTATTGGGCTCAAATTTGTATAAAACACACCAAAAGCGGAAACAAAGATTGCAAACAAACCGCCGCCGACAGCGCCTTCCACGGTTTTTTTCGGGCTAATAACCTTTGAAAGTTTTGTTTTTCCAAATTTTGAACCGAAATAATATGCCCCAATGTCAGTCGCCACAACAATTAAAAATGTGTACAAAAGATAATAAAGGCCATCATTTAACCCCGGAACAAAGAAATTTACACTTTCAGAATTTATTTGCCTTAATAAAAGAATATGACAAGGAAGCCAGCCTCCGTACATAAACCCGAGTGCTGTTGTTGCAACGTTTGCAATATAGGGCTGGCGGCCCATAAAAAGCACCACCAAAAATGACGCCATTATTGCAAAAGCAAGAACGCAAGGCACGAGGTCAAAGCGTCTGAAAAATATCAAAAGCCCAAAAACAAGGCTTGTTGCGCAAATCAAAGAAAGGCTCGGGTGAAACCCTTTATTTCTTAGAATATGGACATATTCTCTTGCCGCAAGAAAAAGTACGCCCATCAAGAAACAAAACAGTGGCACACCGCCTGCAATAATACATACCAAGGAAACTACGGAAATTATAAACCCCGTAACAACCCTTGTAGCCTTATTTTTCTTGTTTTCAGCCGTCGTATCTTCCATAATTAAACGGTCATAACCTCTTTTTCTTTTTCAGATACAATGTCATCAATCATTTTTATATATCTATCAGTCAACTTTTGAACAGAATCCTGCGCGTCGCGAACAGCGTCTTCCGGCATGTTTTCAGCCTTTTCAAGTTTCTTAATATCGTCAGATAAATCACGGCGAACGTTTCTTATTGCAACTTTTGCAGTTTCGCCCATCGCTTTAACGTCTTTTGAAAGCTCTTTTCTTCTGTCTGCCGTTAAAGGCGGGAATACAAGGCGCACAACCACGCCGTCAGAGTTTGGTGTAATTCCTAAATCTGCCTTAATTAACGCTTTTTCAATTTCCTTTACAATAGTTTTATCAAAAGGCGCAATCACAAGAGTAGTGCCATCTTGCACGGTCACTTGGGATAATTGTCTTAATTTTGTAGGCGTACCGTAATAGTCGATTAAAACTTTTTCCAAAATAAGCGGGTTTGCCCTGCCTGTCCTGATTGTCACAAGCTCTTTTTTGAGCTGCGCAATACATTTTTCCATTTTATCAGTACCTTGAGTTTTAATTTCATCTACACTCATGAAAAATCTCCTACTAAAGTGCCTACGTCTTTGTTATCTAAGATATTAATTATGCTGTTTTCAAGCGCAAAATCAAATACCACAATGGGTATGTTGTTCTGTTTACACAATGAACAGCTTGTTAAATCCATAACTTTTAAACCTTTTACAATCACATCATCATATGTGATTTTGTCAAACTTTTTAGCTTCAGGGTTAATTCTTGGGTCATCAGAATAAACACCGTCCACGCCGTTTTTCGCCATAAGCATGGCCTCTGCGCCAATTTCTGCCGCACGAAGCGCTGCTGCCGTATCTGTTGTAAAGAATGGGTTTCCTGTCCCCGCCGCAAAAATTACAACACGGTTCTTTTCAAGGTGGCGAATGGCTTTAAACCTAATATAGGGCTCTGCAATTTTATTCATTGTAATTGCAGACTGCACCCGGCATGACACCCCAAGCTTTCTTAATTCAGATTGCAGTGCAATTGCATTCATCACCGTTGCAAGCATTCCGACATAATCGCCTGAAGCTCTGTCCATCCCGAGTTTTGAAGAATTTTTCATTCCTCTGAAAATGTTTCCGCCCCCAACAACAACGGCAATCTGCACACCAAGGTCATGCGCTTTTTTAATTTCCGTTGCAATCATTTCAACAGGCTTTGGGTCAATCCCGAATTCTTGCTCCCCAAGAAGAGCTTCACCACTGATTTTGAGCAGAATTTTTTTATATTTTAAATCTTTTCCCATAATATTATTCTTTTTCAAATTCCGTATTAAAATGGCACCGATTAAAACCATTATACTAAAAAATGGCCCCAATGTATAATCTTTTGTATAATATTGTTATGGATTTAGGATGTAAAAGAGCAAACGATTTAATTTCAAAAAACCTTGAAATCTCAAGGGCTGCAGCACGCGCCATTGTTGACACCGGGGATATTGAAACATTTAAAAAACTTTCTGAAAAATCAGAATTCATATTTGATTTTATAAAAGAAAAAATTGCAAAAAACCTTTGTGGCGCCGTGAATGCTGGAAACTTGCAAAACGTTTTCAAATTCACAAAAATTTACAGTTTGGATTTTGAAAACTTCATTGTAAATTCCTGGGTAAAATTTGCAAATGAAGATTTAACAGATGAAATCTTAGCGCTTTTTGAAGAGGGCGATAATGGGCAAAAAGCTTATGCTGCGGCGTATTTTTGCCAAATAAACGACCCTGTTGCAGTAGAATATTTAGAAAAATTTGCATTCTCTGATTTTGAACCTTTGGCACAAAATTGCGCACTTGCTCTTAATAAATTCAATGACAGAAGGCTTTATAGCGAAGCTTTGAATGCCATTAAAAGCGCAAACTCAGCCTTTGAAGCGGATTCTGCGCTTTGTGTGACAAACATCGAAGCAGATTTTGAAAAATATAAATATGTAAACTTTCTTGTATCATATAGTGATAAAGACGCATTTGACGCGCTTTTTCAGTATTTTAAAAACACATGCTCCAAAAGCTTTGCCGCTTCAAGCATTCTGTATTTAACTCCTCTTTTTGAACTTGTCGAAAAAGGTAAAACAAAAGAAGCGCTTGAAGTTTTCGACACAATTCTTGGCGCATACCCTGAAGAAATTTCTCTTGAAACAGTTTTTGATTTTGAAATTTTAGATTTTGTAAAGTATCTTTGCAAAATGTTAAGCGAAGATAAATTTTTGCCCGAAGACAAAAACGAAGACAAAAATTCCTTGAAAAAAGACTGCACAACGCAAATGCCGGCGCAAAATGCTCCAAATATAAGCTCTGCCTATGTTAAAAGAATAATTTTAAAGGCAAAATATCAATTTAACCTTATTTCAAGAGAGGATATTTACACTTTCGACCTTTCAAAAGATGTTAAAAAAGAAGTTTCAAACATAAGCGAATTTTTAAACACGATAAAAATTGATTTATTTAAAGGCCTTGAAGAAGAACTGGCCTTGATAAACAACGCCAAAAATGCCGCTGTTGAGGCGCAAGAACTTCAAAGAGAAAGAATATTAGAAACATTCGACATCATTTTAAACTTTGGAAAGACGGAATTTGCCGAAAAAATAGCCAAAACCGTTTTGGTTGCAAAGTTTGAAGATATAATTTCAGAAGGTGTCAGAATTCTTAAAACTTTTGGAAAACTTGAACTTTTAAATAAAGAAGAAATCTTAGACAAGATAAAAAACCCAAATTTAAAAGCGCTTACAGAAAGTTATTTTAGCTTGTAAAACCGGCATTCAACACTTAACTGCAAAAAGCCAAAAGGCATAAAAAACGGTTATAAAATTTCATCCTCTCCAAATTCAACACCGCCTTCTGAATTTAGGCCGCCTTCTGCTTCATTTCCTGCATTTTCTTCCTCGGTGTCGTCTGAAAAATCGCGCTTTTTGTTCCCCTCAACGTGTTTTGCATTATTATCAAGCTTAATATATCTGGCGTCTTCCCAACGAAGGTCGATATATTTAATCTTTCCGCCATATTTATTTTGCGCCTCGGGAAGAATTGTCGCAATCCATTTGGTTCTGTTGTAGATAGATTCATTAATTTCGCCAAGACGTAACATAATATCGCCTATTTGAACATAAACATCTTTAGGGTTTCTTAAATCCACATATTTTACATCTTTTTTGGCATAAGCCTCAATTGTTTTTATAAGCTTTAAAATCTCGTCTACACGTTTTTTATCCCACTGTTCATAGTCATCGCCACGAATTCCGTACGTTAAAATTTTTGTCGCCTTAAATTTTTTAGGAATTGGCATATATTCCCTGTCTATAAAAACGCCATCAATTGTAATTGCCGAAATGGGCTCTGTTTGAAGGTTTGGGGCAATTAAAAACACGGGAACTCTCTCTTCCACAAGAATATTTAAGCGTGCAGGAAACCAATAACGACGTGCATACACCTTTTTTATAGGCTGTAATTGCGCAATATTTCTTTCAAGCTCCCTTGTATCAAGCCTGAAAACCTGCGTATGCGGAAGCTGCGTCTGCTTCACAAGGTCGACGATTTTATATTTTGGCGTAATTAGATTTCCTTCAATTTTTACAACAGAATCATCCGCCATCGCAAGCAGCGTAGGGTCAATAAACCACTGTGGCAGCTTCAAAACCCAAATACCAAAATAAATAAAACCAAAAATCAGCCCCACACGAACAAGCGCCCTCAGGTTCCTAATTGCATTTTTGGCAGAAATTATTCTGCGCCTCATTTTATTTGCGCGCAGTTTGCGTCTGTAATAATATTGCTGCTGTTGGTTGTTATTTATCATCTGCCGTTCGGTTATATTTTATCCTGGCCCACATTTAAAACCTTAAAACGTTTTTTAAAGTTCTTTTGCGGCCGTATTTAAAACAAGCTGCACAAGATTATCGTAATCTATCCCCATTGCCTTTGCCTGCGCAGGAAGGTCCGATAAATCAGTCATGCCAGGGTTTGTATTTATTTCTAAAACGTACGGAACATTATTGTAAACTAAAAAATCTACCCTGGAAACGCCGGAACAATCACACGCTTTATGCGCTAAAACGGCCATCTTTTGAATTTCTTTCGTTAAAGCCCCAGGAAGCTCCGCAGGAAGGATAAATTGAGTCATACCTTCTGTATATTTTGCCTCAAAATCATACCAAAGCGTTTTTGTTCTGAACTCTAAAATTGGCGTTGCAAAAATTTCATTCTTTTCAACATCCTCTAAAACACCAACCGTAATGCTTGTCCCCTGGAGATATTCTTCCAAAAGAATTTTCTTATCCGATTTTTGGGCAACCTTTAGGGCCTCTTTTAATTCTTCAATGCTATCAACTTTGCTCATCCCAATGCTGGAGCCTTCCCCTGAAGGCTTTACCATTAAAGGGAATTTAAGCCCCTCCACTGCTGCTTCAATATCCAAATTTTCATCATATTTTATACAAGCAGATTTTATAATGTTGAGCCCCGCAGCCTTTAGGACATTTTTTGTCATTTCTTTATCCATACAAATTGCGCTTGATTTCACATCACAACCGGTATATTTTATCCCTAAAATTTCTAAAAGCCCCTGAATGCAGCCGTCTTCACCGTATTTTCCATGCAAAGTATTATAAGCAAACTCAAACCCGCCCTTGGCAAGGATTTCAACACAATCCCTTGTGGCGTCTACCATTTCAGCGTTTTCATACCCAAGCCTTTTTAGAGCAGCCAAAACATTTTTTCCGCTTCGAAGAGAAACCTCTCTCTCGTTGGACATTCCGCCGCATAAAACTGCAATTTTTGCTTTTTTATCTATAATATTTTTTATCTTTTGACCAGTGTATTCCATAATTCCGTTTCCTTTTTATCAGAGCCAATGTAGACCACTTCAGGCTCCAGCATAATATTAAATTTATCAAAAACGCTCATCTGCATTTGGCGCATAACGTTTATATAATCCATACTTGTTGCTTCGTTAAAATTAATAATAAAATTTGCATGGTTAAAATATACCATAGCACCGCCTTCAAGGTGTCCCTTAAGGCCTGCTTCATCAATTAATTTCCCTGCAGAAATTGTCTGTCCATCCTTAACAGGGTTTTTAAACGCGCAGCCGATATTCGGCTCCTTTAAGCCAGGCTGGCTGTTTTTTCTTTTTTCAACAGTTCTATCCATCGCCTCTTTTATTGCAATATAGCTATCCGCTTCCAAAAGCTTAAATTTAGCAGAAAGCACAACGTAGCGCCCGGGATTTTTCTTTATAACAGAAGTTCTATAGCCAAACTGCATATCTTCTGCGCTAAATTCTTTAATTTTATCTTCCAAACTGTCATACACACAGGCAGATTCAAAATAATCAGAAATTGCCTGGGCGTCTGCCCCTGCGTTCATAGAAACTGCGCCGCCAAGAGTTGCAGGAAGCCCTGCCAAAAATTCAAACCCTGAAAGCCTAAGTTCAAAAGCCATTGTGGCAAGCTTTGGCGTGGCAACGCCTGCATAAGCGTTAATATACGGGGGGTTAACTTCAACCTTATCCAAATGTTTTGTAATTATAACAGGCCTTTTAACGCCGCTTGAAGAAAAAAGAATATTGGAACCGTTTCCAACAATCACAGGGTCGCTCAAGTTTGCAAGCAAAAGTTTAACTTCATCCATAGTTTTTGGAAAATAAACATCATCTGCAATAGATGAAATCCGAAGCGTACTGCATGCTTTCAGGTTGTAATTTATTCTATGTTCTATTTCTTTCATAGCTTCTCCCCTACAAGCTTTCCAAGCTTTGTAATATCTCCCGCGCCAAGCGTTAATATTATATCACCATCATCTATATATTTAATAACCTCATTTGGCATTTCATCAACTTTCCCTCCAATATAGAAGGTATTTTCCGCCATTTTCGGATGTTTTTCTTTAAAAACTTGAACAAAAGTTTCAGAATTAAATTCAGGGTCTTTTAAATCTCCCGCAGAAAATACATCCGCTACAATAAGCACATCCGCCATATCAAAAGATTCAAGAAAATCGTTAAAGAGCGCCTTAAGCCTTGTATATCTGTGCGGTTGAAAAATGGCTACAACCCTTCTTCCTCCGGATTTTACAGCATATTCTTTTGCAGCATTTAAGGTTGCCTTAATTTCGCTTGGATGATGGGCGTAATCATCAATAATTTCAACGCTTTCATTCTTGAACACCTGTTGAAACCTGCGTCCCATGCCAGAAAACCCCTCAAAATATTTGGCAATTTCAGATAAGTTATACCCGGCCTCAATAAGTGCAGCGCACACGGCAAGTGCGTTATAAACATTATGAATTCCCTTAAGCGAGGTTGAAATTTTCCCTAAATTTTTATCCTTGTAAATAACCTCAAATTCAGCACCCCTGGGGTTAAAATCAATATTGCCCGCAAAAATATCGGCACCAGCCTCGCTTTTAGTTGAAAATTTGATAATTTGAGGCAAATTTTCTTTGAATTCAGAAGCTTCCAACATTTTAAGAAGCTCTAAAACCCCGGTATCATCCACATTTACAAGAACCTTGGCATTTTTTTGCAATTTTAAAACAAGGTTTTTAAAAGTTTCTAAAACATCTCTTAAGCCGTTTTTGTAAAAATCAAGGTGGTCTGCTTCAAGGTTATTTATAACAAGGATTTCAGGATTATATTTTGAAATCGTGCCGTCACTTTCATCTAATTCTGCCACAAAAATTTCCGCATTTTTGCTTGCATTTGCATTCGTATTCAATTCAGGAATTATCCCGCCCACAGCATATGCAGCGCTTTTTCCGGCCTTAGACAAAACATAAGAAGCAAGGCCCGAGGTTGTTGTTTTTCCATGGGTTCCCGCAAAGCCAAGTGTACAGGGAAACTCGCGGGTAATCGCCAAAAGCAAATCTGAGCGGTGTAAAACAGTTAAATTCAATTCTCTTGCGCGGATAAGCTCCGGATTATCTTCTTTGATTGCGGAAGAAAGCACGATATGTGCGCCATTTGGCACGTTTTCTGCACCATGCCCAATAAAAACCTTTGCGCCAAGCTCTTTTAACTCTTTTAAATATTTTGAATCAGACATATCAGAGCCTGAAACTTCAAACCCTAATTGCACAAGGATTTTTGCCAGAGCACTCTGCCCAACTCCGCCCATTGCAATAAAATGGAATTTATCCCCCTTTTTAAGCCCAAATGACATTTATATAACCTCCTTCGGGGTGATAACATTTGAAACACCATGCACTGTTTTGCCCCAATCCATAGTTTTTTTGGTGAAAATAATTTTTAAAATAATAAACATAACAATTGGGAACCAAATCGTCACAACATAAATTGCGGTTGAAATTGCATGGCATATTGCTTTAAAAAAGCTGTAATGACTGTATTTTCGAAGGCTGTAAATTAACCCGGAGGCAAAGAAAACACCCGTGCATACAACCAAAATTACGGATGATAAAATGTCGTTTGAATATCCTTTAACGGTTCTAAAAGCCTGAATGCAGATTTCTGCCACAAGCCAAAATGGAAGCAAAAACTCTGAAATATATGCAATCAAATCAAAACCAACACGAAGAGTCATATCTTTTGCAAACAAAATATCCTGCGCATATTCAAGATAGCGGCGAATAGAGCCTTCCACCCATCTTCTTCTCTGTCTTACCAAGGCGGGGAAGGTAATTACACCCTCTTCATAAACCGTAACCTCAGGGCAGAAACGAATATCCCATCCTTTAATGTGAAGTCTTGTGGACATATCAAGGTCATCTGTTATAGTTTCATTGTTCCAGCCATTTATGTCTTCAAGCGCTTCTCTTTTAATTATTTCGCCGTTTCCGCGCAGCTCAACCGCGCCCCGCACAGCGTCCCGTCCGATTTGAAGGTGTGTGTCCATAACATATTCGTCATACTGGCATGCTGTTAGGAAATTTTGCTTTGCATTTATTATATTTTTCCTGGCTTGAACTGCCCCAACATCCTTTGGCTCAAGCTTTATTATAATTTTTTTAATAAAATCAGGCTCAATCCTTGCGTCCGCGTCAAAAACAAGAACTGCTTCACCTTTTGCAATTTTCATTGCGTCATTTAAAACAGCGGATTTACCCGGAAAATCCCCTTCTTTTCTTAAAAGTACCTTAACTTTTTCATATTTTTTTTCAAGCTCTTGAATAATTTTTGGGGTGGAATCAGTTGACCTGTCGTCAATTAGAATGATTTCATAATCCGAATAATCAGATTCTAAAATATTTTCAACCGTTTTTTCTATAACATCTTCTTCATTATGACATGGCACCATAATTGAAATAAAAGGCCTATATGAAGTTTCAGACGGGGGCGGATTTTTTCTTAGTTTTCTTCTTTGGTGTTTAACTGCGATATACATATACGTCATATACAGCGACATAAAGGCAATCAAAAAGATAATTGCCCAAAATGTGTCAAAGTAGTTTTGGAAAATAACCAAAAAAGCTAACAAAAAACACAATATTAAAACAAGTGAAATCCTATCTTTCATTACCCCCTCATGGCAAATATATGCCCCAATTCCACTATTTTACCATAATTAATATCTTATCATAAAATATTATAAATAATAGAAACTTTAAGAAATATAAAAATCCCGCCAACGTTTTATATGGCGGGATTTTTCGTGAATGTTAAATTTTATATTTTTAAAAAATTAGCCCAAATCCTTTGCTGCTGCATTTTTCAAATCAAGAATGTCTGCATATTTTTGTTCAATTTTGCCTTCGTTTTTGGCGCCGTTTTCTTTAACCTTTTCAATGGCCGCTGTTCCGATTAAACCAATTCCTGCAAGCACTGCTGTTGCAACAGGGTGTGCTGTTGCAAATGCTTTTGCACCACCAAGAAGTTTTGTCGCATGAGTTATAACTTTTTTGCCAACACCGCTTGTTGTCACTGTTTGAAGAGCCCCTGCAATTTTTGTCTTCGCGCTATCCGGAATTAAATTTGCAATTTTTCCTGCCGCAAATGAAGCGACGCCTGTTTGTGTCACGCCAACTGTTACCCCCGCAGCAACGCCAACTCCGGCAGCGGTTTTTACGGTCTTTTTAAATGTATCAACATCATTTCCAATTTTTTCTTTTGCTTCATTTTTAATATCAGCAACTGAAGCACCTTTTTTCAATTTATTAACAGTGTCAACTCCCGCTTTAACAGCCGGTGAAGCAATACCTGTAGTAGCAATTGATGATAAACCCATAATCTAACTCCTTTTTTTAAATCTAGTAAACTTTAATCTAATTCCTTATGTTCTTATAAAGTTTTTCTTTCAAAAAAAATTGACTGAAACTTTTTTCAAGACAAATAACAAAACCTCATTTAACCAGCCCTGCAAAAGTTTTAAAACACTTTACAAAACTTTACAAAAAGCCCCAGCCTTAAAACAAAAGGCAAAGGCTTTTTGTAATAAAAATCAATTAATCCAAAGTTTGTGCGGAAGAATTTTTCAAAGCGAGAATGTCATCATATTTTTGTTCAATTTTGCCTTCATTTTTAGCACCGCTTGTGAGTGTCTTTAAAATAAGAACATTGCCCACAGCACCTGCAATTGCAAGCCCAGTAAACAATATAGGGTTAGACTTTGCACAACTTGCAATCTGTGAAAAACCTTCAGAAAAACCGCTTGCCATACTTTTTACAAAGCTTGAATTGCCAGCCTTTTCAAGCAAACCCTTAACACATTGCGGCAATTTATCCGAAATAGCTCCCGTTGCAGCTTCTATACCGCCCAAAACCCCGACAGTGCCAACACCTGTCGTGATAACTGCAACTTTTCCTGCAGTTTTTGCCTTGTTTACAAATTTATCTTTTGCCTCATTTCTGATATCCTTAATAGAGGCGCCGTCTTGAATTCTCTTTCCAATATTGCCATACTTAACCCCTAAAGCTCCTGCCCCTAAGTTTGCAGCCACTGAAATACCCATAATTCTTTTCTCCTTTTCTTTTTTGTTTTTTTACTTATGCCTTAATAAAGAAAATCAGCGCAGGGAAATTGCTAAATTTTATGAAATTTAATCTCATTTTTTTTAAAATATAGAGTTTAAGCCTCATTTAAGGTTTACAAAAATTAATATAGTATGAAACCATACATCTTAAATGAAACATTTTATGAGATTTAACATCTTAAATTTCAACAGGCGGATAATATGGGAATCAAAAAAGAACTTGGCTTAAAAATCAAAAGAATGCGCACAGAGCTTGGCTTAACCCAGGAAGAGCTTGCAGAAAAAATCGACATCTCGCAAAGAACACTTGCAGGAATTGAAATCGGCGAAAATTTTCTCACTGCAGAAACTTTGGATAAAATTATTAAAGCCCTAAAAACCACACCCGAAGAGCTTTTTAGGGTGAGTCATCTAAAAGAAGCCAACAAGCTTTTTGAAAACATTGTTAAGGAAATAGATTCAATTAAGGACGACAGAAAAAAGCTTGAAAATATTTATAAATTTATCAAATTTGTAATTAAAGAATAATCTTTATTTCACATACATTTTAGACTTCTCTTGGCTTTTTTGCCCCCGCAATTTAAACAGAAAAATAAAATTTGTCCTCATATATTTAGTGCATTTAACGGATAAAAAAGCAAAATATAGAGGTTAAAATATAATTGAAGGAAGTTTTAAGGGGGCAAAGATGAATAAAGATTCTGAAGTTTTCCTGCCGCAAACAAACGGCGAAATATCCGATTCTATCGTACAAAATTGGACTCTGCAGGCTTATGAATGTTATTCAATCCGCTGCAATTGTGCGCTTTGCTCTATAAATAGGTCAAAATATTCTTTTGTGTGTCAAATGCCAAAAATTGTTAGCGCTCTTTTGAAAAAACAAGGAAAACCAAATTTAAGAATAATTCAAGAACAGGAAAAAACCGCACTGATAGCGTAAAAAACCCTTTCCCTTTTTATACCAAAAAACACCGGCAAATTTCACCGGTGTTTTTTAAATTTTATCTATTCTTATCCGCTTTTAACGCGCCTTTAATATGCCTTTTATCTGCCCGTTCTGTCAAGAAAAGATTTCAGCGCCTCATCCGTATTTTTTGGCGAATTCAAATCCCTTATATCAAAATCTTCTTCGCCTTTTGATGGAAGCGGCGGATGAAAATATTTTTTTGTAAAAAGCAAAATAAAATATAACATTAAAGAAGCAAGGGCAACGCCAAACATTACCTTTCCAAACATAGAAATCAATTTTATAAGCTCCAGCCCGGTGTTTGGAACAACGGATTTTGTAAGCTCTTCATTTACATTCGGGTCAAAATCCTTGTCTTCAACTCTTAATGGAGTTGCTTCGCCAATTTGCTTTTGCTCTTCTGCAAGTTCTTCTCTGATTTTTGCTTCTTCTGCTGCCTTTTGACGCTCTTCTTCAGTCAATTCTTCCTGAATTGGCGCTTTTAATTGCACTTTGCCTGAATCAGCGCCGCTTTCAGCCTGCATACTTTCAGCAGAAGGCAGTGGAGGATTTTCCGCAACAACCTGCGCACCCACGCTAAAAGTGCCAAAAAACATAGCTAACACCAAAAGAAATATTTTAAATTTCTTGTTATTCATTATCTACTCCTCGCCCTTTGCACCTGCTCCATCTGCATTTTTAGCAGCCGGCTTTCTGCCGCGTCTTTTTGGTTTTTCGGGCGCTTCTTCCTTATTTTCAGCTTTAACATCCGCCTTTGTACTGCTTGTATCAGGCTTTGGACTGTCAATTAAAGCCACAGGCGAAACTGCAAGCTCTGTTTTTGCCGCTTCTTCATTTTTTTTCATGGTCTTTTTAGTTTTTCTTGAAACTTTTTTGGGTTTTTCAAAAGTTTCAGCCTTTGGTTCAGCCCCAGCTTCAAGATTATCGTCAGACTTAGGCTCTGCCTTTGTTTCCGCCTTTGCAACTCTTTCTGAATCTTCTTCAAAAATGTTGTCCACGATATTATTTACAAGCTCTTCCGTATTTTTAGCCCCGCCTTTGCCTTGCTGTTTTTTATTTTTATTATTTTGCCTGTTTTGTCTTCTGTCGTTTTGCTCTTGACGGGATTCCTGAATTTGTTGTACGGCTTGTGTTTCGCCAACGTTTACATTTTCAACAGCATTTTCCGCCGCGCCGTCAAAAGTTGCAACAGACTGATTATCTCTGTTTTCAGGGGTGTTTTGGTTATTTTCGTTTCTGTTGAATTTCTTGTTTTTATTTTTGAAATTATTTCTGTTACGGTCGTTTCCGCCTTGGTTCTGATTATTTTGGCCCTGATTTTGATTGTTTTGGCCGCTTTGGTTATTCTGCCCCTGGTTTCCGCCTTGACCGTGGCCACCGCCCTGACTGTTATTGAAAGAGCCACCTCCAAATGGACCTTTGATTTTATTAATCTTTGCGCGAAGCTCACCTTGTGCGTTTGAATTTAAGAGCTTCATATCTTCGATAATAAACCCTTGACCGCCGCATTTATCACATTTTTTAGTGAAAATTTCAGAAAGACTTTGTCCTTGTCTGTGACGAGTTAATTCAACAAGCCCTAAATCAGACAGCTGGCCAATTTGCGGCTTTGCTTTGTCTTTTTCAAGCGCAAGTTCAAAATATTCTAAAACTTTTAATTTATCCATACGAGAAACCATATCAATAAAGTCTACAATAACCATCCCGCCTATGTTTCGAAGCTTTAACTGTCTTGCAATTTCATCTGCAGCCTCTAAATTTGTTTTTAAAATTGTTTCCGCCTGAGAGGAAGAGCTTGTAAACTTGCCGGAGTTAACATCCACAACCGTAAGCGCTTCTGTCTGCTGGATAAAAAGATATCCGCCCAAAGGCAAATTCACCCTGATTTGCAGAGCGTTCTGAATTTCTTTATTAACACCCGTTGCAACCAATAAAGGCTCGGTTCCTTTGTGCATAGTAACTTTCACCTTCATATTCCAATGCTGCAACAGTTGGGTTGTACGGTGAAGCGCAAATGCAGTGTCCACAATAATTTCATCCACATCTTCAGTGCATGCTTCGCGGATAATTTTATATAAAAGCTCTTGGTCCCTATGTAAAAGACAGGGCGGGTTTGCAGTATCTGCCGCATTTACAATTGAATTCCACTTTTCAAGCAAAATCTCTAAATCTTCCTGAATTTCAGCCTCAGATTGCCCTTCGGCTTCTGTTCTTACAATAACGCCCACGCCAACAGGCTTTAGGAGACTTACAATTGATTTAAGCCTTGCTCTTTCTTTGCTTGAAACGATTTTTCTTGAAACATTCACCCCTTTTTCATCAGGCAAAAGCACTAAAAACCTTCCGGGCAAGCTCAAAGCCGTGGTCACTCTCGGGCCTTTATGCCCGGTGGGCTCTTTTACAACCTGTACAATGAGTTTTTGCTTCGGTTTTACCTTATCCTTCAGCTGGCCTTTGCCCATAATGTCGTCCGTGTGGATAAAGCCCATTTTATCCGGCATGCCGACATCCACAAATGCCGCGTCAATAGAGGGAAGAATATTATCCACAACAGATAAATAAACATCGCCCAATAAAACATCGCCCTTGGATACGAAAAATTCGCTAACCTTATTATCCTCTAAAACCGCACCAATATTATCTTTTTCAGATATTACAATTTTCTTGGTCATAAACTTCTTCCTTTATAAATCCTTTAAATCTTCATAAAATTTCTGTCAAACTTTTGTCAAAAAAGGACAGTCTTTTTATTTCAAAAATAGCGTCTTTGCAAAATAAGTATTTTAAAAACTCATCAGCACGAAGCGCAGGCAAACTGTCATTTTGGCCTGCTTTTAGGATAAATTTCAACTTGCCTTCACAAATTTCGGCACTTTTAATTGAATTCCTGTAATTGACTTGTTTTATAATACCTTTTTTCGTTTTCTTCTCTATGAATAGCTCATTTGAAGATAAACACTTTTCTAAAGTATATCTTAAATCTTCAAAATTTGAAATACCCAACGTTTTGTTTACTATATTGTTCTTTGGAATTTCTGCTTCATATAAGGCCCACTGAATAAGATTATCAAGAGAAACCATTCTCCTGCCGTCGTTTTCAAGCTCTTTTATGGCTATAATGCGCAAATTCTCGGGCGCTGCCGCCTTAAAATCCTCTAAAAAGCTTTCAGACAAAGGCTCCACGGTTATAAAATTCAACAATTCACACATGGATTCAATAAACAAGGGAAGCGCAGGCGAAAAAGAAATTTTTGGCACTTTGTTAAAGCCCTCGGTGAGCGCAAAATGAACTCCCGCACGCCTTAAAGATTTTAAAATGAGATTTTGCCAATCCAAGTGGGACAAAAACTTTAATTCATTTATTTTGCTAAGCTTTAGCTGGTATCTAAACTCTTTTTTGCACATTTTTAATATCGCGACGTTTATTTAAAAGCACATCCGGCGTGCCTTTTGGACTAATTTCATCAATAATTTCATCGCCTAAAAAATTAAACTCTTTTATCTTTTGAAGAGAATAATTGAGCTGGCAACCCTTTGCCTGCCTGATTAGGGAGCCAAATTCCTTTTTTTCCGTATAAATATCCGAAAGCGGGCTCAAAAATTCCATAAAGCCATATTAACATTTTGTTTTAAAGCAGGCAAAATGTTAATTTATATTATATTTTCTTCAAAAAACTTTATAATTCCGTCCTTGTAAGCCGAAACCTTACAAGAAAAAGGATATACGGGAATTTTAAAAAGTCTTTCAACCTCTTTTTGGCGCTTAAAAACTTCATTTCTTGAAATATAATCACACTTATTTAAAACGGCAACAGAGTTGATATTATTGATTTTTAGCCAATCAAACATCTGCATATCATTTTTTTGCACGTCATGCCTTGCGTCAATAAACTGAATGCAGCATTTTAAAGTTTCCCGCTTCAAAAGATACTCTTCAAGGCTCTTTTGCCACCTGTCCTGCTCTGTTTTTGAAACTTTTGCATACCCGTAACCCGGTAAATCCGCCAACACAAAGTCTTTTTTATCCGTTGACACCTGAAAAAGGTTAATTAGCCTGGTTTTACCTGGAGTATTAGATGTTTTTGCAAGACGTGAATTATTCACAAGCGCATTGATAAAGCTTGATTTTCCGACATTTGACCTTCCTAAAAGCGCAAACTCATTTAGGCCCAAATTAGGGCACTGCGCTAAATTCGGGGCGCTAATTAAGAATTGTGCTTGCTTGATTTTCATTAATCTTAACTTGTCTTAACTCATTCATTCTTCTCTTGTAAACCACCGCAGAAAGGAGGTTATAGGCCTTTTCGGAGTTCACAACATCAATTTGCACAGTATCATCAAAAAGGCTCACGTTAATTGCATTTGAGCTTAAAAAATCGCTTTTTAAGTTTGTAATTCTTATAATTTTATTTTTAAGAAGCGAAAGGGGCTGTGCTATAAAGGTTTCAAACGATTTTAAAATTACGTTTCTCATCTGAACATTCCTAAAACTTTACACAAATTATACCAAAAAATTAACTTTTTTGTATAATATTTTTAGGCGAATTTTACAAAAATTAGAAATTACCATTTTTTGACAAAAAACGCCTTCTATAGTGAGTTTTAAAGGAAAAAAGATGTACAAAGAAATAACCCCGAACGGATATGGAATAGCAATTGAAACAGATGAAAAACCCTTATATAGCGCGCAAAGCGAGTTTCAAAAGGTGGAAATCCTTACTTCAAAAGGCCTAGGGAACATTTTAACCCTGGATGACCTTATGATGACAACAGTTGAGGATGAATTTTTCTATCACGAAATGATATCCCATATTCCATTGTGCTCTCATCCTTGCCCTGAAAGCGTTTTGGTTATAGGAGGGGGCGATGGCGGCACCGTGCGCGAAGTTTTACGTCATAAAACCGTAAAAAACGTTGAACTGTGCGAAATTGACGGCCTTGTAATCGAAGCAAGCAAGCAATTTTTACCGTCAATTGCAGGAAAGCTTGATGATTCAAGGGTGAAAATCTTTGTAGAAGACGCTATTGAGTATATAAAAGACAAAAAAGGCCGCTATGACGTGGTTTTAATCGATTCAACTGACCCAATGGGCCCTGGCGAAGGACTTTTTACAGAAAAATTTTACACAAACGTTAAAGAAAGCCTAAAAGAGGGTGGAATCGTTGTGGCCCAATCGGAATCACCCTTTGCAAACCCAAAAGAAATGCGGATGATGTACAGGCTTTTGCACAAAGTATTCAAGTGCGTAAAACCTTATGCAGGGCCAATTCCAACCTATCCTGGCGGATATTGGAGCTGGGCTTTTTGCACGGATTACACATGTGGGGCCAACACCCTTGCTGCGCCTGAAATTCAGGATGTTGAACGCGCAAAGGAAATTGAAAAAAATTCAAAATTATACAACTGCGAATTGCACAAAGGCGTTTTTGCGGTTCCAAATTTTGTAAGGAAAATTTCAGAGGATGCGTAGAACTGTTACTACAAGCGGTTTTTCAGGACCTTTAAAAGGCGAAACCCTTGTGCCGCCTGATAAATCAATGTCCCACAGGAGCCTTATAATAGGCTCTTTGACGCGCGGAAAAATTAAAATTTCAAACTTCCTAAAAAGCGCCGATTGCCTTGCGACACTTGACATTCTGGAATCACTTGGCTGTGAAATTGAGTTTTTAAATGAGAGTACACTTTTTTTGAACGCTCAAAACGCTTATATAGAGCCAAAAAAAGATTTATACTGCGGCAATTCCGGAACAACCATGCGGCTTTTAACGGGATTACTATCTGCACAAAACCTCGAATGTCGCTTGACAGGCGACATTAGCCTATCAAAACGCCCCATGAAAAGAATTATAGACCCGCTTTCTCTAATGGGCGCAAGGATAAAAAGCAGTGAGGGCAAGGCTCCGCTTGCTATTGAACGAGCAAAACTCAGTGGAATTGAGTATAAAAGCCCGATAGCTTCCGCCCAAGTCAAGTCTGCCTTGCTTTTAGCGGGCGCCCAAATCCGGGAAGGTGCGACAACAGTGCTTGAACCCCATCTTTCACGTGACCATTCAGAGAGAATGTTGAAATTTTTTGGTTCGAACATTAAAACATTCAAAAAAGACGGGCTTTTTGGCTCAAGCATAAGCTATAATCCCTTGATACCAAAGGATTTAACGATAGTCGGCGACGTGTCTTCCGCAGCATTCCTGCTTGTAGCGGCAGCCATCATAAAAAATTCCGAATTAATTTTAAAAGGAATTGGGCTAAATCCCACACGTACAGGTATTTTGCACGTGCTAAAATCCATGAACGCAGATATAGAGATACTTTCCAGGGATGAAATTTCGGGCGAGGAAATTGGCGACATAAAAATTAAGTACTCTCCGGACCTGAAATCAACAAAAATTGAAGGTGAAATCATCCCAAGACTAATTGATGAAATTCCAATTATCGCACTTTTAGCTACACAAGCAGAGGGCACAACGATAATTAAGGACGCGGGCGATCTTAAAAACAAAGAATCAGACCGAATAGCAAGTGTCACAAGGGAATTGAGGAAATTTGGCGCCAAAATTGAGCCTACAGAAGACGGTTTTATAATTGAAGGAAAAAATGGCGGAAATGGCCTGTTTAAAGGGGGTTGCGAAGTTGAATGCTATCATGACCACAGAATCGCTATGATGGGATACATTGCAGGACTCATAAGTGAAAAACCTTGTAAAATCAATGATTTTGAGTGGGTTGAAACTTCTTTTCCAAATTTCCTTGGAATTTTTGAAAACCTGCAAAAATAGCTTAAAATATGGACAACGCAAGGGTATGAGGCAAATATAAGCCATGTTTTATTTTGAGAAAATTAACAACAAAAAAATCTTAAAAAGCAGTGTCTTTGCTGAATTTGAGCCCAATTTTACACATCTTTTTACAACAAAAGAAAGTTTTATAAAAACAAAAGAGCCAAATTTAAAAAATACTGCAAATTCAAACCTGGAACAGATTTTGGACCACCTTAAAATAGAAAAAGAACATTTTTTCAAAATCAAGCAAACCCATAGCACGAATATTGTAATTAACCCCAAAAACACTGATATAATTGACAATACGGATGGCATAATAATCTCAAATGCAGACAATACGGGCAATATAGGCACAATGCTGCACTTTGCAGACTGTACACCAGTTCTTTTATATGACCCCAAAAACCACGTTGCAGCAGGACTTCACGCAGGTTGGAGAGGCACAGCTGGCGCCATTTCAAGACTTGGGGTTAAATTAATGGAAGAAAATTTCGGGTCAAAACCGGAAAATATAATCGCTGCAATCGGCCCCTGCATTGGACAAGAGGACTTTGAAGCCGGGATGGAAGTATATGAAGCATTGAAAAACACGATAAAACCTTGCGCCAATGAAACGGAAAGGTGTTTTAAATTCAAAGAAACCCCAAAAAGCTCTCTGTCAGAAGTTTTCCCGCAAAATGCAAAATGCGCAAAAGTTTTCCCAGACCTTGCAAAAATAAATGAAAGGCAATTAATTGAAGCAGGGGTGAAAACCATTGATATATGCCACTTTAAGACATATAAAGATAATGATATTTTATTTTCATACAGGCGCGAAAATAAAACTACAAACAGAATAAGTATGGTGTTAAAATTAGGCTAAACCCGCGCCCAAAGCTTAAAATACAGATTCATTAAAACTATTTAAACAAACTTGAAATTTTATTATGGATAAAATCAACAAAACCGCCAGCAGCGCCTTTAAATTCTATATCAAGGGCTTTTGCCTCATCAGAGCTTGCAATCTCTTTAATAGCGGCCATTGAAGCCTTATTGATATCGGTTTGAATAGTGTTTAAAATTCCTTTAAAATCTTCAAACTCAAGCTCTACAGTCATTTTATCTTCAATATGGCTCATCATTTTGTGAAATTCTTCAATAGCCTCTGCGGCCCAACCTGAAAGCAGGTCTTTTTGCGTTTCTATGTAGGTTTCCATGATGTCATGCGAAGGAAAAATCTGAAATTTTTTAAAGGAATTATCGATAATTATCATATTTCGAATAGTTAAAGAGCGCATTACAAGGCCTTTATAGAAATATTTTTCCTCAAATTCCGCAGGCAAAACATACCCAAAAGGAAAGAAAAGCTCGGAATTCACCGTCACCTCAGTTAATTTGCCAAGAAGCTCTCTTGATAATATTTCAAATTGTTCCTTTTTGCTTTCCAAAAATAAACTCCGAAATAATACTTCACTTTGTTAAGTATACCATTTTTTTTAAATTTGCAACTGGTTATTTTGAATTATTTTTGTATTTTTTAACATCAAATTTTGCGCCAAAAATCGCGTCAGGCCTGTTTGTATTTGATAAAACAATCTCTCTGAATTCGTTTTTATCAATATCAACACCCATATTTTTTATATTTATTTCAGCTTTTTTATTTTTTTCTTTTTTGTACATGATGTTTTAAATGGCCATCCTGTGAGCATTATAAGGATTTTAGTCTATGTACTAGTATCTGCTTGTGGAAGAATTTTATCTGCAACGTTAAATAAAATTGTTAAATCATCTTTTTCAACCGCAGAATAAATTGTATTGTAAATTTCCTTAATATCCTCGTTTGTTGGAGTTTTTAGGCTTGTTGGAATTAAAATATCATCCGTCTTTTGAACCTCAACAAAACCTTTATTTAACGAAAGAAACTCTTTATAATTTCCTAAAATCGGCAAATATAAAGGATTTGGAGTATATGTTTTATTTAAATAATACTTCGCGTCGCGATTTAGACCATCTCTTACAAAATTTATAAGAAAATCAACCTCAAAAAAACATTCATCATCAAAAGCCGTGCCAAGACAAGGATTGTTTACAATTTTTTTATTCTTAAGCGATTTTAAATAAACGCCCCAAAGCATACAGCCAAGGTAGAAAGCAGCGTTTAAATCTACAGCTTTCAAAAATTTTGGATACAAAATTGAAAACTGAAATTTTTTCTGCTTAATTGAAGGAATGCTTGAAAAAGCAGAATAAAGATAATCAATGTTGCCCGAAACCCTTGCAACAGAGCCAGAATACCCGGGGTCAAACAAAATTTCTTCTTCTGATTTAAAATCTAAAATTGACATAAGAGTATTTTAATTAGAAACTCTATATTGTGCAAGTTTTTAACCCAAAGTTACCTTGGAAAATTTTATGAGTGAAGAAATTTTAAACAAAAAGCTTGATAGGCATAGCGCCCAAAAACCGCAAGGACTTGAGCTTTTGGCGCCTGCGCAAAACAAAGAATGTGCAAAACTTGCAATAGATTGCGGCGCAGACAGCGTTTATATCGGCGCAAACCTTTTTGGGGCAAGGAAAAACGCCTGCAACACACTTGAAGATATTGAAGAAATCATAAATTATGCACACAAATTCAATGTTAAGGTTTATGTTACAATAAATACAATTTTAGACGATAACGAGCTTCCCGAGGCAATTTCACTCATTCATAAGCTTCATAAAATCAAAACAGATGGGATAATTTTTCAGGATTTTGGAATTTTAAAAGCGGCAAATGACGGCAAATTGCCTGATATAAAGCTTATTGCAAGCACGCAGTGTGACAACAGAACAAAAGAAAAGGTGAAATTTTTTGAAAGCCTGGGTGTTGGGCGGGTGATTTTGGCAAGAGAACTTTCAATTGATAAAATCGGGGAAATCTGCGACAGCACTGATGTTGAGATAGAAACTTTTATCCATGGTGCGCTTTGTGTTTCATATTCAGGACAATGTTATTTAAGCTGCAAAATCGGCGGAAGAAGCGCCAACAAAGGCGAATGCGCACAGGCTTGCAGGAAAAAATACAGCCTTATTGATGAAAACGGAAAAATTATTGCAAAAAATAAATATTTATTAAGCCTTAAAGATTTTATGGCAAAAGATGAGCTTGAAGCCTTAATTGAAGCCGGTGTGACGTCTTTTAAAATCGAAGGCAGATTAAAGGACACAAATTATATTAAAAACACTGTGCTTTTCTACAGACACGCAATTGATGAAATTTTAAAGAAGAAAAATTTAAAAAGAAGCTCCTCCGGGAGAACATTTTTGCCGGTTGAAAACGCGGGCACAGAAGAGTTTCAGCCAAACCCCAAAAAAAGCTTCAACAGGGATTTTTGCAAATATTTTTTAAGCGGAAAAAGAGGAAATATTTGGAACTTCAACACACCAAATTCTGTCGGGGAATTTTTGGGGCGTGTAAAAACCGTACACAAAGACAGTTTCACACTCAACCTGATTGATAAAAACGTTAAAATTCACCCGCAGGACGGGCTTTGCTTCTTTACAAACGCCAAACGCGCAAAAAATGGTGCACAGGGTTCACTAGGAAACATCTTGAAAGGTATGCTTGTAAATTCTGTTAAGAACGGTAAAATTTATCCTAATTTAATGCCTGAAATTCAAGAGGGAGTTGAAATATATAGAAACAAAGACGCACATTTTGAAAATACGCTTAAAAATCTAAGCCCAAAAAGGCAGATTGGAGTGAATTTCAGGGTTTATGACGGTTTTATTGAGGCAGAAGATGAGGATAAAAACAAGGCAGCGCTTGAATTTTGCACAAATGAACCCGCAAAAAACGCCGAAGCGCAAAAAACGGCTTGGCTTTGCGCCCTGCAAAAAACGGGAAACTCTGATTTTTACATAGAAAACATAGAATTTTTATCAAAAGAAGTTTATTTTTTAAGAAAAAGCGAGTTGAATGAAATTCGAAGAAATGTCCTGGAAAAGCTTATGGCACAAAGGCTTCAAGCATATAAGCCGCAAGTGCAGCCAAAAATCGCTCCGGCAAATTTTCCAACATCAAGCGGAGATTACAGGCTAAATGTGCACAACAGAGAAGCAAAAGAATTTTATGAAAAATGCGGGTGCAAGGTTTTAGAAACTTCATTTGAAAGCGGCAAAAAACCGCTTAACAACGTAGAAAACGGCAAAGAAAAGCCCAACACGCAAAACCAAAATTCAACTCCAAAAAAAGCGGAACTTATGCGCACAAAACACTGTATCAGATTTGCGCTCAACATGTGCCTTAAAAACCCAAACTCCGGCTTAAAAAACAAACCCCAGGAAAATGTTACAAAAACTCTGAAGGATAGAAAAAATAACACCAAAGAACCAGAGCTGTTTTTGATTGATGAAAAAGGCGCAAAATACAGTCTGCACTTTGATTGCGCAAATTGCGAAATGATTATTGAAGAATAATTTTTACCTTAAAAAATGACTTATGTTAAGCTTTGTAACAAAAATACTCCATGCTGAAATCGGGCAAAGTATATAGTTTTTATATATGTACGAGGAGCAAATTAAACATTTGCGATAAAGAACAAAGGAGTAGTAAAAATGGGCGAATTTGGCAGCTTATCAGGAATTTCTTCAATTAGTGGAACAAGCCACGCTAAAGAAAAAGACTTGCAAGACACAACAGGTGTTGCAGCACGCTTTGACCAATCAGCTTTTGGCAACAACAACATTGACTTAAACAAAGGACAAGTTCCCGAAGGATGCAGGGAGCTCGGCTGGGGCTAGAAAGCCTTAGTTTACACGTTTAGTTTGTCTTAAAAGTACAAAAAGCGGCAGTTTAAAAGAAATCTCTCTCTTCAAAACCTTTTAAACCTGCAAAAACGCAAGAAAATGGAGTTTTTATGAGCGAAGCAAAAGTGGTCAACTTTCTTCTTGCGGGCTTGCTGATTATGACAATCATTATGTTTTCCTGGACATTTGTGTATATTAACAGCACACTTGGCCAAGGCGAAATTTCTGCACCGATTGTATCAGCATTCAGCGCATAGCAAAACAGTTTAAACAAGAAGAACCAACCAAAAAATATCCCCTAAAAAAACTTGGGGGATATTTTTTTTTGTAACAAATTTATAACTTTCGACCAATAAATAAGACAAAAATGACAAACAAAAAAGATTAGGAATTTTATAGGAATACAAAGAAAAAGAGGGAAGATTAATGATTAATAAAATAAGCGAGGGACATTTAAACTTAAACTTTGGCAGAAAATTTACAGCCAAGGCCGATAAAAACGCCACACAAGAAGAAAGAAGAGTCGATATATTATCAGACCTTGATGTTGTATCAAAAGCAGCTGCCGCACAAACCCTTGCAGCACAAGCAATAAACGAAGCAAAAGAAGATGAATTGTTTGAACAAATTCGAATTGCCGCAACAGAAATTATTAACGACGTAAACGCACTTTATGAAAACGGGAACATCATAAGAGAAGATGGCTCCAGCGTAAAAATTATAGACACAAGCGACGGCAAAGAATCAATGTATGAAAATTCCGCAGACATTATAACCACAAGAAAAAGCTATTTTAAAGATGGAAAATTATATGAAATAAGAATCCCTATAAAAAACAACGGCAGACCCCAAAGAGAGATAATAATTAAAACATATAAAGACGGTAAAACCCTTGAAGATTATGAATTAAAATCAGGAAAGCACGGTGAGGGCACAATTGACGCTTTAATAACCTACGCAAAAGACGGCAGCGTGGTTGCATATATGGGAAAAGCGGAGCGAATTCAAGCTGAAAGCGCTCTTTACATAAATCTTTGATTTGATAATATGAATATTACCGCATTTAAGGAAAAATTTTAAGGAGAAACGACATGATATCAAGAATAGGCGCTTACATGCCGTTTAGAGCAAGAAAAGAAATTTCTGAAAAAAATTTAAAACCGGAAATTATACAACAACTTATTGCCCACGGGCAATGGATAACTTCCGCTGTCGAAGTGACAGATGAAGGCCCTGTAGATTACCTTGAAATTACACAAGGGGATAACATTGCAAAGTTTGTATCTCGCTTTGTTGACGGGAAAATTGTATACCAGGAAGAATCTTACAACGGAAACGAGCCGGTATTTTGGCAGTTTGACGAAAACGGTGTAAGAATTAAGCAGGAAAAGCCGAAAGAAACAAAATAGTTTTCCTCTTATTGGGCTTTTAGAATTTTTGTAAAATTATGTAACATTTTTACTGCTTCAGGCGGGCATGGTGTCAAAAAAAAAAAAACGATTGTTTATAAATGTATCTACAAAAACTTGGAGAAGGAGAAACATTTATGACAACAATCAACGGAAGTTTTACAACGGGCGCAGAATTCAAAAACCCGGTTGATACGCTTAAAAAAGCAACAAGCGGAAAATTTGAACCGCAGCTTGTAACCCATGCAAACGAACCGGATACGGTTGAAATCGGCGGCAAGAAAAAGATAGATAAAAAAGCTGTGGCAAAGGGGATTGGAGTTTTAGCGGCGGCTGCAACAATTACGGCAGGCGTTGTTTTAGCAGCAAAAAGCGGTAAATTTGCAAAAGTCGGCGAAGTTTTAGAAGGCCTCAAACCAAAACAAAATTTAAGCCTTGAAGAATTCCAACAAAAAGGCGGCTTTGAAGGCGGCATTGCAAAGTTAAAGAATAAACTTTTTACGGGAACAATTAACGTAAACAAAAACGGCACAAACACAATTATGCAGTATAAAGACGGAAAAATCGTATCTTCTGCAAAATGTGATATAAGCACAGGAGAGCCAAAGTTTTTGTTCAGTAAGACATACACGTACGGCGCAGATGGCACAAAAGAAATTACAGCAGCTTATGAAGACCGTTTAACTCATACAATGATAAACCCCGACAAAACAAGCAAAGTCAGCACCTCATTTTTACAAGGGGAAAAATTAAGAGAAAAACACACCCTTGTGACTGATATTACCGAGGGCGGCAAGTATGAAACCTCCGAAATAAAGCTTACCCACAACAGAGAAGCGAAATATGCCGAAACAGGTGATGACGGTAAAACATATGCACCAAGTATGCTCAGGACGGTAATTAAACCTGACGGAAAAACATTCGAAACGCCGTTTTGGGATAAGGGAGTATTTGAAATAAAATAAAAAGAAAAAATACCCTCCGATTTTTATCAGAGGGTATTTTTATAGTTTTATAAGCTTATTTTGCTATCTGTTACAGCGTTTGAACGCTTACAGTGCCAGCAAAACAAAAGCTGGGGGTTATTTCTTGTTAACTTTAATAGCTGAATCCGGGCAAACAAGTGCGCAAGTTCCGCACCCGATACATTCTTCAGGGTTTGGTTCAACCGCAGGAGTTTGGTAAATGCCCACTTCTTTAGACCATTTTAAGCATTTTTTAGGGCATTTTACGATACAAAGACCGCAGCCTTTGCAAAGGTCTGTAAAACAATACCAGTCTGCTTTTCCTTTAGCTACATTTTCAACTTTAAAGCCTTGATGTTTAACTGTTGTCATTATACACTCGCTTTCTGTATCATATTCATACCCATTTCAAGCGCTTTGTAGTTAAGTTCGCGAAGTTCAGGCTTAGCGTCGAATTTCTTGCCAAGAGCCATTTCCATAGCGTTCTTAATGTCGTCTAATTTGAGAACGTTTGTTGCGCTTAATAATACGCCAAGAACAATGATGTTGAATACTCTGGCGCTTAATTGTTCGTTTGCGATTTTGTTTGCTTCAACTGCGATGATTTCTTTAGCTTTGCAAGTTGGTTTTGTTTCGCAAACTGATGAATCGTAAATTACTGTAGAATTTTCGTTTACATAGGTTGAACATCTGTCAATTGCTCTGTCTGAAAGCATAATTACAATGTCGCCTTTTGAAAATCTCGGTTCGCCGATTTTTTCATCGGCAACCTGACAGAAAGCGATTGAAACACCGCCACGTTGTTCTACACCGAAATTTGGTATATATAGGATTTCTTTACCGGCTTCATATCCTGCTTCAACAAGGATTTTTGCGATAGATTGAACACCTTGTCCGCCTTCACCGGCTAATACTATTCTTGTTCTTGCCATAATTTTTACTCCAATCCTTCTCTTTGAACAAACTCTTTAACTTCGAAGAATTCTTCCATAGTTTTAAGTCTGTCCCAAGTGCCTTCGTTATTTGTTCTCCAGTTCAACGGGCAAATTGAAAGAACTTCAACAAAAGAGAACCCGCCTTTTTCAACGTTTTTAAGCGCTTTTGTGAAGGTTTTCTTTAAGCTTCTTAAATTTGAAACAGAAGCTCTTGCAACAAATGCCTTATTGGGATCAACGATTGAAGCAACCATTTCAGCACCTTTTGCAGGCTTACCTGTCACTTCGCAATCTCTTCCGTAAGGAGTTGTTTCGGTTTTTTGCCCCGGCATGGTTGTAGGAGCCATCTGGCCGCCTGTCATACCGTAGTTTGTGTTGTTTGCAAGAACGATTAACATGTTTTCACCACGAACTGCAGCGTTCACAAGGTGTTGTGAACCGATTGCAAGGCCGCCGCCGTCGCCCATATAAGCGATACCAACAGTTCCGGGGTTTGCACGGGTAACACCGTAGATAACAGGTGTTGTTCTTCCGTGGTGTGTTTGAACAGAATCAACGTTCATATAGTTCCAGGAAAGAAGCGAACAGCCGATGTCACAGCCAAATACAGCCTTTTCTTGAAGATTAAGATCATCAAGAGTGTGGGCAAGAGTTTTTAAAATCATACCATGACCACAACCGGGGCAGAATTTGCTGGCGCCAGCTTCGGCGTTTTGAGCCTTCGCTAAATCCGGATTAACATCTAGTGTTTGAATCATTTATTTATCCTCTTATTTCTTTTACTTATTTTATGTCACGCCCTGCGGGATATTTAAACCCGCAAAGACAAGCTACACAGTTGCAGGAGTTTTAACCATTTCTTCAACTTTGTGAACAATGTCGTCCCCTGTAACACCAACACCCATTTTGAATAATGTTGAATATGGTGTGGTTAATCCGTAGATTTTTTCTAATACCATTTGAGCTAATTGTCCGTTTGCAGATTCTGTGAACAATACTTGTTTTGCCCTTTGAACTGCTGCTCTTAACGGCTTAACTGCAAGAGGTCTTAAAGTAATCGGTCTGAATAAACCTGCTTTAATGCCTTTTGCACGAAGTTCATCAACCGCTGTCATTGCAGATCTTGCAACAATACCGTGTGCGATGATGAGAATTTCAGCGTCTTCTGCTTTATATTCAAGATATTCTTCAATTTCAGGAGAAATTCTGTCAAATTCTGCCTGATAAGAATCAAGAACTTCCATAAGCTCTTCTTCAAGGTTGAATGTATTTCTGATGTGGTTTGCTTTTCTGTCAACATCAATTTTGCCGGGTGCTCTAAGGATAGCAGGAGTCGGTTCCATTTTGATACCGCGAGAAGCAGGATCATAAAGGGTTACAGGCTCTCTCATTTTACCTTGGTAGCCATCAGCAAGCATGAAAGTAGGGAATCTGTATTTCCATGCTGTATTGAAAGATTTAATCATATAGTCATATAAATCTTGGTGTCCGGCTGTTGAATAAACAATTCTGAAGCCTTCACCGTTTCCGCCAAAGCATGTTAATCTTGTTTCTTGTTGAGCATAGATAACGGTTGCTGTTGACGGGCCGCCTCTTTGCATAACAGCGCAAACAAACGGAATTCTCATCATTTCAGCCATGCTTTGCGCGTCCTGCATGATAACGTTTCCGGGGCCTGCTGTTGCAGTGAAAGCTCTTTTACCGGCTAAAATACCACCTATAGTAGAAAAACCGGCTGAAATTTCATCTTCTGTTTGAAGGAAGCCGGCTTCTGTTTTAGGAAGTAATTTACACCATGTGTGCATAATTTCGTTTTGCGGTGTAATCGGATAACCGTACATAAACTCTGCTTCAGCAGCGTTTGCAGCGTAGGCAATGGTTTCATTTCCGGTTAAGAACATTCTTGTGTCTTCTGTGATAAGTTTTTTAACCATTATTAATTCCTTACTTTTGTGAACTAAGTACAATAAACGTTCTACTACAAAAATAAGGAATATTCAAGAAAAATTTAAACAGGCTGCCTTTTGTCCTAGCCGATATGTTCAACAAGCTTCATGGCGTTTTCTCTTTCTTTTTGCGCTTCTTTTTCTCTGCGCGAATCTTCAAGCGCCAGCCTCATTTTGGCAATGTTGTTAAAGTCTAATCTGGGCGGGATTTTCGAACCTTCAGGAATAGACAAAAACGCGCTTCCTTTGTCTTTTGAGCGTTTTTTTCTCTCTTGCGCATAGGCTTGCCTTGTATATGCGGCAAATTCCTCATACGCTTCTATATCAACTTCAGGGTCAATTTTGTCAAAAGCCGGTTTAAGCCTGCCATAGCCCGTGGGTAAGCCTTTTCCGCTAAGGCCTTTATAGCATATATCTTCTATTTCTTTAAATGCGGCAACTTTCGGGCTTATAACCTGGATTTCACCCTTAATTCCGTTCGGCAAATCTACGCCAAAATGTACGGCGCTATAGCCAAAATCTGTCTTTCTTGTTACATATTTAAATTCTTTTGCTTTTTTCTTTGATTCTGCAGCAATTTCATCCAGCCTTTTTTCCCTTATATAATCATACTTGTCATCCGGAAAGAGAGCCGGGTTTCTATAGATTTCAATTTCTGAAATTTTTATCCAGCCATCTTTTACAGCTTTTAGAAGCCTGTCTGCAACATATTCGCCGGATTTACGGTCAGAATTTGAAACAAGAATGCGAACACCCACTATATCATGGATATTTTCAAAAGCGTCCCTTTTACTTGTAAGCTTCATATGCCCCATTTTTTCAGCCAAAGATTTAGCACTCTTTTTCCTTGATGTCAAAGCAAGAACAGGCTTTTGATCTGAAATATTTTGCATAAGTTCGGTTTCATATTTTACGCTAAAATGAGGATCGTCTGTTTCAAGGACATTCATATTGAAAATAGAACTTACGTCAGTCCTAAGCCTTCTGTATGCAAAATCAACATCTTCCCTAATAACAGACGCAAGATGTAAGCTGCTTCTGTATGCAGGGTCAAGTTTTTTACCACTTCTTTGTTTTGGAGATTTTCTCTCCTTGCCAATCTGCGCGTCTTTTTGCGCCCTTGTAAGTTTCGCGTCGCTTTTTCTTTGTGCAGCATTACCGAAACTTACCGTGTCTTTGTTCAACGGAGCAAGGTTTGTGCCAAAATTATTATTCTTCAAAGTGTCGTATATATATATATGCGCAGGTCTATTTTGAGCCTTAGCATTTGCATTTGCCGCCTCGCCTTGCTTTATATTTCTGTTTAAAAAACTTATTTTTGGTAAAGTTATCATGGTTTTAATATAAGGTATGTAAATAAAATTTTTTGCTTAAAATCGATAAAATTCTTGCAACAAGTTTTTGCTAAAATTCTATATTTTTAAGATGGGTAATTTTTGGCTCTCCTGAAGCTATTTCTCCATATAAAAGAACAGAAATTGCGTCTATTCTGAAATTTTTAAACTTAAATTGTGCATTTTTTACATTTTGAATATAAAACATCGCACATTTTCTTATCTTTTCAAGCTTTGTATGAGTTATGGCCTCAAATGCAGAGCCAAAAGCTTCAGATGAGCGGGTTTTAACCTCTATAAAACAAAGTGTTCCGCCGCCATTGGGTTCCAACGCAATAATGTCAACTTCTCCATACCTTGAAAAATGGTAATTTCTTTCAATTATCTTATATTTATTTTTAATAAGATAATTTACAGCCAAATCTTCCCCATATTTACCTTTGATTTTGTTTGACATAAAATGATTTTACACCAAATATTTTATATGGAGTTTTTGAAAAAATGGACCAAAAGGAATTGTTGAAAAAGACGGCAGTCGAAATGAGAAAGGCACTTTTAGAAAAGCAAGTTTCTGCTGTGGAATTAACTGAGGCTACATACAAAAGAGTGAATGAAGTTGAAGAAAAAATCGGCGCATTTAATTCATTCACAAAAGAATATGCACTTGAAACCGCAAAAGAAGTTGATAAAAAAATTGCCGCAGGCGAAGAACTCCCAAAAATGGCAGGTATTCCTTTGGCCCTTAAAGATAACATCAATTTAAAGGGTTATAAAACAACAGCTTCAAGCAAAATTTTAGAAAATTTCACATCGCCCTATGACGCAACAGTGAGCAAAAAATTAAGAGAAAACCTTGTTCCTGTTATCGGGAAGGCAAATTTGGATGAATTTGCAATGGGTTCTTCAAACGAAAATTCCGCTTTTAACAAGGTTCACAACCCATACAATTTAAACAAGGTTCCAGGCGGCTCATCAGGCGGTTCTGCGGCTTCTGTTGCAGCGCTTGAATCTGCGGTTGCTCTCGGGTCAGACACAGGGGGTTCAATCAGACTTCCTGCAAGCTTTTGTGGCATTTCAGGCTTTAAACCCACATATGGCAGGGTTTCAAGATATGGCCTCATTGCTTTTGCTTCCTCATTAGACCAAATCGGGCCTTTTGGAAGATGTGTTGAAGACATTGTAGATTTATATGAAACCATTGCAGGATATGACGAAAAAGATTCAACATCGTTAAATATGCCGGTTGGCAACATCTCAAAAACCTTTAAAAACGACGTTAAAGACTTGAAATTCGGCGTTATTAAAGAACTTATGGCAGAAGGCGTAAACGACGATGTTAAAAAAGCAATTGAAGACGCTGTAAAAATTTATGAAAAGCTTGGCGCAACGGTAAAAGAAGTGTCTTTGCCTTTGTTGAAGCACTCTATCGGCGTTTATTACATTATCGCAACAGCAGAAGCAAGCTCAAACCTTGCACGTTTTGACGGTGTAAAATATGGTTACAGAACAGCGGACGCTAAAAACCTTATGGAAATGTACACAAAAACAAGAAAAGAAGGTTTTGGCGACGAGGTTAAAAGACGTATAATGCTTGGCACATACGCACTTTCAAGCGGATATTACGACGCATATTATAAAAAAGCACAGCAGTTAAGACGCTTAATTAAAGAAGATTTTGACAGAATTTTTAAAGAAGTGGATGTTTTGGTGAGCCCAACTTGCCCCACAACAGCATTTGACATAGGTTCCAGAAACGAAGACCCGCTTGCGATGTATTTGACAGACATTGGAACAATCTGTGCAAACCTAATCGGGGCGCCCGCAATCAGCATTCCTGCAGGCTTTGACAAAGGCGGTATGCCAATTGGCATGCAGTTAATCTCCCAAATTTTACAGGAAGAGCCGCTTTTAAGAGCTGCATACAACTTTGAACGCGAAACAGACTTTAACACAAAATTTGCAGAGCTATAAATCTGACATTCTTCGCGACAGGGTTATATAGCGGAATTTTAAGCACAATTACACATTTTAAATATTTTTTGGGGTTATTTTTTCTTTGATATAAATAACCCCAAAATTGTAAGCAGGGTGCCGGTTAATGTAAAAAGTGTAAACGGTTCTTTTAAAACCAAAACAGAGATGAAAACTGTTATTACGGGCACAACATAGATATAAATACTTGTTTTTACAACCCCAAGCACCTTAAAAGCATAATTCCAGCTTGCAAAACAGGCAGCACTCAGAACCAAAATGTCCCCAAGAGGGTTGAGTTTAAATTTGACACCATTTAGACAAATGAGCGAAATTCCGATTATTGAAATAACACATACGGATATCATCTATCACTCTTACTCTTTAAAGCTTGATATTAAATATCAAGTATATGATGTTTTATACTATTTATTTTAACATTTCGACAATATAGCATTATTTCAAGGAGAATATAAAATTGTCTAATGCTAAGAAAACAACTGCGCAAAAAATTTTAGGCTCAAGGATTGCCGAACTCAGAAAGGCCAAAAACCTTACACAAGCAGAGCTTTCCGAATTGATAGGCATTACGCCCACAACCCTTACCAACATAGAGCTTGGCAAAAGATTTCTATCTGCTCCGACTTTAGACAAAATTAAAAAAGCACTCAATGTCAATTATAAAGATCTATTTAAGGATTATAGCAATATTGCAAATGCAGAGACAGACTACAGCAAGGCAAAAGAAGCCTTAGAAAACCTATATAAATTTCACCCCGATTTAATTCCTGCCGCAAAAATGTTTCTCGAACTTCTAGACAGATAAAGACAGATAAATTTATTAACTTATAATATTTTATTCAACATTGTTTCCTCCGTTTAAAGGTGTTGCTTTTTTAAAATAATCATTAAACTAAATTTAGGTTAGATTTTAGGAATTTTAAAAATGTCAAACAGATTGAACGGAGCCTCACTTTTTACACAAGCAATAAACGGCCTGGTTAGCAACTATGCATATTTAATGACAGGCACAGACGGCAAGGGCCTCAGCCTTGAAAACATAACAAACCCATCAAAAGACGTAGATAAAACCCAATTGAATTACGCCTTTACAAATTATCTTTCAACAAATTTCGGAAAAATCGATAAAGATGGCGACGGCATAATTTCAAAAGACGAACTCCAGGCATATACAAACAATATGAGCACGGGCGGGCTTACATATCAACAGCTTTGTGAGCTTTGCTATACATCTTACGGTTCTTCAACCACACTTCTAGAAACAGTTTTAAATAATTTCTCAGAAATTGACAAAAACGGCGACGGCAGAGTTACAAACGAAGAAATTGCAGCCTTTGGCATTGAAGAAGAAATTGATGAAATGAAAGACAAATTCCCAAAACACACAGCAAAGGGCATGAGCATTTTTTATGAAACATCTGCAGACAAGGAAATTGAAACAGATTCATAGCCCAAAAAATTCATAGCCCGCGTTTTATAGGGTTATTTTGTATAAAAATCTAATTTGCAACGACCATAAATCTTTTCTTTAAATGGTAAAATTTGTATGCCGGCATTTTCTTTCCTTTGGCAGGCGGATTTTGCCTCTTTTTTATGAAGAAAATCGCCCGCGGTTCCTTTTGAATTTTTGACATCATATTCAACAACAATAACGCCGCCTGTTGCAAGTTTTTCGTAGGCAGTATTTATAATCGGTTCATAATCAAAATCCCAAGGCGGGTCGATATAAATTACATCAAATTCTTGCAATTTTGGCACAGCCTTTATAGCGTCAGCCCTTAAAAGAGAAATATCAGCACAAAAGGCAGAAAACGTTTTTTTAATTAAGGAATATGTTCTTGGGCATTTTTCAATAGCAAAAACTTCGCCAAAGCCCCTGGAATAAGCTTCAAGCGCCATAATGCCCGAGCCTGTAAACATATCCAAAAAAGAAAGTTTTGAAAAGACATTATTAGGCTCGGAATTTTCCATAGCGGATGACAAAAAATGCGAAGATAAAACATTAAAAACGCTTTCGCGCACTTTTGATAATGTGGGCTTAACAGAACGCCCGTGTTCTCCGCGCCCTTCGCCACATGGGGTGGAAACAATTCTTCCCTTGTATTGCCCGCCTGTCAAATGCAAAGTCACATCTCCTTTGATATGTTTGAATATACCATGAAAAAAATTGTTATAGTAGGCGGCTGTGCAGCCGGGCCAAAAACCGCAGCAAAAGCCAAAAGGGTTAACCCTAATCATAAAATAGAACTTTATACGATGGAAAATATGGTTTCATATTCTGCCTGCGGAATGCCATATTACATTGAAGGCTCCGTTCCGACGGCGGAAAATTTAATTATAAGAAAGCCTGAAGATTTTCAAAAGCAAGGAATTGATATTTTTTTAAATCATAAGTGCACAAAAATTTTGCCTGAAGAAAAAGCTGTAATTTTTAACACGGCAGATGAAACCAAAAAAGTAAATTATGATGAGCTTGTTCTTTGTATCGGCTCAAAACCTTATATTCCAAAGATTAAAAATGTAAATTTAAAAAACATTTTCACCCTGAAGGTTTTAGAAGACGGGATAAAAATTAAAGAGAAAATGAATCAATCCAAAAGCGTTATAATGCTTGGGGCGGGCTATATTGCAATTGAGCTTTTGGAAGGATTTGTAAAAAACGGGCTCGACGTCACGATTGTAGAGCGAAGCCAAGAAATTATGACTCAATTTGACCCAGAAATTAGCGCTATCATTCGAGAACATATTATCCAAAAGGATGGAAAACAGGTCCATTTCATTATGGAGGATGAAATTGTCGAATTTCTTGGAAGAGAAGAATTTGAGGGTGCTGTTACCAAAAACGGCAAAATTTTACATGCGGATTTTTGTGTCATCGCAGCAGGGGTGGTTCCAAACGTAGAAATTGCAGAAGAGGCCGGGATTGAAATCGGCATAACAGGCGCCATAAAGGTGGATAACAGAATGCGAACAAACATAGACCACATTTGGGCCGCAGGCGATTGCACGGAAGAAAATTGTTTAATTACAAGAAAACCGCTCTATGCGGCACTTGGCACCATTGCAAACAAACAGGGGCGCGTTGTAGGGATTAACGTAAACACTGATGAAAACGGAGTTTATGAAGCATTTGAAGGAATTTTGGGCTCTGCCGTTACAAAATATTTTAATTTTTCAATGTCCACGACAGGGCTTACAGAAACTGCCGCAAAAAGATATGCGCAAAACAGCAATATAGAGCCTATTTCAGCCACAATTACAAAAAGGGACAAGGCAGGTTATATGCCAGGTTCAAACAACATCACAATAAAAGTTGTGGCAGATAAAAGAACAGGCGAACTTTTAGGCGCACAAGCAGTGGGCGCAGGCGACGCGGACAAAAGGATTTATACAATAACGTCAGCTTTGAGGGCAAACCTTACCGTGAGCGAGTTTTTACACCTGGATTTAACCTATTCGCCTGCATTCTCATCCACAATTGACCCGCTTTTAACCGCCGCATATAAATTAAAAGACTTGATTGATAAGTAATTGTATACCAAAGGCAAAGGACATAAAGCCCATTATTGAATGCAGATTAGCCGATATAATCAAACCCAAGGTCGAGAGTTGGTGCTTTTGCAACGATGGCGCTGGTTGAGATTATATCAACACCTGTTTTTGCAATGTCTTCAAGGTTTTTCAGGTTCACGTTGCCGCTAACTTCAATTATTGCCTTTTTATTTATAAGTTCTGTGCAATTTTTAATTTCATCAATTGTCATATTATCAAGCATAATGATGTCTGCGCCTGCATTTAAGGCTGCACGAACCTGTTCAATAGTGTCGCATTCAACTTCAATTTTATGTGCGTGCGAAATGTTTGCACGGACTTTTTTTACAGCCTCTTCGATTGAGCCGCCCATAAGTGCAATATGGTTGTCTTTTAACATAACGCAATCGCAAAGGTTAAATCTGTGGAGGTGTCCGCCGCCCACTTTTACTGCATATTTTTCAAACAATCTAAAATTCGGAGTATTTTTTCTTGTGTCTACAACCCTTGCGCCATAAGGCTCTGCAATGTCTTGAAACTTTTTAGTAAAAGTTGCAATTCCTGACATTCTTTGAATATAATTAAGCGCAAGCCTTTCGCCGGTTAAAACGTATCTTGGATATCCGACAATCTTTGCTACGGGCTCATTTGGGGTAATTTTATCTCCATCTTCTTTGAAAAATTCAATCTTAACATCGTCTTTAGCTAAAATTTCAAACACAAGGCGAAACGGGTCACATCCGCATAAAATACCTTCTTCGCGGGTTCTTAAAAAGATTTCAAACCTTTTATTTTTATCAATGTCAGCACAAATGAAATCAGTCGAAATGTCGCCATAGCCCACATCTTCTTTTAGCGCTGCCACGATGTGGTCTTTTATCATAAAATCATTCAATAAAAATTTGGCCATATTCTTCTCCCCGCCCTCTTTTTATATTTATATTTTTGAAAATTCCGTGTTAAATTCTACCCTGAGTTTGTTTTGCGTCAATTCCTGGGCCACAGCGCGCTGTTCAGCTTGCAATACAAGGTCAGTTGAGTCTTCCCTAAAATGTGCGCCAATTGAATTTTTCCTATTCAAAGCAGCCTCTGCGATTAATTTTGCAGTAATTAAAGAATTTCGAAGCTCATACCCCTCTTTTGAAGCATAAACCCTTGAACCCCTTGTAATCAGCTCAATATCATCCAGCACGCGAAGTGCATTTCTAAGCCCTTCTTCCGTACGCACAATTCCGGCATTTTCCCACATTGCTTTTTTTAGCATGCGTCTTAAAATGCCCGTTTCAATTATGTCATTTAAGACATCAGCGTCATAAAGCTCTAAAATGGATTTAACTTTGCCATCAAAGCTTTTTGGCGCGTCAAGATTTCTTTGCGATAAAATTTCAGAAAGCTTATGTGCACAAACAACACACTCCAAAAGCGAATTTGAAGCCAGCCTGTTTGCCCCATGCAGCCCCGTTCTTGAAACTTCACCAATTGCATAAAGATTTTTTACAGAAGTTTCCATATTCAAATTAACCTTCACGCCGCCCATAAAATAGTGCGCCGCAGGGGCAACAGGGATAAGGTTTTTTTCAAGTTCAATCCCGCACTCTTCGCAAATGGCCGTGATTGAAGGAAATCTTTTTTTGAACCTTTCAAGCCCAATTGGGGAAATATCCAAGAAAACATTTCTTGAATTAGTTTTTTCCATTTCATTAAAAATTGCCCGCGCAACAACATCTCTTGGGGCCAATTCCGCCTTTTCATTGTATTTTTGCATAAAAGGTTCGTTATTTATATTTAAAAGCTTTGCGCCTTCACCCCTCACGGCCTCTGATACAAGAGGCATATTTTTTGCGCCAGTCGGGGTTTTTAGGGCCGTCGGGTGGAATTGCACAAATTCCATATCGGAAACTTCAGCTCCTGCAAGATATGCAAGCGCTACACCATCTGCTGTTGCAACGTTTGGGTTTGTTGTATATTCATAAACCTGACCAATTCCGCCCGTTGCAAGAACAACAGCGTTTGAATAAATCGCTTCGTAAGAATCTGTACTTGGATTGTAAATTAAGACCCCGCGACAGGTTTTATCGTTGTCACAGAGCAATTCTACAGCACTTGTGCCTTCATAAACTTCAATTAAATCAGACTTTCTTACAAGCTCTGTAAGTTTATCTTCAATCACGCGCCCGGTGGAATCACCGCCTGCATGCAAAATTCGGGGTGTCGAATGAGCCGCTTCAAGCGTGAATGCGAGATTTCCTTCGTTATTTTTATCAAATTCCACCCCTAAATCAATTAAATCATTTATAACGGAGGCAGAATTTTCTGATATAAACCTTGCCACGTTAAAATCACTAAGGCCGCAGCCGGCTTTAATTGTGTCCATAACATGGGATGTAACGTTATCGTTTTTGTTGATTTCAGGCATAACAGAAACTATACCGCCCTGCGCAAGCCTTGAATTGCACTCATTCAGCGCGGATTTTGTCACAACAAGAATGCCATCCTTTAGACGGTTTTTTCTTGCGGCACAAAGCGCCAAATAGAGCCCTGAGGCGCCTGAACCTATTATAACTATTGAATATTTTGAATATTTCATTTTATATTTTCTGCCCAAAGCATGGAGGGCATTTTCTTTCATATTTTCGCCAAACGCTGTCATTTTGGTGTTTTTGACTTTTTAGTATTTGGCTATACAATATAATTTTAATACAAAAAAGGGTTTTTACAATTTTATAAACCCGCTGATGAATTTTAATTGCCTATCTTTACAGCACAAGGTTCTTGAAGCATTTTATAACATCAAAATTTGCTATACCCATGCTTAGAGCTTCTGAATACTAATACAAAAAAGGTGTGCCAAGATATGGATTTAGTTGCTGTTATTTATTATTTACCCCGTACCCAAAGAGTGCAAAGTCATATTTAATGGGGTCATTTGGGTCGAATTCTCTTAGTTTTGAAGTCAACTCTAAAACTGCGCGTGCGTCATTTTGCTTCCTTGATAAAAGCCCTAAACCCCGCGAAATATTCCCAACATGCACATCAAGCGGAATAAAAAGTTCTGATGGCTTAATAAAATTCCAAATTCCAATGTCCACAGGCGAATTTTTCCTTACCATCCACCTTAAAAACATATTCATCCGCTTCATTGCCCCTTTGTTTTTGGGGTTTGAGAGCATAAATTTATACCCGGCTAAAGCACATGTGCCCGTATTATCCTTTGGGGTGCCCTTATAGAAACAATCGCAAACATATTGAAAGCACCCAAACACGCTGCCTTCCTTTTTATACCCATCAAAAAAGAGTTCTTCAAGGGTCATTTTGTCTTTAACGATGAGTTTCTTGTACGCCAGCAAAAAAGCCCCAAGGTCATCGGGCTTTATAAATCGATAATTAAAACCATCCAAAAGCCTTGCAGAGTCAAAATTCTGAACAAATTCATAAGGGCGCATTTTAGTTATATTAAAAAATGCATTCAGCTTTTTAATAAAAACTTCCCTTTTTCCAAAAGCAAAAAGAGCAGCCAAAAAGCCCGCCAATTCAATATCTTCGCGTTTTTTAAAAATGTGAATAAACTGAACCGGATCATCTTTTATAAATTCTTTTGTTTCATATTTCCCCGCAAGGCTATCAAGTTCATCTTTCAGGCTCTCTTTTAGTTTGGTCATTTTCTTACTTCCTTAAAATATTTTTTAAGCAAATCTTCGCATTCTTTTTCCATAATACCGCCAAAAATGTTTGTTTTAAAATCACTGTAATTTTGCAAATTTAAAGCCCCGCCAAAAGCCCCGTATTTTGTGTCATACGCTCCAAAATAAACATTTTTTATCCTTGAATTTAAAATTGCCCAAGCGCACATGGGGCAAGGTTCAAGCGTTACATATAAATCGCATTCCATTAAACGCCAGCTATTAAGACTTTTTGCCGCCAAATTTAGCGCCAGAATTTCTGCATGGGCTGAAACAGAATTTTTTGCCTCTTTTTCATTATGACAAAGAGAAACAATTTCGCCATCTTTTACAATGGCACACCCGACAGGAATATCCATGCCGGATTTTTTTGCAGCCTCAATACATTTTTCCATATAAAAATTTGTCATAAGTTTTTTGCTTCTTTTTAGAGATTTCAGCCGGGCATATCCGGGTTTGATTTCAAGCCTTTGTGGAAAACTTTAGGAAAACAAGGTGTTTACCATCTCGCTTTTGGCTTCATTTAATTCTTCCACAGCGTCAATATCAAATTCAAACGGATTTTCTTTTTCCTTTGGTGCATTGTTAAACACAAGAACGACTTCAAACCCGGCTTCTGTGCTTGAAATGTCAACTGTAATATTCATAGCCTCACAAAGCCCTTTAACAATAAAAAGCCCAAGCCCCGTGCCACGCGTTGTTCTTGTAAGTTCTGAATCAATCCGGACAAATTTGTCGTAAAGCCTGTTTAACATTTCTTTTGGAATAATATCAGATTTATTTAAAATTGAAAGACAAGGTTTTCCTTCAACATTTGCCGCAGAAATCACAATCGGCGCATTGTCTTTATTGTATTTTATCGCATTATCACAAAGGTTTACTAAGATTTGAATCAATCTGTCCTTATCGGCTTCCACGGGGATTAAATCTTGCACCGTGTTTATTTCAAACTTTGTATCATTTGAATTAGCATAAGTCACAGAAAGCTCCAAAAGCTTTGCCAAATCAAGCTTTTCTGTATTTAATTGAAGTTTAAAACTTTCAATTTCAGGGATTACAAGCAAATCATCCACCATCCTTGAAAGCCTTTGTGCTTGCTGTTTTATAACCTTCAAGCTTTTTGTTTTTGTGGTTTCATCTATTTCAATGTCAGACCTTAAAAGACGGCTTGAATAGCCTATTATACTTGTCAGAGGCGTTCTAAATTCATGGCTTATAGCAGAAATCAAGCTTCCTCTAAATTCATCCAAACGTTTTAATTCAAGGTTTTTCTCGGATAATTCCGCATAAGACCCTGCCACCTTTTTTGTCATATAGTTAAACTCTTTTTCAAGAAAAACAATTTCATGCGGCGTAAAAACACTCTTTAAAAGGCGGATTTTCCTGTTATAGCTTCCTTTTGAAATGGCAATTATCCCCTTAAAAAGCTGTCTTATGTTCAAATAAAGGTAGGATGTATAAATCCCAACCATTACAAAAATAAAAAGTGCCGCAAGAACAAGGGACAGAATAATTCTATACCTTGCAATGTCTATGGTTTTTTTGGTTACAACAGGTGTTGTCTTTACAATGATTGTCCATTCAGGGTTTTTAAGCTGAAAATATGCAAGGGGCTGGTTTTTTACCTTTGAAAAGAGTACAGGCGTTTGATATTCGCGCTCTTTTGGAAGGTTTTTTATAACATCCTGATACCCTGCATTATCATGGTCATTTGTTGCAACAATATTTCCTCTGCCATCCAATATATAGATATCATGCTTAATATCCGTAAACTTATTATCAAGCGCGTCTTGAAGAATTGCCATTTTTAAATCCGCACTTACAACATCATCTGCGCTAATATCCGCATAAAGCTTTATAGTTGAACCTTTGGCATTAAAAACAGGATCCCTGTTTTTTAAGGTATCCGAATCCAAAACCTTAAAGTTGCTAAATTTACCGTATTTATGCTCAATTTCTTCAAGGAAATCGTTTTTATCGTCTTCATAATAGAAAAAACTTATGGCAGAAGCCACCTGCCTAAGTTCTTCTTCGGCAAGTTTTACATAATTTTGAACACTATCGCCCACAAACCCTGAAATCATTTTGGAAGAATAAATAAGTTCTTTTCGGACAGATTGTTGCGAAATGTTTGATATAATAAGCCCAATTGTAATAAACGGAATTAAAACCGCAAGCAGCATAACTATAACAATCTGTTCTGCTATTTTTAATCTTTTCAAGGTTTCCTCCAAAGCGTTTCGGGCATTTTGCCCTTGTATATTTATTTTTTTTTTTAAAAGCCGGTCTTATTAACCTATCTTATTGGTCATCTTCTAAGGCGCCAAACGGGGTGAGTTTATACCCTACATTTGTTACCGTATGAAGATATTTTGGCTTTCTTGTGTCTGTTTCAATTTTTTGTCGAAGCCCGCCCACATGGACACGCACCATACGAACATCCTCGTCACTGTTATATCCCCAAACTTCATCAAGAAGTGTGGCAAGGGTTACAGCTTTGTTTAAATGCTGCAAAAGACAGTATAAAATTTCAAATTCGGTTGGGGTTAATTTCACCTTCTTATCAATAATCAAAGCTTCAAGAGAATCCGGAAGAATTTCAATGTCACCCGCCCTTAAAACCTCTTTTGAATTATGGGATTCAACATCATCATTCCGCCTTAAAAGCGCCCTTATACGAAGCAAAACTTCTTGAATATCAAAGGGTTTTACAAGATAATCGTCCGCCCCAACATCAAAACCTTCCGTTTTATCGTGAATTGTGCCTTTTGCAGTCAACATCAAAATAGGCACCTTAGGTTTTACAAGACGGATATTTTTACAAACATCATACCCGTTCATTTTTGGCATCATTACATCAAGCAAAATTAGGTCATAGTTATTTTCAACAGCCTTTTTTAAGCCCTCTTCCCCGTCTTTTGCAGAATCTACAGTATAGCCGGATGATTGAATATCAAAAACAAGAAGTTCCCTGATTTCTGCTTCATCATCCACAATTAATAAACGTTTGTTTGTTTTGCCCATTTTTTCAAAAATACTTTCTTTTGGCTTTCTTTTAGCCTGCAGGAGCGCCCTAAGGCCCCTGCAGGGTTTGTTATTTCTTTCCGGCTTATTTCTTGCCGTCAAACATTTGCTTAATGCCATCCACGGAAGATAAAATTCCCGTTGCTTCATACGGCATATAAACAACTTTGTTATCTTTGCCTTCTGTCATTGTTTTCAAGGTTTCAAGATATTTCATTGCAATTAAGTATTTATCAGGAGCCCCTGAATTTGCCAAAGCCTCAATCACCATCTTAATCGCTTCCGCTTCACCTGAAGCCTCTTTAATTCTTGCCTCTTTATTACCTTCTGCAACAAGAACGGCTGCCTGTCTTTCACCTTCTGCTTTGTTAATTTGTGATTCCTTAACACCTTCAGCCTCAAGAATTGCGGCACGCTTCATACCTTCCGCTTCAAGGATTGCAGCACGTCTGTCCCTTTCTGCCTTCATCTGTTTTTCCATTGCATTTTGGATTTCTTTCGGAGGAATAATATCCTGCAATTCAACCCTGTTAATCTTTACGCCCCATTTATTTGTAGCGTCATCAAGAATAGTTCTCAATTTTTCGTTAATAATATCACGAGAGGTGAAGGTTGTATCCAAATCCATCTCGCCGATTACGTTTCTTAGGGTTGTTTGGGTTAATTTTTCAATGGCCTCTGGCAGGTTTTCAATTTCATAAACGGCACTTTTTGGGTCTACAATTTGGAAATATAAAAGTGCGTTAATTGAAATTGTAACGTTATCTTTTGTAATAACATTTTGCCTTGGAAAGTCAAAAACACTTTCTCTTAAATCAATTTTTTCAACAACGGAATATACAGAAAACGTTTCGCCTGTCACCGTTCGAACTGCTTTTTTAGAGTGAATTCCTCTTGGGGTATCGATAAAAGGCACGATAAATTGAAGCCCCGGGCTTAAAATTCTGTTGAAACGCCCCAGCCTTTCAATAATCATAACCTGCGCCTGGTTTACAATTTTAAACCCTGTAACCGCAAATACCGCAGCAACAATTAAAATTACAATAAAAAATGCAGCCATTTTATATATCTCCTTTTTAAAACTAGATTACTTTTTAGGCAAAATATTTGCCATATAAGCCTTTTAAAGACTTAACATCTTTCAACAAACATAATAAGGCTCTCATTCCTTATTATTTTCACCATAGCGTCAGGCTCAATTTCTGCGCCATCACAGCTTTTTGCCTGCCAAACTTCGCCATAAATCTTAATTTCGCCAATTCCGTTTGTGCCGGGTTTTCCTATAACCTTTGACACAATAGCGCTTTGGCCTAAATATTTGGCTTCAAGCCCGGTTTCCTGAGGTTCTTTATCTTTTTTATCCATAAATGGTTTAATTGCAAAATAAAAAATCGGCAAAAATATTACAAATGCGCCCACCTGAATCCCGGTGCTTTCAGGATAAACATAGGAAGCAATTCCTGCAAAAAACGAAGCACCTGCAAGCGTCAAGAAAAAAGTGGTCGGCGTCATCATCTCAATCAAGAGAAATAAAAAACCAACAAGCGCCCAAGTATGCCAAATTTCCATTTTAAAACCTTCCCGTTAAAATCCCCTTGTATAAGTATCGTAAGCGTTTTAAGATAGCATGTCAACATAATATTTCTAAATATTTTTTAATAAAATTAAACACCCGGGGGTTTAAGACTCGTCAGGTGTTTAAAACACTTAATATTTTATTTCAGCTTCAAAGCTTATCTGTTTGCCATAACCCTTGCGCAATATACACCTGAAGCAGAAGCCTGCATTAGGCCTCTTGTAACACCGGCGCCATCGCCTATTGTAAAGAGGTTTTTAACACCTTCTGTTTCAAGTTCTGATGTGAGTTTTACCCTTGCAGAGTAGAATTTAACTTCAACACCATACAGAAGGGTATACCTTGAAGCCACACCGGGCGCGATTTTATCAAGCGCATAAAGCATTTCTATGATTGATAAAAGCTGTCTATACGGAAGAACAAGGCTCAAATCCCCGGGGGTTGCACATTCTAAAGTTGGCTTAATTATGCTTTCTTTAATTCTTTGAGGAGTTGACCTTTTACCGTCCAATAAATCGCCAAACCTTTGCACCAAAACTCCGCCGGCAAGCATATTTGCAAGGCTTGCAACATGCTGCCCGTATTTAATCGGCTCTTTAAAGGGTTCTGTGAATTTTTTAGAAACAAGCAGGGCAAAGTTTGTGTTTGGTGTCTTTTTGTTTGCATAGCTGTGGCCGTTTACGGTTTGAATTCCGTTATAATTTTCAGAAACAACTTCCCCGTTTGGGTTCATACAGAAAGTTCTAACTTCATCCCCAAAGGTTGGAGAATAATAAATCAATTTTGATTCATAGAGGCGGGAAGTTATAGGCTCCATAACATCAGCCGGTAACTCCACACGAACACCAACGTCCACCGCGTTATTTATCATTGAAATATTATTTTTTTCAAATTCCCTTGTTAACCAGTCTGCACCTTCTCTTCCGGGGGCAATTACAACATAATTTGCCATAACGGTTTTGCCGTCTGAAAGGTTCAGTCCTTTGATTGTATTGTTTTCAACAACAAGGCTTTCAACCGCAACATTATTTACAATTTCAATTTTATCGGCTAAATAATCCTGCATATGCTTTAGAACATCCAAAGAGCGTTCCGTTCCAAGGTGGCGCACAGGAGAGTGCACAAGTTTTAATTCAGCCAAAGAAGCTGCGCGCTCAATGTCTGCAAATTCATGTCTATTTACCCCGTAAACAACATCGGTTGCCCCATGTTCAAGATAGATGTCGTCGCAATATTTAATTAAATCTTCAACATCCTTGTATGGCATATATTCGGGCAAATGGCCGCCAACTTCAGGAGTTAAAGTTAATTTGCCGTCAGAAAATGCGCCTGCACCGCCCCATCCGCACAAAAGGCCGCAGGTTTTGCAGCTTGGACAAGATTTATAGCCATTTCTTAAAAGACAGGCTCTTTTTTCAATTTTATTGCCTTTTTCAATTAAAATAATTTTCCAATCAGGTTTTAATTTTACAAGCTCGAGTGCTGTAAAAATCCCCGCAGGGCCCGCCCCAACTATCGCTGCATTGTACATATTTTATTCCTTTAATTTAATCTTCTTCCAATAAAACGGCCGCACTTATTTCAAGCACGCCGTTTCTTATTGTAATACAAACAAGATAAAATTAAACAGTTTGATGTATTTTTGTAGTAAAATTTAATATAATAAAAGAGATTTCGTTTATAATAAAAAGAAAATTAGGCAAAATTGTTTAAAAAGGACTGATTTTATGAATACTTATCAAATTTTAAGCTATGTACCAACCGTAATCGAAGCTTCATCAAAAGGCGAAAGGTCTTTTGACATTTTTTCAAGATTGCTTCGCGAAAGAATTATATTTTTAGGAAGTGCGATTGATGATGATGTTGCAAACTCAATCGTAGCACAGCTTTTGCTTTTAGATAGCGAAAATTCCGATAAGGATATTATGCTTTATATAAATTCTCCTGGCGGCGTTATTACAGCAGGCATGGCAATTTACGACACAATGAAGCTTATAAAATCAGATGTTTCAACAATTTGTCTTGGGGACGCAGCCTCAATGGGCGCCTTCCTTCTTTCAGGCGGAACAAAAGGAAAAAGGCTTGCTCTTCCAAATTCAAGAATTATGATTCACCAACCGTTGGGCGGCGCTAAGGGCCAGGCAACCGATATTGAAATTGAAGCTAAAGAAATTCTTCGCATGAAGAAAATGTTAAATGAACTTTTAGCGAAACATACAGGCCAAAAAGTTGACAGAATTAAAAAAGATACAGAACGCGACAACTTTATGACAGCAGAAGAAGCGCTTGAATATGGCCTTATTGATAAAATTATAAGAAGCGAAGACAAGTAGCCATTTTTAGCGGCGGATTTTCTTGAATGTCAATGAGTCAAATCGCTCCAGATATTTACAACGAAGACAGGGGCGGTCTGTTGCACATCAACATTAGCTCTGAAAGTTTTTAACGGAGTGCTTCGCGACAGTCTTCTCATGTAAATATCTTTCGCTTATTTTGCACGTGTGAAAAATATAATCAAGCCTGAAAACACTAATTGCTTCAGGCTTTTTCAAATACATAAATACGCCAGGCGCCAGTGTCGTAATATCCGCCATAAACAAGTTCTCTTTTTGCCTTTTCAAGCGTAAAATTCTTAACATAAGACATAACAAGATATAATAGTGGCGCTTTGTCATACATTGCCGTATTTTCAGCACTTGCAATTTCATTAATAACATTCATAGGAAAAAAGCTAACAGATGTTAAGTCCACAAGAAAGAGCCTATCCCCCTTTTCAAGTTTTTTAAACAAAAACATGTCTAAACTTGCGTCCAAAAAATTGTTTTTTTTTGAGGCAAACACCGGCTTTAACTTGTTTTTTGCTTCAACACCATGGTACATTTCATTGTGGTCAAGGTTTTTCGACATAAAATAGGAATAATTATTCTTTGTTATGCAAAAAGCAATAGCATACGGCGCATTGTCAGGGTTTGAAAAATCTACATATTTAAAGTACCACCCGTTTGGGTAATACAGAAACATAATTTTGTCGTTTTTTTTTAAACCCATATTCTGCATTGCAACAACAGGAAGTCTTTGCCCTTCTTCTCTTACAAGCCTAACGGCGGAAGTTTTTGAAACAGCAAAGAAGAAAAGGTTTAAGACAATAAAAATTGTTGCAATTGAAATTTTAAAAGCCTTAGATTTAAATGCACAAAACCCGTCTGCTGCAAGCAAAATGACAAGCGGCAGAATTTCAATTATATATTTTGTTACAAAAACAATCTTTCCTGCCATGGCGGCAATTAAAACGGTTAAAACCGTGCAGACAATAACGGAAAGCATATATCCTTGAGTTCTTTTTGGGTTTAAAACACCGTTTATAAAGCAAATAATGCCAATTAGAGTAGGAATTATTGCAAAAACCAAATATCCGATATTAATTACACCGTTTTTATAAAATGCGTCTGAAAAAGTGTTATAAACGTGGAATGTGTCATACAAAACAGGTGAAAAAATATCTGTAAAAATAAACAGTGTTCTTGAAAAATTAAAGGGTGCCCACCATTGGCTAAAATATCCGTTTTTAAAAAGAATGCTTGAAATTAAAGGCACAAAAGGAAGGGCGAGAATTACTACCCCTAAAATACTAAAGAGCATAAAATCTTTTGTATTCTTTTTTGGCACGGCAAAAACCATTAAGGCTGCCGTTGAAAAGAAAACAAACACAAAACCGATTGTGTGGGTTAAAATTAAAAGCAGGGAAAAAAGCGAATATAAAAAGAAATTTTTCTTTGAAGGACTGTTAAATATTTTAAGCGCATATAACAAAACAAGACATGTCAAAAAGAAAAGGAGGGAATAAATCCTTATTTCCTGCGAAAAATAGATTAAAAATGAGCTTATTCCGGCTAAAAACGCAGCCACAACGGCAGTGTTTGCCCCATCTTTTTTCTTGAATTCAAACCCTGCAAAATACATTGTAATTACCCCAAGAACCCCGGGCACAACGGATGATAACCTTAAAAATTTATCTGTGTCATGAAAAATCCACATCCAAAGTTTCAGGTAAATATAATGCAGCGGAGCATGGCAGTTTGAATTAATTGCCGTAAAGAAATCCGTAAAAAGCCTTGCCCTTGAAATATTCCATGTTAGATATTCATCATTCCACATCCCCTCGGGCTTGTCTAAATGCCAGATTCTAAGAAGGGTTGCGCCGATTACGATTAAAATTAAATATGTTAAACTTTTCTTATTCATAAAAGACAGCTTATCAAAACTTTATAGATTTGTCATTTTTGTAAATTAATAGTATTCTTTTTTAAAAGATGTTAAAAATTACGGAGTATTTAAACAGTTATGAGCTTTAATAACATTATAGCCATTATCGGAGATAAATTTGACGCGATAAATGTCATCTCTTCAAAACTTGTATTATTAAGAGATTTAGACAAAATTGTCGATACAAACCTTGAAAATGCAGTAGAATTTTTATGTCAGGCAATGCCCAATGTTATTGTGCTCCATGCCAGAGGGGATGGCGAAGAAAGCCTTAATGCAATAAAGGATATTAAGGCAAACGAGCTTTTAAGAAATATCCCGATACTTTTATACTCAGAAGATTGCACAAAAGAATTTCTAATTGACGCTTTTGACCTTGGAATTTCAGACATCATTAAAACCCCGATTGCAGATTGGGAACTTTTAATCCGCGTGATTTGGTGTATTCAAAAAAATGAAATCACAATCAATACAAATTCAAGAAACAATTTCTTAACAAATCTTGGAATTATTGAAAATAACACAGGTTTTTACACGGAAGAATACGCAGAGCAGCTTTTAGATGCTGAGATTGATTCTGCGATTAAATATAAAAACCCGTCATGCCTTATGCTTGTCGGGCCGGATGATAAATTCTTCGCACAAAAAAGCGGGCTTATCAACGGAATTATCAAAAAATCCGTAAGGCTGAATGATTCTGTCGGAATAAGAAAAGATGGAAAATATTATATTTACCTTCCAAAGACAAAATTAAACGGTGCATATGCCGTGTTTGAAAGAATTAATAACAGCCTTGGAATTGATTTTAATGTAAATGCCGCAGTAGCAGAAATTAACGACAAAGATTTTAAATCAACAAAAGAAATGCTTGAAGCAACCTATGTAAAAACAAAAGGGCAAACAAACGTGCTTCTTGTGGCGCATGAAAAAATGCCGGAAAACATTGAACTGCAAAACACGGAAGAGGCAAAAGAAGAACATACCGATATCATTGAGAGAAGATTAAATATAAAAGAAAACAAAAACACAGAAGCCTCTGCAAAAGGCCTGTTTACAAAGCCTGACGGCAGTGACGATTTCACAAAAGACACTCTCTTTAAAATTGATTCAGAACCCGCAGAAGATGAAGGCTCTGAAATTGTATCCATGCCAAATACACTTCAATCCACACCAAAAGTGATAGATAAACTTTTGCTTCAGAAGAAATTAAACCCAAACCTTCCAAACGTTGAAATCGGGGATTTTAGCGAAGAAGAAGAAAGAAACGCAATTCTTTTCAGACAGGCGTTTAAGAAAAAATGTGAGTTAGTTACTAAACCTGTTTTTGATAAATTCAAACTTCAAGTTGAAAACAAGCGCAAAATGATAGATATAAATAACACTGTGGAATTTAACCAATCCTATTTTGAGCTTCGAAAAAATGATAAATTAATGAGGCTTACGGTAAACTATCCGGGCTTTTCAAAAGTTGATATCATAACAGAAATTTTCTTCGGCCCGGAGAAAAAAGGTTATAACGCGTTTAGCCTGAATTTAACCGAATACAGTTTTCACAAGCTTTCTATCACCCTTGAAGGTTTAATTCAGGAATACGAAACATACATATAGTTTTGTACTTCAATGCTTTAATAGCTAAGTTTTTGGCGCCCCTTAAATTTACCGCCAAAATATAAACTAGTTATTGCTTACAAGCATTTTAAAAGCAACAAGGCCGCGTGCTGAAATTTGCTTAAAGCTTTCTTTTTGGGCTTTTGAAATTTCAAGAACCCTTATAATCCTTTGAATTTCCTGCAGTTTTTTAACGCTATCCAATTTATATGCGTTGTGCTCTGGCTCTGTTACTATATTAAATAATGTATTCAATTCTCTTTCGTTCATAAAAATTGCTCTCTAAAAAAATAAACTCCTTGTACATTAATAAAGTTTTTCTCTTCAAATTAATTGCTTATTTTTATTCTATTGTTAAGCATTGTTAAAAAAATCACACATATCTTTATAATCCCCTTGGCAAAAATTTGACTTAAAGTAAACTCCAAGCGCTATAATCAAAAAGGAGAAATTTATAATGAAAAAACTAATATTAACACTTTTAACACTTGTATTTTTAACAGGAGGATATTCTATGGCAGCAGATTCCACAAGCAAAAAGAGCAGCGAAGTTCCAAAATATGCGGGCGCTTTTGCCGTAGGTGAACCAAATGTCGCCTATGCAAAATATTTCAAAGGAAAAAGCTATTTGAATATGCTCTCAAAAGAACAGGTTGGGATTGCAAATGTAACTTTTGAGCCCAAATGCAGAAATAACTGGCATATTCACCATAAGGGCGGACAAATTTTAATAGTTATAGACGGCAGAGGATATTATCAAGAATGGGGCAAACCCGCACAGGAATTAAAACCTGGGGATGTTGTAAATATTCCCGCAGAAACAAAACACTGGCATGGTGCAGCTCCTGATTCGTGGTTTTCACATCTTGCAATCGAAGTGCCCTCTGATGGCGGCTCCACAGAATGGCTTGAAGAAGTATCAGATGAAGAATATAACAAACTAAAATAGGATAATTTTGCACACATTAAAAGAACGGCACCCTTATTGTTTTAGGGTTTCGTTCTTTTTAACTATATCATTCCAGGTTATATTGTTTGATTTTAAAATAAAGTTACAAAACTCACGAACAGCACCTTTTCCGCCGCCATAATTTGAAACAAAAGACGCCGCATTTTTCACTTCATCAATCGCGTCTTTTGGCACACTAGAAAGCCCAACGCGCTCAATCACGCATAAATCAGGAAAATCATCTCCCATATAGGCCACTTCATCATATTGAACACCAAATTCAAGACAAAGTTCATCAAGCGCTTTTACCTTGTTTTTTTGGCCCTTAAAAAGTCTTGTGATATCAAGAACTTTTGCCCGATGTTCCACAGTGCCGTTGTCGCGTGCAGTAATTATTGCCGTCTTAAAACCGGCCTTGTTCAGCATAACAACGCCCTGACCGTCTTTTGCGTTATAGGTTTTAATTTCTCTGCCATCTTCTAAAAACGTTAAAGAGCCATCTGTCATAACGCCATCCACATCAAAAGCCACAAGTTTTATCTTCTGTGCCTTTAATCTTAAATTTAAATCGTTAAAAAATTCACTGCCGTCCATACTTAAGCCACTCCTGCCTTTAGAAGATCATGAATATGAATAATTCCGATTAATTTATCATTTTCTGTCACCCCTAAAGATGTGATTGAGAATTTTTCCATAATTGAAAGTGCTTTTGCGGCCAAATCATCTGTATTTACATGTTTTGGATTTAATACCATAACATCTTTAACCTTCAAATCATTAACATTGCCATATTTAAGGAGAATTCTTCTAATGTCCCCGTCTGTTATAACGCCTTTTAGGGTTTCATCCGGGTTTAAAATGTAGGCACAGCCAAGCTTTTTCTCTGAAATTAATTCAATAGCCTTGATAAAACTCAAATTCTCATCCACAACAGGAAGTTTTTCATCCTTCAGCATTAAATCTGAAACCTTGTACAAGATTCCCTTGCCAAGAGCGCCCGACGGGTGAAAAACAAGAAAATCTTCATATGAAAAACCGCGCTTCTTTAAAAGACAAACGGCAAGTGCGTCCCCGAGAGCCAAAGTTACCGTCGTACTTGCAGTTGGGGCTTTGTTTAAAGGACATGCTTCACGCTCAACCGAAACATCCAAAACAACATCGCTTCTTTTTGCAAGCGTAGAGTCGATTTTCCCTGTCATACCAATTAAGGGCACGCCAAAACGCTTAATTAAAGGTAAAAGGTTTAACAATTCCCCGGTTTCGCCACTGTTTGAAATTCCGATTACAACATCATTGCGCGTAATAATCCCTGAATCACCGTGGGTGGATTCTGCAGGATGAAGGAAAACAGCAGGAGTTCCTGTGGAACAAAGGGTTGCGGCAATTTTTCTTCCGATAAGGCCGGATTTTCCCATCCCCGTCACAACAACTTTTCCTTTTGAATTGTATAAAATATTTATAGCCTCAACAAAATCTTTACCCTGTCTTTCTTTCAGGCGCAAAATTGAATTTGCCTCAATATCAAAAACTTCTTTGGCACTTTGAATAAGCTCATCTTCTTTCATAAAAACGGTTTGCATAAATTCCATCCCTTGTTAAAAACACATTTAAATTTATTCTTTAAAAATTATACATCAAACAGCTTAAATTTACCCAAAGGTAAATAAAGTTTAAGGCCTTTTGGCCGAGGTTAATTATAAGAAAGTAAATTTTAACCGCAATAAAAATTCTTATGAGAAAAATTAAGATAAATTTTAACAGTAAAAATTTAAAAGAAGAAATGGAAAGCGCAAGAAAACATTTCAGCACAAGCCTTTGCGCCGATTTTGAATTAGATTTAACAAAACTCAATCTAATCGACGCAAGCAAAATCACATTGCTTCTTTCCACCGAATTAATGCGCCAAAACGCAAGGGCCAGGCTGAATTGCCTTTTAAAAGACAAAGAAACGTTAAATATTATTAAGCCGAGAAAATTGAAAAATACTTTCCTTAGTGTTACGCTAAACGAGAACAAAGTGAGAGAATTTGAATACAGTAAAATTCAAATTAAAACAGGAAGTAAAGCACGATGACAAACATTATTCAGGCAATTAAACAAAATAAAATTTATGGAATCATAAGGGAAGACGACACCAAAAAAGCAATAGAAATTGCAAATGCTTACATTGAAGGCGGAATTAAAGTAATAGAAATTAATTCGACAATTGAAGCCATAAAAGAAGTGTCGAAAAATGAAAATGTTTATGTGGCACAAGGAGGTGTAATTACTTCTTCCCAAGCGCTTTCAGGGATTGAAGCCGGCGCAAAGCTTTTAGTATCGCCAATTTTACAAATGAACCTTGTGAAGCTCTCTTCCGGGCACAAAATTCCTTTAATGTTAACCGCAACAACCCCAAATGAGGCCTACACTGCCTGGAAAGCAAGAGTTCCTGTTATAAAAATTTACCCGATTAAAGACCTTGGCGGGGCCACCTATATTGAAGAATTATTGAGGCCGATGAAATTTTTAAACGTTATGCCGACAGGTTCAATTAAAATTTCAGACATTAAAGAATATCTTGAAAAAGGCGCAACAGCAGTTGGCCTCGGGCATGAACTTTATTACAAAAAATCCACACAGGAAATTATTGAAAGCGCCAAAATGGCCGTCCTTGCCGCAAAATCCGCAGAGTAAATGTTATTTTATGTAACAAATTGTTAAGCAACAAGTTGTTGCATATTATGAATACATACCTATTCGATATGTTTAGTATGCAAAAAACAATAGGCGTTTAATTTTTTGCGCCGTTGTTTTTATTTTTGCGCCACAATTTTGTTATAAATTATTCTTGCAATTTGGGCGATAAGGGCAGCGTTTTCAGAATCACTCATTTTTGATTCAGTGACAAAAACGGCAATATATAAGGTTCCCCCATCAGGTAAAATTACAAACCCTGCGTCATTATCGGCAATTTTTACCCCGTCAGGCTTTCTTGAAGACGAGCCTGTTTTATGCCCAAAAACCACATCTTTTGGCAGCCCAGCTTTTATTTTATCCTCGCCCGTCGTTGTTTCGACCATAACCTTATCAAGGAATTTCTTGTGTCCGTCAGATAAAAAATCGCCATCGCGCACAGTCTTTATAGATTTAACAACATCCAAAACCCTTGCCCTGTTTAAATATTGAGCCTCAATGTCTTCATTCATCATCTTTTCATCGGCAAAAATTTCAACCCCGCTAAATCCAAGCAAACTAAGGTTTTCGCGCACCTTTTGAAGCCCGCCAACGTAATCAATCAAAATATCCGTCGCGTTGTTATCGCTTTCAGACATCATAAATTTCATCAAATCTGTAACCGAAATTTTAAAAGGCGGCTTGTATTTTTTTAACATAGGGCTATAGGTTGTTTTGCTTACCATATTAGGCTTTACAAGAATCTTATCATTAAGCGAAAGTTTTTCTTTTTCAATTTTATCCAGGACACTAAGGGTCACAAAATATTTAAAAACACTCAAAAGCGGCACTTTTTTATCATTATATGTCCAGATTTTATCCTCATAAATCAAAGCAGCAGAAACCTTACATTCTTTACCTTTCAAGGCTTTTTGAACCTTAAAATCTAAAGAATTAATATATAAAAGCACGCCAAACCCTGCAACAACTAAAAGCGCCGCCACAAAGACAATAAATCGTTTCATTTTTAAGCCTTATAAATTAAATTGTAAGCGTTAAATATGGCGCGAACGTTTGCTATAGCAGTGTTTTTATGAATTGCGCGGCCTATAACCTTGGAGCCATCATTTCCTTCAAGGTGAATAACACTCATTGCAATGGCGCCGGAGCCCAAAAGTTCTTCATCCATTGCAAGCTGTTTATAATGAAGTAGTTTTCTTTCAAAGCCTGCCTGTTTCATAGCGTCCATACAAGCGTCAATCGGCCCGTTGCCTTCGCCTGTAATATTAAAGGTTTCGCCATTATATTTAAATTCGACAGAAAATTTGTTATCCGCAACATGGTCAAAACGTGTGAGCTTAAAGGGCCCTTCAACATTGCAGATTTCCCTAAAGTAAATATCGATAATATTTCTTGTCGGAAGTTCGCCAATTTTTTCCGCAGCCTCTTTAATTGCGGGCGTTAGGCGGATTGCTTCCTGAATTGTAATCGGATAGCCAGCCTTTGAAATGATTTCAAACACGGCAGTTTTGCCGGATTGACTTGTAAAGCCAATTTTTTCATCATCTTTTCTTCCGATTAAAGACGGGTGAATTGGCCTGTATGCGCCAAATTCCATATCTTTTGTCTTAAGCGCGCCATCCTGGTGAATTCCGCTTCTGTGCGCAAGGGCGTCAGGCCCGATTAGCGGCGTTTTTTCATAAATTTCAACCTTGGACATCTGGGAAACAATCAAAGCCGTTTCATAGATTTTGGATAAATCAATCGGAACATCTACGCCTGAATTATGCAGCGCAACTGCAACTTCATAAAAATTTGTATTGCCGGCGCGCTCTCCAAGGCCGTTTAGACAGCATTCCAATTGTACAGCGCCTGAAAAATAGCCTTCGACCGTTGTGGCTGTTGCCATTCCAAGGTCATTATGGTTATGAAGAGAAATTGAAACGTCTTTTGGAAGGGCATTATAAACCCTTTCAACCATATCCAAAAACACCCTTGGGCGCTTTCTTTCAACCGTATTTGGAAGGTTAATCGTTGTGGCACCTGCTTTTACAATTTCTTGCAGTGTATCTATTACAAAATCAAGGTTTTCGCCGCAATCTCCAAAATGCTCTACAGAAAATTCCACCTGACCGTTTTTATTTGCTTTTGCAATTTCGGTACTCGCAAATTTAACCGCTTCAATGGCAGATTTCCTAAGCTCCATAGGGTCTTTATTTAAAACATATTTCATATGAAAAGGACTCAACGTTAAAAACGTGTGAATTCTCGGGGTTCCTGCATGCTTAATTGCATTAACAGCACTTGTAATATCAGATTGAACACACCTTGCAAGGGCGGATACAACCAATTTTTCAGGAGCGATTGAAGCCAAATATTTACAAGCCTCAAAATCCATCTCGGAAGAAGCCGGAAAACCAAGCTCTACAGCCTGAACATTTAATTCAAGAAGTTTATTAAAAATTATCTCTTTTTCTGAAAGCTGCCAGGGCTTTTTTAAAGACTGGTTTCCATCCCGAAGAGTGATATCATAGAAAAAAGGCTGCCTTTTGTTTTCCATAAAAACTATTCCCAAAATAAAATTACGTGCTATAATAATTGTACCATGGACATTTTTTCTTATTAAATACTACAATTATAATATTAAAAATTGTTAATGGGGAGGTTAAAAAACGCAACTTTTTGTTTTTATATGCGTTATACGACTTGTGAAAAACAAAAATTTCAGCCTTAAAAAGCTTACGGAATTTCATGCTAAAAGTTAACAACAATACAGCATATACAAGCCCAAACTTTAAAGGGCTTACAATTGGCCCCAACGCAAGCAAAGTGTTGGATAAAATCGGTGCACTAAAATCCCCGGGGCAAAGGCTTGCTTTCGGTGTTGCGGCTCTTGCGCTTCATCCTGTTATGGACAAATTAAACCCTTGGGTAGATGAAGAAACAAAAAACACCTCTGCTATACGAAGCGCCGCAAAAGCCATTGCAAGCACCACAACAGGTGTCATCATAAGAGAAGCCTGCATTGTTGGCACAAACGCGCTTTTAAACGGCAAAACTTTCGCCTCCAAATTGCCCGAATTTATTACAAAAGACAAAAGTCATTCAAGCGCTGTCGTTGGAACCCTTGCAGGGCTTGGCATTATGATATTTACAAATTTCTTGATTGATGTTCCCCTGACAGATAAACTCACTCATCTTTTTACAAAAGTCTTTGGAAAAAAAGACGCAAACAAAGGAGAAACCAAAGCTCCGGCACCAGCCTTTACGCCGGCTTATGCACCAGCTTCTGCGCCTGCTCTAGCCCAGGTTTCCAAGGCTGTGCCTTCAGATACATTTAGCAGAAGTGAAAAAATACAGCTGCACACAATCAAAGAAAAAATAGACAAAGGCGAACTTCCTCCTATGTCCCAGGTAAATATGGAGGTAATTAAATGCGCTTCCTAGATTCATTACAAAAAGGCTTTGTAGGCTGGTTTGACAGAAATAATAACGCAAGCTTTTTATTTACAACAGCTGCAATAGGCTGGGTTTTGGCCTCTGCTGCACAAACTTTCGGCATTTTGAAAAGCAAAGAACTTTCAAAAGAAGATAAAAAATTCTTGGTGCCGCAAGAGCTTGCAGACGGCACCGCAAACATTGCAATGTATGCCGTAGTTACAACAAATCTGATGAATTTGGCAGAAAAAAGCTGTAAGCCAGGGAAAAACGGCAAAGCACCGTTTGTATCTTTAAAAGACGCTTCAGGAAACATTTTAGACTATACAACAAATGCGGCACAATATGCAAAAACAGGCAGAAATTTAAAAACCGGCGCCGCAATTTTGGGCGGAATAATTTCCACCTGCATTTTAACCCCAATCGTAAGAAATGCCGCAGCAGCATTCATTAAAAAACAAGCAGACAAAAAGAAAGGTGAAGTAATTGTGCCAACAAACATATATGGCAGAACCCAGCCTTTTTTCACAAAAACTTACCCCATGCCGCAAACAAACATTGGCACAAACAAGTTTGCCCCGATGAACACATATCCGCATTTCAGCGCACAAACACCAGGCAAAATAAATACAAACACAGGCTCGTTAAAAATATAGCCCGCATTTCACCAACGTTAAAGCAACATCCCCTAATCTAAAGTTGTTCTTTTACAAGCTTTATGAGCTCAAAATATCTTTTACTTAATTCACCCTGGGTGATTTTTAATTCATTTGCAATATTTGCCTGTTTTTTAAGACGGGCATGCCTTAAATAAAAAATCTGGAAATATCCTTTTTCAGGGAATTTTGTGTGCAAATCAAACACAATTGATAAAATTTTATTTATAACATTTTCTTTAATTTCAGTATCAGGAAATTCAAGCTTTGGGTCGTTAACATCCGCAAAGACATCTCCCGTAAGGTTTTTCACAGTTTGTGGGTCGGTTTTAAGAGAAATTATTCTCTCGTCTTTTAAAGTTTGCGGCAAAACTCCTCTATTTTGCTTTGCAAGGGCAGTTGCGCGCTCTAAATCCGCTTCTGAAAGGTTTGTTTCTTTGATTATTTTGTCCTTAACATTAGCGTCATCTAAAATATCAATCTGGATTTCGCTTTTGTCAGGCCTTGGCTTTGGAGTATCATCTCTGCCATTTTGCCTTAAAATATTTGAAATTGAAGTATCTACAACTTTTGCAAGATAAGTTTTTAAATTTTCAACATTAGAAACAGAATCTAAAAGAAGATAAGATTTTTTATAAACATCTGAACAGAAGGCTTCAAGCAAATCTTCATTGCCAAAGTATCTGCCGTTAGCTCTAATGGTTTCCTCTATCAGTTTTCTGTGGTTACTTGCTAAATCCAAAACCAAAAACTCCAACTTCTTTATATTAATATTAAAACATAAATCATCATTTTAGAGTATATAAATTTGTAACATTTTAGTTTTTATTTGTATACTTAATATTTTACGCTATAATATTAACAAAGAGATTAAGTGGAATTTAATG
>CAJULR010000009.1 GCA_910587375.1 Candidatus Gastranaerophilales bacterium | reverse complement strand
TCTTACCACGACATTGAGATTCTGAAACAAGTTCAGAATGACGACTGTACATTAATTGGGTTTTAGCCGAGTTCAGGGTGACGCGCTGGTTGAATGATGTTGGGTTAAAACCCAACCTACGGGTTTTTAATGCGCAGCTGTCACCCTGAACTTGTTTGACTACTTTTGCCGAAATCTTTTGATTTCGTGCAAAATGTCTGGTTTCCCACAGGGTCTGTCCCGAATTCGTTTTAGATTCTGAAACAAGTTCAGAATGACAAAGTCGGTCCCTGTTCATTGATTGAGCAACCGTCATTGCGAGGGTAGCGTCAGCGTACCGCGGCAATCCAGTGAAAACGGATTTAAACCCACCTCTAAATTTGCGCAAAAGAGCGCCATAAAACAACGATGAACAATTTTTCATAATAAACAATTTCCTATTAAAAGATGAACGATAAACAAATTTCTCATCTTGCAGATTTTACCCTTGCCCGTTCTGTTTGAGATTCTGAAACGAACTTAGGGTGACAGCTAAAGGCTTAGGATGACAGCACCCCGGCAGCGTTTGTTTCTGGATTGCTTCGTCGCTGTCACAACGCTTGCAATGACGCTGCTCATCAAATACAAGTTCAGTCCAGGTAACTTTTCAATACAAAAAGCGAATTATTTGGTAAAAATCTACAATTTTATACAAATATTCTAAATTATTAACGAATTTTTGTCAATTTATCGTCTATTTTACGGTGTGGAATTTGGCGCAAAACGGTCATTATAAAAACGGAAGAGCAAACAAAGAGAATTTTTTAAAAATGGTAAACAAAAATCTTGAAAACAAAACCCAGGGCACAGAAAACACCAAAAACACACACGGAGAACAAATTGAAGATGAAATTGATGTAAAAAAGCTTGTTGGGAAGCGCATTCGCGAATACCGCAAAATGCACAATATGAGCCAGGAAACACTTTCAGAGATTATCGAAATCGACAGCAAGCATTTAAGCAACATCGAGCTTGGAAAAAACATGCCAAACCCGCAGCTTTTATTGAAAATTTCAAAAGCTTTTAACATTGAAATTAAGGATTTATTTGAAATTTTTCACCTTTTGCCCAAAGAAAAGCTTAAAAGCGCCGTGTTTGATTTAGTTGAAAAACTGAACGAAGAGCAGCTTCGATGTACGTATAAATATATAAAATCCTTTGTAATCTAGCCCCACACTGTTTTGCGAGCCATTTTGAAATTATACACGTTAACAAGCCCTATTTTTAAAATCCTGAATTAAAATGTTTTATCTTTACCTTTTTGCATAGTTTAAGTTTTTGGTTTATATTATAAGTAATTTAACTTTTAAATAATTTATAAAGTCTTTTAAAGAGGCTTTTTCAGGAGGCTTTTAAGCGGGAACGTGAAAAACATAAAAATTTGTATGGGAAGCTCTTGTTTTGCAAGGGGAAACGACGAAAATTTAGACTTTTTAGAACAATATATTAAGGAAAACAACCTTGAAGCAGAAATTGAAGTTATAGGCTCAAGGTGCGAAAATATTTGTACGCACGGCCCAAATGTAATTATAGACGGCGTGCAACATTACGGTGTTGACAAAAAGAAGTTGAAAGAACTTTTAGATGAATAAAATTCTTCCTGTTTACACTCTGAAAAACGAGTGCAGCGACTGTTACAAGTGTGTTAGGCAATGTTACGTTAAAGCAATTAAGATAGAATCAGGCCATGCAAGCGTCATTGGAGATAAGTGTATCGCTTGCGGGGCGTGCGTTTTGGCGTGCCCTTCAAGGGCAAAAAGGGTTAGAAACGACATTGAAAAGGTTAAAAACATTTTAATGCCAAAAAACGGCGTAAAGCCGGATGTTTACGTTTCTTTGGCGCCAACGTTTTCGGGCGTTTTTAACAACATGCCAAAAGAAAAACTTATTGCAATTTTAAAAAAACTTGGGTTTAAAGGGGTGTCTGAAACTGCAATCGGGGCACAGGAAGTGTCAATTAAAACAGCAGAAATGCTTTGCGACACAACGGACGATAAAAAGCTACATATATCAAGCGCTTGCCCTGTTGTGGTTGATTTTATAAGGCTATATCACCCTGAATTTGCCAAAAACATTACCCCCGTGGCTTCTCCCGCTTTAACGCATGCAAAATATTTAAAAGAAAAATTCGGAGAAGATATAAAGGTTGTGTTTATTGGCCCTTGCATTGCAAAGAAAAACGAAGCAGACAGAAACCCGGATTTAATCAGCGCTTCAATTACTTTTGATGAATTAAAATATTGGATGAATGAAGAGTATATTAATACTGAAAAAATCCAATATGAAGGGGAGCATTTTGTGCCCGAAGAAGCCTATGAAGGGTCAATTTATCCTATCGAAGGCGGAATGAACGAAACTATTAAAAAATGTCTTCGAAATTATGATTATGAAGTTGTAAAAGACATTAAATTTTTAAACGTAAGTTCGCTTGAAACGATTGACAAGGTTTTAGCCGGGTTTGACGAATCAACTTTAAAAAGCAAAATTTTTGTCGAAGGCTTAAGCTGTGGCGGCGGCTGTGTCGGAGGGCCAGGCTTTACGGATAACAAGGCCGGTCTTGATATTATGACAAAGATTATAAACTACACAAAAACCCGCCCCGAAATTCCAAAGAAGGCAGAAACCGTTGTCAATATGGAGTTTCAAAAGACACCCGTTGAAGATAAAAAATTCAGTGTAGAAGAGCTTCGAAAGGCGCTTAAAAAAATCGGTAAAAATTCAGTTGAGGACGAACTCAATTGCGGCGGCTGCGGATATTCTTCCTGCCGCGAAATGGGCTATGCGCTTTTAAGAAACGAGGCGGAGCCTTCACAGTGTGCTTCTTATATGAGGCAAATTGCGCACAGAAAAGCTGACGCGCTTTTAAGGTGTATGCCATCTGCAATGGTTATGGTGGACAAGGATTTAAAGGTGGTTGAAGCCAATAACGCCTTTATAAAGATGTTTATGCCCGATATGTATGATGTTTATTCACAAAACCCCGATATGTTAAAAGGCGCAGAAATCAGCAGAATTGTTGATTTTGACTTCATTTTTAAATCTGCGCTTGGGGATTATGCAGACATTCACAAGGAACATTACCCCTCAAATGACCGCCTGTACGACATTACAGCCTTCACGATTGAAAAGGATGAACTTGTTGGCGCAATTATTGCAGACGTTACAAGGACACAGGTGAACAGGGAAAAAATTGCCCAAAAAGCCCATGAAGTTATTAACAAAAACATTTCTATCGTTCAAAATATCGCCTGTCTTTTGGGAGAACATATGGTTGAAACCGAACTTTTGTTGTCTTCAATTGCGCAAGATTACGATAAAGATGTAACAGAAGACCCTGCGCCCGAAGAACCACAGGGTGACACCCCAAACGCCACGGACGACAAGGCATAGAGGTGCAAAATGTTTATAGATATAAACTGCACACAAGAAAAAAAATATAACCAAAACGCCTTTGGGGATTATTTCATTTCAAAAAGACGCCCGGGAAGGCTCATTGCGGTACTTTCAGACGGCCTTGGAAGCGGAATTAAGGCAAACATTTTATCCACAATGACCGCCACAATGCTTTTAAGGTTCATTGAAGCACAGAGAAACATAAAAGCAGCCTGTGAAACGATTTTGAACTCTCTTCCTGTTTGCCAGGTGCGCCAGATAAGTTATTCCACCTTTTCTGCGCTGGATTGTAAAGATGACGGGGACGTTCGAATTGTCGAAGAAGGAAACCCGCAGTTTATCTGGATGAAAAAGAACGGTGAAGTTATAGAGCCTGAGTGTAAAATTATAAACTCAAAAACCTTTTCAAACAGACATATGAAAATTTATCATATAAAGCTTGAGCTTGGGGATAGGCTCATATTTTGTTCCGACGGCGTAACTCAGGCAGGCCTTGGCGGAAACAACCTGAAACTCGGCCTTCGGCGCAAAGGTTTAATCGACGTCATTAAAAATAAGCTCAAACACCAGCCTGATATTTCAAGCAGAGAACTTTCAAAATATATTGTAGAATACGCTAAATATATTGACAACAAACAGGCAAAAGACGACATTTCAGCCTGCGTTGTACATTTTGCAAAACTTAGAAAACTCTGTATCTTTACAGGCCCCCCGTATCATGCAGAAAAAGACAGCGAATACGCTAAAATCTTTGATGAATTTGAGGGCAAAAAAGCAATCTGCGGCGGAACAACGGCGAATTTAATTTCAAGAGAGTTAAACAGGGAAATCATAACAGAAAGCCCCTTTAACACAGGAAAATTGCCGGCTTGCTCTTCAATGGAGGGGGTAAACCTTATTACAGAGGGAATTTTAACCCTAAGCCTTGCCTATGAATATTTAAAAGATGAAGAAAGCATTGACGAAATTAACGCCGCAACAAGGCTTATGAACCTTCTTTTAGACAATGATTACATTCTTTTTATGGTGGGCGCACAATTAAACCAGGCACATTACGACCCAAACCTGCCTATTGAAATTGAAATTCGAAAAAATGTCATAAAAAAAATGAAAAAAGTTTTAGAGGAAAAATACACAAAACGCGTCGAAATTCAGTATATGTAGGTTTCTTCCCTGCCTTGTAAAACCAACACAAAATTTACAGAACAAGCTTTGCAAATTTTTAAATTTACGGGTTTTTATAGAAATACTTCATTAATAAAAAGAAAGGAACAAGACGTGAACATTTCACCTGTGAGTTTTGGAAAATTACATATAAAAAATAATCAAGACAATAAAGATTTTTTAACAATGGTTTGTGCTAATAAAATGTCTGCCCCTGCAAGGCAATTAGCCATTATGGACTGGACCTCCGGCAATGATGATATTTACCTTAAAGCACAGAAGGCAAATTCTGATCGCGTACAATTTGAGGTTGAAATTTCAAACAGCGAAGGAAAAACATTTGCCTGGGAAACTTTTATTCCTTCAAATTCAGGAAACGGCCTAAAAAGTCTTGGGGAACAAATTTCAAAACATTATTGCACCCCGGACAAAGAAGCCTCAATAACCCCCGAACAACTGCTTGATTTATACTCATAAAAATTTTTAAATATGTTTTAACAGAGGAGTGCTTGATATTCAAACCAGCGCTCCTTTTTGCATTTAAAATTTTACAACTTCCCTCTTTTGTTTTATAATGTTATAAAAGATATTAAGAAGATACTGTGAGGGTGCTTGATAATGGGTAAAATAGAAGTAGAAATCTGTATGGGAACAACATGCTTTATTATGGGCGGCGAAGGCCTGCAGGAGCTTGCTTCTATATTACAGAGAAAATACCCGAATAAGGTTGATACAAAAGGAATTGTATGCCACGGGCTTTGCAACACGGATTGTCAATATTCAAAGGCTCCATATGTAAAAGTGGACGGTGAAGTTATAAGCGAAGCCACAATTGATAAAGTCCTCACGGTTGTAAATAAAAAGCTTGGAGAGGAAGCTTAGAAAGACAAAATGAGCACTAACGACAACAATATTAAACATTTAAAAAGAGAAATATTAATAAGAATTGCAGAAGCTTTTTTAAGCGATAATTTTGAAGAAAACGCAAGAAAAATCCCTTATGATATGCGCCCGAAAGGCTGTGAAACAGATTTAAGGTGCTGCATATATAAAGAACGTGCCGTAATTCGGGACAGAATCGTTGCAGGGCTTGGCCATTCAATTGAAAAGGATGATGAATACACGCTTTTATCAGACTATGCGCATGACGCCACAAAAAGAGAAAAACCTGATGAAGAAATTTTAACCGTGCTTCAAGGCGCCTGCAAAGGCTGCGTTCAAAGCTCTGTGCACGTTACGGATATGTGCCAGGGCTGCGTTGCAAGGCCTTGTAAAACCACCTGTCGATTTGGCGCAATTTCAATTATAAACGGAAAATCGCAAATTGACCCTTCAAAATGCAAAAACTGCGGAATGTGTATAAATGCTTGCCCGTACAGCGCAATTGCAAAAATAATCGTTCCCTGCGAAAGCGTTTGCCCGGTTGACGCCATTAAAAAAGATGAATCAGGCCATGCAAGAATAGATTTTTCAAAATGTATAAGCTGCGGCAAGTGCATTATGGCATGCCCATTTGGCGCAATCCATGAAAAAAGCCAAATAATTGACGTTTTATCAAGAATTAAAGAAGGCAAAAACGTTGTTGCAATGATGGCGCCCGCAATTGCCGGACAATTCCCGTACCCTATGGAAAAAGTACGCACAGCGCTTTTAAAAATAGGCTTTAAAGATGTTTTAGAAGTGGCCGAAGGTGCCGATATTACAACGCTTACAGAAGCGGAAGATTTTAAAGAAAGAATGGCAGAAAACGCACCGTTTATGACAACATCTTGCTGTGCTGCGTATAACGAGCTTGTTAAAAAACACATCCCTGAAATTAAGCCGTTTGTGTCAGAAACAGGCACACCAATGTATTACACGGCAGAAATTGCAAAGAAAAAAGACCCAAATTGCATAACGGTGTTCATAAGCCCTTGCTCTGCCAAAAGAAAAGAGGCAATGGACAACCCGAATGCCGATTATGTTATAAATTTTGAAGAGCTCGGAAGCCTTCTTGTTGCAATGAAAATCGAGGTAAACAACCTTGAAGACACCAATTTTGAAGTATCAAGCTCTAAGGAAGGCAGAAACTTCCCGCTTTCTGGCGGCGTTGCACAAGCTGTAAAAAGTGCATTGGAGCAAAAAGGCGAAAACGTTGAAATTCACCCCTGCATTATAAACGGGTTAAACAAGCAATCAATAAGAGAGCTTAAAAACTATGCAAAACAAGGCCAGTGCTCGAATGGCAATCTTGTTGAAATTATGTCCTGCGAAGGGGGCTGTGTTGGCGGAAATTCTGCACTGAATGCCCAAAATAAAGCCAAAAAACAGGTGACAGAATACGCTGAAAAAGGCGAACCTGTTGTTAAAAAAGATAAAGAACAAGCCCAATAGCGCGATATATTCGCAATAGAGGGCTTTTTCAAAACACATAGTTGCAGCCACGCAATAATAAATCGCATACTAAAAGAAAAATGACAATTGAATATTACGATTTTTAAGGAGAAAAGATGACCACACCTTCAACACAAGAAAGTTTGAGTACATCAAACGCCAACTACACAAAGGTTGACAAGATTTTGGAAAGGTATGAGTATAAAAAATCAAACCTTATTGCCATCCTTCAGGAAGTACAGGCCCATTACAATTTTCTGCCTGAAAATGTTATGACTTATCTGGGCACAAAAATGGGTGTTTCCCCGGCAACAGTCTTTGGTGTAGCAACGTTCTACAGCCAATTTAGTTTAGAGCCCAAGGGAAAATATGTTATTAAAATCTGCGACGGGACAGCGTGCCACGTTAGAGGTTCAAGCCCCGTATATAACGCTGTTATGAACAGATTGAAACTTGTTGAAGGCAAATTTACAACAGAAGATGGTATGTTTTCCGTTGAAACCGTGAGTTGTCTTGGCGCATGCGGTTTAGCACCTGTGTGCGTTATAAATGAAAAAATTTACCCAAAAATGACGCCGGATGCAATCTTAACAATAATTAACAATTTTGTTGCAGAGGAAGGGGTGTAAAATATGGAACTTAAGAATAATTTATTGGATATTGAAGCTCTAAAGCAACAGTCTGTTGAAAAACTTAAAACAGAAGGGCTTCGCGTTTTAATTTGCGCAGGAACAGGCTGTGTTGCAAACGGCTCTTTGGAAATTATTAAGAAATTTGAAGAAAGAGGAATTAACGTTCAGCCCCTCGGTGAAAAAGACAAAATGACAGCCGTTCCGACAGGCTGTCACGGCTTTTGCGAACAGGGCGTTTTGGTTGTAATTCCGGACCTTGATGTAACATATGTTAAGGTGCATTTAGATGATGTAGATGAAATCATAGAAAGCCACATCAAAGGCGGAAAACCTGTTGAAAGGCTTTTGTATACAGACCCCGCAACACACAATCACGTTTTTAAAAACGAAGATATCAAATTTTATGCAGGCCAAACCCGTGTTTCCCTTGCAAACTGCGGCGAAATTAACCCGGAAGCTTTAGAAGATACTATCGCAGCGGATGGCTACAAAGCTCTGTACAACATTTTGAAAGAAAACAATCCTGATAAAGTTGTTGAAGAAATCACAAAATCCGGCCTTCGAGGAAGGGGCGGCGGCGGTTTCCCAACGGGCAGAAAATGGATGTTCACCAAAATGGCCCAAGGGGACAAAAAATATGTCGTTTGCAACGGCGATGAGGGTGACCCGGGCGCATTTATGGATCGTTCCGTTATGGAAGGCGACCCGCACAAGCTTTTAGAGGGGATGGCAATTGCAGGCTTTGCAGTTGGCGCAGATGAAGCCTACATCTACGTTCGCGCGGAATATCCGCTTGCAATTAAAAGGCTTAGAACTGCAATAAAAGACGCAGAAGAAGCAAACCTTCTTGGTAAAAACATCATGGGAACGGATTTTAACTTTGAAATCCATATCAAAGAAGGTGCAGGCGCGTTTGTTTGCGGCGAAGAAACAGCGCTAATCGCTTCAATTGAGGGTGAACGCGGTATGCCAAGGCCAAAACCGCCATTTCCCGCAAACAAGGGGCTTTTTGGAAAACCAACTCTTATAAATAACGTTGAAACCCTTGCAAACGTGCCCGTTATAATGCTTAAAGGCGCAGATTGGTTCTCTTCATTGGGTACAGACACATCAAAAGGCACTAAAACCTTTGCCCTTACAGGCGAAGTGAACAACACAGGGTTAATCGAAGTCCCGATGGGAACAACGCTAAGAGAAATTGTGTTTGAGCTTGGCGGTGGAATCAGAAACGGCAAAAAATTCAAAGCCGTTCAGATTGGAGGCCCCTCTGGCGGCTGCCTTACTGAAGAACACCTTGATTTAACGCTTGATTATGACAGCTTAATCAAAGCAGGGGCAATGGTTGGCTCCGGCGGACTTGTTGTAATGAATGAAGACACCTGTATTGTTGAAGTTGCAAGGTTCTTTATGAACTTTACACAGAATGAAAGCTGCGGAAAATGTACCCCTTGCCGCGAAGGCACAAAAAACATGTTAAAGATTTTAGAAAAAATCACACGCGGGGAAGCAACCCTTCAAGACCTTGATTTGCTTGAAGAACTTGCGATGAGTGTAAAAGACGGCTCACTTTGCGGCCTTGGAAAAACCGCTCCAAACCCCGTATTATCAACCCTTAAATACTTTAGGGACGAATATATAGCACACATTGTGGACAAAAAATGCCCCGCAGGCGTATGTACAGCCTTAAAGGTTATTGAAATCCAGGAAGACAAGTGCAGAGGATGTTCAAAATGCTCAAGAATATGCCCTGTCGGTGCCATTTCAGGCGAAATAAAATCACCGTTTAAAATTGATAAAGAAAAATGCATAAAATGCGGTGCTTGTCTGGATTCCTGTCCGTTTAAAGCAATTATTCAAAAATAACCCCGGGCTTACTTAAAGACAAAAACTTGCCAAAAGCCGCAAGAAATCCACAAAAAAGCCCTAAAAGTATTTAAGAAAAAGGAAATAAAAATGGAAGATAAAAAAACTTTATTTATAAACGGCAAAGAGGTTGAATTTACCAATGAAATCAACCTTCTTGAAGTAATGAGAAAAAACGGTTTTAATGTCCCGACATTCTGTTATCGCCCCGATTTAAAACCCTTTGGCGCCTGCAGAATGTGTGTTGTTGAAATCGAAGGCAGAGGAATTCAAACAAGCTGCACAATGCCGCCTGAGCCTGGACTTAAAATCCAAACAAACACCGAAAGAACAAGGCGCATAAGAAAAACCGTGCTCGAACTTTTGCTTGCAAATCACGACAGGGAATGCACATCCTGCGAAAAATCCGGCAACTGCGAACTTCAAAAATACTCGGAAGAATACGGAATTAGAAACATTCGCTACGCGCAGAAAAAAGAATTCGCAGAAATTGACACTTCAAACCCTTCAATTGTGCGCGACCCAAATAAATGTATCCTTTGCGGCGCCTGCGTTCGTGCCTGTGAAGAATTCCAGGGCCATGCGGTTTTAGGCTTTGCAAACAGAGGCTCTAAAACGGTAGTCCAACCTATGGCAGGAAAATGCCTCGGGGATGTGGATTGTGTTTATTGCGGCCAATGTCAGGCAGTTTGCCCGACGGGAGCACTTACAATAAAATCTGACATCGAAAATGTTTGGTCTGAAATTACAAACAAAGACAAAAAAGTTGTGGCGCAAATCGCCCCTGCTGTAAGAGTTGCGCTTGGCGAAATGTTCAATCTGGAGCCCGGGGAAAACACCATAGGCAAAATAAATACAGCCCTCAGGGAAATCGGCTTTGACCTTGTTTTTGACACAAATTTCTCTGCCGACCTTACAATCATGGAGGAAGGAACGGAATTTTTAGAAAGATTAAAAACGGGCGAAAACCTGCCCCTGTTCACATCTTGCTGCCCTGCATGGGTAAGGTATATGGAAAATGCACACCCTGATATGTTAAATCACCTTTCAACCTGTAAATCGCCGCAGTCAATGCTTTCTCCTGTTTTAAAAGAAGTGCTTCCAAAAAGATTAGAAGGTTATACAAAAGAAAATATCACGGTTGTGTCAATTATGCCCTGCACCGCAAAAAAAGCAGAAAGCAAAAGGGAAGAGCTTTCAAAAGACGGAATTCAAGACACTGACTACACTTTAACCACAAGTGAACTCGGCCGTATGATAAGAGAAGCGGGCATTGATTTTTCAAAAACAGAGCCAAGCAAAGGCGATACACCTTTTGGCGAATACACAGGCGCCGGAACAATTTTCGGGGCTTCTGGCGGTGTTGCGGAAGCTGCCGTTAGAACGGCATATGAAATTGCGACAGGAAAAGCTCTGGAAAATGTTGATATTAAAGAACTTCGAGGCGTTCATAACAGATGCCGCGACGTTGAATTTGATATTAACGGCGCAAAGGTGGTTGTACGCGTTGTTTCAACCCTGAAAGAAGCTGAAAAATCGCTCCAGGAAATCAAAGAAGGAAAAGCAAAATTCCAAATGCTTGAAGTTATGGCATGCCCAGGCGGCTGCGTAAACGGCGGCGGACAGCCAAGAAGCTGCGACTCTTCTTTAATCAAAGAAAAAAGGGCCGAAGGACTTTATACAGAAGATAAAGAGCTTCCTTTAAGAAAATCTCACGAAAACCCTGAAATTCAAAAACTTTACAGTGAATTTTTGGAAAAACCGGGAAGCCACAAAGCCCATGAACTCTTGCACACAACCTATCAAAACAGGCTAAAAGGAAGCTATAAAGACTTTTCAAAATAGGTTTTCCCTTTCAAGCTTAAAAAATAACTTAAAAAGTGTTCTCTTATGATAAAATAAGGGGGCACTTTTGTTTTGGAGGCTTTTTATGTCAATTGAGGCTGTTAGAGAATATTTTAAAAAATTCAACATGGAAGATAGAATTATAGAACTCAAGGAATCAAGCGCCACTGTTGAACTTGCAGCGCACGCTTTGAATTGCGAGCCCGCAAGAATTGCAAAAACACTGTCTTTTCATCTTGAAGAATGCCCGATTTTAATTTTAACCGCAGGCGATGTTAAAATCGACAACAAAAAATATAAAGAAAAATTTCACACCAAAGCAAAAATGTTATCATATGAAGAAGCCAAAACCTTAATAGGACACAGTGTTGGCGGGGTTTGCCCGTTTGGAATTAAGGAAGGTGTCAAAGTTTATTTAGACGATTCACTCAAAAGATTTAAAACCGTTTTTCCTGCGGCAGGAAGCGCAAACAGCGCAATAGAAATGAATTTAGAAGAACTTGAACGCTATTCAAACTCCCTTGAATGGATTAACGTCACAAAGGAAAAAGAAGCCACGTTGTCTGAATAATTAACAATTGTTGTCCACAAGGGCAATGGAAAGGTTTTCTATTTCAGTTTAAATTTTAACCGTGATATAAACTTAAAATTTTGCAATTGGAGAGAAAAAATGAAGAAATTGACAAACGGGAAAAATTTAGCAGACAGGATAAAATTTTTAGGCTTATTTTTAATGCTTTTTACAGGCCTTTTTATGAACGCACAACAAGGGTTTTGCGATTCACCTTTTGACCCTTGCAACATAGCAGTTGTAGACTATGATAAAATCGCAAAGGGCACACAAAAATATATTGAACTTAAAAAATATCAGGAGAAAAAATCAAAAGAGTTGCAGGAATTTATGCGCGCCGCAAGGGAAAACACGGCGGCAGAGAAAAATGCAGACAAAAGATTTGAGCTGCAGGAAAAATATAACGCAGAATATAAGGTTCGAAAAGCTGAAATCGAAAGATATTATTCAGAAAAAATTAAAGAAATTGACAATTCTATAAACGCTAAAATTCAAGAAAAGGCAAGAAATATGGGCTATGCGCTCGTGCTTTCAAAAAGAGGGGTGCTCTATGGCGGCGAAGACATTACAAATGTAATTGAAGAAGGGATAAAATAAAAGATTGCGCCCTGGCTTGCGCCTTTCCGCCTGTGCAATCAAAAGATTGCGCCCTGGCTTGCACCCAAAAAAATACAAATATAAAAACAACCCTTCTTGTTTCGCTTTTTATTACAAAAAAACAAAATAAGAAGGGTAAAAGCAATCAGAAGAGTTGAGGATTTATAAGATTATTATATTAAAACACCCTGCGCATTTAATCGGTAAAAACTACAATTTTCTTTTTGAATGCCTTTGAAGGATAATTACCCAAAAGGACGCCAAGCCGAAAAATGTGCTATAATCTTTTTAATAAGTTTTAAAGGGGATAACATTATGCGCGCAGACGGCAGAGAAAACAGTGAAATAAGAAAAGTAAAATTTACAAAGGGCTATACAAAACACGCTCCGGGTTCCGTCCTTGTTGAATTTGGCGACACAAAAGTTATTGTCTGCGCAAGCGTTGAAAACGTAAAACCAAAATGGATGCCAAAGGATGAAATTTCAGGCTGGGTAAGCGCCGAATACTCCCTTCTTCCAAGCTCTACAAACGTGCGCTGCCAAAGAGAAAGAACCAAGCTTTCAGGCAGAACCCAGGAAATTCAAAGGTTAATTGGAAGAAGCATTAGAGCTTGCGTTAACCTTGAAAAATTGGGCGAAAGAACAATTACAATCGACGCAGACGTAATTCAAGCAGATGGCGGCACAAGAGTGGCCTCAATTTGCGGAGCATACGTTGCCTTGAAGGAACTTGTGGATAAGCTTTTAAAAACAGGTGAACTTACAGAAAACCCCATTATAGAGCCCATTGCGGCAATTTCTGTCGGAATAAGAAATGGGGAAGTTATTGCAGATTTATGTTACGAAGAAGATTCAAGCACAGATGTTGACGCCAACATTGTTATGACAAAAAGCGGCAAAATTATTGAATTTCAAGCAACAGCAGAAGGTGAAACCTTTACAAAAGATGAGCTAAATAAAATGCATGAACTTGCAGAAAGGGCCATAGAAAAGATTATAAGGCTTTATTAAGGCTCAATTGATAAAGGATTGTAATAACAGAAACCTTATTTGCCGCATGAATTGGCCACGCAAGACCACGCAAAATTAATACAGAACAAACAAATTAAAAAGCACAAAAAACGGCAAAATGCCCGGGAGTTTGGGGGCCCGGGCAAATCACCTCCCTTATAAAAGGGAAAATATTCTAAAGAGATATTAATCTTTGCCGCCCTGCTCTCCATCAAGCCTGATATCCTTCTTTTCCATTGGCATATCAAGACTTATTGTAAAACTAAAGCTCATTCCGCCATCTTTTGGCCTTGCAGCCTCAATTGTTCCGCCATGCGCGTTAACAATTGCTCTGCAAATATAAAGCCCAAGGCCTGTGCCCACTTTTCTGTAATCTTTTGAATTTGTTGAATATTTTTTAAACAAAGTGTCAATGTTGCTTGGCTGAATTCCAAGGCCTGTGTCTGAAACAGTGATTTTAAAATTATCATCAAGTTTTTCTACCGCAATGTTAATCACAGAATTATCAAAACTATATTCTGACGCATTCACAATTAAGTTTGAGAGCACCCTTTTAATTTCAATGTCGTCATAATATGCCGTTGTATCTTTAATATCTTTATATGAAACCTTGATAGATTGGTTCTTTTGGGAGATTATAAATTTTAAATTCTCAACCGTATTTTCAATTGTCGCCTTAATATCGTTTTTGGTTTTTTGAATTTTTAATTTGCCGTTTTCCGTTTTGTAGTTTGTGAGAACATTTTCCGCCATATTTTGCATATATTTGTTTGACGCCATAATTTCATTCACAATTTCCCTTTGCCTTGGGTTAAGCTCTCCAAAATAATCTTTCAAGAGTAAATCAAGGGCTTGAATTTGTGCGCGTATCGGGGTTTTAAGGTCATGTGTCAACATTGCAATAAAATTTTCTTTTTCAAGAAGAAGCTGGTTATTTAACTTTCTAACCTTTAAAATGCCATAAATTTGCGCTATTACTGTCTGTGGGTCAATTGGCTTTTCAATATAGGCAAGTGAGCCAAAATTAAACCCTTCAATTTTATCCTGTTTTTCGCTTGAAGCGCTGATAAAAATAATCGGCGTCTGTGCATTGGCTTCAGAAGTTCTTATCTCGTTTGCAAGCTGAAAACCGTCCATGCCAGGCATTATCACATCCAACAAAATTAAATCATACCTGGTGTCATCAATCGTTTCCAAAACTCTTGCCGGGTTTGTATAGCTTGTAAATTCAAACTTAAATGGCGCAAGCACATCTTCTAAAAGTTTAATGTTTTCAACAATATCATCCACTATTAAAATCTTTGTGCCTGCAAATTCATGCGAAATTTCATCTGTAATTTTTATGCCCAGAGCATGTGTCTTATCTTCATCAAAAGAATCTTCATCTTCCAAATCATCTTCAAAAATTTCATCATCGATGTCTGAAATTTTATTCAAACAACCGCAAAAGCCAAGACTGTGCGCATTTAAAAAAGAGGTTTTATTATGGTTTTTCAGCAATGCAAAGGTTTTTAAGTTTTTGTTTTTATTCATAAAATCTTTTGCAAGGGCAAATTCTTCCTCGTCTTCAAAATCAAGAAAGAGGACGCAAAAATCCGTATTCTTTGGAACATCTTGGTTTGAACTTAAATTTTCAAAACAAAAAGAAGCTTCTTTTTGGGCTAAAAAATGTTCAATCTCTTCAATATCCTTTGAATTTGCAGCTTTTATGAACTTTATCAAAACATTCTTCATACTCTTATTAGGATAATAAAAGTATGACGTCTTTGATATTAGACAGGTGTCTAATATTTACCGCCGGGAAGGATAATATAAAAAATTACAAAAGCAACGCCTTAAGAAACTCTGTTTGCAGCGCTTGCGGCACCATTAGCTTCCTTCACCCCTTGCAAAACTTCCTTTGCTCCTTGCAAGATAAGACCATAATAAATACTGTCAACAATAGCACCATATGAAGCTTCGATAATATTTTCACTAACCCCAACAGTGTCCCATTTATGTAAGCCGTCGGAACTTTCAATTGTAACCCTTACAGGCGCGCCCGTTGCAGCTTTTGAATCTAAAATACGAACCTTAAAATCGTCCAGCTTAAAGTTTGCAACTTCGGGGTATTTTTCAACAATTGCTTTTCTTAGGGCTCTATCCAACGCATTTACAGGACCATCCCCCTCTGACACTGTATGGATAATTTCCCCGTCAATTTCAATTTTTACAGAGGCTTCACTTATGGTTCTTTTGTCTGCCCCCGTGTCAGAAAGACTTATAGTGTCGCCAATTACTCTAAAACCAAGGATATTAAAGAAATTTGGCTGCCTGTTTAACACCTTCATTACAAGAATTTCAAAGCTCGCGTCCGCCCCTTCAAAGGCAAAACCTTGCCATTCAAGCTTTTTAATCTCATCAATAATTTTTTTAATGTCTTCATCTGACACATTTTGTACAAATTTTAAACCATCGAGTCTTTCTTTAATGGAAGCGCTTCCTGCCTGATCTGAAATTAAAAAACGCCTCATATTCCCCACAACAGAAGGGTCTATATGTTCATAAGTTTGTGAATTTTTCCTCACCCCGCTTGCATGCACCCCCGCTTTATGTGCAAAAGCACTCCTTCCAACAAAGGGCATGGAAGCGTTTAAAGATTTATTTGAAATTTCTGCTATTTGCCTTGCCGTGTTTGATAATTTTGAAATATTATCCCCGATAACATCAAATTCTCTTTTTAACTGCAAATTTGGGATTAAGGAGCAAATGTTTGTATTTCCACACCTCTCCCCATACCCGTTCATACACCCTTGAACATGGCTTGCGCCAGCGTCCACACTTGCAAGAGAATTTGCAATCGCAAGGTCTGAATCGTTATGTGCATGGATACCGATTAAGGCCGATGGCACCTCGTTTACAACCGCACGTGTAATTTTATAAATTTCATTATTTATACATCCGCCGTTTGTGTCGCAAAGAATAATGCGCTCCGCCCCTGCGTTATGAGCCGTTTTTACAACCTCGATTGCATACTCTGGATTTGCCTTATAGCCGTCAAAAAAATGTTCGCAATCAAAAAACACCTTTTTGCCATGCTCAATCAAAAAGGCAATTGAGCCTTTTATCATATTCAAATTTTCTTCTAACGTCGTATTTAGAGCTTCTGTCACTTGAAAATCCCAGCTTTTTCCAAAAATTGTAATTATTTTTGCCTTAGAATTTACAAGCATTTTTAAAACATTATCATCAGCCTCTTCAGTATTAGGCTTTCTTGTGCAGCCAAAAGCCGTGATTTGAGCATTTTTCAAACCGTCATAATCAATAGCATTAAAAACCTCGTTATCAACAGGGTTTGCCCCGGGCCAGCCCGCTTCAATATAATGCACACCCAAAGAATCAAGCTTTTTAATAATTTTAAGCTTGTCTGAAACGGAATAGTTTATCCCCTCAGATTGTGCACCATCTCTTAATGTTGTATCGTAAATTTCAATGTGTCTCATAGCTTCGCCCTCATAGTTCATTATTAGCATAAAATTAAACATTTGTAAAAAAATAAAAAATCAGGGCAATTTTTACAAACAAAAATTGTTTATTAAAATATAGGAAGTGGAAAATTTAATAGGTTAGAATTTAAAATGGGTTTAAAAAATTATTTTGAACGTGTGTTTAAAAATTTGACTGCGCTTGAAAACAAAATGCAGACAGGTTTTAGATTCTCACAAAGCGAAATTAACGAAATTTTATCATCGTCAAGAAAAGAAAACCTGCAATATTTTGAACACCTTGCAAGAATGTCTGAGCTTACGCTTTTTGATGTCGGATATTTAATGTCCTCTGTAAATTTAACAATTGAAAAAATTGAAATTCTAAAAAAAGCGTCCTCACTTTACAAGGAAGAGGAATTTAAAGCACAAGGGCAGACATTCTCGGATTTTGTGTTTAGAATTGGCGCAAACATTGACAATTTAAATATGGAAAATTTAGAAGTATTTAAAGACCTGGTTCAGTGCAAAAACGAATTATATGATTTTACAAAAGCACTTCAAAACCCAATAAAATACAAACACACAAGAAAAAAAGAGCTCCAATTTGCGTTTCAAAATGTGTTTGTGGAATAAAATTTTTTAAGACTTCATACCCCCAAAGTTTTTAGGATAAAACCAACTAAGCCCTCATTTAAGGGCTTTTTGGCATAATGAAAACTATTTCTTTTCTTCAGGTTTTGCACGATAAACAAAATCTGTCGCAAACCTGTATAGAATAATTGTCATCCCTATTGCCGCAATAACTTCAATGGCGTGCCCGATTATATCAAGCATATTCATTGCTTGGCCCTCCTTTTGTATAAATAACCATTAAGTTCCACATTATTTTTATGAAATTCAACTCCAAATACATACAGAAAGAAAACTCCAAGCATAATGAAAAAATATTTTGTAATTGAACTTTGTGTAAAAAATAACCCAACAATACCGCCGGATAATACCGTTAGCAATGTCACCAAGAGTTGTCTTAACAAAAAACAATTTTGAATTCTGCATTCTTCTATTTTGTCGTTGTTCATAAACAAATTATACCATATTTAGGCACATGTGATTATTTTTTAAAATTTATAATACAGCTCACTAAGGATTAATATAAAAAATCGGGATGACAGGACGTTTTAGACTTCTGGTCTGAAACCAATATGTGTGGTTCAAAGCCTGTAATCTCAAAACATATTGAACTCTTTTTGTGAAAAAATCGGGATGACAGGATTTGAACCTGCGGCCCCTTCGTCCCAAGCGAAGTACGCTACCAAACTGCGCCACATCCCGATATTTCGTTTCCATTTTTTCGGTACGCTACCACCTCTCCTCCAAAGTAACATTTAGTCACTTTCTCGTCGGCAGAGTGCCACATCCCGATGTTGTTTTGCTGCTAGAAATCTGCAACAAAACAATCTTACCATAAATAATTTTTCTTGCAAATCAAACTTTTTATCAAAACACTAATCAGCACGCATAAGTTTTTCAAAATTTGCCCTGGTTTCAGAAAAAATAAATTTACCCTTCTGTGCAATCTTTTCAAGCTTTTGAATAATTACATCCTTGGTGCAATAAACTTCAGGTGTTGTCGCAATAACTCTGCCCTTGTGGACAATGTCAAAATCACGCACACTGGCGCCCATCATCCTATACAAAGTTTCCCTGCTAAATTTTAAGTCCCCTACCTCGCTTGGCATAGCGGTAATAGTAGGAATTGCATATTCACTGTTTATTGTGTCTTCAATCGCAGCTTGCAAAACAGTCTTTTCAAGCGCACGAAAACGATCTCTGCCTTCTATATCACACAAATATTGAATATACAGGTTATTATCTGCCTCCGGAACAATGTCAACATATGCAAGAGTTTCACCAGGTTTTCTTACAGAATATCTTCTTGAGTCATCCTGAAAAACAAATTTTATAACCTTTGCTGCAACCGTATCTTTCTTATCCCTGCTTTGTATTTGAACAGCGCCCAAAACCTCTTTTGATTTTAATATGTCTTTCGACCTGCCAATAAGCCCATATTCAAAAGCCTTTGGGTCGCCATACATTACCTTCACCCGATTATACAACGCGGCCGGTGAAGAATAGTTTAATGATATTTGAGTTCTTGCAGTCTGCACAAGCGTTTTAGCCCCTTTTGAGAGCCCTTTTAAATTGCCGGCAGTTTGTTTTAAACACTGCAAAGACAAAGGTGCAAGTTTCATAATTTACTTTCTTTTGTTACAAATTAATAAACAAAAAACATAAAAGAAATTGCCCTTGTGCAAATGAATGTAAACTTTAATTAACTTTTACTAAAAAGTTTACAGCTTTGAAAGACTCTGTTTGATGTCTGCTATAATATCATCTGCGTCTTCCAAGCCCACTGAAAACCTCACTGTGCCAGGGTTTATGCCGCATGCAACCAGCTGTTCTTCCGTTAATTGTCTGTGCGTAGCGCTTGCAGGATGTAAAACACAAGTCCTAATGTCTGCCACATGCACTTCATTTGACGCCATTTTAAGACCATCCATAAATTTCACAGCAGCGTCATATCCGCCCTTTATAATAAGCGAAATTACGCCGCTTTGGCCTTTTGGAAGATACTTCTGCGCTAAATCATAATATTTATTGCCTTTTAAGCCCGGGTAATTTACATTTTCAAATTTTCCCGTACTTTCAAAATAATTTGCCACCTTAAGCGCATTTTGACAATATTTTTCCATCCTGATACCCAAAGTTTCAAGCCCAAGATTTAATAAAAACGCGGAATTTCCGGAAGGATACGCCCCAAAATCCCTCATTAGCTGCATTCTCGCCTTTATAATATATGGCGCAAAAGCATAATCCCTTGTATAAACTGTGCCGTGATATGATTCATCAGGCTCTGTAAATTCCGGGAATTTGCCGTTTGTATAATCAAACTTGCCAGAATCAACAATCACACCGCCCACTTGCACAGCATGCCCGTCCATATACTTTGAAGTTGAATGAATTACAACATCTGCGCCAAATTCAAACGGTTTACACAAAATCGGCGTCGGAAAAGTGTTATCAATAATTAAAGGAAGGCCGTTTTTATGCGCAACGCGTGCAAATTTTTCAATGTCTAAAACCTGCAAAGAGGGATTGGTCAAGGTTTCGCCAAAAATTGCCCTTGTGTTTGGTTTAATTTTTGCCTGAATTTCTTCTTCGCTTGCTTCAACATCAACAAAAATGCACTCAATCCCAAACCTTTTCATTGTAACAGCAAACAAGTTCAAAGTTCCGCCATAGATTGAAGAAGAGCTTATGAAGCTATCACCCGCCTTGCACAGGTTTAAAACAGACATTAAAGAGGCCATCTGCCCGCTTGATGTGCACATTGCGGCAGCTCCGCCTTCTAAATCTGCTATCTTTTTTTCAACAACATCAACTGTCGGGTTTGTAAAACGCGTGTAGATGTGCGCTTTAGTTGGGTCGTTAAAAACATCGCCGATTTCTTTTGTTGAATTAAACCTAAAAGTTGTGCTTTGATATATCGGCATAACCCTTGGGCCGCCGTTTTCCGGGGTGTAACCTGAATGCAAACATTTTGTATTATCTTTCATTTTTTTCTCTTCCTTATCTAAAAACTTATTCCCGCAAGGCAAAAGCCCTATGTGCCTATTTTATGCACCCTTACAAAGTTTGTGCGCCCCGAAATAAGCCTTGGGGCGGAACCTGTAATAATCACATAATCATTTTGTTTTAAGCCGACTTCATTTATCAAAAATTCATCAATTTTTAATAACAAATCCTGATCCACAATGGCGTCCCATTTTTTACAAAAAGGATAAACACCCCACGCAAGCGCCATTTTCCTGCAGGTTTCTTCCATATCAGAAACCATAATAACAGGTGCAGACGGTTTTAATTTAGACATAAGTCTTGTTGAATATCCAAAATGAGAAAAGCTTAAAATTGCCTTGGCGTTTACATATTTAAGCATTTTATCCACCCCAAAAACAATCGCCTGGCGGGTTAGGGCTATATCATCATTCAATTCATAATCCGTATCAAACTTATAAAAAGCGCTTTTTTCAGTGCTGATTGCAATTTTTGACATCATTTTTACAGCCTCAACTGCAAATTTGCCCACGGAAGTTTCTCCCGAAAGCATAACAGCGTCCGTCCCGTCAAGAATTGCGTTTGCAACATCGGAACTCTCCGCACGCGTTGGAATAGGCTCATTTATCATAGATTCAAGCATTTGCGTTGCAACAATAACAGGTTTTCTCTGCTTGTTCGCTTCATCAATTATAAGCTTTTGGCAAATGGGCACATCCACAGGCGAAAGTTCAATTCCAAGGTCCCCGCGCGCAACCATTACAGCGTCTGTCACAGAAATTATCTCGCACAAATTTTCTATCGCGTCCGGCTTTTCAAGCTTTGATACAACAGGAATTGAGGCGCCAAAATCGCTTATGTATTTTTTACAAAGAAGAACATCTTCCTTTTTTCTTACAAAAGAAAGGGCGATTAAATCCGCCTTCTCTTCCACGGCAAACTTTATAAAATCGACATCTTTAGGAGTCACAGCGTCAAGGCTTGCGGTGGAACCGGGGATATTCAAACCCTTTCTTGATTTTAAAATTCCGCCGTTTGTAACGGTCGCATAAACTTTGCCGCCCCCTGTCTTATTGGACACAACCTCATCCACTAAAACTTCAAGCTTGCCATCGTCAATTAAAATTCTGCTTCCCTTTGAAACATCGTCTGCAAGCCCGGCATAATCTACAGGAATAATGCCATTTTTTTGCTCTGCGGCATGTTCAAAAACAAGTTTATCTCCGTTTTTAATCTCTATTTCCTCTTCAAGGTTTCCAATTCTAATTTTTGGCCCTTGAAGATCAACCAAGGTTGCAACATAAACGCCCATTTTGGCTGAAACCTCTTTAATCATACGGATTTTTTCCCTATGATATTCCATAGTTCCATGGGATGTATTTAGCCTGAAAACATTTGCGCCTGCTAAAATAAGTTCCTCCACAGCCTCCGGCGTTTCGGTTGCAGGCCCAAGTGTTACAACAATTTTTGTCCTCTTTGAAAAAACAGTGTTCATAAATTCTCATCCAAAAAATTCTAAAATCAAAACAATTTTATCATATAAACTAATATTAACAAATATTTCAGCCATTGAATCAAAACAAAAAGAACAATATAATAAAATAATGGAAAAGAATTCAAAAATTTATATCGCAGGCCACAGGGGGCTTGTCGGAAGCGCAATTGAGCGAAAATTAAGAACAGAAGGGTTTAACAACTTAATCCTCAAAACTTCATCTGAACTTAACCTTGAAAATCAAAAAGAAACAGAGGATTTTTTTAATGAAACGCGGCCTGAATATGTTTTTTTAGCCGCGGCAAAAGTTGGCGGAATTCTTGCAAATTCAAGATATCAGGCAGATTTTATTTATAAAAATTTAATGATTTCAACAAACATTATAAATTGCTGCCATAAATTTGGGGTAAAAAAGCTTATAAACCTGGGCTCCAGCTGTATTTACCCAAAAAACGCCCCGCAGCCCATGAAAGAAGACTGCCTTTTAACCTCCCCGCTTGAGAGCACAAACGAAGGGTATGCAATTGCAAAAATTGCCGCAATAAAGCTTTGCAGATATTATAACGAACAGTTTGGCACAAATTTCATCTCCCTTATGCCCACAAACCAATATGGCATAAATGATAATTTCAATATGGAAACCGCCCACCTTCTTCCAATGCTTTTAAGACGTTTTCATTTGGCAAAACTTCTGCACAATAGGGATTTTGACTCCATACGGCGCGACTTAAAGGCAAGAAAGCTGGGTTATGGCCTTGATGGCACGTTTGATATCAACGATAATTCAGCGCTTGAAAATGTCTTAAATAAAATCGGCGCATATAAAGACAAAGTGATTGTCTGGGGCGATGGCAGCGTATATCGCGAATTGATGTCCTCTGATGATTTAGCGGACGCCTGTTTTTATTTAATGCAAAACAAGGATTATTCTGACATCGGCGAACTTGTAAATATCACAGGGGGCACTGATATCAAGCTTTCAGAGCTTTATAAAATTGTAAAAGAAATTGTGGGCTTAAAACAAGAAATTGAATACGATAAAACAAAGCCAAACGGCACATTTAGAAAGCTTATGGATGATACGAAAATTAAAAACTTGGGCTGGAGCCCTAAAATTGAGCTTCAAGAAGGCATAAAAGCGGTGTATGAATGGTATAAAAGCACACTGTAAGCTATTTTTAGCGCCCCACGGGGGAAATTTCATAAAGCACAGAATTTTTATCTTTTTGCATAATTTTGCCATTAAGTCTTGAAATAGAAATTTCAAAAGGCCTTAAATCTTTTAGCGTATTAACTTCGCTTGAATGAATGACATAGCAAGAGTTTCCGCGATTTATGGCAACAGCACAAAACGGTTTAATTCTATCCGCACAAGCCTTTGCCTGTATATTATACGGGCAAACAAACGTTTCAAAACCATCCAATGCCTTGAATTCGGGGGTTTTCAAATAGTATCTGTATGTTAAATGTGCACCCTTAAAAACGAAAATCCTGTCCCCTGGCTTAATCTCCCCTTGCACCACTTTTAAAAGAGGTTTAATCTCTTCTCTTTTATAAAGAATATCATTAAAAGGGTTGTAAAACACTGTGCTTAAAAGAAAAAGGGCAGAAAGAATTGCCGCAATTTTACTTTTTGCGCTCATTTTGCTGCAAAAACCAAGGGGCGAAAGCAATGCAACAAGAAAAACAGGGTATAGAAACAAAGAAAGCCTGCCAAAAAGAGGGTAGAAATCATACCAGGAGGCTGCAAGCGCGGAAAACAGAGTTACAGAAAAAATACTAAAAACTTCTTCTCTGTTTTTGCAAAGATAAATAAGCCCCAAAATAAATAATATAAAGGCAAAAGCCGCCACAGAAGATGGGAAAAAGTGATATTTTAAAATTTCAAAAAAGACACTGAACCCTTTTAAAAAATTGTGGTTAATAAAGTATGAAATCCAATATTTATAAACATTTGTGCCCGAATTTATTTTTGAAAAAATAAAAATATAGTATAAAACAAAAGAAACACCCAAAACAACAGGGATAATTTTTCTCTCTTTTCCTGTATTCACCCCGGGCACAGGCAAAGAAAGCGCCAAAACCGCACAAAGAGAAAAGATTGAGGCAAATGAAAACAATGGAAAAGTTGAAAGCAAAAGCACAAACGCCAATTCCTTTTTAAAAGAAACCTTGTGCCGCAAGACTTTTAGCCAAATTAAAAACGTTAAGATTGTAAATAAAACATCCAAAGAATACGGTTTAAATTCAAGAGAATTATATAAAAAGGGAAATGAAAAAGCAAAAATGGCTGTGCCAAAAAACGGCGTCAGGGGTCTTTTTTCGGGGCAAAAATCATCCTTTTTAACAAAAACCTCATCCACTAAAAACCAAAACGCAACAATTGAAGCCAAACTGCAAAAGAAAGGAATAAACCTTAAAACCCGCTCCCCCGGGCCAAAAATGGAAACTAAAACTTTTGTTAAACAAAGAAACAAAGGAGGAGCGCTTTGTGCATACTGTAACGGCTGAAAAAGCTCTAAAAAGCTTTTGTCGAGCACATTTAAGGCAAGTGCAGCTTCATCCAGCCACAAAGATTTTTCCACCTGCCCGACAAAAACCAAAGGCAAGATACACAAGGCCAAAAAACACGCTGTAAATATTTTCTTAGAAGAAACATCCATTTTGTCTACGCCCCTGCCCCTGCGGCTGTTCCAAGCCATAAATAAATATATTTTAAAATGTGGTGGAAATTAAGAATAACGCCAAAAACTGCTCCAATTAAAAGATAAATTAAAGGATCTCTTTTTAATTTCAAACTTAAAACAAAAAGAAATATAAAAAGCGCAAACGCCTTTATATCAACAAATTCACTAACTTTAAAAGGTGCAGAAAAAATGTCGAAAAACCCTTCAAACCCTTTTGGCAAAGGCAAAACAACACTGTTACAAAAAAGCCTTATTCCAACTGCCCCAATCATCGCCGCTGTTGCCGGGCGAAGCGCATAAAGCGCAGATTGCATATAAAAATTGTCCCGAAATTTCTTTAAAATCTTTGAAATTAAAATAACAAGCACAAAAGAGGGTATCATAATGGCCATTGTGGCAATGATTGAACCCAAAACACCGCCTGTTTTAAACCCCGCAAAAGTTGCAACGTTCATTCCGACAGGCCCCGGCGTAATACTTGACACGGCAAGCATTCTGGACAATTCTTCCCCGCTAAACCAGCCATATGTTTCAGACATATGATACAAAAAAGGAAGAGTTGCATACCCGCCCCCAAGGGAAAACAGGCCTATTTTAAAAAATTCCACAAACAAAAGAAGGTAGGTCATTTTGCACTATCCTCCTCTAAAACTTCAGAAGTTTTTAAAGCCGCTTTATTGCTTGCTTCCCCGCCTTTTTCTTTGCCGGAGTGCTCTTTAAAGCGCACTTCAAGTTTTTTATAAATAACCCCCAAAACCGCAGAAACAATAATTGCAATGCTTGGTGAGGCCTTAAAAAGCATAAGCGCAAGGATTAAAACAAAGATAAAAAATGTAAATTTATCCACAACGCTTTTTGCCCAAACCTCTTTTACCGTAAGAAAAAGAAGGATAATAATCGCAACATTTACGCCCCAAAATATATCGTTCATTATGACATTTTGAGCCACAACCCCAAGAAAAGAGGCAAGCAAAATTATGGTTAAAAAGGGAGGCAAAATTAACCCGAAAAACGCAGCAAGGGCGCCAGCCTTGCCTCGAAGCTTGTAGCCTATAAAAAGCGTTGTATTTGCAGCAATAATCCCCGGAACACACTGCCCCAAAGCATAAAAATCTATCACCTCTTCATGGGTCACCCACCTTTTTTTGTCTGAAAGTTCGCTGTTTAATAAGGGCACAATAACATACCCGCCCCCAAGAAGCAACGCCCCAATTTTCAAAAATGATATAAACATCTCACACAACGAAGGTTTCATTTATTTCCTTATCCTCTGCCGCTTTGCCTTCTTTTGCATTTTTCCACCCTAATTCTACATTAAAATTTTTTAAATTATAACCCCTTGCCTATTGACTTAGAGTTAACTTTAACATGTAGAATAGTATTAAAGATTTGAAAATGAGGTTTTATTTTATGAAAGTATTACTTTTTAATGGTTCGCCGCACAAAGAAGGCTGCACATTTACAGCCTTAAACGAAATTTCAAAAACCCTTAAAGAAGAAGGGGTGGATTCTGAAATTTATCATATCGGAAATAAAGCAATTGCCCCCTGTAGGGCTTGTATGGCTTGTGCCAAGGCCGGAAAATGTATAATTGATGATGGTGTAAATGAATTTTTAGACTACGCTAAAGACTTTGACGCTTTTATTTTGGGTTCTCCCGTATACTACGCAGCAGCCGCAGGCGGCGCCATCTCGTTTTTAAACAGAGCATTCTTTTCAGCATTTAGAGCAGGCAGAGGTGAAATATTCCTGCATAAACCCGGTGCAGCCGTGGTTTCCGCCCGCCGCGCAGGAACGACGGCAACTTTAGACCAACTGAATAAATATTTCACAATCACCCAAATGCCTATAATTTCAGGCAGATATTGGAATATGGTTCATGGACAGTGCCCGGAAGATGTTTTAAAAGACACAGAAGGCCTTCAAAATATGCGCTTTTTGGCAAGAAATATGGCCTATTACCTAAAATGTATCGAGGCCGGCAAAAAAGCAGGAATTCAGCTTCCAACACAGGAAGAAGTTGTCTTCACAAACTTTATACACTAAAAACACCTTGAAGGAGGGCTTTATGAAACAAATTTTAAACATTTTATCAATATTAATATTTTGCCTCGGGTGCGTCTATATTTTCGCACAAAATGCAGCAGCAAAAGGAGAAAGCACAATGAATAATTTAGAAAACAATTTTGGCGGCAAAAAAGTTTTGGTCGCATATTTTTCCTGGGGCGGAAACACAAAATCCATCGCCCAAAAAATCCAGACCCAAACAGGCGCTGATATGTTTCAAATAGAAACAAAAGTGCCATACCCGGCTGATTACAACGAAACAGCCTATGGAGTAGCAAAAAAACAACACGAAGAAAACATTCACCCTGAATTAAAAGATAACGGCGATGTTTCAAACTATGATATCATATTCGTAGGAACACCCGCCTGGTGGTATACAATGGCGCCTGCGGTTATGACTTTCCTTGAAAACAACGATTTCAAAGGAAAAACAATTATTCCTTTCATCACCCACGGCGGAGGCGGAGGATATAACATTGCAAAAGAAATGGGAGATTTTGCAAAAGGAAGCACTGTCTTAAAGCCCATTGTAATCTATGAAAGCGGAAATGCGGACACAGAAAACGACATCAAAGCTTGGCTTAAGGAATTAAAAATTTAAAATGCTTGATAATTACCTTACCTATTTAAATTTTATAATGGGCAAATTAAACCGCTTTTTTGAAAAACAAAAAGATTACATTTTTTGCAAAAGAGGGTGCGCCCTTTGTTGCAAAGACGCGGAATTTCCATATTCTGCAATTGAAATGCAATATTTATTAACAGGCTTCAACACCCTTGAAAAAGAGGTGAGAACAAAAATTGAAGAAAATATTAAAAATATTCTTGAAAAAAAGCGGCTCCACGACAAAAACGGCCAAAAAGAACGTTTTGTGTACGATTGTCCGTTTTTAATTGACAATGTCTGCTCTATTTATAATTACAGAGGGCTTGTTTGCCGCTCTTTCGGGCTTATGGCTCTTCCTGATTCAAAGCACGACAAGGTTCAAGCGCCTTTTTGCTGTTATAAAGGCTTAAATTATTCAAACGTTATGGACCCTGAAACTGATATGATTTCATCCAAAATGTATGAAAAAACAGGAATAAAAGAAGAGCCCGCAAGCTTTAATGTAAGCTATGAAACCCTTACAAGCAAAGACATTGAGGAAGTTTTTAACTTCAAATTCGGAACCAAAAAACCAATGATAGATTGGTTTGAAACAGAAAGACAACAAAACCCTGAACCGCTAAAAAGTACCCAAAATTAACAACCTCAAAAAAGGAGAAAATAATGAAAAGACGCGAATTTATAATTAATTCAGCCCTTGCAATCGGCGGAACCGCGCTTTTATCAGGCTGTAGCAAAAATAAAGAACTCATAAAATCTGAAAATCAGGTGGTAAGAAGAAAATACAAAGATATCGAAGTGCCTCTTTTGGCGCTTGGCTGTATGCGCCTTCCTATGCGGGGCGACGAGGTTGATATGCAAGAGCTTGACCGCATGGTTGAATATTGTATGCAGCATGGCGCAAACTATTTTGACACAGCATATATGTATGTTGATAAAAAATCTGAAATTGCAATCGGAAAGGCCTTAAAAAAGTACAAAAGAGAGGATTTTCTTCTTGCAGACAAAAGCCCGATTTATAAAATGAAATCAAGGGCTGAAATCAGAGAAACTTTTGAAGAACAACTGAAAAAGTGTCAGGTAGACTATTTCGACTTTTATATGGTGCATAACATTAACAAAGACACATTTCCCAAATATCAGGAATTTAACATTTATGATGAGCTTATGCAACTAAAAAAAGAGGGAAAAGTGCGCTATGTGGGCTTTTCTTTCCACGGCACACCGGATATGTTAAAAATTGTTGCAAAAGAACACAAGTGGGATTTTGCCCAATTGCAGATAAATTACCTCGACTGGGATGTTGTAAAAGCACATGAACAGTACGATATAGTTCAAAAAGAAGGCATTCCCGTTACTGTTATGGAGCCTTTAAGAGGCGGAGGCCTTGTAAACCTTTCAGACAAGGCACTTGCAGCACTAAAAGAAGGAACAAGTTATCCTCCTGCGGCTTTCGGGCTTCGTTGGGCAGCAAGCAGAGATAACGTCGTAACAGTGCTTTCAGGGATGAGTAATCTGGAGCAGGTAAAAGAAAATATTCAAACCTTTATTGATTTTAAACCTATGGATGAAGCCGAAGAAGCCCTTGCAGACAAGGTTGCAAAGATTATCCAATCCCAAGGGGAAATTAATTGCACAGCCTGCAAGTATTGCCTTGAAGTTTGCCCCAGAGGCATAAATATTCCCGCAATATTCGCTCTATACAACCAATACAAGGTGACCGGCAACAAAATGCTCTTTAAAATTTATTATGAATCCTTGGCAGAAGAAGAAAAAGCAGACAAGTGTATTAAATGCAACCTTTGCAACAAAAACTGTCCGCAAAGCCTTGAAATACCGCAACTTTTGGCAAAGGCAGACGCTGAATATCAAAAGGTGAGCGGCTTAAAGAGGTAAAAGATGAAAAACAAAAGTATGAAAAACAAAGCGCAAATTTCAGCACATAAAATAAGATTAGGAATTGCCGCAATTGTCGGTATACTATCCGTTTTGGCCTTTTTTGGTATATTTTACAAGCTTAAATTTTTAAACGCAGAATTTACGCCGCTTTTGCAGAGTGTAATTTTCGATTTTAAATGGGGCGCATTTTTCATCCTTTTGGGGGTTGTTATAGTTACATTACTATTCGGAAGGTTCTATTGCAGCACCCTTTGTCCGCTTGGAATTTTACAAGAATTTTTTATGTACTTTGAAAAAATAAAGGTGGGAAAATACCCTATTGAGCAGCTATTTTGCATACACAGACTTAACCCAAAAGCCCCAAGGCCCCAAAAAAGCCTGCCTTTTAAATATCTTATCGCGGCAATAACCTTTGGCGCCCTTCTTGGCGGAAGCGCCCTTTTGATAAGGTATTTAGACCCATACACAATCTTTGGCTCAACCTTTACAGGAAGTTTATTTGGCCTTGCTGCCGCAATTTTAATTTTAGTTCTTGTGAGCCTCAAAAAAAAGATTTTTCTGCACCAATATTTGCCCTGTAGGCGCGGTTTTAGGGTTAATTTCAAAATTTTCTTTAAATAAAATTCAAATCACGGAAGAAAACTGTATCTCCTGCGGGCTTTGCGCCAAAAATTGCCCTTCAGAGTGCATAAACATTGAACAAAAAACAGTTGATAATGAAACCTGCGTAAAATGCCTAAAATGCACGTCATTATGCCCAAAAGGCGCAATTAACTACGGAAAAACAAAGAGCAAACCCGCTTTCAGCCCAAAAAGGCGCGAAATCATTATCTCCGCCTTGGTTCTAGCCGCATTTAGCGGTGCAATTAAAGCAGGGGTTGAAATTGGCAAAAATTTTGCAAAAAATGTGCGAAATATTATTCTTCCCCCTGGGGCCCAAAACGCCCTCAGAATGGCAAATAAATGCCTAAATTGCAATCTTTGTATTGAAAATTGCCCGAATAAAATTCTTGTCAAAGCCGACAACGCCTTTCCTGCTGTGCATATCGACTATTCAAAGGGAAAAGGTTATTGCAAATTCGACTGCACTGAATGTTCTAAAACCTGCCCCGCAGGTGCAATTCAGAGAATTACAACGGAAGAAAAACAAAACACAAGAATTGCAATGGCCTCAATTAACCCTGAAAAATGTACAGGGTGCGGACTTTGCACATTTGAATGCCCAACAGGCGCAATATCAAAAGAAAACGGCAAAACCATACTTGATGGCTCAAAATGTATCGGCTGCGGCAAATGCAAGACTGTATGCAGATTTGAGGCTATTGAAATATTTGGAATTAACGAACAAAAAATAATTTAAAGGAGGAAAAATGTCACTTGGAATAACAGAAATTACCCTGATTTTGGTTGTAATCTTGCTTTTATTTGGCGGAAAGCGAATTCCGGAGCTTGCAAGGGCGCTTGGCAAGGCCTCTTACGAGTATAAAAAGGCAAAAGATGTGATTAAAAAAGAAGCAGAAGAGCTCAAAGACAGTCTCAGAGCAGATTCCGACAAGCCTGAAGAATATCAGCTTAAAGACGACACTGAAAACCCGCAAGTATAAGGGCTTTAAGGACACACGGAGAATTTGACTTTGGCTGCAAACGAAAATGAGAGCTTAATTTCACACCTGGAAGCGCTCCGCTCAACGCTTTTGAAGTGTTTGACGGCACTTTGTATTGTGCTGCCTTTTGCGCTTTTTTTGGCCCCAAAAGCTCTGGATTTCATTATTAAGACTATGCTATCCGGGCAAAACATAGTTCTAAACTACTTTTCGCCGACAGAAGTATTCTTAATTCAAATAAAAATGGGGCTTTTGGTCGATTTAATCATCTGTTTTCCTTATATGGCAAGAAAAATCTGGAATTTTATCCTGCCTGCTTTGTATGAAAATGAGCGAAAATTCATTAAATCAATCGTCTTAACGTCAAGCACACTCTTTGTTTTCGGGGTATTATTCTGCATATTTTTTATACTGCCTTTAATAGTCAAATTCGGCATAAGCTTTATGACGCCTAACATTCAGGCGGTCTTTGGCATTTCAAACGTAGTCAGCATAGCGCTTTGGCTGTCTTTAGTTTTTGGATTAATGTTCCAAATGCCCCTTGTGACACATTCCCTGATAAGATTTGGAATAGTCGAAAGGCAGACTATTGCTGAAAAACGACCCTATGTTGTTGTCGGCCTTTTGATTTTGGCCGCAATTTTAACACCGCCCGATATAGTAAGCCAGATAATGCTTTTCATACCGACATACCTGCTTTTTGAGCTCGGGCTCTTATTTTCGGGCAATACTAAACCCAAAAATAAAGACACAGAAAGGGTTTTAGAGGATAAATAAAGATGGAAAAATATACAGATTTAGGTTTTGCAAAATTAGACACAGACAGAATTTGCCGCAAAGGCACATCTGAAGCGGTTTTTTGCGAATGCAAAACAAACGAGCAGCTTATAAAAATTTTTCAAAGCTTTATAAAAGCAGGCCAAAACGTGCTTGGCACAAGGGCTTCAAGAGAACAATACGAAGCCTTAAAAAAAGAAATTGCCGGCATAAAATACAATGAAGCCGCACGCACGTTAACTTTTATCCAAAAAGAAATTCGAAAGGCAGGCGAAATCGCAATCTGCACAGGAGGCACGGGCGACATTCCCGTGGCAGAAGAAGCCGCAGAAACTGCAGAATTCTACGGCAGCAATGTTAAAAAATACTACGACATAGGCGTGGCCGGCATTCACAGGCTTTTTGACAAAATTGATGACATCAAAAAAGCAAATGTAATAATTACCGTTGCAGGGATGGAAGGCGCACTGGGAGGGATTATCGCGGGTTTGGCCGACATTCCTTTGATATCGGTGCCCACATCCGTCGGCTATGGTGCCTCATTTCAGGGGCTTTCAGCACTGCTTACAATGTTAAACTCTTGCGCAGAGGGCATGACGGTAGTAAATATTGACAACGGCTTTGGTGCAGGATATAGTGCGAACCGCATAAACCGCCTGATAGCAGGCGTAGACAAGAATGGACACTGATGTAACCAGCTCCACAGAAGGGTTTCACAAAAAGCAAGGGCTTAAAACCTACAACGTTAAATGAAAAAGGAGAAAAAATTGAATTTATATTTTGAATGCAAAGCTGGAATTTCAGGCGATATGGCAGTTGCAGCGCTTTTGGATTTAGGCGCGGACGTGGAAAAATTAAATAAGGCGCTAAAATCCCTGAATTTAGAGGGCGAATTTGATTATAAAATTTCTGATGTTAGCATAAATTCAATCAGGGCGAAGGATTTCGACGTTATTTTGCCTGAAAGCCACGCAGAGCACGGCATTCAGATAGACAACAAACAACAGACGGATTTTGAACACCATCACGAACACTCGCACAAACACCACGAACATCATCACAAGCATAGGAATTTAGATGATGTAAATAAAATTATAGAAAAAGCCGATTGCACTACTGCCGCAAAGGTTTTGGCCAAAAAAATATTTAAAATCGTGGCCGAGGCTGAGGCCAAAGTGCACGGCAAAAGCCTTGATATGGTGCACTTTCACGAAGTTGGAGCCATAGATTCAATTGCAGATATTTTAAGTTTTGCAGTACTTTTTGACGACCTAAATCCTCAAAAAGCTTTCATATCAACACTTTCAGAGGGTCAAGGGTTTGTAGAATGTACCCATGGAAGCCTCCCTGTGCCGGTTCCGGCGGTTTGCGAAATAGCTGAAAGATATAAATTGAAAATAAAAATTACAGAAAATGACGGCGAAATGGTGACACCCACAGGAGCAGCAATTGCAGCAGCCATCTGCAATTTAGAGATTTTCAGTAACAAACTTCCTGATGAATTTGTAATTAAAAAAACAGGATATGGCGCAGGAAAAAGGAAATACAAAAATCCTCTTTTAAGAGTTATGGCTATTGAATTTTAGCCTTGTATAACTCTTGAAACACTTGTTAATACTGACTTTACAATGAATTACAATATAAGGAGAAAAAATTATGCACTTAGGAAATTCAGTCATATGCCCGGTTACAGGGGTGCCAATGCTTGCAATGATGGGCGCTGCAGCATTTTGGGCATTTAAAAATGCAAAAAAAGATTTTAAAAAAGAGCAGACATTGCCATTTGTTGCGGTAACAGCGCTTGTTTTTGCGCTTCAGATGATTAATTTTACAATTCCAACAACAGGCTCAAGCGGCCACATTATAGGCACCATCTTGCTTTCGGCACTTTTTGGGCCATATGCAGCATTCCTTGCGATTTCTGCCATATTGCTAACCCAGGCGCTTTTCTTTGCTGATGGCGGCCTTTTGGCATTAGGCTGTAATATCTTCAACATGGGCTTTATAGCTTGTTTTGCCGCCTATCCTTTAGTCTTCAAGCCACTTTCAGACAAAAATAAGCCGGTTTTAGCCGCTATATTCGCTTCTATTGTGGCTTTGCAGCTTGGAAGCCTTGCAGTAGTTGCAGAATCCGCAATTTCAGGTTCAACCTCCGCTAATATCGGGCTTTTTGCAGACTTAATGCAGGCAATTCACCTTCCGATAGGGATTGTTGAAGGAGTTATAAGTGCCGGAATTATTGCTTTTGCGCAAAAATCAGGGCTTTGTGCGGATTTAAAATCAAACGTTTCAAAGAATTTTACAGTCGCAATTGCAACAACTGCACTTATTTTGGCGGGGATTATTTCTGCCTTTGCCTCCAAAAAGCCAGATGGGCTTGAATGGTCACTTTTAAATATGTCTGAAACCTTTGTGGCACAGACACAAGGGGCACTCTACACAATTTTTGAAGCAATTCAGGCTAAAACCGCCGTACTTATAGAGCTTCCTTCAAGCATAGCGAACATTTCAGGGCTTTTTATAATATCTGCTTTTATGTTTGCAATCTCTAAAACCATTGCCACAAAAGGAATTGCGCTTGAAAAATAAATTTGAAAAACTTCAAAACTACCTGAAAACACTTGAAAAGCAAGGTATTTGCCTTGCTTTTTCAGGCGGAATTGACAGCGCCCTTCTTTTACACCTTTGTGCGTCTTTAAAAAACAAAAGAAACGCTAAAACCCAAGAAACACAAGAGATAATAGCGGTCACTTTTAAATCTGAATTTCAAACAGAAGAAGAAATTAACTTTACAAAAGAATTTTGCAAACAAACAGGTGTTGCCCAAAAGCTAATAGAATTCAGCATTTTGGAAAACGGTATAGTAAAAAACAATCCAAAAGACAGGTGTTACTATTGTAAAAAGCTGTTTTTTAGCAAAATAAAAGAGTTTGCAGCCTCTTTTGGGTTTCAAAATATAATTGATGGCACAAATTTTGACGACCTATCTGCTTACAGGCCTGGCCTAAAGGCCATTTCAGAGCTTGGCGTCATTTCCCCTTTTGCAAAGTTTGAAATTACAAAGGCTGAAATAAGAGAGTATGCAAGGCTTTTAGGACTTGAAATCTTCAACAAGCCCTCTACGCCCTGCATTGCAACAAGGTTCCCTTACGACACCCCGCTTAATTTAGACAGTATTCAAAAAGTGAAAAATGGGGAGAAAATTTTAAAAGATTTGGGATTTGAAAACTGCCGTCTGCGCCTGCATTCAGACATTGCAAGAATTGAAATTCCGGCTGAAAAATTTGAAAAATTCTTAAGTCAAAATCCAAAAATTATAGACAAGCTGAAACCTTTGGGGTTTAAATACATTACCCTTGACTTATTGGGCCTAAAATCAGGCAGTATGGACATTTAACCGCTGTTAAGTTATGTTACAAAAGAGCAAAAAAGTTTCATTTCATGTTTTTATACAATATATAGGAATCTTTTTTGGAAGGAAAAAAATATGAGCAATTTTTCTTATTCAACCTCAACTTCATTTGACGATTATATCAACAGAATTAACTCTATGAGAGTTTCTACATCTGAAACACCTGCAGTGCCTGCACAAGCGCCTGCTGTAAATTTGGAACAAAAGCCGGATGTTACAGAATTTTCAACCAAAAAAGAATATAACGGCCCAAAAATCGGTATGTTTAGAGTTTTCTTCAACAGATTAACAAACGAACAAATTGACGCCATAAACGAAAGCAGAAGATTGCCCCAAAACGTTAAGGTGAACAAATATCGCGGACTTAGCAACAATTTCTTTAATTTAACGCAAGGAACAAGAACGCTTCCCGAGGGTTATGAACTTAGAAAAAATAAACTTGGCTTTACAAGAATGGTAATGATTGATTCAGAAGGTTTTTGGCTAAAGAAAAAGGCTGGCGGAGACGCAGAAGCAAGAATTCAGGCAAAAGCCGAAGCAAAAGAAGCTAAAAAGGCCGCAAAAGCAGAGGCCAAAGCTGCAAAGAAGGCATAAAAAACTTTACTCAATTTAACTAAACCCGAAGCCCTTAAAAAGTTTCGGGTTTTTAAATACATTTTTTTGGATAATTAAAACAGAAATTTTAAAACTTAATAATTCTTTATATTTTAAGAATTATTCTAAAGTTTACATCCTCTTTTGCCGAAATTAATAGTACCCCGTTTTGGGGCTATTAGTCGCATTTTTTAAGAGAAAGTAAAAATGAAAAAAATTATTCCAAAAATTTCTACAGAAAAACTGTCTGCAAAAACGGGCGCTTCAAACACGGCAAATACAGAAACAACAAAAACAGATTCTCTTTTTGAAACGCAAAAGACAGAAAACACGACCAAAATTTACACGCCGGGCGAAAAAACAGGCAGCGCGCCTACAATTGACGAAAAGAAGGCGGAAGAATATGCAACCGACTTGTTTAACGCAATGAAAGGCATTGGCGCAAGCGGGAAAACCGTGGACAATATATTGTTAAACAGCGAATTAAATTCTTATGACATCGTAAGCATTATTGATAAATATGCAAGCGTCAGCGACCATCATTTTCTTGCAAAAGATTTGGCGTCAAACTTTATGGGAAAACACGAAGACAAATTGCTGCAAAAGCTTATGGGTTCTTGCTTTGAGGTTTGGGCGGACGAGAGCAGTGAAAACATACACCTGAACTGGCGCGCAAGAAATGCACTAAGCGAAGAAACTATGCAAAAATTTATGGCAGATGAAGGCTATATTGAAAAAGATACATCAGGCATAAGAACCTCTGATATGATTGTAGGAATCAGGGGGTAGCAGGCTTATCAAGAACAACTGAAATAAAATAAGCATTTTATATAAAAAGTGCCCGCCATCTAAAGGTTAGGGCACTTTAAAATTTTAAACCAAAAGTTAGCAATGAAGCACAATTGAGCCTGCTTCAAGAGTCCTTTTAACATCAATCACACGCTGGTTTGAGCTTCCAACCCATTTTAAGTTGTTATCCTTAAGGGATTCAACAAACCTGCCTTCCGCAACAACATCAACAAGTTCAAGCCCTTTTATGTCCTTAATGTCATCCCACAAAAGCCCCGTGTAGAGCCAAATTGTCTTGTTTGGAAACTCGCTGCGGCATTTTTGAATAAGCCTTATGATTTCATCCCTGTTGTATGGCATCATAGGGTCGCCGCCTGAAAATGTTATCCCTGTGATAAAAGGCTTGGAAAGAGCCTCAAAAAGCTCATCCTCTGCGGCTTTATCAAAAGGCAGGCCGCCATTTTTATCCCATGTGATTTGGTTATGACACCCTTCGCATTTGTTTTCGCACCCTGAAACCCAAAGCACGACGCGAATTCCATCTCCATTTAGCATATCTTCTTTTGTAATATTATGATAATTCATTTTTTGCTCCAAAATTGCCAAAACCAGGGTTTAAACCTTTACCAAAGCTCTTTGCCTGATACGATAAAACCACGGGCCTTGTGCGTATTTTACATAGAAACGCGGTCTTTAATTTCTTCCATTTTTGCTTCATTCAGGCGTGTGTCGCCCTTAACCCTTGAATATGAAAGATAGCCGTTCATTCTGTCAATTTTAGTCAGGTTTTTGCTTCCGCATTTTGGGCAAACGTCCATCTCAAGCTCTTTATGCCCGCAATCATCACAATATGCCAAAGAAAGGTTCACCCCTTCATAAAAGCCCATATCCATAGCGCGCGTCACAAGGGTTTCAATTGCTTTTGTATTGTATGAAACCGGGTATTTTACATATTGAATTTTGCCGCCGTTTAAAAGGTCCCAAAATCTTTTTTCAAGGTCTTGTTTTTCAATTGGGCCAATGTTTTCTGCCACATGGCAATGGAAAGAATTTGAAACATAGCCCCTGTCGGACACTTTATTCACCTTGCCGTATTTTTTTCTAAATTGCTGAATTTGAAGCCCGCAAAGGTTTTCGGCCGGCGTACCGTAGATAGCATAAAGGTTTCCGTCTTTTTCCTTAAATTCGTTAATCTTTTTGTTTATATATTCCATAACTTCAAGCGCAAAAGCACCGTCTTCCACAAGGGATTTTTGGTTATGAATTTCCTGAAGTTCATTCAGGGCGGTAATTCCAAAAGAAGCCGTTGCGGATTTTAAAAGCGGCTTAATTTTATCGTGAATTCCAAGATGGCCACCATAGAAACCGCCTTCACAGAAAGCAAGAGGGTTAATTGAAGCGCGCATTTCGCCCAGATAATCGTATGTTCTTATATGGATTTGCCTAATCATTTCAAGGTAATAATCTAAAATTTCATAGAAATCTTTGCCTTCTTTTTTGGCTTTGGCATAAATCATAGGTAAATGCAGGCTTATGGCGCCAATGTTAAACCTTCCGACGAAAATTGGTTTATCATCAGCGTCCGCAGGGCTCATCCCGCCTCTTTCATACCAAGGAGAAAGAAAAGCGCGGCAGCCCATCGGCGAAATTACCCTTTTATATTTTTTATACATTGAAGCAACATAGCCTTCGCCTGTAAGCGACAACCAATCCGGATACATAGCAGATTTTGAACATTCTACACCCGCATTAAAAAGTTCGCGCAGCTCTCCGCCTTCACCGTGGAGTTCTTCATCATATAAAAATACAATTTTTGGGAATAAAACAGGCTTTTTGTTCTCTTTTTTGCCTTGGCCTTCGCGGCGAACATCAAGCATTATTTTTGAAGCCATTCTTTCAAACTTGCCGGTGCCAAGCCCCATTGTCATTGTAATAAATGGGTAATCTCCGCGCGAAGAAGCAACAGTGTTAAATTTATATTCCCAGCCTTGGAAGCCATCGTGGAAATCTTTTTCAACATCCTTCATCGCCTCTTCTTCTGCGCGTTTTGGCTCAATTCCCAAGTCAATATATTTTTGATATTTCTTTTCGTAAGTCTTTTCAGCATATGGCGCCAGGATTTTATCAGTTTCAGGCACCGTAAACCCGCCATATTGCTGGCTTGCGGCCGCCATAACGATATCGCCTATAACATCAAACGCAACTTCAAGCGTCTTTGGCTCGTTATACCAAAGGTTTCCCATCTCAAAGCCGCCAGATAAAACAGAGGCAACATCAAAAAGGCAGCAGTTCATTGTGTCGCGCCTTGCGGACATATCATGGATGTAGATATATCCATCCCTTATGGCCTGCAATTCAGGCACAGTGAGGAAGAATTTCTTGTATAATTCTTTATTAAGTTGGTTAAAAATCAAGGAACGCTTCGTTGAAACAAGGGCAGAGTCTGCGTTTGAATTTTCCTTGTCCCCAATATACATAATTTTTTGGCTTTCCTGATAAACCTTATCAAGCATATCAACAAAGTCAATTTTATAATTTCTATAGTTTCTATAGCTCTTTGCAACCTTTGGGTTTAAAACTTCAAGCGCATTTTCAACCACACAGTGCATTTTAAAAATTTCAATCTCATTTTCATGCATTTTTAAAACACTTGTGTCAACATAATTTGAAATGTCTTCAAGTTCTTTTTCCGTAAATTCCACAAGCATTCTTGCGGCAGATTTTTTAACGGCGTTCACAACCTTTTTAACATCATACTCTTCTTTTGTGCCGTCTTTTTTAATAATTTTAACATTCTTTAAAAGCGCTTTGCTTGTTAAACCCACAACCTTTGGGTTTTGCACAAATTCAGCGCCAATAGGCTTTGTTACACAAGCCTGTTCGCTAAACCCTGTAAGTTTCGAACTTTCGATACTTACAATTCTCTCTTCCCGTAATTCTTTCATTTTGACTCCTTTTTTTCTCAAAAAGGCAGAAAAATGGCTGGTAAAAGCTTAAATTCCTGTCTCGAGGTAGTATCACAAGTAAAATCACCACAAACGGAGCATTCCGGCTATACGGCTGCGGACCAGCGAGGGAATTTCACCCTTTTCTTTCCTCCATTGTGCATTTTTTATATTCTATCAAAAAATTTTGGGCATGAAAATATTCAGATTAAAAATATAGTGCTTATAAATTATTTATTTTCTTCGAAAGCCGGCTGTCGTGTGTTTCATACACTTAAATTAACTCTTTACAAAACTTTTCATATCAAGTTTTAAAATTTTATTTATTTCATCCATACTGTCCGCACTTCCAAAGAGTATTGCACAGACAGGCTTTTCAGTGTAATCAATTTCTCTTTTTTCTAAAATGTTTGAAAAATTTTGATACAAAGCTTCATAATTAAAACTCTGATTTTTAGCCGCCGCAGAGTCAGTCAGGGTTTTTGGCCTTTCTGCAATTGCAAAATAAAAGATTTTATCTTTTTTACCGGAAAAAACAAGCTCCGGCCCGCCTTTATCCGTGCAGACATTTTTTGCAAAAGCGCTCTTATAATCCCCTAAAATCGCCTTCCAATTGGGTTTTTTACCTTGCGCAAAATATTCATAAACATTTATGCCATACGCAAAATATGCTAAATCCGTTGTACACCAGCCCGCAAAGCGCATTGGGTTAATTTCAACAGGAACAACCTCTTTGCCGCTTACGCCGCCCCCATTGTCCGCTACAGGCTTTGATATGAGCTCAATATGCATTGGAAAGTTTTTTATTTTAAGGGTTTTGCCGATTTTGATTAAAACTTCTTCAAAACATTCCAAATTCTCTTCAATTATAGAATATGACGTGATATACGCCCTGTCGCTTACATCATCCCCGTCTAAAAACGGATGTTTTAGGATGTTTAAAATATTTGGTGCGCCTGCGGCGTCATAATAAACATCAACTGCAAATTCTTCGCCCTCAATTATTTCCTCAATTATAAACTTTGAAATGTTGAGCACGCTTTTTGGAAAAAGCTTTGAAATTTCATCAATTTCAGCCTTAATTTGCTTTTTTACATCTTCAAATTCGGCTTCTGAGCGCACTTTGTGCACCCCAAGGCTTAAAAAACCAACTGAAGGCTTTATTATAAAAGCCTTTCCGATACTTTCATAATCAACTTTGTCCAATTCTTCAACAGATACTTCTTTAAACAAAAAATTTGGATATATGGGCTCTAGAGCCTTTCTGAAGGCACATTTATCCTTGCAAAGGTTTATAAGGCACGCAAGGCTTGAATTTGGAAAACTTTCTAAGACTAAATTAATCGAATTTTCAGAGTTTGAATAAAATTTTGTTTTGCTGAATAATTCTTCGCTAAGCCCCTTGAAATCTTCTTTTTTAAGAAGATTTAGCGCATACCCCTTGCCCGCGTTTTTTATAAATTCATTTTCTAAAACTTCAAAACCCGCTTCCTCTCTGTGTTTTTCAAGGGTTTTAAGCAAAAGGCTTGAAACATAAGGTTCTTCTAAAATAAACAAAATTAAACTCCCTGCCTAAATTCTAAACTACTCTCTCGCAAAATTTTCAAAACTTTACGACACTCTCATACTTTTTTTCGTATCGTTATAATAATCCATAAATTTTTCAGGCACAAGCACCCCGTTAAAATCCTTAATATCCCCTTCGCCTTCATCCATGCAAAGCCCATACCTTTCAGGGCAAAGCGTCCAAGGGGAAGCAGGTTCAAATACAATCGGAATTATAAAAAATTCTTTTACAAATTCAAATTTTTTTTTTAAAAATTCGCCATAAACCTTTGATTTCTCGTTTTCTTCTGCGCTAACACCGGGAATTATTGAAAAATAAAGCTCAGATGTTATTTGAAGCTCATCCATCAATTTAAGAGATTCTTCAAGCTCCTTGTTTGAAAAATAAAAGGCCTTGTGGCGGCGCCTTAGCGCCTCATTTTGAAATTCGGGGCTTATTGAAATTATTGAATTTTTTGAAAAAGTTTTCGAGTATTGCTCAAGAAAATCCTTGTCAGGCAAGGAAAACACGGTAAAAGCTGCAGTTAAATTTCCGCTAAATTCCTTTTCCAATTTCTGCATTAAATCCATCAAATGTCTTCTGTCTTTTGGGTTTGGGTCAAATGCAAACCTGAAAACCTCGATATTACAATCTTTTTTCAACATTTTAATTTCATCAATAACAGCTTCAGGGCTTCTAAATGAAAGAAAATCCCTTCCTGTAACGGTTTTCATCGCGCGATACCCGCCACCACACCATGTACAATTCCCAAAACACCCGCGCCCAAGGCAAACCCCCTGGCTTGTCATTGGATTATTTAATTCAGCCCTGCTTAAATCCCCCGCCTTTGAATAGTTTAGAACAAAGGGAATTTTTGCATAATGTTCAAAATTTTCCATCCTTTTTATGTTAAAAAATTCAAAAGCATCAAGTTCCTTGCCGCTTGAAACATAGGTCTTAGGGTTTAGAACAATTTTGTTGCAACACCTCCAGGCTAAATTTTGAACCCTTGAAAAATCATATTCCGCTGCCCCGGCTTTCCCCATATCCAAAGAAGCAGCGCATGAATTTTCAGCAGCACATAAATTTTCATACACAGCCCTTGTAAGTTCTCTTATTGGCCCTTCGCCCTCTCCTTGTATAATTACATCAATAAAAGGAAATTCTTTCAAAATTTCACAAGAAAAATAAGAAGCGCTAAACCCGCCAAGGGCAATAAAAACCTTTGGACATGCCGCCTTTAGGTTTCTTGCTTCCTCAATAACGCTATAGCTTTGCGGGTGCCAATGCAAAGAAAAGGCAACAAATTTCACACCATTTCTTTTAACATAATCTGCAAGAGAAAATTCAGGGTTTAAATATTTTTCCACACCAAGATGTAAAATTTTTGCACCAAAACCCTCTTTTTCAACCTCGCCTGCAAGGGAATAAAGCCCCATAGCGCAAAAATTCACGGTTGAACAAAGCTTGCCGTCAGGTTCTTTATAAAACTGCGGCGTGTGCACAAGAAGACATTTAAAATCTTTTTTATTCATTGTTTTTATATTATACTTAAAAATAATTTTAGAGTTTAAAAGGAGAGTTTTTATGGAGCACATTAAAAATTTTTTCAATGAGCTGAAAGAAAGAATAGACTTTAAATTTTACCCAATCCTTTTAGCGCCTTTTATAATACTTCTTTTAACACCGATTTTTATAAAATGGCTTCCTGCGCACTATGCCTATGAAAACTCTCTGATTGAAAATTTTCAGCTTGTTGTAATATTATTCACATTCATTTTTTGCGTTAAGGCAAAATGCGATAAACCATTTTTCTATTCTATGGCGCTTGTTATGATTATCCTTTTCTTGCGCGAGATAAACTGTGGAAGAACCGTATTTTTCTTAATTCCAGGCGCAGGCACAAACGCATTTTACAGCTGGAAACAAATCCCCTACGGATATTTGGCACACCCTCTATACGGGCTTTTTATGGCATGCTCCGGCCTTTATTTCATCCTTTCAAAATCTTACAAGATTTTTTGGAACTACCTGCTTCATGCAAAAGTTACAATATACGCCTGGGTTTTTGCAATCATAGGAATAATTTTTGGCGTAATTGGCGAAGAAGTTGGCGTTGAAATGTATGAAGAGATGGCAGAAACGCTTTTCTATGTTTCTTTAATGGCAATTATTTTTATGCAGGCGCAAAATAAAGAATATATTGAAACCACAGAAAAAACAAAATAGCTTTGGCTATTTTGCACATTCACATTTCGGGTTTGCCTGCACTTCAAGGGTTTTAAAACTCATCTTTAAGGCGTCAACTGCAAGAATTTTATTTACTAAAAGCTTATCGTCCATATTCAAAATAAGTTTTAAAATTTCCATGCTCTGAATTGAAGCTATTAAAGACACAGTGGGGGACACAACCCCTTTTGGAACATAATTTTCTGCGTCCGTATCCGGCATAACACATTTTAGACAAGCACTTTTTTTAGGAACAATTGTCATCACCTGCCCCCTAAATTCGCAAACACCCCCATGCACCAAAGGTTTTCCCGTTTTAAGTGCAATATCATTTAACAAAAATTTTGATTCAAAACTATCAAAACAATCTGCAATAATATCATATCTTTCAACAATTTCAGAATAATTTCTCTCATTCAGCCTCATTTTAAAGGCTTCAACCCGAATATCCCTGTTATAATTTTGTACCCAGGCCTTTGCAGAATCCACCTTTGGGGTCTTCAGGCGGGAAAGATTATGAATATACTGACGATTCAGGTTTGACAATTCCAATAAATCATTATCAACAATTCCGATACTGCCCACCCCAAGGGAGGCAAGGTTTGCAATTACAGTGGAGCCAAGGCCGCCCGCACCGCAGATTAAAACCCTTGCGCCCGAAAGCTTTTCCTGTCCCTCAACACCAACTTCCGGGACAAGAATATTTCTATTGTATCTTTCATCCTTATTTTGCATTTTTATCCGACACTCAATTGCTTTTATTGCATTTATTATAGCACCCTTTTAATTTCAAACTAAAGACTTATGCAATTTTTATGGTATGATTTAAATATTCGACATACCTAAAAACGCGCAAAGAAGAGGGGTTACAATGAAAAACGAACTCACGGAAAGCCTTGAAAAATATTTGCTTGCAATTTATGAAATTACAAACATAAACAAGGCTGCAAGGGTGAAAGATGTTTCGAATTATTTAAAAATTGGCGGGCCTGCAACATCAGACGCCGTAAAAACCCTCGCAGAAAGGAAGTTTATAAACTATGTTCCTTACGGAATTATCACAATGACGGCCAAAGGAAAGAAAAAGGCAAAAGAAAAAACGGAGCGCCACAGGGTGATTTCAAATTTTCTTGAAAAGGTTTTAATGGTTAAAAAAGAGGCAGTCAATTCAAACGCAAAACAGATTGAATATTCAATGCCAGAGGATGTTTTAGAGAAATTTGTTCGGTTTTTAACCTTTATGGAAAATTGTTCCTGCAAGGAGCCAAAGTGGGTGAAAAGTTATAAACATTTTTCAGAGAATAAAAAAATGCAGGCAAAATGTGAAAAATGTATGCAAAACAGAGAAAATTTCAACAACAGCGCCTGCTGCAGCAGATGTTCATAAAAACCCGTACAACACCTATGCAAGGCCCTTATAAAGCCTTAATAAACATATAGACTTTAACAATAAAAAACCGTCGAGCCTATACGCTGACGGTTTTAATTTATCCTGCAAACTAAAAAGTCTACATTGCAATATTTAAGCCTGCTTGAAGCGAAATGCCTTCCCTTCCGCCGGATCTTAACATTGTTTCAAAGAATCCTCCAAGCCTTTCGCCGCTTTTTTGGAACCCAATACCATAATTTACATATGGTTTAATGCTTAATTCGGGCAAAGACACATCGTTTGCCTTGAACGCTGCCTCATCCAAAACGTTCCAAACAATTGAAGCGCTAACATACGGCCTCCAGCCTTTCGGACAGTTCCCAACTATTCTTAAACCGGGCCTGAATTGAATAGCGTTAAGCGGCTTAGTTTGCAATCTTACACCGGCAGAGTTTGTGTAATCAAATGCGTTAACAAAGCTGTATGACATCATATAGTTTGGCTGGATTGTGATTCTGCTGTCGAAAAATTCGCCGTTATAGCCCATTTTCATTGCAACACCTGCCATAAACATTGCAAAATCTTCATCGCCATAGCCGGTGTTTGCCTTTGCAGCGTTTGCGCCGGCATTCACGGTTGTTCCAATATAGCCGTTTCTTTTATATACAACGCGTGTAGCACCCAACATACCGCCGTTTTGGTATATGCCTTGGCCGCTGTATCTTTGGTGGCTTCCGTTGTAGCCGCCATAAACAGACCACATAGATTGTGCCGTTTCTGAAATTGTTTTCATTTTGCTGTCATGCCCGAAGAATGAGCCGTATGACATATTTGTAACCCTTGGCCCTCTTTGAAGCCTTACTCTTTCAAAGTTTGAATATGGCTTAAACCAGGTGTTCCCATCATCATATGGCGTTATAAAGGTATTGCGCGTTTTGCTGCCTTCAAGCAAGGCATATTTATTTCCATACTTCAGCGCCCGCCTTTCCTTTTCGGTCAAAAGCATATATGAATCAGTATTATTAAACGCCATATCATATGAATTTAATTGGGTTAAATATCCACCAATAAGCGTTGCAACAGGGGACGCAAGCACGGCCGGGTTGTATCCTTTGCTTGTCTTGCCGCCGCCTGACATAGATATAACGCCTGTGTCCGGGTTAAACTCTGTTTTATATTTATAAATCGGGCTATAAGCCACGTTTGAGTTTCCGCCCGCCATTTCAACCTTGCCCAAAAGCGCACTATCGCCGTTTTCATCAAGTGTAATTACGGAAAATTCCGCATTGGCTTTTGTTGCAGGGTCAATAATATTAACATTATCAATCACAACCTTGCCGCTTCCTGAAACACTTTCAGCACCAATTTTATCACTTGTTCCTTTTGCAAAGTTTGCGTCAATATCAATTTTAGCGTCACTTTCCAAGGTTAAATTACCAAAATTAATTCTGTCGTCAGTGCTTCCGTTCACAAGGTTTAATTTTGCGTTGTTTGAAAACGTTGTGTTTTGTGCGCTGAAATATTTTGCGCCGCTTTGAAGCTCAACCGCACCGCCTTTATATTGAACATCGCCTGTATATGCGCTGTTATCGCCTGCAAGTTTCAATGTTCCTGCGTCATTTTTAACAATGGTGCCATCCCCTGCAATTCCGCTTTCAATTACGGTATTGTTTGAGCCGTTAACATTAAGCGTGGCCTGTTCTAAATAAATATCGTTTTTAACCCCTGCGGCCGCTTTTGTATTGCCTGCTTCATCAGGGTTTACAGGCTGTGGCGCCAATTGGTGATAGTTTTCTTTAAATACAACATTTTTTGTGCTGGCATTTAAAGTTACTGTTCCGCCTTTTGAATATATAGCGCCACCCTTGCCGTCCGTTGCGTTGTTTGAAATTGTAGAATCTGTTACGGTAACAGCCCCGCCAACGTTGTTTACAACTGCACCATTTCCTTTTGTGCTGAAATTGTGCACTGAGCCGTCGTTTCCGCCCGCGTTTTTAATTTCAAGCCTTTGCCCTTCATTTACGGTAATACCTTGAAGTTTAGAACCATTCAGGCTGTAGCCTTTCATATTAACGGTTAAAGACTCTCCGCCAAGGGGCAATAAATTTTTTGAAATTTTAATATTATTTGACGCAACATATTCTCTTATGGGCTTATCGCTTATAACCGCCTCATAAAGCCCGCTTTCATCTTCTTTTGTAACGTTTATAAGGCCGTTTTCGCCCGCTTTTAATATATATGTACCGTTATCGGTAATTTGAACAAGTTCGCCTGTCAGAAAATCGGAAGGCACACCGTTAAACATTTGAAAACTGTCAGCGTCGCCTGTGTCCAAAATGTTTAATTCAAAATGGTCAGTATCAAATTTTAAGGTGCCCGTTGTGCTTCCTGTCACGTTAAAGAAATCGCTTTTTCCCTGGTTTAAATCCACATCAAGCGCAATGACCATTTTTCTATCATCTTTTGGTTCAAGAACTGTAAGATTTCTTATTATAAGTGTATCAAGTTTGCCGTTTGCAAGGTCAAATCTTAAATCTGAATCACCCTGCCAGCTTCCTTGTCCGGGCTTTATTAACAAATCAACATTATTGAAAATAGGAACGCCATCCGGGATTTTATCCCCATGGTTTAAAAGCAAAGTACCTGCGTCATGTGTAAAGGTTAAATTTTTAATTTCGCCGTTAAAAACAACAGTGCCGTCATTACTTGTAGTATATTCAAGCCTTGCTTTGTTTATTTTATCAGGGTTTCCCTCAATAGAACCGTCGATAACAACTTTGCTGTCTTTGCCTGATGTAAGAAATCTTACATTGCCTTCTTCAATAAAAATAGCGTTCGAACTTTGCGCACCGTTTGTACCGTCTGTGTTTTGAACATTTCCCGTCATATAGTGAGTTTGGTTATCATTATATTTTAAATATAATTCAGCACCGGATGTCGTGTCGTTCACATAAATAGCGCCGCCTTCTTTCCCGGATGAATTATTAATAAAATCGCTATTTGTAATCATCGACATACCCACTATGTCATTTCCATCCGGAGCAAAATATATGGCTCCGCCCCTGCCTGAAATGGCGCGGTTATTTTCAAAACGGATGTTTGATATATCTATTGAACTTAAAGTATACAAGGCTCCGGCGTCAGTATCTGCAGTGTTTGAGAAAAATCCTGTATTATTGAGAACCGCACCCATAGCCGCATTACCAATGTACATTGCGCCACCAATGCTTCCATGGTTTTCTTCAAGAAGAGAGTTTCTAAAGCTGAATGAATTATACCCTTCGCTATTGAGATAAAAAGCGCCGCCTTTTATAAGGTCGCTTTGGTTTTGTTTTATGTTGAAAAAATGATAAGAATTGTATGACCCGCCGGTGGAGGTCATTCTTTTTTCGCCTGTGCCGTTGCCATCTACCGTGGTTTTATATGTTCCCGGGTCTTTATACGCAGCAAAAGCCGAATTTTCACCGACCCCCCCCCATAACAAAAGGGCTAAGGCCGCAGATAATATAACTTTCTGTTTTGTTTTCTTTTTCATATTGTATTCCTTTTTTAAGGCTAAACAATTCCCAAACTAATGACTAATGTATCAGTTATTATCTAAAATAATTGCCTCGCGGTCAATATTTTAGGGCACATTATTACACAATTTTACAAACATTATTCAGGTTTGTATAATTGCTTTATGAAATTTGGGATTGAAATTTTTATAATTGAAATAATCGGGATAATTGCCTTCACAATTTCGGGCGTTATTGTTGCGTTTAAAAAAAGGTTTGACCTTCTTGGGGTTGTGACGCTTGGAACCCTGACTGCCGTTGGCGGCGGGGCGCTTCGCGACATTCTTTTAGGAATTTTACCCCCTTCAATGTTTCGAAACGGAATTTATGTTTTAATCGCATTCATTACAGCCGTAATCTCTTTCTATGTGGGCATTTTGGCCATAAAGAAAATTAAAAGAAAGCGCGCAGAATTTTATAATTTAATAACATTTTTTGACGCCGTTGGCCTTGGCGTCTTCACGGTCGTAGGGTCAAACACGGCAATTGTAAACGGTTTTTCGGACAACGCCTTTCTTACCATCTTTGTTGGCGTCATAACAGGCGTTGGCGGCGGCGTAATCCGCGATATGATTGCAAATACAACCCCTTTTATTATGTATAAAGATTTATACGCTTCATCCGCCATAATCGGCGCATGCCTGTATTATGGCCTATATCAGCTGCATTCAAACCATTTTCTTTGCATTTCAGTTTCCATCATTGCAACAATTCTTGTCCGCCTTCTTGCGCAAAAATATAACCTCGGCCTCCCCAAATTCGGCATATACAAAGACAGGGAAGAATAATAACCCTTACAACAATAAACCTTACTCTGCAGTAAAATAAAAAAATTTAAAAAAAACCGATTTTCAATTTCTAAAAAGGATTTTGAAAATCGGTTAAACAGTTTACGAGTGAGAGTGGAATATGCACAATAGTTATAATAAAAATCTTAAGCCTTAATGTAAACTACCCAAAAAGGTAGTTCTTGATTAGCCAAAATTTTAATCTTATAATTACCGTATGTTATTATCCTTTTTATTAATCATTTTAAGCACATACCTTTTGGCCTCTGTTTTCGGGTCTTTTGCCTATTTTTTTGTGACAATCATCGGGCTTATAATTTTAAACATCGAAATTTTATCCCTTTTTGGGTTAATTTGCCCCTTTGGAATAATCACGCTAAACATCATAACTTTAGCTATAATATCAGCCTTTTGGGCAAAAAATAAAAAGCCCTTGCTAAAGCCCGATTTTACCGCCATAAAAGCAAACGCTAAAAGGATTTTAAACTGTTTAAAGCTGGATAAAGGGCTTTTAATCCTTTCTTTGGGCGCAATATTTTTAATGGCTATATCTTTCATTCTTTCTGCCTTTTTGCCCGTAAACGAGCCTGACGCCCTGACATACCACACCTATAGGGCCCTAATTTGGGCACAAAAAGGCTTTATACACCACTTTCAAACCATTGATTCAAGAAACCTTGTAATGCCCATAAATTCTGAAATTATCTACACCTGGATTTTTTCCCTCACAAAAAAAGACATCGGTTTTGGCCTTGTTCAATATATAACCTCATTTTTCACAATTTCAGGCCTTTGGATGATTTTAGAAAGGCTTAAATTTTCATTCAGAAAAAGGCTTTGGACAATTTTTATATTTTTAAGCTTTGCGGGTGTAGTTTCCCAAATTTCAAGCACACAAACGGACTTGCTTGTCGGCACCCTTCTTTTATACACAATAATTTTCTATCTTGATTATATTAACGACGGAAAAAATTGGGACAGCCCTAAAAACCCCGATGAATTTTCCTTAAAGAAAAATGTTGCAGTTGGATATTTTTCATCCCTTTCTTTTGCAATTGCCCTTGGGGTAAAAAGCACAGCCTTCATTGCAGGCTTTCCGCTTTTAATATTCTTCTTTTTATATTCGCTTAAAAAGAAAACGGGAAAGAAATTTTTATACTTCTTTATTGCCCTTGGCATAAATTTCATCATTTTTTCAAGCTATAACTACATTTTAAACTTCATAGACTATTCAAACCCCTTTGGGGCGCAAATTTCAGTCAACAGACACAGCTTCTTTGGCGGAATTAAAGCGTTTTTTGCAAACTTTATACGCTATAACATTCAACTGTTTGATTTTTCAGGCTTCACCTGGGGAATATATCTAAGCGAACAGGCGCTTAATATTCAAAACAACATTTTGTCCGCATTTAATATTTCTCCCAATACAGGCGTTATAACTGAAATGGAAGGGCTGAATTCTTCTTTAACAGAGCAAACTCTTGGCTATGGCGTAACAAGCATTTTGGTCTTCATTCCGGCCCTTTTAATAAACCTTTTTCAGGCCTTTAAAATCGCTAAAAATTCAATTCAAAAGAAAGTTGTCAAAGAAAGAAGGCTTATTCTTTGTGTTTTGGGGCTTTTATTTTACATAAACCTTATAATGCTAAGCCTTGCCATTGGCTATATGGTCTACAGCATAAGGTTTATCTGTACATTTGTGATTATTTCTGCGCCCGTTATCGCGCTTTTATATTTTAAAAAGAATAATTTCTATAAAACTCTTGTTATTTTATTTTGCATGTTCTACCTCTTTATAGCTTCACTATACCTTGCTTCAAGGCCATTTTTAAACCTTGTAAAATCCTACAATTTATCAAATTCAAAAGAAGAATTTATACAGGATGTAAGGTGTATGAAATATGATTATTTCAAAAGAAAGAAAAAAAGCTGCGAAATTGATAAAAACATTTTGGGCCAAATTGAAGAATATAAAACCGTGGGCATATTCCCCGATACATACGTTATGACTCAATTAACCAAGCTTAATGCCGCAAAAAAGCATATAAAGCTTGAAGAACTTGTGCTTACAAGAATTGACAAATATAAACTTGAAAATTATGACTATATCTTAACCCCGGAGCCTTTCCAGGTTGTAACAGATTTTAACAACAAAGACAAAAAAGAATTTATTAAATATCAAAACAAAAAGGGTTGTTTCCATTTTGCAAACGACGGCAAAACAGGAAGACTTATTCAAGACGAAAAAGATTTAAAAGAACTTTATACAATAAAATGTATTACGCCCGAATTTTACTTGCAAGACAAAGGGTTTGATATGTTGTATAAAATTCAGACAAAATGGAATGACGTTTCAACGGGCGAAGAAACAATATCTAAATTTGTTCTCTGGAAAAACAACAGATAATCTCCCTGCAAACTCCCTGTATAACTCCCTTTTTAATATTACTTTAATAGTTTTATATGCCATAAAGTGCAGCAATTACAAGCCCTGTATACTTTTATTACATTTGTTACGCTATTGTTAAAAAGTGTAACAAATTCGTCTTGAAACTCTTAAGTTTTTACCCCCGGGTGTCGATAGAAAATATTGTACAAGGATTTTTAAAAGAGGCATATTTAAGGCTATAAATTTTGTACAGCTGAAAAATAAGCTAAAAGGTCAAAAGAAAAGAAGAATTAGTTATAAAAATAAAAAGTGCGAAAGGATTTTAAAATGTCAACAAACATTTCAAAAACAGAACAAACCTCACAACTTTTGAAAAACGTTGCAGGAATGAGCCTCGACAAAGCCAACCTCAAAAAAGAGGCTGAAGAATTATTCACAAAAAGCTATTTTAACGGCGGCCAAGATTCAAGAGACGCCATCGAAGCGCAGATTAAAAAAATTGACGACCAAATTAAAGATTGGCAAAAGAAAATTGACGACCTTCAAAAAGAAGTTGAAGACATCGAAGATAAAATTGATGATAAATCCGGTCAATTGTCTAATAAAATCGGCGACATAAGCGAAGAAACAGGAAAGTTTGAAGACAGATTAAAAGAAGCAATTGATGAAGCTATTCAAAACGCCGTAAGACAAACAAAACAAAAGAACTCATCAGGAAGTAAAACAACAGACTTTGCAACAGAATTCCAAACCCAGTTGGACATTCTTGCACCTGATTTTTCACAAATTTCTGCTATTTATTCTCAACAAAACGGCTTAAGCGATGAAATAAAAGGCCTTTGCAATCAATTAGACGGCGTTATTTCACAAAGCAACGCCGCAGTAAACGGCTTAAAGAATGCTCAGGCAATCGTAACATTATTAACCCAAACAAGAGACAACATGTCAGCAGAAGTGGGTTCATTATATTCAAACGCAAACAACGACTCAAAAGTTCCTATATTCACATACGAAAAAGAAGTAGTTGTTGCAGACTTAGCTTCTAAATACGGAACAGAAGTCGGCGCAAGAGGCGAAGGCCAGGTTGCAAACAACGGCGAAGCCGTAAGAGATGAAGGCGCACTTAAAACCGCAACTGATTCTATTAAAGCCCTTGGCGGCGCAAAAACAGGAAGTGGCGACGCTTACGCTGCATATGATGACAACGAAGCTATGAAAAACCTTTCAAAAGCGTTGTTTGGCGACAAGGCAGACGCAACTCAAATCCAGGAAGGAAGCCTCATCTATGATATGGCAAAAGCAGGCGCTTCCAACACTGAAATTTTAGACCTTCTTTCTGAAACATTCGGAAACTTAGGCATAAAATCTAACGGAAACGGAAGCTATACAATCCCTTACGGACACGCAACACGTGACGAACAGGCAAAAACAGGCAAAATCATCTCAGGTCACGCACAAACTGTATACTCCGCTGTAAACGCCATCGCAAACGGAACAGCAGGCCTTCCAGAACCTGCAAAAACAGCCCCTGCGGATGATAAAGATATCAAAAACGCAATGAGCGCAGTAGATACAATGGTTAAAGAAGGCTTCTCATTCAAAGAAGCAATGTATGCCTTAGACCAAATATTCCCGGGCCTCGACATCGGATATTCTCTTGCAGAACAAGGAAGTGCAGCAGCACAACCTCAAGGCCTTGTAAGATTTACATCAGATGAAACTTACAAACCACTTGCAGACCACATCAGAAGCTATACTGCAAAAGGCGGCAAGTGGGAAGATTCTCAGGTAATCCAGGCAGATAAGGCAGCAGAAGTTACCCCTGCCCCAACAACAAGGACAGACCCAATATCTGTTAAAGACGGAAACAAGAGCTTCTACTTTATGGCAGATGATGGCAACGGCACATATGACGACGTTACAGACCTTCTTGGCTCTAAAGACGGTATGAAAGACTTCGACACCCAATACAAAGACTACATTACAACAAATGACAAAGGCGAAAAAGTTATTACAGGCGACGCATTAAAAGACATTATGGTAATGGTTGTTGAAGAAAAAGACCACGCAGACAGCAAAGGCGTTGGCGGCGTGGGTGTTAAACAAAGCTTTATGAGCGCGTTTGACGCAGGTATCACGGAAATCAACCTAAGTTCTGCCAAAGAAAGCGGCGCACACGATATCAACGGTGCCGAAATTCAAAACACATTTGATGTTAAGATGAATGGCAAAACAATGACCGCAGAACAAACTCTTGAAGACGCCGATTATCTTGAAGCAACATTGAATAATGACAAATTAACCGGCGAAAATATGTTCTCTCAATTAACTTCAAAAGACGTTGATAACGCATTCAAAGACACAGGAAAATATGCTGCAGACATCTCTCAGGCAAATGACATCATCGACAAGGCTAAAGACTTAAAAGACAAACTCGGCGATGTAGACACCGGCACAGAATTCACAGAAACAGAAAGCGAATTCAGAAACCGCGTGAATGAAGAAATCGATTATGCTAAGGAAACTGCAAAACGCAAAGGTGATGAACTTTATGATGAATTAGCAGGCGATTTCAGCGAATCAAACGACCCTGAAGGATTTGACTATATGGACAAAAAAGGCAACACTCTTCAAGACGAAATTTCAAAGGGCGTTACCGAAGAAATCCAGAAAAAATACAACTCATACGGCAAATAAATACCGTAAACAAATTCAAAAAACCTCCACGAAGCTTATTTTGTGGGGGTTTTTATTTCCCCTTTATCCACATAAACAATTTCAACATCCGATAAGAAATTTTCATCAAAAGCCAAAGTGTCAACGCTTGTAATAATCGTTTGAACCCCATCTTTTATGGTGTCAAGAAGGTAATTTTGCCGCACATTGTCAAGCTCTGCTAAAACATCGTCCAAAAGCAAAACCGGCATTTCGTTTATTTTTTCCTGAATTATATCAAGCTCTGAAAGTTTTAAGGCAAGCACAATTGTCCGCTGCTGCCCTTGTGAAGCATATCTTTTAGCGTCTAAGCCATTTATAAAAAACCCGACATCATCTCTGTGCGGCCCGATTAAGCATTGGCCTTTTCTGATTTCTTCCGCCTTCATCTCATTCAATTTTTCATAAACAAAAGTGCCAAGCTCTGAAACGCTTGAATATTGCGCCCCAATCGTATTTTCATATTCAATATTCAATTCTTCTTCTCTTGAAATTGAAAGGTGTTTTGCACGCGCAATTTTTTTAAGCTCCTCTAAAAATTTCATCCTCAAATACATAATGTTTGCGGAAGAATTTGCAAGCTGGGTGTTAAAAACATCAAGCATTGTTTCATTTAAAGTACCGCCTGCGCTAAAACCCTTCCCTGTGTTATATCCCCCTTGAAATTCAGATAGAAAATTTGCCTTTTGAAGCCGGATTTTATTATATTTATTTATTTTATCCAAATATGCAGGATACACCTGGCAAATTGCATTATCAAGCCATTTTCTTCTGTCAGTTGGCTCTCCCCGAAGCAAAAGCAAGTCTGAACTTGCAAAACTCACCGTTGAAAGCACCCGGACAAAATCTCTCGATTTATTTTTCTTTAGCCCGTTCACCTTTAAAACCTTGTTTTTTGGCGGGTTAATTAAAACTTCAAGCTCAACGTCCGTATCCGCTTTTAAAACAGTTGCTGCAATATTACAAAACTCATTTCCGAATTTTATTAATTCCTTATCTTTCTTAATCCTTGCAGAATTTAGCGCAGAAAGGTAATACACAGCCTCCAAAAGGTTTGTTTTCCCTTGTGCATTTTTCCCTACAAAAAGTGTTTTATTTTTTGAAAACTCAAAATCCAAACTTTCATAATTTCTGTAGTTATTAAATTTTAACCTTTTTAAAAACACTCGATTTAAAATGGCTCCCCAAAGTTATATATAGGCCGTTTGTTTGTATTATAATATGAAAGATTAAGAAAATAAAATAAGGACAAAATTAAGGATATTTTATGTTTGATATAGTTACAATCGGCTCCGCCACTTTAGACGTTTTTATTGAATCAGACAGCGCAAACATAGTTTCAGTGAGCTCTAAAGACAAAAGAAGTGATTTTATGAGCTTTCCCTACGGAAGCAAAGTCGAAATCGACGATTTTTCAAGAAATTTAGGCGGCGGCGGAATAAACACAGCCATGAACTTTGCACACCTTGGGCTTAAAACATCCACCATTGTTAAACTTGGGGCAGATGAAATTTCTCCTTTAATTTATGAAAACCTAAAAAAATCAAACGTAGATATATCAAACATTATAAACGCAAAAGAAGGCCTCACCGGCTTTTCCATAATTTTAGTCAGCTTCCAGGGGGACAGAACCGTCCTTGCGCACAGAGGCGTAAATTCATCCATTAAAGAAAAAGATATAGATTTTGAAAATTTAAAAAAGGCAAAATGGCTCTATATTGCGCCTCTTGCAGGAGAAAGCAACAAAATGCTTGATAAGCTTGCAACGTTTGCCAAAGAAAACAATATAAAGCTTTCAATAAACGCGGGCACCACAGCCATTAAAAAAGGTGAAAAATATTTTTCAAAAATAATCGAAGTTGCAGACATTTTGGTCTTAAACAAGGAAGAAGCAAGCCTTTTAACCAAAATTTCCGTACGCCCCGACACCAAAAACGAGAAATTTTCCAAGGAATTTATCCACCCTGATGTTATTCAAATGTTAAAAACGCTTCGCGGCAACAACAGCGTCAATGTTGTAATTACAGATGGAAAAGCCGGTGTTTACGCGTATGATGGAACAAATTTCTATAAAGCACCCGAATTTCCCGCCGTTGTAAGGTCCACCCTTGGCGCAGGGGACGCTTTCAGCTCCACATTCACAGCTGCAATGGAAAAATATAATATGAACGTAAAAAAAGCCCTGGAGTGCGCTTCTGTCAATGCTGCTGCGGTCGTTGAAGTTTTTGGCGCACAGGAAGGCTTTTTAACCTTTGATGAAATTAATGAAAAATTAAAAAATTCGCCGGATTTTACAGTAGAATCAAGGAATTCTTTAAGCTATGAGGCAAATTTATGAGGCTTGATAAATTTTTAAAGGTTTCAAGAATAATTAAAAGAAGAAGCGTTGCAAACGAAGTGTGTGATATGGCGCGCGTTTTTGTAAATTCTAACCCCGCAAAGCCTGCAAAACAGCTAAAAGAGGGCGATGTTATTATGATTGAATACAAAACCCGCACCCTAAAAGCCCGCATATTAAAAATTCCAACAGGAAACGTTTCAATCAACGACGCCCCCACCCTCTATGAAATCATTGAAGAATAAAACATAACGCAATTTTTTAATCCTCGCCGTTTTGTTAAAATCATAATGATAAATATACAAAATTCCCCAACTTTTAATACCAAAATGCTTGCCTGCCTGCCCAAACAAACGGCACAAGCAAAACCTGCAAACAGCAGTGTTTTCTTACATCAGCCTTCAAGCGCAACCTGTAAAGCCTTGAAAACACTAACTTTTGGCGCCAAAAAACAAAATACCCTTAAAGAAATAGAGCACAAGCTTAAAAAATGTTTTCGCCAAGAAGATATGCAAAACACCACGGCGACCTCTTATTGCGCAAAAGACTATATTTCCGCCATAGAACAGAGTGGTTTTGCCGTTAAAGACATTGCAGGAATTGGCGGAGAATCGGTCGTATTTGAACTGGAAAACGGTAAAATACTTAAACTTTCGCCCTTGCCTTATCAATATGATATAAAAGGCGTAACTTTGCCTTCGCTATCAAGAGGAACAATCATTCTAAACAATAAAAAACAAAGTAAATTCTATTTCCTTATGCAAGATAAGGTCAATATTGGCGAAATAGACAAAAAAGAATTTGAACTATTGCAAGCAAAGGCCAGAAAAGAAGGCTGCACAGAACTATCAGACAGCATACTTGAAGACGGTTCAATTAAACAAAGTAACTTTGGCTGGCGCATACAAGACGGTAAAAAAGAATTTTTTGTTATAGATACAGGCGTACCCAAAAGAGGTCCCGAAAGACATTTTTATGAAGAATTGATAAAAGCTGAAAACAAGGTGAATATTACAGAAATAGATTTTTCAGCACATATGTATAATGCCATTTGGGAGCGCGTTACAGACAGCAAGGATTACACAAGCATAAGCCAATATCACAAAGAATGTGCCCTTATAAAAAAAGAATTTATCGAACTTGCAAACCAGCCTGGCATAAAACCGTTAGCCGCACTTCAACAAGTTTTTAAAAACCATGGGCTTGAACCCTTGGAAGAATACGAAATATAACACCATCAAACAAACACTTCAAACGGTTTTATATATTGCAATTTTTCTACTTTAGTTTAAAGTGTTAAATTTCCTCCATTTTGTGTAACATTTCTTTACACTTTCATCTAATTAAATGATGTTAAAAAAGCAGATTTTTTAGACAATAAATATGTAAATTGCTATCACATAAAAATTGTGAAAAAGTCATCACCAGTAATGATTAGCGCCCGACAACCGGGGCGAAAAGTGTGAAATTTTTGTGTAAATAAAGACTTGGAAAATTAAGATGAGTGAAAATTTTGAGATTAACTCTTTTAAAAAAATCGTGAGATTATCTGACGAGGAGTTGTCGGAACTTTGGAAAACCTACCTTGAAGACAAAAGCAACAAAACCGTTCGCGACAAGCTTATCGTTCAATATATCTACCTTACGCGTTATGTTATAGGAAGAATTAAGGTGAACCTGCCTCCAACCTTTACATACGAAGACATTACAAGCTATGGGGTTGAAGGGCTAATTGACGCGGTTGAAAAATTTTCGCCCCAAAAAGGTGCCAAGTTTGAAACCTATGCCCTTATGAGAATAAGAGGCTGCATTATAGACAGAATAAGGTCAAGTGACTGGCTTCCAAGAACTGTTAGAAAAAAAATCAAAGAAATTAAACAGGCAACAGAAATCCTGAAACAAAAGCTGGACAGAATGCCGACCACATCTGAAATTGCAGAGGCTGTCGGGTTGGATAAAGAAAAAGTTGAAGAAATTTTAGCACAGGACACAGGCGTAGATTCACTTTATGACAAAAAAGGCCAGGGCGATGAAAGCGTTGAAATCATTGATACAATCGAGGATAAAAAATCCGAAAGGCCGGAAGATGCGATTGAGAAAAAGGACGCAAAAAGAGAGTTGGAATTTGCCCTAAAAAAGCTTCCTGAGCGCGAAAGAATGCTCTTGGTATTTTATTACCACGAAAATATGACCTTAAAAGAAATTGGGGAAGCCATAAACGTTTCAGAATCAAGGGTTTGCCAGCTTCACGCACAGGCAATTATGAAGCTTAGAAACATTTTAAGCACAGGAAGGTCTGAACGCCTGGCCAAGGCAATAGTGTAAAAAACTGGCAAGATAAAATTTTAAAAACAAAATACCCACCCTTTGTTTGGTATTAAAACCAAAAAGATTATTTTGTTTTTAATTCTTTCTCGTCAGCGGAAATAGTGCAAACGCCATAGAATAAAATACCAATCATCATAAAGGCACCTAAACCACCGGCTATAGCCCCCAAATTTTCAATAATCATTTTAACTCCTTTATTTTGTTAATGCAAAATCTTATACTCAATATGAGTTTAAACCCTAAAATACCAAGCCCAATTATGGCCATTATACTGATTGCCGTCTTTAATATGCCGCAATTCGGATATTGCGCAAACACCCAAGCAATACAACCGGAATTTGCAGTCGCAACAAGCGTCAACAACAGCCTGTAAAAAGTTAATTTCTCTTTATAAAATTCAATCATAGATAAATTATACCACCTGTTAAAGAACTTGGGCAAAACCCCTTTATAAAGAAAAAGTTTGCTAGAGCTGAGGCCGTAGCAAACATTTAATAAACACGAGGATATTAAGAGAGAGTAAAATAATTCTTTTTTTTGCTTAAAGCACATAAAACCTGGCTTTAAAGCTTTTTGGTACCTTTGGCGATTTAAAACCGCCGCCGCAGGCTTTTAGTCTTCCGTAATTTGTTTTCTTCCTTTGAAATTTGAATTTCCCTTGTACATTATTAAAGGATTTTTGAGGGGGAAAATTGCGTTTTTGAAGGGGGAATGTTAAGAAATATTAAGATAAAAAACACCGCCCCTAAATTAAATAAAGACAGTGTTTTAATAATATTTTGTTTTTAAAGCTCGACAAAAGCTTAGCAAAAAGCCCTAAAATTAGTCTTTTTTATCCTCATTATTAACATCTTTAACATCCGCTTCAATTACTTTTGAATCCTCGGAAGCCTTTGTTTCAATGTCCTTTTTCCCGCTTTTAGCCTGCTTTTCAGCCTTTCTTGCTTCATCTTCCTTGTCCAGTTTTTTGTTAATTATAACAGTTTGAACAATTTGGAAAACGTTTGAAGTCACAAGATAAAGCAAAACGCCCGCAGGGATTGGGATAAAGACAAATGTCACCAAAATCATTACAGGCATAATTGTCCCCATAGATTTTTGAATTGCTTGCTGTGTCGGGTCCTGCGGCTGATTTTTATTTTGCGCCATCATAACTTTTTGGCTAAACCACATAGTTACAGCAAAAAGGAAAATCAGAAAAATCACGTCATAGTGTATTGTTGGCTGCACAGCAACGGTCGGAACGCTTGCTGCAAGGATATCTCCGCGTTTTTCAAAAGTCACCTTTTCGGTCTCTCTTGTGCTAATATCAAGGATGTCCACCTCTGCTTTTTCGACATTATTTAAAACCGAATATTTCTGATTAAGCTCATCCAGAGAGATTTTCAGGTCAATGCTCTCGCCCGGAACCACCTCTCCTTGAACAGCCACAGCCCTTGTCGGGTTTTTAATCTTCACTTTTTCAAGTATATCGCCGTTTTTCAGGTATACCTTAGCCTCTTTTCCGCTCTGGAAGGTATCTCTCTCGCCTGCTTGAAATTCGCCGTCAAAAGAAACTCCGGCATTGCTTTTAATTGTGGCATCAAGCCTGTCTATAAAAAGAAAATTGGCTTTTCCCGCAGCAGCAATGAATTGCGGGCTAATTAAGGCCGTATATAAAAGAATAAAAATCGGAATTTGAATAAGCATTGGAAGACACCCGCTCATGGGGTTAAACTGGTGCTCCTTGTAGAATTCCGCCATTTTTCTCTGCATAGTTTGCGGATCAGATTTATATCTGTCCTGAATCATTTTCATCTTAGGTTGAAGTGCCTGCATTACCCTCATAGAGCGCTGTTGAGCAACGCTTGAGGGCCACATCGCAAGGCGCACAATAATTGTAAGGGCAATAATCGCTAAACCCCAGTTCCCAACTGCATTTGCAAGCCCCTTTAATATTAAAATCGTTATTTGAACAAAATCCATAAATTCTCCTAAAAACCTTATGTATATTAATTTTACACCAAACATGATATTATAAAAGCATGGAAAATTTGTTTGATACAATTTGTGCCGTGGCAACCCCCTTAAGTGCAGGCAGCATAGGGGTTATCAGGATTTCGGGGGAAAAATCTTTCGAAATAATTTCAAAAATTTTTGACCGACCTGCAAAGCCCGGAATGATAAACCATGGCTGGATTTTAGCAGATGAAACCGGCGAAAAGCTTGATGAAGTCATAGTTTTGCCGTTTAAAAACCCTAAAAGCTTTACAGGAGAGGATGTTGTAGAAATTCAAACCCATGGCTCCCCTGTAATTATCAGGGAAATTTTAAATTTGGTGATGAAAAATGGGGCAAGACTCGCTCACAGAGGGGAATTCACCAAAAGAGCCTTTTTGAACCACAAAATAGATTTGTCCCAGGCAGAAGCTGTGCTTGATTTAATCAATGCCAAAACCTCAAAATCCGCGTCCCTGGCGGCAAACAACCTATCAGGCACCTTAAAAAAAGAGATTGATAACATAAGAGAAAGCATTATAGAAATTTTGGCTAAAATCACCGCCTCGCTTGACTTTCCGGAGGATGTGGCAGAGGTTGAATACGCTGAAATCCTCTCTGTGCTTGAAAAAGCGGAAGTCAAAATTAAGAAAATCCTTGAAAACGCCCGCTGCCACAATGTTTTAAGGGAAGGGATACAAATTGCAATAGCAGGAAAGCCAAATGTAGGTAAAAGTTCGCTTTTTAACGCGCTTTTAAACATAAACAGGGCCATAGTGACTGATATTGCGGGAACTACAAGAGATACAATCTCTGAAACCCTTGATATAAACGGAATTTCGGCAACTCTAATCGACACAGCCGGTATCAGAGAAGGGAAAGAGGTGGATACGGTTGAGCGTATCGGCGTTGAAAATTCGAAAAACACAATCGACAGTTCGGACATAATTTTGTGCCTTTATGACGGAGAAAAAGGGCTTGAAACCGAAGATATGGAAGTGTTTCAGCTTGCTTGCACGGCGAAAAACCGCTTATATGTAGAAACCAAACAAGACAAAACCGGGAAAACCTTGCCTAGCAACGTTTACAACGCGGGGCAAAACCCGGAAAACCCGATTATTATTAGCTCTACGACACTTTTTGGAATTGAAAATTTAAAAAATGCGATTTTTAACGCAATTTTGGGCTCAAATATAGAAGATTCAGGCTTTTTAACCAACCAAAGGCACCAAGAAGCGCTTCAAAAGGCACTTACACATATTGAAAACGCCAAAAATGCCTCTATGGCTGAAGAATTACAGGATTTAATTTCCATCGATGTAAAATCTGCATTGTTATCACTTGGGGAGATTTCCGGGGAAGTGGTGACTGACGAGGTTTTGAACCGAATCTTTGACAGTTTTTGCATTGGAAAATAGCTCAGAGCACTGGTTTTACAAAAAGCCAAAATCCAAAACTATTATCAATACTGCATTGGCCACCCATTCAACGCCCGTTCCGTCATTGCGAGGAAAACGACAGCGACGAAGCAATCCAGAAAAATATAACAAATTATAGAATATAAATTATTGTTCCGCCTCCTCAAATATATTTTATACCGGGCCTGCAACACAATCAGAAGCTTTAAGTTCACTTTTTATTGCTCGCAAACTCACCGATGTTTCAAGCTAAGGAAACATCGGCTCAAACATACTCGCTTTATATGTTCACTAAAACCTTCTAAGATTGCTTATGCTAACGGCATAAAATATATTCAAGAAGGCTTCACAGACTCGCTATGGGGTAAAATAATAATAAAAAAAGGGGTGCAGGTTACAGTTTAGCACCCCAAAAAGTTGTTTGTTTTATCGAATCTGTTTTAAGCCCGGGGCCAAAAGGCCCCGAAAACTATATCCCCACCGCCTTGTACTCAAGGATTACCATGCCCTTGCCGCCGCGTCCACCAAGGCCTCCGACCTCATCAATCACGGCTCCGCCGCCTCCGCCGCCGCCAAAAGCGCCGTCTTTGCCGTTTGGTGTGGAGGTTGTGCCGTTGCAGACGATTGAGCCCATAAGTGCGGTCAGATTTCCGCCGCAGCCGCCAAGGATTGGGCCGCCGACTGTGCCGTCTTTTGCCTTAATAAAGCTGGCCCAGGTGCCGTCTTCATTTTCATACAGCTTTTCCGTATAGCCGCCAACCCCGCCGTGCAAGGCTTCTCCGGCACCGCCCTTGCTTTGCGGGTCACCGCAGTTTGCATATTTGCCGTTTCCTTCACAGGGGAGCAGCTTTTCAGCCCCGTGGACATCCTTAACAAGGCCGTCATTGCCGCGCAGGCCGCCTTTTACAGACAATGTTTTAGAGGTTCCTGTGTTGTAGACAATGCTTGTTGCCCCACCGGAGCCGTCCCCCGTGGCGTTATCGCCGCCTTCGCCTATGTTAATGTCAATCTGGGTGCCGGTTTTCAGGTTTGAAATAATTTGGGTTTTCATTTCGCCCATTGTTCCGCCGCCGCCGTTTGAACCGCCGTATTCAAAGTATATATAGCCTGCAGCGCCTGCCGCGCCCATTCCGTAGGTGGTGTCGTGCTCGTCACGGCTGCCTGCACCGCCGCCTCCGCCTGCGCCAAAGCTTTTGATATCGGGTGAAGCGCCGTTTTTAACGCTGTTTCCGCCCTGTCCGCCGACAACGGTTTCCCCTTTCATGTTTTGAGAATCGCCGCCTTTGCCGCCATTGCTCCTATTGGCGTTGGTTTCGGGCTTTGCAAGCTGGCCTTGGGTTCCCGCGCCTGATTGTGTGGCGAAGGAAACGCCTGTCCAGTTGTCTGAAAGGCTTTGGCCGCTGCCCACTGCGGTGTTTGTCCTTGCGCTGCCGCCGTATGAGGGCGTGGTTTCAGCCATTGAATAGCCTCCGGGCATTCCGCCAAGCGCGGTTACGAGGGTGACACCCCTTGTAATGCTTCTTATTGTTGTGTTTCCGCCTGCTTTTCCGTTGGAGCCTGCGACACTTTGGATGGCCCCGCCGTTTCCTATTGCAAATTCAAGGGTTTCGCCGGGCTGGACATCGATTTCGCCCACGACAAGCTGGCCTGCGCCGCCGCCCCCGCTGCCGTTTGCGGGAAGGTGGAAATCACATTGCAAATCAGGGTATGTATAATATAGACGCAGACGCCCAGGTTTACCAGAAGCACCTTTTGCAGAACTTGCATCTCCACCATCGCAATAACTGCTACTTTTCCACACTGTTTTTTCTAAACCAATTTTTCCTCCTCCAGTTTTTCCTGGCTCATCGCCAGATTTTCCACCATATCCTCCTCCTCCGCCACCTCCGTAAATATATGCACCTGTATAACCATTATTCCCCGCTCCAAAGCAAAATATATTATTTTCACAACCAGCGCCATTGCCATAATTACCTATTTTATAACTTCCACTACCACCCCCGCCACCACCTCCACCATAACCACCACCGCCACCACCTCCACCACCGCATGCCGTTGATGAACCGCTCCCGCCAGAGCCACCCCCGCCACCACCTCCACCAATTTGAAATATTATTTTGCTTGCAATAGTACCAGAATCTGTGGAAATCGTTGTAGGCCCCCCGCCGCCACCAGCTCCACTACCCGAAACATTGCCGTTAGTTGCCCCAGCACCACCACCAGCCCAAACACCACCTCTTCCACCTTTGCCAGAAATAGCATATCCATTACCATTATATATACCACCCTCGCCTCCAAAAGATAGAATGTCGCCATCACCATTTTTTCCATCTCTTATAGTATTGTAAGAAGTTGTATATGCCCCCTTAGATACTCCGCTGTCACCGCCAGCAATTCCTCCACATGTGCCACCTTTACTATATACCACACTACTACTGTCTTTATTAGAACTTCCACCTCCTGCAAAACATCCTCCTGAAAACGGACTTTCGTCACTTGTTCCTCCTCCTCCACCACCACCAACTTTTATGTATATCTTCGACAAGGTTCCAGGCAATTGAAAATTTTCTATATAGCCACCAGATCCTCCTCCTCCACCCTTAGAGCTGGAAAAAGGAGTGCCACTAGCACCGCCTCCGCCACCGCAGGCGGTGACGGAGACTGCAACGTCACCGGGGATGTAATCTTTTTTATCGGCTACGCCTGTCCACTTTGTGCTCCCACTTGCGGCACACTTGGGGTCAAGTGCGGGGACTTTGGTTGCGGTGCTTGGAATGGTAAATTCGTGGGCGCCTTCGCCAAAATCTTTATATGTCGTTGTTTTGTCATCTCCGCCGCCGGGGATGGTTTCAACGCCTGTGCCAAGGCCGCCGGAGGCTCCGCCGCCACCGCCGCCGAGCATGAATATTCGGAGTTTTGTAACACCTTGAGGGACAGTCCAGGTTTTGGTTTCCGTGATTTCTTGTTTGCCGTAAAACGAGTTGCCGCCTGCGCCTCCGCCGCCGATGAGGGTTACTTTCATCATAGACACGCCTTCGGGGAGGTTGAAAAATTTGTCTTCATCCGGGGCGCCTGTGTAGATTGACACGAGGGCGTCTTTTTCAAGCTGGGCGGCGCCGACGCCGGAGATGTTGATTTTGGCTTCGTCCATGCGTTTGGTCATAACGGGGGCCAATGCCGCGAGCAACAATGAGGCGACAAGGAGGGCCATGAGCATTTCAACGAGGGAGAAGGCAGCTTTCTTGCCACAACCTTGAGATCCTGAAACAAGTTCAGGATGACGACTGTACATTAATTGGGTTTTAGCCGAGTTCAGGGTGATGCGTGGGAAGGAAAAGGCAGGGCAGTGTTTTAGACCGCGTAGGGATGATGTTGGGTTAAAACCCAACCTACGGGGTGGTTTGCCACGATATTGAGATTCTGAAACAAGTTCAGAATGACAGCTGCGCATTGATTGAGTTTCAGCCGAGTTCAGGGTGACGATTGCACGTTGGTTGATTGTTTTTTTCATTGATTGGGCAGCCGTCATTGCGAGGGTAGCGTCAGCGTACCGCGGCAATCCAGTATGATGTGACGCCGAAAGGTTTTTTTGGTTTTCTTCCTTCGGTGACGTTGGTCCGTGGATTGCTTCGTCGCTGTCGCTTCCCTCGCAATGACGGTGACCATGGGATGTTTGCTGACCTGCAGGTTGTAGGTTTCCGTGCATATCGGCAGATCCTGAAACAAGTTCAGGATGACAAAGTCGGTCCCTGTTCATTGGCTGAACAGCCGTCATTACAGGGATATTGGATGATTTTTTACCCGCAAGAAAAGGGGAGAAGCCCCTATGGCGGGAAAATGCGCACGAAAGCGCACGAAAAATAAACAAATTTTTCATAACATGTAACCTTTTTTAAGATAAACAACTATTAATTTCTCAGGACAAAATATCCTATTAATACATTATTCGTTTTTTCGAAAAAGTCAAGTGCCAAATTTTAAAAACGGGCTTCAAGGAGGCAAAAAGGCCTGAAAAAAGCACAAAATAAAAAGTTTGCTAGAGCTGAGGCCGTAGCAAACATTTAATAAACACGAGGATATTAAGAGAGAGTAAAATAATTCTTTTTGCCTTATAGCGCTTTAAATTCTACCCTGTTGGGAGCGCCTATAGAGGCTTTTTAGTCTTCCGTAATTTGTTTTCTTCCTTTGAAATTTGAATTTCCCTTGTACATTATTAAAGGATTTTTGAGGGGGAAAATTGCGTTTTTGGAGGGGAAATGTTAAGAAATGTTAAGAGAATAAAAAGGCAAAGAAAAAACCGGCTTTGGACCGGTTAAATTTACCACATATTAGAGAGAGGAATTAGAGAGAAACTTTTTCACATAACCATTGGGTTACACATATACAATTCCCGAATTTTAACTTTTATAACATTTGGTGAAAAATTGTGTTACATTTCTTAATGTTTGGGGCGGGTAGTTAAAATATTGGGTTCCCGCAACAAACCACGAGATCCTGAAACAAGTTCAGGATGACGGCTGCACGTTAATTGGCCGGATTGCTTCGTCGCTGTCACAACGCTTGCAATGACAAACGGCGGGCATGAAAAAAGTTGATACCAAAAAATATTTTTTTGATAAAATACTTTTGTTATGATTATGGAATTTTTATACGGCAAAATTCACAGGGCAACTGTGACCGACGCGAATTTGGAATATGTGGGCTCAATTACCATTGACAAGGGGCTTTTGGAGGCTTCAGGAATTCTTGCAAACCAAAAGGTGGAAATTTTGGATGTGAACAATGGCGAGAGGTTTTGCACGTATGTTATAGAAGGGGCAAGGGATTCCGGGGTTATTTGCCTGAACGGAGCGGCCGCAAGGAAGGTTCAAAAGGGCGACAAGGTGATTATTGTTGCTTATGCGGCGATGTCGCCCGAAGAGTATAAGGGTTTTGAACCAAAAATTGTGCATGTGGATGAGAAGAACAGGATAGTTCACTAGGGGCTTGGGTCGGTTTTTTGCCTTTATGCATTTTTGTTGTACTGTCTTTGTGTGTCAGGTCTGCTTGGGTTTTTGATGTTTTTTTGCAAATCTTCCCTGGATTGCTTCGGCCGCTGTCGCTTTACCTCGCAATGACGGTGGCCATCTAATCATAAATATTTATTTTTTAGGTTTTTGGGGCGGCCTTTGCGTGCCGGATTTTGGAGCAGGTTTTACGTTTTGCGCAGGCCTTTTATGCATGCCAGGTGCTGGCTTTGGCGGCTTTTTATGTGTGATGTGCGAAACAGGCTTTGGGGCGGGCTTATGCACGACAACGGGGCGGGAAGGCGGGCGGTGATAAATTGGCCTGAAACCGTTTGTAATTGTGAAATTTGGGCGACTGTAATAATTATAAATGCCATAAACCTCGTTTGACACGCTAAAAGACACGTTTGGCGTTGAATAGCTGAAAGAAACAGCGGGGAGTGTGTAGTTCGAGGTGCCATAAACTGTGCTTTTTGCACAATATGTGGTGCAATTTGTGCCTTCGCAGACGGTTTGGGAAGGGGCACAAGGATCCGGGCAGGGGGAATTGCACACGGCAGCATTAGATGACAGCGCCGTGCCAAACATTAGGGCAAAGGTGCAAACTACGGTTAGAGCAGTCTTTGAAATCTTTTTCATAAATTGTGCCTCCATTAAAATCTTTACATGGATTATAACGATTTTAGGAAGAGGATTGTTCATTTTTGGGTTTGCAAACTTGAGTCTTTATGGCTTTTTGTAACCAATATTACTGGATTGCTTCGGCCGCTATCGCTTTACCTCGCAATGACGGAGTCTATTGGTTCACATTTAACCGTAACGTCGCAATGGCGGGCGGAGGTTAAATCACAGTATACAGAAAAAAGGCAGGAAGCCTATAAATTCTTAATATTCACAAACTGATTGCCTTTGGACATTGCGATTTTACCGCTTCGAACAAATTCTTTCACGCCATAGGGCTTAATTAACTCTGCAAGCGCCTGGATTTGCTTTTCAGAGCCTACAGTTTGAATTGTGTAGGCATTGTCTGTGACATCAATAATCTTGGAGCCTGTCGCGTCAACAATTCTTAAGATGTCAGATTTTTCTTCATTCTTGCAATGCAGCTTCACAAGAGCAACTTCGCACTCCAGGGCTTCGTTTAAATTTAAATCCGCAACCTTAATTACAGGAATGAGGCGGTTTAATTGCTTGTTTATTTGCTCAATTGCGGCAGAATCACCGTCTGTAACTATGGTTATTCTTGAATATAGGCGGTCAATTGTCGGCGCTACGGTTAAACTTTCAATGTTATAGCCGCGGCCTGAAAACAAGTCCACCACGCGGGATAGAACCCCGGATTCGTTTGTAACAAGTATCGAAATTGTATGAAAAACGCCCATTATTTTATTTCCTTATTTTAAAATTCTTTCTTTAGCTCTTTATTAAACGGGTTTTATCTTAATCACTAAAGCAAAACCCAAGCTCCGAGCTAGCTTATTGCCTGTTCGTTGTTTAAAAGCACCTTGGTTAAAGGCTGTCCGGCCAAAACCCAAGGATAAACCATCTCAAAGTTTTCAACGATAAAGTCAATGAAAACAGGTCTTTTGGCTTCAATTGCTTTTAAAATTGCAGGCTCGATTTCTTCTTCTTTTTCAACCCGAATGCCAAGCGCACCATAGGCTTCAGCCACTTTTACAAAGTCAGGGCCTGAAATTTGGGTTTGGCTGTAGTGTTTGTTGAAAAGTTTTTCCTGCCATTGACGAACCATGCCAAGATAGCCGTTATTTATAATGCAGTTTACAACGTTAAAACCGTATTCAACGCACGTTGCAAGCTCTTGAATATTCATCTGGATTGAGCCGTCGCCTGCGATGTTCAAAACAAGCTGTTCAGGCTTACCGGCACAAGCACCCATAGCGGCAGGGAAACCAAAGCCCATCGTCCCAAGGCCGCCGGAGGTGATTAATTTCCTTGGCTCATTAAACTGGAACAGTTGCGCTGTCCACATTTGGTGCTGTCCAACTTCCGTGCAGACAATCGGGTTGTACTTTTTGGTTAATTCATAAAGTTTTTGAATAACCGTAATTGCACTTAGTTTATCTGAATTAAACGGCGGAATGGCGCGCTTTTGCTTCCATTCATCAATTTGTGCCGCCCATTTGTCTTTGTCGTCTTTATAAATATTCGGATTTTTCTTTTCAAAAATCTCAATCATCCCGCAGAGAACGTTTTTCACATCCCCAACGATTGGAATATCAACTTTTACATTCTTTGAGATTGAGCAGGGGTCAATATCAACATGGATTACGTGCGAATCGCGCGCAAAACGTTTAAGGCAGCCTGTAATTCTGTCGTTAAAGCGTGTGCCGAGGGCCAAAATAACATCAGCATGGACCACAGCATAGTTTGCCCAATAGTTTCCGTGCATTCCAAGCATTCCAAGGCTTGAATCCAAAGAATCAGGATAGGTTCCCGTGCCCATAAGGGTGTGGGTTACAGGGGCCTGAACAAGTTCTGCCAATTTTTGAACTTCTTTGCTTGCGCCGGACATTAAAACGCCGCCGCCTGAAATAATTACCGGCCTGTGCGCTTCTGATAGCATTTTTACAGCCTTTGCAATTTGAAGCGGGTGGCCTTTATAATTTGGATTATACCCTGCAAGTTTAATGGTTTCAGGGTATTCAAAGGTTGATTTTGCAGTTTGGACATCCTTTGGAAGGTCAATTACAACAGGGCCCGGCTTTCCGGTTGTTGCAATGTGGAAGGCCTCTTTTATAACCCTTGGGATGTCTTTTATATCTTTAACTAAATAATTATGTTTACAGCAGGAACGCGTAATGCCCACTATATCTGCTTCCTGGAACGCATCGTTTCCGATTTGGGAAAGGCCGACCTGCCCTGTTAAAACAATGAGCGGATAGCCGTCATAATATGCGTTTGCAATCCCTGTTATTGTGTTACAAGCACCGGGGCCTGAAGTTACAAGGGCAACGCCGCATTTTCCCGTTGCGCGGGAATATCCTTCCGCAGCGTGGATTGCAGCCTGTTCATGGCGAACAAGGTAGTGCTTGATTTCATTTTGGTTATATAGGGCCTCATAAATTGTAATGACCTGCCCGCCCGGGTAGCCGAAAATTTCCTTCACGCCTTCTTTTGCAAGAGATTTTAAAATAATTTCGGCGCCTGAATATAATTCTTTTGTCATAATTTCCGTCTCACTTCTTCTAGTTTCAAAATTTTATGCTTTAAAATAAGTTTTTGATATAATCAAATTATACTATGAATATAAGAAATGTGTCAGGAGATTTAATAGGCGGGTTTATAGGCGCAACAATTGCGCTTCCGCAGGCACTTGCCTTTGGAACCATGACAGGGGCCGGAGCACTTTCGGGGCTCTATGGAGCCATGTTTTTGTGTTTCTTTTCGGGGTTCTTTGGGGTTAACGTTCCGATAATTTCCGGGCCCACAGGCCCTGTGGCAATTATTTTAGCCTCTATTTATGCGGGCCTTGGGGGAAATTTAAGCGCACTTTGGGCAGTTTTATTTTTAGCCAGCATATTTCAAATTATTTTATCGTTTACAAAAATTCCAAACCTTGTAAAATACGTGCCGTATCCTGTAATTTCAGGGTTTATGAACGGGGTTGGGGTTATTCTTATAATTTTACAAATTGCACCATTTTTAGGGATAAAAGGCTATCCGACGCCTGTTTCAACCTTTAAACATATGCACTATATTTTAGGGAACATAAACACAGAGGCGCTTGTAATCGGCCTTTTGAGCCTTGGGATTTTAATTTACACCCCAAAAATTGTAAAAAAATATATACCTTCCGAGATTTTTGCACTGATTTTCGGAACACTTTTTGCACAGGCCTATAAGATGGATATACCGACAATTTCAGGCCTTACGGGCGAATTGCCTTCGGTTGTTTCTGCGGATTTTTCAAACATTATTCATATATCATCCTTAGCACTTATGATTGCTGTGATTTGTTCTACAGAAAGCCTTATGACGGGGCTTGTAGTGTCTTCTTTAACCAAAAAGAAAATAAACAACCAGACCCTTATTTTTGCGCAGGGGATAGGAAATTCAATAGCCTCGCTTTTTGGAGGAATTGCAGGCGCGGGCGCCACAATGCGCTCTGTTGCGGCAATTAAAACAGGGGCAACAACAAAGTTTTCCACAATTTTTTGCGGGGTTTTAATTCTCCTTGCAATTCTCTATGGGGATGAACTTGTTAATATGGTTCCAATGGCAGTGTTAGCGGCCATTTTAATTCGCGTTGGGTATAATATTATCGATACAAAATTCCTGAAAGTGCTTCACTATGCGCCAAAGGAAGATTTAATCGTTATGTTTCTTGTTTTCTTCCTGACCATTTTCCATGACATAATTTTTGCTGTTGGCGTTGGAATTACGCTTTCTGCAATGCTTTTTGCAAAACAGCTTGCAGACAAAACCACGCTTAATGTGAAAGATGTTGAAGATAGAGAAATTACAAAGCTTGAAAAACAATTGCACGATGAAAGCGATTATAAAATAAGGGTTGTGCATATTCAGGGCGAATTTTTCTTTGGCTCTGCAACGCAGATTATTTCACAGTTTGAAGATTTGCTTGGCACAAAACATATAATTCTTTGCTATGATTCAGACAGACGCCTTGATATAAGCGCAATTTTTGCCCTTGAAGACATTCTTGCAAGGCTGAAATCACAGGATATTAAGGTATATTTGGTTTTAAGAAATGCTGAAATTTTAAAACAGTTGGATGAACTAAACTTCAAAAGGCAGCTTGACGATGAGCACATTTTCTTTGAAGAAATTGACGCCATAAGAGAAGCAAAGGAAGAATTTAGAAAATATATAAAGCTGGAGATTAAACAGGCGGAGAATAAAACCCGCGGATTTTTGTTTCATTTTAAGAAGTAGTTTAGATATATCACAATAGGTGTACAGCTGTCATCCTGAATTTATTTCAGGATCTGTAGATTTTTGCGCTGCAATAGCAGATGCTGAAACAAGTTCAGCATGACAAAGTCATACAGCACAGCTTTTGCAACTATAAACATAACAAAGGATAATTAAAATGACTCAAAAACTTGAACTTTACAGATGTAATATCTGCAAAAACATTGTAGAAGTTGTGCTTGAAGGAGAAGGCAGCCTTGTTTGCTGCGGCGAACCTATGGAGCTTCTAGTGCCAGGGACAACAGACGGTGCCACAGAAAAACATGTTCCCGTTATAGATTTTGAATGCGAAGGCGTGGGCGTTAAAATCCGTGTGGGCGAATTCCCGCACCCAATGGAGCCAGAGCATTACATTCAATTTGTTGAAGCAATTTCAAAGACAGGAAAGACCATACATAGAGAATATCTACACCCTGGCGAGGCGCCTGAAATTACTATTAATTGCAGAAGTAATTTAGGAAGAGGGGACGGCCTTAAGGCAAGAGAATATTGCAACATCCACGGCCTTTTTATCACAAAAGAAAATGCAACAGGGAAGGAAGAAAATTAAATGAAAATGGACAATACGCTTTTAGACGAAGTTAACGCACAGATAAACCGCGAATTTTACGCTGCATACCTTTATTTTGCAATGGCAACATATTTTGCGGAAATTAATATGGAAGGTTTTGCAAAGCTTACCAAAAACCACGCGAAGGAAGAATTGAACCATGCAAAAAAGCTTTATGATTATTTGATTTTAAGGGACGAAAAAGTTACCCTGCAGAGGATTGAAGCGCCGGACACAGGCTGGACAAACCCGACTGACGCAATTCAGGCGGCCTTAAACCACGAAAAATTTGTGACAGAAAACATCCACAGGCTTTACAAAAACGCAACAGAAAAAGACGATTTTGCGCTTAAGGTTTTTCTTTCCTGGTTTGTATCAGAGCAGGTGGAAGAAGAGCATTTATTCCAGTCTATGCTTGATAAAATGAACTATGTTGAAGATTGTTCTTGTGAAATTGTAAACATTGACCGCGAACTTAAAATTCAAAATGAATATGTTGAATAGAGCCGTTAAACAAACTTATTAAAAAATTTTTTAATAAGTTTTTAAATATTAAAAGCCTTCCAATTGGAAGGCTTTTTAGCTAAAAATTATATTATACGCACACCATACAAGCACAAGGCACATTATAAAATTAAAAAAGCGAAAATGCTTGTTTATAAATTTTCTAAAGATTTTCCCGCAAAGAGCCCAAACAATGACACCGGAAAAGCCGATAATAAAATTAAACAAAACAGCCATAGTTAAAACAAAAGCGGAAGAGGTTTTTGGAAGAACATAAGCACTGTAGACAGTAATAGCGTAGAGTATAATTTTTACATTTAAAAATTGAAGCGCAAAGCCCGTTTTAAAGCTGCAGCTGCTTGCTGCACTGTCTTCATTTGGTTTGGTTTTTAAAATCTGCAAACCGAGATAAAAAATATATATTGCACCGACATATTTTAAAACAGATGTCAAAAAAGGCAAAATTCTTCCTAAAACAAAACATCCGAGCGCACAGAAAAACATAACGGCAAAGAAGCCTGAAATTATTCCCGCAACAATGTTTTTACTTCCCCTAAGGCCGTATTTTGTAACTGCATTTAATGCAAGAATATTATTTGGCCCGGGTGTATATGCTGTTACCAGGGCATATGGCAAAAACGAAAATAAAATCTCTGCTGGCATATTGCTTTCCTTTCATTTTGAATTATAATAACAATGCCAAATAGTTTAATCAAATTGAAATATTTAAATTTTAATTTCAAAATTTTTGAAGTATGGAAATAAAATATCTTAAAACATTTAAAACAATAGCGGAAGAAGGAAGCTTTTCAAAAGCAGCAGAAAGGTTATCTTATACACAGTCTACTGTGACATTTCAAATAAGACAGCTTGAAGAGGAGCTTTCCGTTAAGTTGTTTGAAAAAATTGGCAGAAAAATGGTTTTAACAAAGGCAGGGCAAAACCTTTTGCCACACGTGAACGAAGTAATGCTTTCTGTTGAAAAAATGATGTACACAAACAAAGACCTTGCAACATTAAAGGGAGATTTAAGGGTTGCAACGGCGGATAGTTTTATGTGCTATAAAATGCCTGCTATTGTAAAAGAATTTAGAAAACTGGCACCGAATGCACATCTTTATTTAAGTTCAATGAATTGCCAAAGAACAAAAGAGGAACTTTTGGCGGATAACTTTGATTTGGGAATTTTTTATGAAGACACAAGGGTGCTTGGAAATTCTTTTATTGCACATAAAATTGATAAATGCCCGCTTAAGCTGGTTGCGTCCCTTGAAACTAAAAAACAATTTCCGGATTTTAAAACAAGAGAGCAAAACCTTGATGTACCCTTTATAATAGATGAGCCCGATTGTATTTTCAGGCAGATTTTTGAAAATTATTTAAAAAAGAAGAATATCAGCCTTGGAAGAACAATTGAAATTCGAAGCATTCCAGCAATTAAAAAACTTGTGGCAAACAATTTAGGAATTTCCTATCTTCCTTTATATACCGTAGAAGATGAACTTCAACAAAAAGAGCTTTTTGAAATTGAAACCGATATAAAAAACAACACCATAACAGCCGTGTGTGCATATCATAAGAACAAATGGAAAAGCCCCTTGATGGAGCTTTTCATAGATTTATTAACAAAGAGCAGTTTATAATTCTCGTTTTTATTTAAACATATTTATTTAAAATTTCGCTTATATTTTCGTTTTCAGCGGGTTTTTCAGGCTTTGGCAGCAATGTTCTTCTTGTAAATCTGTCCACAAATTTTACAAAGCTTCTTTGGATATTTTCGGGGCTTCCAAGGCCGACGCTTTTTGCCGCATATAATTTGCCCTTGCCATCTATTACGGCAACATCAATGTTTCCGCTGTCAAAATCGCTTGTGCATAAATAAACATCTTTATCGCCCGATTCTCTATCAATTTCAGACAGAAACTCCACTGTTGCTTCGGGCGCTTTTGCATAAAATCTTTCAAGGGCAAGTTTGTTTGTTGCAGTTGGTTTTATATGAAGGTTGCCAAAATTGGTGTTTGAATTTACGTTGTTTATTTGCATAGTATTTTCCTCTTTTTAAAGTTGTATTAGTCGTGTTGTATTATTTTAAAACCCGAAAATAAATTCTTTTGCAAAGATAAACCTTTTTATTTTGACTAGATGCACTATCAATGCTATACTCAACATATGGATGAAGGGGTAAAAGTAAAAATAAATAATTTAATTTCACTTAGACAATCATTGCTAAACCTACTCCCAATACTGGTTGGAGGCACTTTGGGAATGTTCTTTATAGATGGACATAACACTTTAAGAATTACCCTAATAGCCTTTGGTATCCTATTTACTGTAGTTATAGCAAAAGGTTTAATTGAAACAATAACCGAAATAAACAAAACCCTATATCGCAAAGGAGGTACAAAATGGAAAAAACAATAGATGTTATTTTACAAATAATTCTAATAATTTTTTTATCCTGGACAGTTTATATGTTTAATAAAGCCATGAGGCTTGCAACACACCATCCTGAAGAAAAATAAGTTTTAGCCAAAGCCCTATATCTTTTTCTTGCAATATTTTTCAATTGAACATTTTGCACAGTTTGGCTTTTGGGGCTTACAAACGTTTTGACCGTGCGTCACAAGAAGGGTGTTAAAATCTATCCAGTATTTCTTTGGAAGTTTTTCTCTTAGTGCAAATTCTGTTTCTTCGGGATTTTTAGTTTCAACATAGCCAAGCCGGTTTGAAATTCTGTGAACATGGACATCTACGCAAATTGCAGGCTTATTAAACCCCTTTGTTAACACTAAATTTGCCGTTTTCCTGCCAACTCCTTTGAATTTTACAAGTTCTTCAATTTCATCAGGCACTTTCGAGTTATATTTTTCAACTAATTCCTTTGAAAGGGCGATAATTTGTTCTGCTTTGTTTTGATAAAAGCCGACAGGATAAATTGCTTTTGCTAAAGTTTCTACAGAAACTTTTGAAATTTCTTCAGGCGTTTTTCCAAGCTCTAACATACGCATAGAGCAAGGATAAGTTGTTTTATCATTTGTTCGAAGGCTTAAAATGCAGCAGATAAGGACCAAATAAGGGTCATGCACATCTTCCATAAATTTAACAAACTCTGTTTGGACTACATCGCCCGTCGAATTGTCCTTTTTTAAGCTTTCAACTATTTTATCAATATCCATAATATCTAAAACTTTTGACATATAATATAGTCATGATTATAATACAAAGGATAATAAAAAAGGAGAATTTGAGCTTTTATGAGTAATGCTATTGATATAACAGACGCTACATTTGAAAGTGAAGTTTTAAAGAGCGATTCTATCACAATTGTAGACTTTTGGGCGCCATGGTGCGGGCCTTGCAGAAAAATGGGCCCTGTTTTAGATGAAATTGCAGAAGATTTCAGCGGAAAAGTTCGCGTGGCAAAAATCAACACAGATGAAAACCTTAAAACCGCAAAAGAATATCAAATTTCAGGCCTTCCAAGCATTATAATCTTTAAAAACGGCGAACCGAAAGAAACGCTTGTAGGCCTAATGCCAAAATCTGCCATTGTTTCAAACATTGAAAAACACTTAGGGTAAGGCTTTAAGATAAAAGAATTATATTTAAAAAAAGGCTGTCGGGAAAATTCGGCAGTCTTTTTTTTGATTTTATTAGGCAAACGTGCTCAATCTGCGGGCTGCAAACTTATGCTTCCAAGTCCAAACCAACAGCTTTTTCCATGTTTTTACGAACACGAGAAGAACCGTCATAGCCATAATCATCGCGAATGGTTGGCTCGATTACTTTTTGAGCCTTTTCAAGATAATTGAGTTTTCCATCTTTGTCGTCAGTATACTTTGCAAATGCCAAATTATTTGCATATTTTACAGCGTCTTTTAAGGAGTGTAAAATTCCTAAATCAAAACCGCTTTCACCATCGGTAACCCTGAATTCACCCTTACTTCTGCCATCAGCCAAACGTTTTTCAATTCTAAAATCTTCGCCTGAACAATCGGAAGCCAATGTTTGCAAAAATTCATCATATTCTTCGGCAGAAGCCCCCTTTGATTTTAAATCCTGTCTCATCTCATTGAGGGCAGATGGCGTAACACCCCTAAAAGCTAAATTCATACCTGGACCACTAACATTCATGGAAAAACCCCTTTCTTTTTGAACTATTGTACACATTAAAATGCGATAAATATTTAAAATTGCGCACACCTGACATTCGCTTAATAAATATTTACACACTAAAATTAAGCCTATTGGCCTTGGTAGTTTTTTGTTAATGCGGCAAAATATTGAATTTTGCAGACTATAGCGAATTGATTATGAATTGTTAAACTAAAACCTAACCTGTGGATTTTTTGTATGATAGCCACGGGTTTAACTCTTTTTATTCTCGATAGTCGAAGTGCCATCAGGTAAAAATAACACGCAGAACGGGCATTTTCTGACAATTCCGTTAAATTTAATGTCTTGTTAAAAATTATTTCTCATCAGGGATATACTCAAGAATGTCTTCAACCTTACATTCAAGTGCCCAACAAATTTTATTCAGGGTGTCAAGTTTTAACACCTTTGTTTTATCATAATAAAATTCAAATATTGTACTTCTTGCAAGGCCTGTCATTCTTGCAAGTTCGGACATTTTTATTCTCTTCCTGCCCATTATTTCGGATAATTTATTTAAAATCATATTGTTAATTTAACATTTTGTTCAATTTATTGACATTATGTTCAAGTTATACTACACTTTATATGATAATTCGAATATATAGTTAACAAAAATTAAAGAAAGGAATATTAAGTGAACAAGAAAAACGAATATGCCGAATATTTAGACACCATCATAGAAAAGAAGTTTAACCTTCTTGAGGATGAAATAAAAAGCGGACTTTCATCCTTGATGGATGTTTATGCCGAAATAAGATTTATTACATATCTAAAACTTATGAAAGAAGATTCCCTGGATTCAGAATAAATAAAAAACGGAGCGTTTAGCTCCGTTTTTAGATTCTTTAAAATTGCATTCAAAAATCATACTCTGGGATTTTGAATTCACGGGTGTCTATGCCGTTGTTGGCGTAGGTATCATAGAGTTTTAAAGATTTTTCCTTTGCGCTTTCGACATAATCTTTGCTTAGATATTTTTCATATGTGTCGTTCAAATCCCCGGAATAGTTCCCCAAAACCTTAGACCATTCAGCAAGGAGGGCTTTATCCGAACCGCCTGCATAGGCTTTTGTTTTGGCGTCTGTGCCGGAGGGGCGGATTTCAATAAATTTATCATCAAAATCAAGATATGTGCCATCGCCCACAAACTTCACAGAAAGAAGATTAGAAAAATCGAGCATTTTGTTATCTTTAAAGGTTGAAATCAGGATTTCTTTAGCATTTTCAAGGGTAATTTTTCCTTCCTCAATTCCAACCGCAAGGGCAAGATAGAAAAGGTCATTTTTGGTGCGAAGCGCTTCGCCTGAAAGCTTTGCAGCCTTTAATTTTTCAATATCAGGCTCTGATTCGTTATAATATGCTATATCATCCCTAACATCATATCTAGCCTTAATTTTATTTTCATCATAAACATTTTCAAGGTGTTTCCAAAGGGGAATATTAAGGCTTGCAACAAGGCCTGAAGCCGCAATAATTGCTTCGGTTGCGCTTTTTTCGCGCATTGCAAGAGCCATACGGCCGCCCAGAGATTTAATAACGTCGTTTGAGCCTATAATCATTCCGCCTGATTCTTCGCCGCCAAAAATCATTCTGGGGCCGCCGTTTGAAGCACTTCCAAGGCTTATCTTGTTTTTAAAAATGTCTTCAACCTCAATTTCTTTTGCGCCCCCTTTTGCGCCCCCTTTTGCAGCTTCTTCAAGCTGGAATTCAACTTTTTTAATAACATTTGCAATTTCTTTAAAGCCAACGGGCGTATTTACAACCTTTATGCCGTTTGCTTTTGCCCATTCATCCCAGCTTTTAGAGCTTGCCGTTGTTTTAACGATGAATCTTTCGTGCTTATCAAATTCGCCGCTTTCTTTAAGCTGTTTTGCCCAAAAGTCCATAATCATTAAAAATGCCTGGTTTGCGCTAAAAATACATAAAATTCTGCCGTCGTTAAGGTCTGCAACATCAACGCCTGCCTTTATAACATCAGCTTTTTTGGAAGAATCTTCAACCTGAACAACGCTTAATCTGTCATGGTCAGGGTCTGTAACCAAACAAACTGTGCCTACAGGGTATTTTGCAAGTTTTTCATCATATTTTAATGAATTTATAACAGGGAAATACGGATTTCCGTCCTTATCTTTTGAAACAACGGTAATATCCAAAGACCAATCATAGAAAGAGCCGTTTTTAACATCTTTTCCGATTGAGTGGAAAAACGGATCTTCTTCGATATTAAGCCAGTCAAAAGTGTTTTCAATATCGAGCTTTTTCAAGATTTTAGAAAGTGTGTTGTATGCAGCGCCGCCCACAGCGTCGATTACGATTTTTTTATCAAAATTTCTAATTTTATTCAAAATGTTTTCTGAGGCAACGTTTGATTTTAAATATTCAACATAAAGGTCTACCCCGTTATTCAGGCGTTCCATTGTTTTTTCGTCAATTAAAGAATCAGATGAAGCTGCAAATTCAATTTTATATTCACCTTTTTTATCAACAGTGTCTAAAATTTCTTCAATTTTATTTACAAATTCAAGACTTTCATTGGGCAAAAACTGCGACCCTTGGTTGTTTAAGTCTTTGGTTGCGTTTTTAACACTTATGCCGTGTGAACTTGTAATGTATTCTGCACCTACTAAATCAAGCTTAAAGGCCAAAAATGAAGCAAGCCAAATTGGAATAGTCTGCCTGTTGGTTGGAACAAGGGTTTTAATTCCAAGCGCAGCCTGAATTCTTGCAATGATATCCAAATATGTTTTGCTGTTATAGCGAACTTCAGAGCCTGCAAGTTTTATGAGTTCGTTGTTTGGATATTTTTCCTTTACAACAAGCGCTTTTGCAAGGGTGGCAAGGGTTATACCGATTGTGTTAATCGGAAACCTTGTATCGTGCGGATATAAAATGTTTTGCGGGCCCCTAATTCCTGCAGTGGACACCATGGCTTCTTTTTTATATCCTGCAAACCATTTTTTTAAATCAAGCTTTTCAACTAAATCACGAGTCAATGTGAATGTGAATTTATCTTTGTTTGTATAGTCAAAAACTTTATCATTTTTAACTGAATCGGGCGTATTTTTTTCAACTCCGTCAATAAGTAATTTTTCCAGTTGCTCCATAATTTTCTTCCTTTTATGCTTCGATAAAATGCATTCTAGCACAAAGGAGTCTATTTTTCAGCTTTTTCTGAAAGCATTTTCTTACCCGTCAGCCTTGCCATAAATCTGTAGTAAGCGCCTTTAATGCCCGTTTGTTCAAGGTGTTTTTGTTCAAATTCGTCAATTTCTTCTCTTGAATGCATTCTCTTCAAAGGAACGCCGATTGAAGCCCTTACGGAGCTTTCATTTGTAAGTTCAGTAGCCGCAGCAACCGCCGTTGCGCCAACAAGGCTGCTTAAGTATTGTTTGTTGAATGTATTGTTGAATACTTCCATAAAGAATTTATTTAAGACAAAGTTTGAAGCTTTGTGCGCTATACGTTCTTTTGTAACTTCGTGCGCTTTTTCCTTATTCTCACCATCAGATTGTAATAATACTTCGTTTCTAAAGTCGTTTATGAAGAAATAACTTGAAATTAATGTTACAAAGTTTCTTGAAAGCGAGGCAAGAGCAGTTGGTGAATATCTTGCAGTGGTTTCTGCGCTGAATGGTTTCATATTAACGCTTTCAATATATTTAGAAAATTCTTCCTGCGTAATTCTTCCTTTTTTGTATTTTTTATACATAGGGAAGCAATCTCTGTAAAACTCCCCAAGGTCAGGAAGCATACGTTTTACTTCGCTTTGAACCTTTTCTTCTTTTGTGGGTTTCAATGCTTCAATGCCCGTAACTTTTCTGAACAATTTCAAAGGAAGTGTAAACACCATTTTTGCATATTTAATCGGGTGTTCAAAGGCGTCAATTACAATTTTTAATCTTGTTTCTTCAATCTTTCCAAAATTAAACACAGCATTTTGCATTTTATAATACGGAACGCCATCGCGAACTACTGAAGGGTTTTTTAAATCAAAAGTAAATTTAATATTTTTAAACTTTTGATGTGTGTGGAAGGGTTCATTGTTTTTTCTGTCCATTATTTTTCTGAAATTAGAAGTTGTAATGGCGCTGGATACGGCACCTCTTGAATGTTCCGTACCGTCAAAGTTAAATTCCACATGAGGCGCCGGTCTTCCTGTAAGCATGTGATGAATTTCTTTTGGGGTTTTTCTTGTTTCTACAAAATCCGGCACATCATCAGCTTTAATGCTGTCAAAAAAGCGGCCTCCGGCAAGTTCTGCCGTTTCATAGCGGCACTGCTTTGTTGTGCCAAATCTTTTCATATCAAGAGTAATGCGCTCTGACATTCTTTCGGGGCCAACCGCGTCAACTTCTGCAGCGGTTCTTATGAAAGCTTTTGCAAATATCGGGTTATTTTTATCAACAGAAACAACGCCGCGTCTTGCCTTTGTGAGCAATGCTTCTGCCTGTTCTTTTGTAAATTCAACGTCCAAAAGTGAAGAATAGCTTCTTCGGATGTGTTCTGATTGAAGCCCGTTAAAGCCTTCAAAGAACTGTTTCAAATCAGTGTCTTTTACAATCATATCCTTTGTGGAAACAAGTTTTCTAAAATTATGAAGGAAGTTTCCTGTTTCACTGAGGAATTTATCAAAAGCCTGGAACCTGGTTCTTGCAGCACAGTATAGAAGGCTGATACCAAGCGCAGCCAAGGCAGCCCCTGCAACGTGTTTAAGTCCAAAGGGTTTATTTTTATCCGCCCTTAAATCCTTTTTAACGGTGTCATTTGCCGCGCTGTCATTTTTATTTCCGCCTGCTTTTGTGCTTTCTCCTTTAAACTGTGTAGCGGAATATGGCGATGTAAATTGTGAAAACGCCCCGGTTGAAGGAACATTTTGTGCAGGGATATTGTTATACCAAGCAGATGGCATAACGGTTTTTGAATTTTGAAGAGTTTGTAGCTCGGGCTTAGCATTCACCTGGGGAGCAGAAACACCCGAAACTGACTTAGCTTCAGATTTTTTATTGAAAATATTGCCTTTAAAATTCCCCTTAAGGGCTGCTTTTGCCTTCTTTTCCGCTCTTTTTTTGTTTAATCTCTTTGCGCCTTTTGGAGTTAACGGAAGAAGCGGAGTTCCCGTGAACAATCTTGAAAGTACCTCAGTAGCAAAAGCGGAACCTGCAATTGCAAAGCAGGCAAGATTTTTACTCTTATTTACATAACTTGAAAATGCACTAAGGACAGAGTATGTCATAAGGGCACTTAAGCCTATGCGGAGCATTTCCCTGCCCATACGCTTGTTAGCGGATTTATTTGCTTCTTTAGAATCGTTCTTTTCATACATTGCAAGGTTGTAGAAATCGTTCCCCACAAAGTATGTTGACACGGCACCTGTGCAGAGCCTGTTTAGCGACCTTTCATCTTTTGTAACATAGTTTGCAACGGCAGCGCCCGCAGGAACGCCAAAAATCTGGTTTTTAATTTGCGCAGGGTTATCCCCAAACTCCGCCATGCCTTTAAGCCTGTAGAATATATCCATTGCAGCTTTTTGGTCGGCCCTGTGCTTAAGCAAGGGGAACTTTGCAATATTATCCCATACCTTTAAATCACCAACGATGGGAAGTTTTTTTATGCCGCGAAGAGCAGCGTTTGCAGCATCGGGAATAATTCTTGGTATGTCCAATATGCCGTTTAAAAGCTTGTTTGCGGGGCTGCTTTCAGTAAACTCCATTTTGTTATCGTGGATATTTAAAAACTTTGCAGCTTTTTCTTCACCAAGCAAACTCTTAAATTTTTCCACCCTGGCGTTGATAAAACCTTCGCCGATATATTCGTTTGTTTTATCTAAAAATCTGCTGTAATTATCCAGAGTGATTGTTTTTTTCGAGAAAAATCCGGTAATTAAATCTGAAGCACCCTGAAGCGTTGCCTGGGCTGTTCTTGCAATTATATCCGGCCTTCGTGCCGTAAAAGCGGGGGAGTTGTTAAAAGTGTTATATGCTTCGTTTTTATTTTGTAAACTGTTCTCTAAGTCTAAAAACCCCGAAGGAAAAGAGGAAGCGCCGCTGCCTTTCATCTTCTGAAAGGCGTTATGTTGCCTAAAATTAGTGTTAACTATCTTCATCTTTCCCCAATGTGACTATAGCATTAATATGCATGATTTGCAGCCGTTCATATAAAACATGAGAAAAAAAATATTTGCTCATTTTGTATAGTTTTTTGTATTTTTGTTAAATATTTGTCATGGAACTAAAAATATTTTATTCTGTAATTATGCTAATCACTGGAAAAATAGTCATTGTTGACGATGAAGATATGGTAATAAAAACCCTCAAAACTCTTCTTAAAATTGAGGGCTTTTCAAACGTTAATATATTTAACGACACAGATTTGGCGCTTGAATATATAAGGGAAAACCCTTGTGACCTTATAATTTCAGACTTTATTATGCCAAAGATGAACGGAATAGAATTTTTATCAAAGGCAAAACAAATTCACCCGGACACAACACAAATCCTTTTAACAGGATATGCCGACAAAGAGAACGCCATCAGGGCAATAAACGAGCTTGGAATTTTTAAATATATCGAAAAACCCTGGATAAACGATGATATTATTTTAAACATTAAAAACGGCATTGAAAGAACAAGGCTTAAAAGCCAGTTAAAAAATAAAATTGAAGAACTTGAAGTTGCAAATTCAAAACTTGAAGAGTATTCAAAATCTTTGGAAGAAAAGGTTGCAGAAAGAACAAAAGACCTTAATGTTTCAAATGTAAAGTTAAATACAATCCTTGAAAACCTGGCTGACGGGCTTGTTATGTTTAATTCAAACAACGTTATAGTTCAGTCTAATTCAAGGGCAAAAGAATTTTTCTGTATAAATGAAAACCAAAGCAGCGACGCAAAAAAAGACACACTTTGCGGGAAAAATTTCTTTGAACTCATAATTAATGAAAAAGACAAAAAAATTGACAAAAACGAAAAAACCCTAAGAGATTTTAGCATAATCGATTACAGAGAAAACAAAAAAATCCCCGTTGAAATTAACCTGGCAGATGTAAAAATAGAAGATGAAAGCTATAAAATTGCACTTATTCGCGACATAACTTTCCAAAAGGAAAACGAAAGGCTTCGGGACGATTTTATTGCAACATTAACGCATGACCTTAGAACCCCGCTTTTAGCCTCAATTAACGCACTTGATTTTACCTTAAACGGTGAACTTGGAAACTTAAGCGATGAATTAAAAGAGCTTTTATCTGTAATGAAAAAAAGCTCTGAAGATATGCTGGGCCTTGTAAATGCGCTTTTAGAGGTTTACAGATATGAATCAGGAAAATTATTCCTCTGCAAAACTCATTTCAGCCTTAATGAATTAATTGAAGAATGCACTAAAAAGCTTGAGCCGCTTTTAAGGACGGACAATTTAAGGTTTGAATTTACCGCCACAGCGAGCTTTTCAAATGACAATAGCGACATCACAATTAATGCCGACAAAAACGAAATCAGGCGCGTGGTTTCAAACCTCCTTGGAAACGCAATTAAGCACAGCAAAAAAGATGGCACTATAAAAATCGGCATTGCAACAGACAAAAAAGATGTGCGCGTTGATATTATTGACTTTGGCGAAGGCTTAAGTAAAGAAGATATTGAAAAACTATTTAAAAGATTTTCCCAAGGAACAAGCAAAAAGCGCTCCGCTTCAACAGGCCTTGGGCTCTATCTTTCAAGGCAAATTGTTGAAGCGCATAACGGGCAAATTTTTGCCAAAGGCGAACCCAACCAGGGCTGTACGTTCAGCTTTATTTTGAAAAACGCAATCGTTGAAAAACAGGTGGTATAATGCTAAACACTGAAACGGCACAAGAAATTTCACAAAAATCAATCAAAATTCTCCTTGTTGAAGACCACATTATGGCAAGGATGGGCACCGCTATGTTTATCAAAAGCACCGAAGGATTTGAACTTTTGGGTCAGGCCGAAGATGGCGTTCAGGCAATAGATTTAGCCCTTCGCCTAAAGCCGGATGTAATTTTAATGGACATCGGCCTTCCAAAAATTGACGGCATTGAAGCCACAAGAAAAATTAAAGAAAGCGGCCTTGAAACATCCATTTTAATGTTAACTTCACGTGAAAGCGAAGAAGACGTCTACGCGGCGCTTAGCGCGGGGGCAGACGGATATATTATGAAAGGCTCAAACCTTGAAACCTTGACTAATGCCATAAAATCGGTAAGCCAGAAGGCCGGATGGCTCGACCCTATTATTGCAAGGATTGTTCTTGGCAACATTCAAAACGGGCAAAATGGCCTGGGCGGCTTTAACGGCGGAAATTCAGGCACCAAAAAAGGTGAAAACAATAGCTATGGGCTTACAAGAAAAGAACTTGAAGTTTTATCCTTAATCTCTGACGGGCTTTCAAACAAAGAAATCTCCAAAAAGCTTGTTGTATCTATCTCCACAACAAAAGCCCATGTGCACAACATTTTGCAAAAACTATACCTTGAAGACAGGACAAAAGCAGCAATTAAGGCGCTAAAAGAAGGTTTGATATAGATATGAGCACAAACCCTCCTGTGAACAATCAAAGGAAAAGCTCCAAATTTCCCTTGTTTATTGCTTTTTTAGCAGCCACAATGTTCTTAAACGTCCAAAACACAGCTTTTGCGCAGGATTTTGATGTCGAAAAAGACACTCTGCTTGCTTTTAAGCTTCCTGATATGCCATGGAGTGACGCCTATAAACAAAAAAAGCTCCAGGAAGAGCAGGAAAAAGAAGAAGAGGCAATGGTTCAGACCGTTCAGGAATGGCAAGAACGGGCAACGGACATCAAAATGGAACATAGAATTTCAGAACCCTATAAAGAGCCGCCAAACCCGAAACTCGTTGAAAAGCTTGACTGGCAGACCTTTTTTGAAAAATATAATTCAGCTCCGGGCTCAAGAGAGTTTAACCTTGAAAAATTACAGGCAGATAAAAGTGCGCGTTCTTTGGGCGTTATCAGCCCTGATTTTAAGCTAATGGCTTATACAGAGTGCTATTTCCACCCATCAAGCAGGCAAACTGCCTCTGCTTTCTACATTTACCCGCTTGATACCTCAAAAGGCAAGAAACAGCGCGTGCTTGAGGCGAATGTTTTTTCGGGCGCCAAAAAAACGCCCCTGATTTCAACCACAAACGAAACCCTGAAAACTGCCTTGTTTTCAAGCTTTACGGTTGTGGATTGGTCAAAAGACAGTGATAAAGTGCTTTTGAAGGAAAAAATCGGCTCTGCGTATGATGGAATCTATCAGACGAACGTTTGGGTGTATTTTTTAAACCCGGATAAAAAAGAGAAGCAAAACTCTAAAAACGGTTCTGCGGCAGCACCGGCGGCACCAGCAGCAATTTATCCCTACGGCAGAAAATACGAACGCTTAAACGACACAATTAAACAATATTGGTTTTATACAGACCGCCTGAATTTAAACCGCTACAGGTGGGATGTTAAGCCCCTTGGCTTTTTAGCGGAAAATGAAAACATTGTGGTTTGCGTGGCGCACACATACGACGCCAAAAACAGGGAGCATATTTTTCTTGGAAGCTGGAGCGTGGATATTTTAACGGGCGAGGTGAATTTGCTCTCCACAATGCCTTCCGATAATTTTGAAATTTCAACAAACGGGCTTGTAATTAATAAACGCTTGCCATAAAACTTATTCAGAGTTTTCGCGCAGCCTAAAAATAATCGTCATTAAAACAAGCTGCCATAAAAAGTGCAGGTTTGGCCGTTTCCCCAAATTGACCATAGGAAAAGGGTGCTGAGGTTACATAAAAACAGCACCCGAAAAGTTGTTTTATCGTTTAAAATTGTTTAGCCGAAGGGTTCTGTCGCCCTCTGGGCCCTGTCGTTCAGCCCGTAGGTTGGCTTTTAACCCAACATCATCTAATGGTCACCGTCATTGCAAGCGTTGCGACAGCGACGAAGCAATCCAGGAATAACTTGCAAAATCCATGTTTAATTCTCTGGATTGCCGCACTTCCGTTGGTCGCTCGCAATGACATGCGGCCAACCGCCTCTTGGGCTTGCGTTTATAACCCCACCCCCTTGTATTCAAGGATTATCATTCCTCTGCCGCCCCTGCCGCCAAGGCCGCCAACCTCTGTTACAACAGCACCGCCTCCGCCGCCTCCGCCAAAGACACCGTCCTTGCCTGCGGGCGTGGTCATTGTTCCGTTACAGGTTAGAGAACCCATCAGCGCTGTCAGGTTTCCGCCGCAGCCGCCAAGCACAGGGCCGCCGATTTTCCCGTCCGTTGCTTTTACAAATGTTGCGGCAGAACCGTCTTCATTATCAAAAAGTTTTGTAATGAATCCTCCAATGCCGCCGCTTGTGTCGTTTCCGGCCTGGCCTTTGGTGTTTTCATCCGCACGGTTAGCATAAATTTCATCTGTTCCTGTAATATTTTTATTATTCCCATCCGGCAAAGGCATTTCCGCCCCGTGGACCCCTTTTACAAGGCCGTCGTTTCCGCGAATTCCGCCGCGCGCCGAAAGTGTTTTTTCTGTTCCTGTGTTGTATTTAATTGAGGTTGTTCCCCCTTTGCCGTTATTTATGCTGTTATCCCCGCCGGCGCCCACGTTAATGTCAATCTTGGTGCCGGTTTTCAGGTTTGAAATAATTTGGGTTATCATCTCGCCTGCGGTTCCGCCGCCGCCGTTTGAGCCGCCGTATTCAAAGTAGATATACCCGCTTGCGCCCGCTGCGCCTATTCCAAAGGTCGTGTCGTGCTCATCCCGGCTGCCTGCGCCTCCGCCCCCGCCTGCGCCATAACTTGTGCCTAACGGGGACATGCCGTTTTTAACAGAGTTTCCGCCGCCACCCCCTGTTACAACATCCCCTTTCATATTTTGGGAATCGCCGCCTTTTCCGCCATTGCTTCTATTTGCGTTGGTTTCAGGAAGGGCAAGCTGGCCTTGGGTGCCTGAACCTGATGTAGAATTATATGAAATTCCTGTCCAGTTGTCGGCTAAGCTCTGATTGGCGCCGACTGCGATATTTGTTCTATAGCTTCCGCCTGCAGATGGGGTGGTTTCTGCCATAGAATATTGGCCGGGGAAGCCGCCGAGTGCGGTTGCAAGAGTGACGCCCCTTGTAACGCTTCGTATTGTAGTGTCTCCGCCTGCTTTGCCGTTTGTTCCGGGGAGGGCTTGGTTTCCGCCGCCAGAGCCTATAGTGAATTGAAGGACTTCACCGGGAGTGACATCAATTTCGCCTACGACAAGCTGGCCTGCACCGCCGCCCCCACTGCCATTTGCAGGGAGATGGAAATCACATTGAAGGTCAGGGTAGGTGTAGTAGAGGCGAAGTCGCCCGGGTTTACCGTTGGTACCATTTGCATGTTTTGAACTATTATCAGCCAATCCTCCATCACAATAATTATCACTTTTCCATATTGTTTTATCTTTACCTATTTGCCCAGCCTGTCCTCTTAATGTTGCAGTAGAATCATTTCCAGATTTTCCGCTTATACCGCCATATCCTCCTCCTCCGCCACCACCAGTACTATTTCCACCATTTGAAGCCCCAGTTAAACCACCATAGCCCTTTCCTATATTGATATTTAAGCTTAATTCCAAGCCAGAACTACTCGCAGCCCCAGAACTACTACCTCCACCGCCTCCACCGCCTCCAGAGGCATATCCTCCACCTCCACCTCCACCTCCACCTGCAGCATAGTGGGCTGCCCCACCTCCACCGCCTCCACCACCTATTTGAAATATTATACTATCGCCATTTTTGTCATTATCACCAGCTTTGTTTGAAGCAGAAATGGTTGTAGGACCGCCTCCACCACCACCAGCGTAAGTTGCATTGCCGCTTGTGCCAGAAGCACCTCCACCTCCACCTCCACCCCATATATTCCCATAACCACCATATCCTGCATAATAACCACTATATGTTGCTCTGTTACCTCTGTTATTCATACTTATTGAACCAATACCATCTGAGCCATTTGTTGCAGTACCGCTTGATACACCTTTTCCACCAGCTCCACCATATGCATTTGAGCTTCCAGCAGAAGTACCATGCATCCAACCATTATTGCCGCCACCACCTCCTGCAGAATAGCCTCCTGTTTGTCCACCACCTCCACCTCCGCCGCCACCACCAACATGCACATAGATTTTCGAAGGTAAACTTCCTTGAAGCTGGATATTTTCTACATATCCACCTGAACCACCTCCACCACCGATTCCTGCCGTAGTATAACTGCCATATCCTCCGCCGCCACCTCCTCCGCCGCCGCAGGCGGTGACAGAAACTGCAACGTCACCGGGGATGTAATCTTTTTTATCGGCTACGCCTTTCCATACTGTTGAGCCTGACGCAGCACATTTTGGGTCGAGCGCGGGTACTTTTGTTGCAGTTGAAGGGATGGTAAATTCTGTCATACCTTCGCCAAAGTCTTTGTATGTTGAAGTTTTATCATCTCCTCCACCGGGGATGGTTTCAACACCTGTGCCCAATCCGCCGGAGGCTCCGCCGCCGCCACCGCCGAGCATGAAAACACGAAGTTTTGTAACGCCTTGTGGCACAGTCCAGGTTTTTGTTTCTGTTATTTCATCTTTACCGTAGAAAGAGTTTCCGCCGGCGCCTCCGCCGCCGATGAGGGTTACTTTCATCATAGAAACGCCATCAGGGAGGAAAAATTCTTTATCTTCGTCGGCTTCGCCTGTGAAGACTGTTACAAGGGCGTCTTTATCGAATTGGGCGGCGCCAACGCCACTAATATTTATTTTTGCTTCATCCATGCGTTTGGTCATGACAGGGGCAAGGGCGGCCATGAGAAGTGAGGCGACAAGGAGAGCCATGAGCATTTCGACGAGGGAGAAGGCAGGACAGTGTTTTAGACCCTGTAGGGATGATGTTGGGTTAAAACCCAACCTACGGGCTTTCCTAACACAACCTTGAGATTCTGAAACAAGTTCAGAATGACAAAGTCGGTCCCTGTTCATTAGTTGGGTTTCAGCGTCCGTAACAACCTGGGTTGCTGATTGGGGAACCGCCCGGGTTTTGCAAAGGCGGGTGGTTTTAGATAAACTGAATAATGCACGTGAAAGTGCATGAAAAACAGACAACTTTTTCATATTAGTAACCTTTATTTAAGATAAACAAACTTCTAAATTAATATACTTAATTTAATCATACGACTTATTGAGTATAGTGTCAACACTTTGAAGTCGTTATTTTTTAAGTGGATACAAATTACTATTAAAACTGATGTAAGCAGGGAGAGCCTTTGTGGACGGAGCAGAATTCAAAAAATTTGTAGGCGAAAACATCGCCAAAATAAGGAAATACAGGGGCTACAGCCAGGAATACGTTTCAGAAGTTATAGACATTTCGCCAAACTCTTACAGCAGAATTGAACGCGGCCTGAATTTCCCTTCCGCAGACAGCTTTGCAAAGATTATTGACGCGCTTGAAATTAGCCCTTGCGAGCTTTTTAACTTTCCAAACAAGGAATCTGACGAGAAAATGAGAAAAGAAATCCACAGAAAGCTGAAAATTATTGAAAAAGACAGAGAAAAGCTGATTAGCATTTGGCTTTATTTAAATTCGATTGTGTAGGGTTATTTTTTGTGAATTGGCGGGGGCTGGATATAGCGCGGGTTTAGGGTGTGCCAAGGAAGAAGCGTTTCAGGGTTTTCGAGGCTGTCAGGGTTTTCAGGGTTTTGTGGAGCGCCTTTATTTTCAAGGGTTTCGAGGGTTTCTTTTGCGATTTCAAGCAAGGAAAATGCAAGGTTTGTGTCTTTTTCCTCAAAATTTATAAGCTCAATGTTTGTGTCTTTTAAATATTCAAGGAGCTTTGAATAACTTGAAGAATCGCACACCACAAGGTTTTTAGTGATTTTATTTTTAATTTCAGAATATGGAACAAGCAAGATATCACCCTGTGCGTCAGCGTTTTGCCCGCCACAGCAGACATTTAAGCCCTCTTTAGAATTTTCTTTAAAATAAAAACTTTCTTTTCTGGCGTCAGTCACAACGTCAGGTGTCGTTTCCGTTTCAGGGTTCTGCGCAGGCTCTTCACAAAGAGAGGATGTATAAGCTTTTTGCAAAATGTCCAAAGAGCTTACCCCAAGGACGTTTACGCCCAATTCTTTGGACAAGGTTTTTGCAACGGTGACCCCGACACGAATGCCTGTAAAGCTTCCGGGGCCGTTATTTACAGCTATCAGGCCCAGTTCTTGAAGTTTTAAGTCGTTTTTTTGCAAAATATCTTTAATTGCAGAGATTAAATATGCGCTGTGGTAGTTTTTTTCATCGGTTTTAATCACACGCCCGTCAAGGGTTTTCACCCCATTTGCTACCTTTTGAAGGGCAATGTATGTTTTGTCCAAAGTGGTATCAAAAGCAAGTATATTCATATTTTCAGCGTTTTTTAAATGTGCCGTTTCAAGTGTCATTTTAAAAGGCCCTCGCTTTTTGCCAACGCGGCGATTTTTCGCACAAATTCTTCATATTCAGCGCCAACAGGCTCAAATTCATAGTAGCGCGTGTCGTTAAATTCGGCTTCGTCGTAGAAAACTTTTATGTTCAGCCTGTTATAGGGCAATTCGCCCGCGCCAAAATCTGCCCATTCAACAAAAGTCAAAACGCCAGGCCTTGAATATTCGCGAAGCTCTTCTTTTATGGTTTCCAGGCCTTCGTTTTCAAGACGGTAAAGGTCAAAATGGTAGATTGGGAGCTCTTTTTCAGGTTTTTGGACAGAATTTTTGCACGCAGCAAAAGAGTTTTCGCCCAAAAACGGGAGTTTTGCGCCCTTATATTCGTTTAAAATTACAAAGCTTGGGCTTGTGATTTTTTCTTTTACGCCAAGAGCCTTGAAAACACAGCGCGCAAAGGCGGTTTTGCCAGCGCCGATGTCCCCAAACAAAGACACGAAAGCACCCTCCGTTGAAAGGCAGGAGGCAAAAATTTCAGCAAGCTTTTTTGTATCTTCGATGTTTGAAGTTTTAACTTTCATAAAGGAATTGTAACATAAATATACAAAAGCGGACGAAAAAATAAAGTTTTCATAAGGCATGGACGAAGTATTTTATATGAGCTTCCTGGAAGTGTTTCCTGGAAGAGCTTTTTAAGGATAAACTTTATGGCAGTTTGAAAAACGTCAAACACGGCGGCACACAAGGATGAAAGGCAAGGACATTATGGAAAACAAGGATTTGGAATTTGATTATTTTGACCCCGCATATTCAGAATATCAGCCTTTAAGGGAAGAAGTTAAAAAAGAAATTCAAAGCATTGAAAGAATTTTAAAGCCCGAAAAGAAGGAAAACCCGGGGCTTGTGGCAAGTTTAATTAGAAAAATGATGCCGTGCAATTTGGTGTAGGAAATATCTTACCAGCTGCTCTATTAATATCCTGAAACAAGTCCAGGATGACAGTTGCGTTCAAAATAACGACCGCGCCCACGACAGCATTTTCCTAAAATCAAATATTTGGCAAATTGTTATTTCTGTTCGTGGAATTGGCCGCCGGCGCAGATGATTTCAATGACTTTTAAAAGGAAATCCCTGGGGGCGTCAACGTGGGACAAGAAGTGTTCCTGGTTGTCTTTGTGGCGGATGGTCATAATTACACTTTGGTTTTTCTCTGCCGGAATATACAAAGAAGCTATTTCATTATCCAAAAGCACGCGCATTTGCTCTTCGGGCTCTTGTGCATTTTTCATAAGGGTTGCATAATCGCCGTTTAGGGCAAAAATTCTTCCGCAAAACAAAGGGGGCTGCCCTTCTCTTGGAATTGCTTTCGGGGAGGCGTTAAAGCGGTTTGTAAAACTTATTGTGTGCCATAAAATGTTAATTGTGGCAACGGTTTTTGTTTGATCAACATTTACATAGACATTATTTGGAACGTTTCGAACGCTGAAAGATTGTTTCATAGATTCTGCAACCTGTTCCATAATGTCGGTTATTTTTATAAAGGTTTCTGCGGTGTTATGGGTAGATTTTTGGAAATCCAAAAATTGCTTGTACATATATACTGCAACAAGCCCTGTACGTTCTTGAACTACGGAGGATTTTCTTATATGGTCTTCAAGATTATTTAAACTTTCGAAATTATTTTGCAATTTTTTTAAACTCTTGGGGTTTTTATTATATAAGTATAATAACTTAAATATGGGGTTATTTAACACCATCATAATATTTTTTTTACATTTTAGAATACTTAATTTATATTAATTTTTTGAAATCAGGGTATAATGGATACAAGAAGGCCTTTTTAAAAGAGTGTAATTTGGCCTTTTTGGAAACAAAAATGGGCGTAAACAAAAAATCTCAAAAATATTTAAATGATTTTGAAGAATATTTAAAAGGGGAGAAAAACTTTTCCTCACACACTGTTCGCGCCTATATGACAGATGTTTTGACGTTTTTAATTTGGGTGAATGAAACAGACATTGACGAAATTGACACGAAAAAATTTGGCGAATATCTTTATTTTATTGGCCAAATGAATTATTTAAAATCAACAATTGCAAGGAAAATTGCTTCAATTAGAGCGTTTTACCGTTTTTTATACAGGGAAGAAATAATAGATTTTAACCCGACAGATACAATTTCAGGGCCAAAGAGGACAAAAAGCCTGCCAAATTTTTTATCTGACGATGAGATTGAAACAATTTTAAGAAATGTTAAGATTTCAACTCCATCCGGATATAGAAACCGCGTGATTTTTGAACTTTTATGGGCTTCAGGAATGCGTATCAGCGAGCTTTCGGGGTTAAATTATGAAAATTTAAACCTTGAACAAAACGAAATAACAGTTTATGGCAAGGGCGCAAAGGAGCGCATAGTCTTAATTCCAGACAAAACAAAAGAAAATTTAAAAAACTATATTGAAAACGTTTCGGATATGATTTTCAAAACAGAAAAAGGTGCTAAAAGCCCCGTGTTTATTAACAATCACGGTTACAGGCTTCAAAACCAAAGCATAAGAAAGGCGCTAAAAGAAGTTGTATCACACATTGAAATTCCAAAAAAGGTGACGCCGCACGTTTTTAGGCACTCTTTTGCAACAAGACTTCTTGAAAACGGAGCGGATTTAAGAGTGGTGCAGGAGCTTTTAGGCCATGCCAGCATTGCAAACACTCAAATTTACACCCACGTTTCAATTCAAAGATTAAAAACCGTTTATGAAAAAACCCACCCAAGAGCATAAATAAGATTTTCACACACGTTAAAACATAAAGACAAAAGAATACCGCCCCATTGGGTAATATTTTTACATCCTTGTTTTTATAAAATCTTTTTAAAATGAAAAGATTATTTTTAACATTTTTGCTTATTTTGCTCATAGGCCTGCCGCTTGTTTCCTGCGCCAAAAAGGAACTTGCGGAGCTTCGATATGTTGAATATACAAAAATTACCCCTGAAACCCCAGATAATAAAAAGGAATTTTTCGGCTACATTAAAGCAGGCGGCGATATGGAGCTTAGCTTTGAAACGGCAGGAAAAATTAAAAAGATAAATTTTACAGACGGCGACACTGTTCAAAAAGGGCAGGTTATAGCAGAAATTGACAATGAAATTTTCGAACTCGAAGAAAGAGAAAATGTATCTGCGCTTCAAGACGCCTATGTTCAATATGAAAATGCAAAAAGCTATTATGAGAGAATTGACAAACTTCACAGGGTTGGCGGAATTTCAGACAACGACTGGGACAAAGCAAAAACAGAAATGCAATCAAGACAGCATAAAATTGCCGTTTCAAAAGAACAACTCCAGGCTTCAAGAAAAAGGGCAGGTTATGGGAAGCTTTATGCGCCTGATAACGGAATAATTTTAAAGAAAATTAAAGAAGAAAACCAATATACAGACCCGGGGCAAACCGTTGTTGTTTTTCAAGACAACAGAAAAAGCGAGGCCAAAATTTTTGTGTCTGAAAAATATATAAACAGTCTTTATAAGGGAAAAAATGTAGAAATTAAAGCAGAAGAAGAACTTGAGCCAAAAATTGCCAAAATTAAAAGCATTACAAAAACAAGCATAGATGAAGGCGCATACAGAGTGACAATTATTTTTGACAAAAAATACCCGGAATTAAAAGACGGAATGGCAATTCGCGCCCTTGTTGAACTATCTTCAGCAGCAGATGATGATAAAAAGATTATAAAGCTTCCGCCGCACAGTGTCTTAGAGGATGAAAATTCAAGCTATGTCTGGCTTTTAGAGGATATTAAAGACGATACGGCAAAAATCAAACGAAAAGATATAAAGGCAGTTGATATTATAGACAATTCTGTTATTGTGGAAGGCCTAAGGCGAAACGATTTGGTTGTTGTGCGCGGGGTGAACGAAGTTATGAACGGACAAAAGGTGAAAATTAAAAGCCCCGAAAACAGCGCCAACACTTTAACCCAATAGGCCAAGCGGGGCAGAATATGAACATAACAGAGCTTTTTATAAAAAATAAAATTCTTTTAATCGTCCTCACCCTGATTTTTTGCATTGGGGGCGTTTTTTCATATCAAAACATTAAAAGAAACGAAGACCCGGGGTTTAAAATAAGAACGGCGACAATTACAACGCAATGCCCCAATATGAGGGCAGAAGAGGTGGATAAATATGTAAGCCAAAAAATTGAAGATGTGATTTTAGAGATGGATGAGGTTGAACACATCAAAGTGCAGTCATACGACGGGCTTTCAATGATTTTTGTCGATGTTTATGAAACGTATATGAACATGCAGCCAATTTGGGACAAGCTCCGAAGAAAAGTTGATAAAATCCGCCCAAATCTTCCAAACAGGCTTTCGCCTTTTGTGAATGATGAATTTGCAGATGTATTTGGCACAATAATCGCTATGACGGGCGATGGGTACAGTTTTGCAGAGTTGAAAGATATGGCAGATGATATTAAGGATGAATTTTTAACCCTTGAAAACATTGGAAAAGCGGAACTTATGGGGGTTCAAAAGGAGGTTGTGTATTTAAATTTCAGCCCAAACGATGCCTTAAGTTATAAAATTGATCATAACCTTTTAAAAAGTTACCTTCAAAAAACAAACGTGCTTGGCCTCGGGGGCTTTGTGGACACAGGCGAAAACAACATTTTAATTGAAGGAACAAGCAATTTTGACGAACTTGAAGATATAAAAAATATCCCGTTAAGCATTTTTGGGAAAAGCATAAGACTGTCAGACATTTATAATGTTAAAAAAGGGTATATTGACCCACCTGAAGCAATTACGCGCTCTAACGGAAAAAATGCCATTTTAATTAACCTTTCTATGAAAGAGGGTGGAAACATTTTAAAATGGATGGATGAAGTTAAAAAAGAAATTGAACACTTAAAAACCCAGTATCCAATTGGGGTTAACTTTGAAATTCAGGCTATGCAGGGTGAGTATGTTAAAATTTTAACAGACAAATTCACATCAAGCCTTTTGGAGAGCGTTCTTATAGTTATAGCACTTGTGCTTTTTATTTTAGGGGTTAAAACAGGGCTTATAATAGGCGGGATAATCCTTTGTATAATACTTTCGACGATTTTTATAATGGAAAAAGCAGGGCTTGGGCTTGATAAAATTTCTTTAAGTGCACTCATAATTTCTCTTGGAATTTTGGTGGATAATTCTATTGTTGTTGCAGAAGGGGCAATTCAAAACATTAAAAATGCAAATCTTTGGAGCATAGAACAAAATGCGCAAAGTATAAAAGAAAAAATTCAAAAAATTGTAATTGAAACCGCAGGCAAATTCCAAACACCCTTGTTTTGCGTGAGCATTATAACATCCCTTGCCTTTTTGCCTATTTATCTTGCAAAAAGTGCTGTGAGTGAATACACATCAAGCCTTTTCAAGGTTGTCTTTATAACCCTTATGTTCAGCTGGTTTTATTCAACAACCCTTCTTCCGTATTTAATTTCATTGTTCTTAGGCAACAACACAAAAAATGCCAAAGAAAGCACCAAAAAACCCTGCACCAAAAAAGAAATTAAAATTACAAAGTTTTTTACACCTTTTATAAAATTTAGTATTAATAACCCGAAAAAAACCGTATTATTGGCCACGGCACTCCTTTTTTCTTCATTCTTTCTTTTTTCATTCGTTCCAAAAATCTTCTTCCCGGATTCAGACAGAAGTATGTATGAAATAAGGGTGAATTTACCTGAAACGGCAAACATTTTTAAGACAAGGGATACAATTATAAAAATTGAAGATTTTATAAAAAACGAACCTGAAACAAGAAATTTTTCAAGCTATATAGGAACATCCGCCCCAAGATATGTCTTATCTTCAAGCCCGGTTGCAAACAGGAAAAATTTCGGGATGATTCTTGTTAACACGGATAATTTCAGAACAGTGGATAAAAGCATACAAAAGGTGAAAGGCTTTATAAACAACAATTTTTCAGACGTTAATTCCGTTGTAAGAAAAGTGCCCCTGGGGCCGCCATATGACGCGCCGGTTGAAATAAGAATTTTTGGCTATAGGGCGGATAAGATTTTTAAATACGTTTATTCCTTGGAAGAAAGGCTTAAAAATATTGAGGGAGTTTATCTTGTAAAGAACGATTGGGGTTATAAAACACCAAGAATTAAGGTTAAAATCGACAATGCGCAAGCTCTAAGGCTTGGTTTAACCTCATACGATATTCTATCCGCCATAAAATCTTCTTTTGAAGGAGAGCAGCTTTCAAGCTATTTTAGGGACACAACAAACGTCCCTATTATTTACAAGATGGAGAAAAATTTTATAAATTCAAGTTCAAAACTGGGCTCACTTGAAGTGTTATCAGGGGAAAATGCTGCAATACCTCTTTCCCAGGCAGCAAAAACAGAGCTTGAGTTTGAATATCCAAAAATTTTTAGAAGGGACAACAGGGCAACAGTTACAATTCAAGGCTGGATAGATGAAACAACAACGGCAAACACAGTGATTGAAAAAATGCTCCCCATATTGAATGGGGTCAGTTGGGAATTTGGCTATGGTTATGAAATAGGGGGAAGTTATGAAAATTCTAAAAAAGGAAATAAGTCAATCACAAATGAAATTCCAACAGCTTTTGGGGCCATACTTTTAATTTTAATCGCATTTTTTAACGGAATAAAAAAACCTTTAATAATTGGCCTTTGCGCAATTATGGCTCTTTCGGGGGCAAACATCGGCCTTTTTATAACCCATTCTTACTTTGGCTTTATGACCTTTTTAGGATATATTTGCCTTGTGGGGATTGCAACAAATAACTCTGTAATTCTTTTGGAATCAATTAAAGGAAAAAGCAAGCTTGAAATTCGCCATGCGGTAAGATCGAGAATAGTGCCGGTGTTCCTTACAGCTGTGACTACAATAGGCGGAATGCTTCCCCTTTGGATTGGGCGCGACCCGATGTTTTCATCCCTTGCAATAGCAATCATTTTCGGGCTTTTGTCGTCGGTTTTAATCACCCTTCTTGTTGTGCCTGCGCTTTATATTATTTTAAAGGCAGAGTAGAATTCAAAAACTCTGAAAGCTTTTCAATGTCTTCAATTTCCATACCCGAATTTAAAGAAATTCGAAGGCGCGCAGTGTTTTTTGCAACGGTTGGATATCTTATAGGCAAAATATAAAAACCGTTTTCAATTAGTTTATTTGAAAAACTTACGGCGCGCTCATTTTCCCCTAAAACTACAGGCAAAATATAGCTTTCACCTAAAATTTCAAAATTTTTAAGTTTGCTTCGCAAAGTTTCATTCAATAAAAAGAGCTTATTTTGAAGCGAATTATCTTTTAAAATTTTTTCCTTAAGGGCATAGTATGAAAAAGCGACGCTTATTTCGGGCAAAGTGGTTGAAAAAATAAAAGAGCGCGCAAAGTTTACAAGATAATCAATTAAAGTTTCACACCCGACAACAAAGGCACCATATGAGCCAATGGCTTTACCAAAGGTTGCAAGGATTAAATCCACACGAGAGAGGGCATTTTGTTCCATACAAACCCCGACGCCATCCCCATAAACCCCAAAACTGTGCGCTTCATCGATGATTAAAAGGGCGTTAAATTCCTCTTTTAAATCTGCAAGTTTGTTAATGTCTGCAACATCCCCATCCATGCTAAAAAGGCTTTCTGATGAGATTATCGCCTTTTTATATTTTTTTCTGTATTTTTGTAATTTGCTGCGCAAATCGTCATAATCAAGGTGTTTATAGGGAATAATCTGCGCTTTAGAAAGCCTTATGCCGTCAATTATGCTTGCGTGGTTTAATTTATCCACAAAGACAACATCATCTGAATTCACCAGGCTTGAATATACGCCGACATTTCCATGGTATCCGCTATTGAATATTAAAGCACGGTCTTTTTGAAAAAGTTTGGCAAGAAATGTTTCTAATTCTTTATAAATTGAATTTGTGCCACAAAGAAGCCTTGCAGAAGGGTTTGAAATTTTGGCGCCACACACAAGGTATTCTTTTAAAAAAGCTTCACACAAATTTTTATCAGACGAAATTCCAAGATAATCATTGCTTGAAAAATTCAAAAGCTTTTTATTATTAAGGACAATGTATTTGCCATCCTGCTTTATGTCTTTAACCTGTCTGAATGAAGAATTATTCTTTAAATCTTCAAGAGTGTTTGAATAAAACTCTAAAGAACTTAAAGGCTTCAAGGAATTTAGGGAAGCCATATTTGTGCTATTTTTCATCTTCAAACCAAACTTTATTCATCTTACAGATTAAATCATATTTTTTACAGTATTCAATTAAATCGAATTTAATTTCCTTTAAAAGAACAAATATGGCAATCAAGTTTGGCACAGCCATTGCAAGCAAAGTGGCGTCAGTAAAGTTTATGACGCTTTGTATATTCATTGAAGAACCTATTACAACAAAAACACAAAACAATATCTGATAAACCTTTGTGCGCTTAAAACCTTCCCCAAAGATATATCCCCAGGCCTTTTGGCCGTAATAAGACCAGGAAATTATCGTGGATATTGCAAAAAGAATGATAATAAATGCTAAAATATACGGGAAAAAGCTGATAACGCTTGCAAACGCGGCAGATGTTAATTCAACACCCGTAATTCCTTCTCTATAGTTTAAATATTGCCCCGTGATGATAATTACAAACGCCGTCATAGAACACACTATAACAGTATCAAAGAAAGGCTCCATTAAAGACACAAACCCTTGGGACACAGGCTCTTTTGTTTTAACCGCAGCGTATGCAATCGGCGCAGAACCTGAACCCGCTTCGTTTGATTGAATTGAGCGCCGCATACCCATTATAATGCAGCCTACAATACCGCCTGCAACAGCTTTTGGGAAAAATGCCTCTTCAATAATTACAGCCAAAGCGTGCGGCACATGCACAATGTTTGCGAAGATTATAATCAAACAAACGCTGATATAAAGCCCGCACATAAAAGGAACAACTTTTGAAGTTACATTTGCAATGCTTTTAATTCCGCCCACAATAACGAGCCCGACAAGGATTGCAATTATAAGCCCGAAAATCCAGCTGTGTTCAAAGAATATACTGTTTTCGCCGCCTGTTATGTTTATAAACTGCTTTGTTGCCTGGTTTGCCTGAAACATACATCCGCCGCTTAAAGCGCCCGGTATACACATTAGCGCAAAGAACAACGCCAAAGGCTGGCCAAGCCATCTGAAGCCTTTTCTTGTAAGGCCATGGGCAATGTAAAACATTGGGCCGCCTGAAACAGAACCGTCTGCGTTAAATCTTCTGTATTTTAAAGACAAAGTCACTTCGCAAAATTTTAACGCCATACCGAATATCGCGCCAACCCCCATCCAAAACATTGCTCCGGGGCCGCCAACAGATATCGCGATTGCAACACTTGCAATGTTTCCAAGGCCAACAGTGCCCGAAAGGGCCGTGGCAAGGGCGCCAAAGGAAGACACTTCGCCGCACTTTGAATTATGAGATTCGTTAAATTCTTTTTTCTTTTTGCAAAAAATTTGTTTTAAGGAATGTTTAAAACCCCAAATTCCAATCCATCTGAAATAAAAGGTTGTAATTATGCTTGAAATTATAAGAAAAAGAATGACCGCAGGAATTTTAACTCCTGCAATATTTACAGAATAAAATACTATGCTTGAAAAAACGTCTGAAAACGGAGCAAAATATTTATCAATCTCCTCGTCAATGCTTGCAGCAAACGCGCCCGCAGAAGAACACATTAAAGCCGCTAACATTAAGGCTAGTTTATAAAATACGTTTTTTGCCATAGAACTCTCTCACTCTATTAAATCAGAAGTTTAAAACAAAGAAATTACTTTTCGAGAGGAATTGTTAAAACCTGCCCGATTTGAAGCCCTTCGGGGCTTTCGATATTATTAATTCTCTTTATTTCTTCAATCTTTTTTACATCATACTTTCCGTAAAACCTGAATGCGATTTTATTTAAAGTATCTCCGCTTTTTATTACATATTTTTCCTGACGGCTTGTTTCAACGCTTTCTTTTACATCCGTCACAACTTCAAGCTTACTGTTTGTTTTTGGAACTTCAGAAACCGGCTTTTTTGTCGGAATAGATGAAATCCAGACTATAATTGACACAACTATCACAAAAGCAATAATGCCCAAAAAGCCCATACCAAGATAAACACCCGGGTTTTTACCACTTTTTGACTTCACCCTGTTTCCATACATTGTTGCCGCAGAAACACCGGCAGAAAGGGATTTGCCGATACTTCTGTATAAAACATCCAGCTCGTTTGCCTTGCTAACCCTTATATATTGATTACCATCAGAAGAAGGGCGCCTTGAAGCCTGAAACTTAACGTTTTCAAGCATTGACATCCTTTCTTTGGTAAGGTTTGACCTGTGCAGGGTAGAGCTTTTCATAAATTGATTACCGTTTTAAAACTTATCGCTACAATGGTAATAAAAACATGCTCTAAATTCAAGAAAAAATTTCTATGCCCGTTAAGAAATATTAACGCCCCTTGTTCGCTCTCTATTTTTTGGAAAGAACAGATTTTTTGGCGCCGTTAAACATAGCTTCTAAAAGCGCTTTGTTTGCTTCGGTGTCAAAATCTCCTTCTTCAAGGTAATCCGTGAAGATGTTTTTCCAAAGATTAAACAATTCCTCATCTTTAATGTTTAAAATTTCGCCGATTTTTTTAAGCTCGGAAAAATCAATAAACAAGGGTTTTGTGCCTCTTAGAATATCAACAATTTGAAGTCTTTTCTTTCTTTCAAATTTCTTTAAAAAATCAACCGTTGAAAGCTTATTTTGCTTAATATACCCCTTTAAGGTTTCAAGATTTTTATTATACGGTGCAGGATCAGAAGGAATAACGTATTCATCAAACTCTTCAGGCATTATATCCATAACCGTTGCAATACGCTCAAGCGTTGTGCCTCTGGTTGAAAAGGCAATTGATTCATCAATTAAATTGTAAACATAAGAAAGCGTCACACCTATCATTAAGGCAAAATCTTTCTTATGGATGTTGTTTTTTTCCAAAAAATCAGCCACTTTTTTAGAGCTTTTTTGATTCGTGTTTTGTTTATTTTTCTTATCCTGCATTGGGTTCACTCCTGATATTTATGATATTATACTTCTTATAATGTTATAAGTGATAACTGTTACAAACCTTTTTTTGTATAGCTTGTCAAGCTAGATTCAAGGTTAATATGTTTCGCTTTACAAATGCTAATAGAAAGAGGCATTAGCCAATGAAAGCAATTATCGGGCTTGGAAATCCTGAAACTAAATATAATTCAACTCGCCATAACACAGGCTTTATGGTTGTAGATAAACTTTTACAATTTAAAGATATCAGATTATCGGAAAAATTTAAAGCTTTTTTTGCAAAAAGCGACGATATGTTAATCTTACTTCCTACTACATATATGAATTTATCTGGAGAATCGGTGATTGAGCTTGTAAACTTTTATAAACTAAAACCTGAAGATTTGCTTGTAATTTATGATGACATAAGCTTAGAGCTTGGAACTTTAAGATTTAGAAAAGATGGCTCAGACGGCGGCCACAACGGAATAAAATCCATAATCAAACATTTGTCTTCAAATGCTTTTAACAGATTAAAAGTCGGAATTGGCCCAAAAAACCCAAATATGGACCTTGCGGCATTTGTTTTGCAAAAATTTTCTAAAGAAGAACTTGAAAAAATGGATAAAATTGCAGACATTGCAAAGGACGCAGCGCTTGATTGGCTAAATTCGGATATGGAAAAACTGCAATCAAAATATAATAAAAAATTTGTATAGCTCATATTAAAAACTGCAACATTTTTTGGCTTTTTTAATTAAAAAAAGTATAATAAAAAGTAGATTATGAAAAAGTTTTCAGTTTTTTTAAGCGTTTTAATATTCTTAACATCCGCCTCATTTGCGCAAAGTTCAGCACAAGAGGTTGCGCTTGATTTTCCAAATTTCTCTGAAATTAATTCAAACATTAAAGAGGGCACAAAAAAACACTTTGAAAACACAAAAGTGCGCCTGAAAAACGCTAAAAATGCCGTGCAGGAAAAAGGAAGCGAACTAAAAGACAAAGGCGCGCAAAAAATCGAACAGACAAAAGAAAACATTAACACAGCCATTTTAAAAACAGGAAAACCGACAGATCAAAATTTATCAGAACTTTCAAGAAAACAAAAAAAAGAAGTTCTCTCAAACTATCAATATAAAGGCTATTACGGCACCTTGCCAAACATTGAAAGAGAATTTGAATACTTAAAGCAGGGAAATAAAAAAACATCTTTGGACGGGAAATATAAAGACACATTGATTGATGAAATGAATCTGCAAAAATCCCCGCTTCAAGACGACCTTTTTTTGGATGTTATCTTAAAAAAAGAAAAAGACACAAAATATACAAAAGATGTTTTAAGATTTATCCCGATTTTTGAAAAATTTAAAACCTGTATCAGCGAAAATTGCAGCATACAAAAATTTAACGCAAATGTAAATGTGATAGATTTATACGCAAGGCGCCTTGAAAAAGACTATGGCTATGCGCCTGAAAGCGCCTCTGAGAGTTATTATTTAATAAGAAATGTGGCATATCTTTCAAAGCTTCAAGGAAATTTAAAATATGAAGCAAACTTTTATTCAAAATATATGCCTCTTCAAGGAAGTATTTACTCAAAAGAAAACATCGAAAAGAAAGATATGGAGCTTCTTTTAGAGTTAGACAAAACAATTTTTGCATTAAGACAAATTCAATAATATCCTGTTTGGCTTCGCGCAGGGGCGGATATAAAATTTGCACCTTTTTTGTAAGTTTTTTTATGAAAAGACTACCAAAAGGGTTGTAATTTATGAAGAAAATGTGTTTATTTTTTGCACTTGCAATATTTTGCTTTGTGCTTTGCGCAATATTTTGTACAAAAGCTCATTCAGAAATCGTCATAGAAAAGCTTGAAGACCCCGCATATTTAAACCCAAGCGAAACATCCTATACGCCAAGCGAAAAGCAAAATATTCAAGAACAAGAAAATTCAACAGGTGTTGCCACACAAACGCTTTACGGTTCAAGCATTTCAAGCGCAACATTAAGCAAAATTGAAAGAAAAGTTTTTGGCAGAAACTTTGTAGGAGATAATAACCTAAACAGGCTATCAAGACTTGAGCAGAGGGTTTTTGGCGCCGTTCAAAGAGGGGAAACTTCAAACCGCGTTCAAAGGCTTAAAACCGCAACTCAAAGTTATACAAATAACTACGCTTATGCCCCAAATAATTACTACAGAAGAACATACCCGGCATATCCAAACTACGGCTACGGCTATTACAACAACCCCTACAATATGTATACTCCATACAGACCCTATAAAAGAACAAGGCTGAAAAACATGTTTAGAGCCTTAACCGGGGCTTCGCTTACAGGTTTTAGCCCGCCTGCAAGCGACATCTCTGAACAAGCAGATAAAATTGCCCAAAATTCAAACGGATATACAAATTCAACAATAGACCCCTACACTGCCTATAACAGCAGCAGTCTTCAAGGCTATGCACCAAATTCCGGCTATTCAAACGGCTACAGCTGGTCTAATGGATATCAAAATCCCTATTCAGGAAGCACATACAGTACTTACGCAGGCCAAAACCCGCAAAATAACGGCTATTATACACCGGCAAACACTGCAAACCGCCTTGATATCTTTTCAAACGGAGCTTCAGGAAGCGAAACATATTACGACGATGGCAGATACAGACGAAATATGAGCTCTACAGGGGGCGGCTGCGGGGTTAAAATCATATATTAAAAACTTTTCAAGGCCAAAAATCCCAATTGCAAAATTAAAAAATATCAAAAAGCACCTTTTTTGTTAGAAGGTGCTTTTAAAATCTTTAAACTTTTAAGGTTTTTAATCCTTATACATCTATCATCTGTCTTGCGTTATACCCTGCGTATTCTGCAAAATCATCATATGAGCCATAGGTGTAATTTCCTGTGAAATTGGGGGTTAAATCCATCCAGTCGTCTGAAAAATCATATCCGCCATATTCTGTTGCTGCCCCAAACACCATATTCTTATAAACTGCCTCATTATAGTTTGAATGAATATCATTTGAATTTTTTACCTGGCCTGCAACAGGGGCTGCAAGCGCACCGAAGGCTGATTTATATCCGGCCGCAGTTGCTGCGTTTGAAAAGCTGCCGGCACCTGTCCTTATGGCTTTTATTGGGTGAATTCCGCTTTTTGCCGCACCCTGCAATACGCTGCCTGCATTTGCGTTTTGCAATCCTTTTGTTGCAGATTGAATAGGATGGAACCCGTTTGTTTTAACATTTTCTGCACCTTTTGCAACGCTGCCTTTTACCGTGCCCCAAAGCTGCGTGCCTTTATATCCTGCATTTGCAGTGTTAATTTTTAATGTTCCTTGCTGAAAGCCTCTTCCGCCTGTTACCGTATCTTCTGCAAAGGCTTTTAGAGTTTTACCTGTGTTTTCAACAGCACCTTTCAAGCCGCCTTTTGTGCTTTTTGTAATATTGCTCATTGCAGAGCCCTGTGTTGCCTTCATAGCGCCAAGGCTTCCTTTAACCGCAACCGCAGAAAGACCAACTTGTAAACCGGAAGCGCCAAAATCCTGACAAGCTGCTTTTGCTTCATCATCGGTTGTTGCATTGCTTGCGTTTTGCCAAGCCTTAACACAGCCTGCCGCCCCTGTTGCAACGCCAATTGCGCCAACTACAACGCCTGCGGGCGGAAATGCAATACATAAAGCCGTTGTTGCAACTGCCGCAACTGCTTTTTTCGGGTCTGTTGCAATGTCTTTTACTGTATTTACAACAGCTTTGCCTGCGCCCCAAAGGGTGTTAATAACTTTGCTTCCAAAGCTGATTTTACCGTCATCTTTGCCATCGTCACATCCTGAAACCAGGCTGCCCGTTGTTGCAGTAGCGGCGCTCTCATCATAGCTTACTCCGCCGTTTATTTGAACATTATCGCCAACATCACCCATTGCCGAATTACCAAACATCCAATCCGGCGCATATTCGTAATTTGCGCTTGTTTGCTGGCTTTGATACTGGTTCAGCTTTGCTAATTCTGCTGGGGAAGCCGATGTAACGTAATTTAACATAAATTTTCTCTCCATAGGGTTTAGGGCTTTATGTTTTTAAGCCCCGGGCTTTTTGAGCCCTTTTATCTCTCTTTATTTTCTCTAATTTTCTCTCTTTTTATGTGGTTAAATTTAACTTTATCTCTCTTGTATATATAAAGTATATTTCTTTTGAAAAATTGCCTTTTTGGAAAGTATTTTATTAAGTTTTGTAAACAAGTAAAAAGCCCCGAAAGATCAGGGCTTCTTTGTAAATTTGTTTTAGCCTATATTATTGTATCTTCTCCGGCTGCAAGTTGTAAAAGCCTTTCAAGATATGGGTTTGTTGTACCCCCCGTTCCTGCCGCAGGAGCTGCATTTGCACCCTGTTGTGCGGCCGCGTCTTGCAGTATATTCAATATCTCTAGGTGATCACCAGCCCTGGGTGCGCCTGAAGCTCTTATCGCTGCATTTCGGGCTGCTGCTTCTGCGCTCGTATAGTGGGGAAGATTTTTTCCAAAATTTATTTCGGTCGGTGCCGTCTGGGTATCTACCGTCTTAATTAGAGCGTCAATATCCGTCTGTGCTTCATTCATTATGTCTGCAACCTGGTTTTTTTGCGCGTCGTTTAATGAATTTTGAAGAACAATTTTATCAATATCATACTGGCTCATATTGTTTGTCGGGTAGTTAGGCCCCACACCTAATTCTTTAAGCAATGCGTCAATGTCAGCTTGGCTCATACTATCCGCAGGAGCATTTGATCCAAGACCATTTTGTGCCAATAAATCATCAATATCGGCCTGGCTCATATTTGTATCTGCATTAGCATTAATGTGCTCTTGTTCTGCATTATAGCTTTTAAATAATTCATCAATTTCATCCTGGCTTAAATTGCCTTTTCTTGGAAGCGGGTTGTATTCTGACACTAAATCTTTTACATCTTCAAAATACGCTTTTGTTTTTGAAGTTTTATCCCTATAAGCAGCCTCCATATGAGAGCCTTCAACCTTTGACATCTGCTTTAAACTTGCCTTCATAGCAGCTGCGGAAGTTGCTGCCGTATATACGCCGGAGCCTGTTTGTTTTGCGCCGCTTTTTGCTTCCGCGTCAGTGTCTGCCGTAACCATTTTGGAAACGCCTGATACTGTTTTTATAGCGCCTGCGCCAATTCCAAGTGCCGCGCCTGCAACAGCAAGAGGGGCAACAAAAGGAGCGGTTACAGGACACAAGGCAAGGGCTGTAACGCCTATCATGCCTGCAATTCCAAGAGGAGAGAGCAATGCGTTTTTAGTGTCTTCGCCGGCACCTTTCACAGCAAGCTTTGCAATTTCGCCGGCAGATAGTTTACCGTCGTCGCTGCCATCTGTGCTCACCTGGTCAATATCAATCGTTTTATTTGTTTTCCCTGCGTCAAATTCCATAATTGAAACAGGTTCTTCATTTGTAAAAACAGACTTTTTGTTCCCTGTTTGCGTAACACCAAGTGAAGTGCCGTTAAGTGCATTAACTGACATATTCTCTCCTTAAAAAATTTATCTCTCTTGCATTAATAAAGTATTCTTTGTATAAAAAATTGCCATAAAAAGTATATACTATTTAACATTTCTTAACATTGATGTTTCAAAGCGCCTGCGCGTGCCTTTTCGTACTATAATTTGAGCTGTAGTCTGGAATTATATTAGTTTGAATTTTGATGGAAAATTTTGCAGAAGATAACGGCGCAAAAAATAATCTTTTAGAAGCTAAAAGCCTTAAAACAGCTTTAATTACAGGTTTTTATATCCTTGGCCTGTGCACATTTTACGGTTTTTTTGGCATATGGCGTGCAGTTTTTGCAGGGGTTATTTGCTTTTTACTTATTCTATTGTGCATTTTTAACAAATTGCGCCCCGCCTTTTGCCTTACGCTCTGCTTTTTATTCTTTGGCGGTTTTTTAAACGCAAAATTTCACAACAAAGAATCGGACGGCTTTTCCATTTTTGCCGCAAATCATCTGCTTTCAGGCGCTTCAATTTCAAACACAAACAACGTTCTTTTAAAAGGAAGGGTGCACTCAATTCCCGCCATAAGCAAAGAAAAACGTATTGCAAAGTTTTATATGGAAGTTTATGAAGCAGACTTTGCAAACAAAAGCTATAAACCAAGCAAGACAAGGATTTTGGCTTTAATATCTGATGAAAATGAAAAATATAAAAAGATAAAAATCGGCGACATTATTAAAATTAAAGGAAATTTGCGTTCCCCAAAAGAAGCAACAAACCCAAGCGAATTTGATTATAAAAAATATTTAAAGAATAAAGATGTGTTTATGATTCTTTATTCAGACGGAAACTTTGAAATTACGGGCAAACCCAATATAAAACAGGCAAGAAACAAAGGGAAAGAGCTTTGGTGGCTTGCCTTGAGCGGCCTTGACAAAACAAGGGCAAAAATAATTTCAAAACACGGAAAATACGTAAAAAGCCCGAATTTAGAGATTTTGGGCGGGGTTGTCTTTGGGGATGACGCCATAAACCCGCCTGATGATATTAAGCAATCCTTCATTAATTCAGGGCTTTTGCACCTTCTTGCAGCCTCCGGCCTAAATGTGGCGCTTATTTTTGGAATTTGGTGGTGGGCAGCGTCCCTTTTGAATTTGCCCTACAGAACAAACATTTTATCAGGAATTGGCATTGTCGTGCTTTACACCTTTATGACAGGGTTTCCACCATCAATTTTAAGGGCTTCGATTATGCTTATTTTGATTTTAATTGGAAAATTAATGTTTAAAGCAGCAGATACCCTTGCACTCATTTTCTTTACGGCTTTTATTATGCTTCTTTTTAACCCAAAACTATTAAATGACGTAGGTTTTGAACTTTCTTTTCTTGTAACAGGCGGCCTTATCACTTGCATTGAGCCTGTTTGCGCCAAATTTAAAACAATAGAGCGCGCCTATAAATCCAAATTTTCTAAAAGCCCGGCACCTCTTCGTGCTGCAGCATTTTTGTTTTCACCCATCTCTCTTTTAAGCATAGTCCTCGTTCCCCTTGTGGCGCAGCTTTGGGCAGCACCTTTGCAAGGATATTATTTCAACACATTCACCCCATACAGTGTCTTTGCAAACATTGCAGTCGTCCCCTTTATTGGAATTATAAGCTTTATAGGCTTTGTAAGCTCGGTTTTAAGCCTTATTCCTATTTTGGGAGATTTTATCGTGCACACTTCAAGCTTCATCTTAAACCCTTTAATTACAGTGCTTTTAACTGTTTCGGATTTCTTTTCAAAGCTTCCTGGGTCAATTATTAAAATCCCCTCCGGGAATATATTTTTAATCATTGTATATTATTCATTTATATTAATATTTATTACATCTTTAAAACATAACTTTAAAAAGTTAAAGATAAATATCGCGCTTGGAATATTTGGTTTAATTTTACTTTTAGGGGGTATTTTTGGGCTTATCCAGCCACAAAGCGGAAACTTTGAAATTTTAGCGTACGACGTTGGAAACGCAGACAGCTTTTTAATTAAAACCCCAAAGAATAAATATATAATGATAGACACAGGAAAGCTGCCCTACAAGGGAGTTTCTGGCGCAAAGCGGGTTATGCTTGAATATTTATATGATAAAAACATAAGAACTTTGGAACATCTAATTGTGACGCATTTTGATAACGACCATTCAGGCGGAACCATTGATATTTTGGAAAATATCAGGGTGAAGAACGTTATTATTCAAAAGCAAACTTGCGACACAAAAAATTCCTGCGAAATTTTAAAATATTTAAAAGAAAACGGCATAAACAAAGAAATTGCAAGCAATAAAAAAGTTTATGCAGAAGAAAATTTTGAAGTTCAAACTTTTGCGCCGGTGCTTCAAAAAGCTGCAACAGAAGGACTCAACAAAGATAAATTTGAAAACGAAACCTCAACAATTGTGCTCATTAAAAACAGAGGTGAATATGCGCTTTTTATGGCAGACGGCGGAATTTTAGCGTTTAATTCAATTAAAAATAATCTTCCAAAAGAAATTGAAACAAAAGGCTTAAAACTTTTAAAACTTGGACACCACGGGGCAAAAAACGTTTTAAACAGGGAAATGCTTGAATATTTAAAGCCTGAATTTATAATAATTTCAACCGGGCAGAATAACTACGGACACCCAAGCAATGAAACGCTGGAACTTCTTGAAAAACCCTGCAGCAAAAATGTTTTTAGCAAAATATATTTTACAAAAAATTCAGGTGCCATAAAATTCATTTCGCGCCCAAACGGAAAATCTGAAATTCACACCTTTTTGCCAAATAAAAAATTTCAAAAGCAAAAACCAAACGTCCTTAAAAAGCCCCTTGTATCAACGCTTTAATCATATTTGGATTAAAATTTTAATCATTTTGTGCAAGTTTACAAATTAAGCTATAGCCGCAATATTTACAAGCGTCCAAAGACGGCGTCGGTTCAAAATGCAGATTTTTAACATCCTGAACAAAAGCCTTGATTTTTGCTTCAATTGCCATATTGTCTTCATCTGTCAGGTTTGCGTTTGAATAATTAAACCCTTTTTCAAGGTATAAAAGCGCACAATCGCAAACTTTTGCGCCCGGGTTCATTTTTTCATACAAATATTTATAAAATTGAAGCTGATTATGATATTTTTCATCAGGCTTCACCTTCTTTGGCGTTCCTGTTTTAAAATCATAGATATAAATATTTCCGCCCGCCTGAATTACCCTGTCTGCAAAGCCTTTTAGGGTATAGCCATCCTCTTTAAATTCAAGCCGAAGTTCAGAAGCCAAAATGTTTTCAACAGAAGTTTCCGTGAGTTTTAAATAATTTGTGTTAAAAACCTCTTCGCCCCTTCTTTGATATTCTTCGCGAGATTCCAAATCTTTAAATTCAAGCGTACCCATTTTTTCTCTAAAATATTCTAAAACTTCCGCTAAAGTTGGATATTGACCCCTTTCTTTTCCGACACGAGCCATCTTTTCAAGCGCAAAGTGCACAGCAGAGCCAAAAGAAAGGTTGTCTGTGTCTTCTGATAAAACAGGAACATCCAAAATGTCTGAATAATAATATTTTAAAGGACAGCTTAAATATTCATTCAAAGATGAAGCGCTCACTTTTATATCTTCCGTGCGCTCTTTTAATTCCGCCTGCACATTTAAAGATTCCTGATATAAAATAAAATTCTTTAATTCTTCGCTATACCCTTCTAAATCAAGCTCGTAAGATGTTTTTTTACAAAGCGCACTGTTATTTAAAATTTCACTTTGCAAATACGTGCTTGCCGCCTGAACGTTCATATCATCATCACAGTTTGAATAACTTAAATACAGCCCGAATTTTGAGCGCGTAATCCCGACAAACATAAGCTTTAAAAGCTCTGCTTTTTTGTTTTCGTTTTTATCATCAGAAAATTTAGACTCTTTTACGGGTAAATCAAGCTTCCCGGGCGGTCTGGAATTTTCCCAAAGCTTTGAAGTTAATTGCGGCATAAAAACATACTCAAACTCTCTTCCCTTGGAGCCATGGTAGGTTAAAAGCTGAACAGCGTTGTTTGAATACGGATTTTTTTCAATCTCCATCTTAATTCCCTGGCTTAAATATGTATCAAGATGGGAAATAAAATCAGAAAGCGTTGCTGTTTTGTGCAGACGGGTGTACGACCAGGCCTCTTTTGTAAGGCGCTTTATGGCGGCCAGATTTTCAAACTTTTCTTCTGCCCTGTTTGAAAAATATTCTAAAATCCCTGTTTTTAAAAGAACATCATAAATTAAAGCGCTTAAACCCTTAGAGGATTTTAACTTTTTAAGGTTTGTAAAAGTTTCGTAAAAATTCTTAATTTTTTTAGAATCTTTAAACAAAGTGTCCAGGTTTTCTTCAATTATATTAAAGAAATTCTTCTCTTTAATTCCGGGCTTTTCTGCCTTTGAAACATTCATTCTGCTTTGTTTTAAAAGTTCAAAATAATCTTTTTCATCAATTAAAAACGGTTCATTTACAAGAAGCCCAAAAAGTTTATCCGCCCCTTTGTATGTATTATCAAGACATTTTAGGTAAAAATATGTGATAATAAACGCAGGAATTTCAAAAACGCTTTTTTGGCGGTTTAGTTGATATGGAATATTTTTTGCCTTCAAAATCTTTGCAAAAGGAATTAAAAAATCGTTCCTTTTTGCAAGAACCGCAATTTCTTTGGGTTCAACCCCTTTGTTTATAAGGTTTTCAATCTCATCAACAATTTTATTATTCTCTTGAATTGTTTGTGCGTAAAAAGAAAGCTTAATCTCTTCCTCTTTTGAAATCACGTTTTGATTTTTGGCGGTTAATTTTTTATCAATCCCCAAAAGCTTTAATTCAGGGTCGTTTGTAAGGCGCGACGGGTCATTTTTAATAATATCTTCCGCAAAATCTAAAACAAGCTGGCTTGAGCGGTTGTTTTCATTAAGGCAAATAACCTTGGTTTTAGGATATTTTCTAAGGAAAGTTTTAAGGTTGTCACAACGCGCCCCCTGAAAAGAATATATTATCTGATCATCATCCCCGACAACAAATATATTGTTCGTTTTCGCCCCGCGCGCAATTTGAAAAATAAGTTCATTCTGCCCGGAATTAGTGTCTTGATATTCATCCACCAGAATATATTTATAAACCCCTGCGGCCTCTTCTAAAAGTTCATCATCATATTCAACCGTCTTTAAAACAAGGTTCAACATGTCTGAAAAATCGATTAAATTATGTTGGCGGAGGCCTTTTTCGTAAAGTTCATAAATTGAATAAAATTCCCGCGCCTTGCCAAGTTTTTTCTCAAAGTTTTCAACCTTTTCAACAAAGGTTTTAACAAGCTTTCCTTTTTCTTCGCGCTCTTTATATTCATCCTTTAATTCATCTAAATGCGGCAGCCAATTTGGGTCTTTTTCAAAGTAATCAAAATATTCTTCCCTTGAAATCCGCTCCCTTTTTACAAAATCAATCGCAGAAATTATCTGCCCAACGTAATGATATCTGTTGTTCCATTTGTCTTTTAAAAATTCAACCCCAAATTCTCTATGGTATTCATCAATACATTCTTTTACAATTGCCTGCTTTGTAATATCATCTACAACCTGAACATTATCTAAAAGCTCAAATTTGCTTGGAAAACGGTCAATTATATCCTTACAAAAACTATGGTAAGTTGAAACACAAACCCCCATAGCGCATGTTGTGCTTTCAGGCATTGATTTCACAAGCCTTGTCTTCATTTCGCTGCTTGCAGCCTCAGAAAATGTCAGACAAAGAATTTCAGAAGGCAAAACTCCCCTATTTAGCATATTTTTAATACGCTCAATAAGCGTGAAAGTTTTCCCGGTCCCCGGTCCCGCAAGAAGCATAACAGGGCCTTGGATTGTGTCTATGGCCTCTTTTTGCCTTGAGTTTGGCGTAATTTTTGGCCGTGCCTCTGCAATTTCTGTGCCAAAATCAAGTTTCAAGGTGCCTTGCTTAAGCTCGTTTGGCCCATCTTGCATTTAAAACCCGCTTTCCTGCTTCTTTGCTTTCTTTAAATCTTTTGATTATAAATTAATCGAATTCATTAAATCTTCGTCAATATCAAAGTTTGAATAAACATTTTGAACATCATCATGCTCTTCAAGCTTTTCCATCAAAAGAAGAACCTTTTTTGCAATTTCAGGGTCAGTCACCTCGGATGAATTGCTTGGAATTCTTGTAAGCTCTGCTGTTTTTGGCTTCATGCCGATTTTTTCAAACCCTTCAACTGTAGCCTGGAAGTTTTCAACCGTTGTTGTCACCTTGATTTCATCGTCTTCTTCAAAAACATCCTTCGGTTCAAACTCAAGGCTTGCCTCTAAAACCTCATCCAGCGTGATTTCTTTTGGCTTTTCCTTGCTTTTTTTGTCTTCAGGCTCAACTATTTTATCAAAAGTAAGCATTCCGCAAGGCTCAAATATCCAGCCTACACAGCCATCTGCACCAAGGTTACCGCCAAATTTGGTAAAGAAACTTCTAATATCACCTGCGGTTCTGTTTTTGTTATCGGTTGCAGCCTCAATAAACACTGCAACACCGCCTGCTCCGTATCCTTCATAGGTTAATTCTTCAAAGTTTTCAGAGCCTCCGCCGCCTGCGCCTTTTTCAATTGCTCTTTTAATTGTATCGTTTGGAAGGCCGCCAGCTTTTGCTTTGTCAATTGCGGTTCTTAAGCGGAAATTTCCCGCAGGGTCCGCACCGCCCATTTTAGCAGCGATAATTATTTCTCTTGAAAACTTCGCAAAGTTTACACCGCGCGCAGCGTCTGCCTTTGCCTTTTTATGTTTAATATTTGCCCACTTTGAATGCCCTGACATATTAATTCCTTTTTACTTTTCTTTTTGTATATTATACAATAAATTGTATGGATAAAAAAGAAATAAATCAACAAAAAACGGAAGAAGAAAATCTACAGCCCTCAAGGCTCGATTTTATAAGAGAGCTGATTTCTGATTGCAGATATGACGATGCGATGGAACTTTTAGGCATTGCAACAGAAGATGAGCCTGACAATGTGGATTATAACTATGAATTAGCCAGAATTTTTATGGAAATGGGTAATTACTCTTCTGCTGTTTCTAATTTAGAATTGGTTTTAGAGAAAACCCAAAGTTCCCTTCTTTATTTTATGCTGGGCGAAGCCTATCAGGCAGATGACCAGCTGGATAAAGCAATTGGGGCTTACCTTAAGGCGAACACTTTGAATGAAAATTTTCCTTTTGCATATAAAAAACTTGGAATGCTTTTTATGGCAAGAGGGGACAAAGAAAGCGCCAGAGAATATTTTGAAGACTACATAAAGCTTGATATAGCGGAAGATGAAAAGGACAGTGTAAAGAAAATTTTAGAAAGGATTTGAACTTATGAATGTTGAAATTTACACCCTTGATTATTGCCCTTTTTGCAAACGCGCACTCGCTTTTTTAAACGACCATAACGTTAAATTTACCCAATATAAAATTGATGGCAACGAAGACGAGATGAGAAAAAAGTTGGGAAAAGAATTTAACATTGAAGGAGATGTTACTGTTCCGCAAATTATTATTGACGGAAAAAGAATTGGCGGCTATACAGATTTAATTGCAGCCCATGAAAGCGGCGAATTAAAGTTCTAGCACGTCTTTAAAAGTATTGCAGATATATTTAAAAGCTCCGATAAAACGGAGCTTTTTTCTATGTAAAATTTTGTAACATTAAAGCTTAAAAATATAAAGTCATGCAAGGTTTCATCCGAATAAAAATATATACGCACAAAGCAAATTATAAAAGGGTTTTAATAAATGTTAAAGAAAAGTTCAAAACCAACAAGCAACAGCTTTAATTGCATTGAAATGATGTTAACCGGCGCAAAAAAACGCAGGGCAATGGCATATTCTGCAATAAGAGCGCTTGACGGGGGCGAACCAAAAAAATCAAACGTCGTAATGTTTAAGTAAAATCCTGCCCGCTTCGCATAAACAAAACACGGAGCACTTTAAATTAACAACAACAAAGACCGGTTTTTCTCACATTGAAAACCGGTCTTATACGTATTTTAAACTTCTTTATTGGTATTGATTTTAATTTTTCAGGCTGTAGAATAGTAATTCTTCGCAATTTAAAATGAAAAACAAAAGCGCAACATTTTAAATTTTGGAGTTTTATAACACATACTTGGTTAACAACAATTTTTAAGGAAAGAAAAATGATACAGCCGATTTCATATTCAAATACAAATTTTAAAGGACAAATGCAAGTCGTAATGAAAAACGACAAAAATAAAGGGGTTGAAGAAATAGTGTCAAAAATCCCCGAAGGCGAAGAAAGGGAGATTTTCCAAGAAACAGTTGACACCTTTAAAAGAGAAATTGAAGAAAACACCCCGGACGACGCTTCTTTTGTGCTTGAAATGCATTATGACGACTGGTATGCAGGAAATGTTTTAAAATCAGGAAAAAGCGTAACTTTTGATGTCAGAGATTCAAAAGACTCTACAAGAGAGCTCTTTAAGGCTGAATTGCCAATCACAAGAAAAGACGGCAGACTTTGGAAGGAAGGAAACGGTTTTAAAAAAGACCTTGAAAAATTCTTCAACGGCGCAAAAAGAACTGTTATAGACAATTTCCGCTTTAGACAAGCAGTGGAAGAAGCGCGCAAACCAAAAGAAAAGCCCAGAAAATCTTTGCTTGATACAGTTTCATAAGGCCTAGCTGGTTAAAATTCAGCCGGCGAATTTAAGCTAATGAATTGTGTCTTCGGCGCGAACAAACTTTTTTGCAACGTTTTCTTCAAAAAAGAAGATAAGCTTTTGCTTAAAGGTTTTTGGAGCATAACTTTCAGGCTCCGGCTCGTTAATTATAACCAAAACCTCATTTTCTGCGGCCATTTTGAGGTTATTTCTTGCAATTGATTCCACTCTTTGCATTGAATTAAAATTGTTTAGTTCCTCTTTAAGCTTTTTGTTCCTGACTTCTGCCTTCAATTTTAAATCGTTCGATTTTATAATCTTCGCCCTATACATAACAATTTTTGAAATGTTTAAAAGGGCGCTATATCCTATCTGAAAAACGCACAGCAAAAGCACAATGGTCATAAAGGAATGATAAAACCTGATTTTTGTGTTCTTTTTCCTCTGTTCCTTATAAACCTTATCTTTTAGGTTGTCTTTTGCAATTGTGTTCACATGATCAAGCGTCATAGGAAAATATTACACCAATTTTTAAAGAAAAACCACCCGTTTCAAAAAACTTCAACGCGCCTTTTTCTTAGGCGGTTAAAATCCTTAAAATGTTTTTGGAAAATATTCCCCAACCGCTCTCTGCGCCTCATCATAAAAATTATAATCGAGCGTATTATTTTCTATCCATCTAAGGTTTTCTAAAAGTTTCATTGCAAACAAAAAGCGCGCCTTGTTATTATCCTGTGCCATTTTTATTAGCAAAAATTCATTTTTTTTATCATTATAAACGCTTAAAAACCCGCCCGCACCTGTTTTTGAGATTAAAGAAGGGTTAAGAAGCATAATGTGGGTGTCCTGTCTTAGGCCAAAATTGTCCTTTCCGCCTATTATATAAGGATTTTCCATATACGCTTTTTTTAAAAAATTATATTTTTTATCGTTATAGAGTTTAAAAAATGCAGTTGCAATATTTTTAAAAGGAAGCGCCCAAACAGGAAGAGTACAGCCATCATAACTTTGCGGAGGGGTTTTGGGTAAATTGAAATCCTTGTTTTCTAAAGAACCTGCCGAATATTTAGATAAATTGCAAATTTTATCCAAAATAATTTTTTGAACAGGGTGATTTAGGCTGTAATAATCATCCAAAGAAAACCCCAGCTGCTTTGATACAGAAAGCAGCATGGCATGTTTTGCAGAACAATTGTTATGAATTTTTTTTGGTCTTTCATCAGGCTTTAAAACATCAGGGGCAAGAGGAGCAATTTCAGGGCACTTTAAATATTCTTCATTTAGCCCCGACCACTTTAAAATAGACAAAACAAGGTCAGTGTGCACCTTTTCGCCCGCATGGGAAGCTTGCATAATTGCAAGTTCTTTGTCCGTAAAGCCATAAAATTTATGCGTGTCATAATCTGCCATAATTGAAGCCTGGATAGGCTTTAAAAGGCTTCTTAGAAAAAAAGGGCAGCCATTATCATTGCCGATTTTTAAAAGCTCAACCACCCGGCCTTCTTTAAACCCGTATAAAACAGCAATGCCAAAAAACCTTTGGTCGACAAATCCCCCTCTTTTAAGGTCTAAAACGGGAACATATTCAGGCAAAAGCATTTAAAATCATCCTATATTTAAAAAACCCGTAAACAAGATTACTCTTGAATATTCAAGATTTTTCTTAAACGATTTTTCAGGATTTTATTTTCCTGATCAAGCTTTTTCATCTGCCTTTGCATATTGGCATAAATTCTTTGCTGGTCTGAAGAATTTTCGGGACGGATTAAAGACAAGCCCATTCCCATAATAAATCTTTTTCTTGATTCTTCTTTAAACGCAAGAAGGATTTTAACATCTTTCTCGGTTATATACCCTAAAGAAATCATGCAGTCTGCAATTTTAATATTTTCACCGCGTTTTTGGCGTTCTTTTTGTTCGCGAATAGATTTTTCAAGCTGTGTAATATCAATTTTTCCAAGTTTTCTTAAAACTTCACCTGTTCTGATTTTGCCTGCCAAGAATTGTGCAACAGCGTAAGTTTTGTCGGATTCCGGCAAGTTAACAAGTTCAAGCTCAACGCTTCTTACGAAGATTTTCGCCGTTTCTGCCATTGTCCAATAGTTTGCAAGGGTAATTTCAAATAAATCATCCTTTTTGGAACAATTCATAAGAAAAATATAGAAGTTTTCAGGAAGGCCCAACTCCCTTTTTTCAAGCTCTCTTTTGCCTTTAAAAGTGAGTTCCGGCACAAAATGCTGCATAAGGTTTTCGGGGTTTAATAAATCCAAAAACTCTGCCAACTCTTCTGTTAATTTTTCTTTCGTTTTAAGATAAATCACCTGTTTTACCCACAAAGGCAAAACGTAAATATTATTTAAAAATAACTCGGATACTTTCTGCTCAGTCAAAACTTAATACCTTATTAATCCATGCTAACTTATAACTAATCTTCAACTATTATAATAGAATTCACTTTTAAAATAAATACCTTAACATTATAAATACACCATTTAATCTAATTTAATGATACAATAATATAAATATAGAAAGGCTTTCAGGCGTGGATAAGAGCAATATTACAGAGCAAACAAATGTTAAGAAAAAAGTAGCGGCAGGGCTTTCGATTGTTTCAAATTCATTTTTAATTGCCCTAAAAATTGTCGCGGGGCTTGTTTCAGGAAGTATTTCAATTCTATCTGAGGCGTTGCACTCCCTTGTGGACCTTGTAGCCTCGTTTTTAGCCTTCTTCTCTGTTATGAAATCATCCGAGCCTGCCGATGATGACCATCCTTTTGGGCATGGAAAATATGAAGATTTGGCAGGTTTTGTTGAAGCTTTGTTAATAATTGTAACAGCTCTTTACATTGTTTATATTGCGGCAGAAAAACTCATAAAATTCGGAATTGAACACCATTTTGAAACAGACCTCGGCATTTGGATTATGCTTTTTTCCTGCGTTTTAAACTTTATTGTTTCAAGATATTTGTTCTACACCGCTAAAAAAACCGACTCTATCGCCCTTCAAACAGACGCCGAACACCTTAGCATGGATGTTTATTCTTCTGTTGCAATACTTTTGGGCCTTTTTGCGGTTAAATTTACAGGCCTATATATTTTAGACCCGATTTTTGCCATAATTGTTGCCACAATAATTTTAAGAACAGGACTAAGTCTTACAAAAAAAGCTGCAAACAACCTTTTGGATGGCGCCTTGCCTGCTTCTGACAAAGAAGAAATTAAAGCAATTTTAGAAAAATTTAAAGACCGCGGGGTTATGGGAGTAAAATCCGTCAAAACCTCTAAATCCGGCTCCAAAAGAGTAATTCAGCTTACCCTTTATCTTCCCTGCAAAATGGAGCTTTTAGACGGGCACATCCTTTGCGATGACATTGAAAAAAGCATTGAAGAAAAGTTTGATAACGTTTCTGTTATAATCCACGCGGAGCCAAACTGTATCAGCGAAAACCGCACAACCTGCACCCAATGTAAAAACTTAACCCCGGCAAAACAAGGTTAAATTTAAGCGCCCCGCCAACTTTACTCACTAACTTTACCCTTCAACTTTTCCTTTTAATTGGCCGCAGGCAGCGTCAATGTCTGCGCCGCGCTCCAGGCGGACAGTCACCTTTTTGCCTGACGCCTCTAAAATATATTTAAACTTCATAATATCTTTTTTATCAGGCTTTTTAAACACAGGCAAAGTGCTGTCTTTGAAATTCCCATCATTCTTGATTTCTACAGGGTTATATGGAATTAAATTCACATTACACTTTAAATCTTTCATAAAGTGCGCAAGCTCTGCCGCACATTCTTTAGTGTCTGTCAATTTACCAATTAAAACATATTCAAGGGTCACCCTTTTTCCTGTTTTTTCGGTGTAAAATTTCAACGCCTTTTTAAGTTCTTCAATGTTATACCGCTTTTCAACAGGCATAATCTGCGCGCGAAGTTCACTGTTTGGCGCATGTAAAGAAATAGCAAGGGTTGGAACCAAATCTTCATTAGAAACATCATAAATTTTTGGCACAATTCCGCATGTTGAAACCGTTATGCGGCGAATTCCAATCGTAAGGCAGCTGTTTATAAGCTCAATTGCCCTCATCATATTCTTATAATTATTAAAAGGCTCGCCCTGGCCCATAAAAACAACGTTTGTAACCTTTAGGCCCGTATCTCTTTGAATTGTTAAAATCTGCTCTAAAATTTCATACGGCTCAAGGTTTCTTATAATTCCCCTTTGGCCCGTAGCGCAAAACTTGCAACCCATTGCACAGCCAATTTGAGAACTTACACAGGCCGTTAAATTTGCACGGTTATCAAACCGCATAAGAACGCACTCTGCCGTGTTTCCATCCTTATATTCAAGCAAATATTTAAGCGTCCCGTCAGTGCTTATCTGTTTTGTTTTAATCTTAACATCGGTTATTATGGCGCATTCATTTAGCTTTTGGCGCAATTCCTTTTTAATATCAGACATCTCATCAAACGAAACTGCATTTTTTGTATAAAGCCAGGAAAAAACCTGCCCCGCTCTGAATTTTTTCTCGCCCAAGGTTTCCATCAAACCTTCAAGCTCATTTTTATCAAGCCCTGAGAGCCTTATTTTTTGGCCGCTTTCGCCGCCAGGGGGTACACAAAACTTTTCATTTTCATTCAATGCTTCCATAATGAAAAATTTTAACATAAAATAATATAAGATTTTAGAGGATTTTTAATGGAAAAGATAAATATAATAGGCGGCGGCCTTGCGGGCTCCGAAGCGGCAATATACCTTGCAGAAAGAGGATATGAAGTTAATTTATACGAAATGCGCCCCAAAAAACAAACAGGCGCCCACGTTAGCGGGGATTTTGCAGAATTTGTATGCTCAAACAGCCTAGGCTCCATCGCCCTCACCTCTGCAAGCGGCCTTTTAAAAAAAGAGATTGAAATTTTAGGCTCAACTTTAATTAAAAAAGCATATTCACACTCCGTTCCTTCAGGAAATTCACTATCTATCGACCGTTTTGGCTTTAGCAAAGCCATTTCAGACATAATTAAAAACCATAAAAATATAAACATCATAAATGAAGAGTTGACAGAACTTCCCCCGGACGGTATAACCCTTGTGGCCACAGGCCCTCTGACATCTAAAAGCCTTTGCAGCCACCTCCAAGAAACCTTTGGCGAAGGGCATTTCAGCTTTTTTGACGCCATTGCGCCGATTGTAAAAAAAGAAAGCATAAATTTTGATAAAGCCTTCTTTGGCGCCCGCTGGGACAAAGGAGAGGCGGATTTTATAAATTGCCCGCTCACACGTGAAGAATATGAAAATTTTTACAAAATTTTAACCGAGGCGGAAAAAATCGAACTTAAAGAATTTGAAAAAGAAGCAATGAGCAAGGCAAAATTCTTTGAAGGCTGCATGCCAATTGAACAAATGGCAAAAAGAGGCGTTGACACTTTGCGCTTTGGCCCGATGAAACCTGTGGGCCTTTTTGACAGACGCAAATTTAAGGGCCCGGAAGACGAAGCCAAATATAAAAAACAACAGTTTTATGCGGTTGTCCAGCTTCGCCAGGATGATAAAGAGGCTGAACTTTACAACCTTGTCGGCTTTCAGACAAATTTAAAATGGGGAGAACAAAAACGCTTAATTCAATCAATCCCCGGCCTTGAAAACGCTGAAATCACGCGCTATGGCGTAATGCACGCTAATACTTTTATAAACAGCCCAAAAATTTTAAACAAACATATGCAAGCAATTTCAAACCCAAATTTATTCTTTGCAGGGCAAATTACGGGCGTTGAAGGATACACTGAAAGCATTGCAACAGGCCTTTTTGCTGCAATCAATATTTCAAGACATTTAGAAAACAAGCCCTTAATTCAGCTTGAACCAGTTTCTATGCTTGGCGCCTTGATTGATTATATAACATTTGACGGGCACAAAAATTTCCAGCCCCAAAATTCAAACTGGGGAATAATTAAAGAAATGGAAATGCCGCGTCAGGTAAGAAAAAACAAGGAAGAAAAAAATACTTTATATTCAAATCGTGCAATTGAATATATTCAGAATTTAAAAAATGTGCTATAACATATTTGTTAATATTTGTTACGGAGTACATTTTTATGGAAATTTATGCAAAACTACCGCAGGAAACAGAGGCGGATGTTATTGTTACAGGCTTCTTTGAGGATGATAAAACCTTAAACGATACACAAAAAGGCCTGGATGAAAAATATGACAATGCAGTTTCAAAAAATATTCTTGAAATTGAAAACTTTAAAGGAAAATACCTTGAAACTTTTGCATACCCAACACAAGACGTGAAAATTTTAGCAGTTGGCCTTGGAAAAAAAGAAGAATTTAACAATGACAAAGTAAGAGAAGTTGCGGCAAAAGCAATTAAACAAGCAGAAAAACTAAGCAAGAAAAAAACCGTTGGGTTTAACATTCAAAACAACGGAAATATGTGCTGCTGCAAAATTGCCTATAACGTTGCCTTGGGCGCCATTATGGGCGAATACGATTTTGATAAATATAAAACAAAGAAAAATGAAGAAAAAATTGAGCGCGTTGAAATTTTACACTGCAAGCCCGAAAAAATGACCCCCTCAATTGAAAAAGCAAAAATTACGGGCGAAGCTATGAATTTTACAAAGAATTTAATTTTTGAACCCGCAGAATATGCAACGCCAACAAAAATTGCAGAAATTGCAACAAACCTTGCAAATGAAAACGGTCTTGAAATCAAGGTTTTTGGGCGCGATGAACTAAAAGCTATGAATTTTAACGCATTTTTAGCCGTTGGACAAGGAAGCGTTCAGGAACAAAAATTCATCCACGTAAAATATGTCCCTGAAAATCCGGAGAAAAAAATCGCAATAATAGGAAAAGGCATTACGTTTGATTCAGGAGGCCTTGATATTAAACCCCCCGCTTCAATGCTTACAATGAAAACTGATATGTCAGGCTGCGCTTGTGTTTTAGGGGTTATGAAGGCAATTGCTAAATTAAAACCGAACACTGAAGTGCACATGCTGTCTGCGCTTTGCGAAAATATGCCCTCCGGTTCAAGCTATAAAGTGGGCGATGTTTTAACCGCTAAAAACGGTAAAACAATCGAAGTTGACAACACAGACGCAGAAGGCCGTCTAACCCTTGCAGACGCCCTAACTTACGCCGATGAATTAAACGTTGATGAAGTAATTGACGTTGCAACGCTTACAGGCGCTGTAATTGTGGCTCTTGGAAACACAATAACGGGCGTTATGGGATGTGACGATGAATTTATTAAAGAAATCATTGAAGATGGTAAAGAAGCCGGTGAAACATTATGGCAAATGCCAATTTTAGATGATATGCAGGATAATTTAAAATCTGATATAGCAGATATGAGAAACACAGGCTCAAGATATGCAGGCGCAAGCACCGCAGCAAGGTTCTTATCAAACTTCACAAAGGCCAAAAAATGGGCCCACCTTGACATTGCAGGAACAGCCTTTATTGATAAACCCTATAAGGAATTAAATAAAGGCGCAACAGCTGCAATGGTGCGCACATTAATTCAACACATTACAAAATAGCTAAATTAGCAAAATAAAAACAAAAACCGCTTCCCTAAAACAAAAAGGAGGCGGTTTTTACAATTACAATCCCTTTAAAACCCTTTAAAAGGCTTATTCTGCCTTGGTTACAACCATCTGCGGAAAAGGAATTTCAATTCCTTCTTTGTCAAACCTTTCTTTAATCATAAGGTTAAACATTCTTCTAACCTCCCATTGAAACTGCGGATAGGTTTTAATTCTGCATTTTACAAGAATTGAAGAATCAAGAAAACTGTCAAGCCCCAATATTTCAATGTTATCAAGAATTTTTTCCTTAAAATCCGAGTTTTTTCGAAGTTCATCCCCGGTTTCTTTTAAAACCTCCATAACCCGCTTTATATCTTCCTTATAAGCAACAGTCACATCCAAAACCGCATAGGAAAAATCCCTCGTTTGGTTTGTAATAATATCAATAAGCCCGTTTCTAATATAATGCACACACCCTTCATATGAGCGCAACACAACCATAGTAAGGGTTACGCGTTCCACGGTTCCTGCAACGCCCTGAACTTTTACAACATCCCCAACTCTGATTTGGCCCGTCAAAAGAATGTTTAAACCTGCAATAACATCTTGCACAAAGCGCTGCGCGCCAAAGCCCACAGCAACACCCAAAACCCCTGCAGTGGCTAAAATTGGTTTCATATCAATGCCTAAATCTTGCAAAATGTTCGTCCCAAAGAAAAGAACAATAATTGTGTCTGCAATTGACATTGAAACCAAGCGAAGCGTATTGTATTGCTTCTTTGTTTCTAAATCCTTTAATTTCAGAATAATTTTTACAAAAATTCTGCTTATGAGCTTATTTATAAAATTTAAAGCAAAAGCGAAAATAAAAAGCTCCACAACAATTCTCGCCAAAAGCCACAAATCAACTTTGTTTAAAAGCGCCGTCACAAAACTGCCAAAAACACCACCATATACTGTTTCCATTTTATTTCCCTTTTAAATTTTATATTTTCAGCCATTATAACACAACAAAATAGTCCTTCGGGTTTAGAAGAAATTAAATCGGACGATTAATCTTTTTTCAGAAGAAAACAGATAAACTTTTATTTAAAGAGGAGTTTATGACAAAAGAAGTTACAAAGCGTCCAAAAAAGGATTCTAATACCGTTGCAAAAAACACGATGGATTTTCATCTTGCTGCGCAAAATTTTATGAAACAAAAACAGTATAAAAACGCTGTTATTTCATACCTGAATTCGCTTATGGCAGATAAAAACAATGTTGAAACCTATATAAAAATTTCAAAAGCATATAAAATTTTAAAAGAATATAATAAGGCCATAAAATATTTAAAACGGGCAGAAAAAATTTCAAAGGAAAACTTTGATGTTTACTATGAACTTGGCATAAACTATCTTTTAAACGCAGAACCATACGAAGCTGTTTTCTGTTTTCAAAAGGCAATAATGTTAAACCCCAAAAACTTAAACGCGCAAATTCAGCTTGCAATTTCGCACGAGCTTTTGGATGAGCCTGAAATGTCTTTAATGATTTATGAAAAAATTCTTGAAACCAGACCGAATTTCATCCTCTGTCATAACCATAAGGCAGGGCTTTATATGCAGCTTGGCGAATTTGAAGAAGCAGCAAGGGTTTTTAAGCAAATTTTAAAAATTAAACCTGATTATTTCAGGGCAAATTTAGGGCTTGGAATTTGTTTTGATAAGCTTGAAAGACGCCACTTTGCGGTTAGATATTACAAAAAATATATCATAGAAAAACCAAATTCAGACACAACAAAGGCGCTTGTCGGAAGAATTATTGAAATTTATTCTAAAAAATCTTCCGCCCCAAAAAAATTAAGGGTCGTAAGCTAGACGCTTTTGGGCCGCAAACTTCACACTTTTTGCGTTGCTAACTTAGGCATTTTTAACAAATTTCTGCGCTTGTGCGTTATTATTAGCACTTTGGTTTTGATATGAACCCAGGAAGCTTTGGAAAACCATTCTCTGGTTTTGGTTAAATGTGCTTATGGCGCTTCTGTTTGGCATATTCGGAATCGGGGTGTTCGGGTTTGCATAATGTGCCTTCAGGCCGCTTCCGTCTTTGTCTAAGTATTTATCCTTAGTTAATTTTTCATTTAATTTAGGAAGACCAAAACCAAGGAAGGCCACAACCGCAAGCAGTGCAACGGTTTCAAACTTGCTTCCGATACCTTTTGCAAACTGGGAAATCGGGTTTGTATCAACATCCTTAAGCGCATTTGAAATCTCTGCAAACGCAGCGTTTGTAACGTCTTTTTCCTTAATGGCCCTGATAATATCTTTTCCTGGCATTGTAAAGTCAAAGTCTTCGCCAAGAAGCTTTTTAGCGGCTCTTGTTAACGCGCCGTCATTGCGACCTTTTGCAAGGAAGGACGCAGGTTTTGCCTTATCAAAAGTTAAGACTTTGCCCACATCCCCTTTGTTTTCATCCACAAAGGTTAACATTCTTGTCAAAGTATCCTTGCCGTCAATATTTGCATAGTTTGCAGTGATATCTTCGGCGGAAAATGCGGTTCTGCCCTTTTGCTGGAAGTAGCCAAGAGCCTTTTCATACCACGGCGCATTATCCGGGATATTTGTAAATGTCATAGGCAAGCCTTTTTTCTTTGCCATTAAATCGGAAAGGCCCGCCTTAATTGCCTTCATTGCAAAGGTTATAGTTAAAATCGTTGTAACATCACGTCTTAAAATTTCACTTTTTTCATCCGCATCACGCGCCTTTAAAAACCTCGGAATAAGCGTGCAGGAGAAAATAAGGGCCAAAAACGCGCCGCGCCCCGGGTTTATTCCGCGCCCTTCTGCAAATTTATTTAACTTATCCACAGCGGAACCGTTTTTCTGCGCAGCACGGCCAAGGTTTACAAGCCCTTGTCCGACAGCAGTTGAAATTTTTGGAGCTATATTATCTATCTTCATTGGTTAGCTCCTTTTCTTTGCTGATTTACTTGTTCGTAAATCGCGTCCGTTTCAGGGTTTGTCTTATTCCTTGTGTATAATTTCGGAATGAAACACATAAACAGGCCTGTTGCAAGAACCATTAATAAATTGGTTGCAAATCTTGAACCCATACGCATATCGCGGAAATTATTAATGAATTTTTCAAGAATAATTCTGCCGCCGTTTAAATCTTTTCTTTGGGCTGATACATACTGCTTTGCAAAATCTGTGCTAAAGTTTCTCATATCATCTGCAATATCGCCGATGTTTAAAGCTTTGCTGCCAGGTGTAATTTTAGCGGACAAGAAATTGCCCCAGCCCTTTGTGTGCGCCTTTTTATCCGCCACAAATTTAGAGCTTAATTGGGACATGATTTCATCTTTAGAATCAACTTCCCTGCCAAGCACCGTAGCTTTTTTATTGAACATGCTCATAAAGAAATTACGTTTTGGAGTATCGGGGTGTTCCGCCTTCATCATTAAATCAACGTAATCTTTAATGTTTATATTCTTACCCTCTTCGCCGTATTGGGCAAAAATTCCCTTAAATACATCTGTATAGAATGCTTCTTTAATTGTATTTGTGGCTTCTTTGGCTTCAGATGTTGTCATATTTGAAAAATCAACATTTTTGAATGTGCCATCATGAAGGCCATTCATCGTTCCTTTCATAACATCGCTAAATATTGCAATATTATCAGTTGCAACCCTGTTTGCTTCGCCCGCAAATTTAGAAAACCTTGTGGCGCTTGCTAAAACAAGGGCAGGAATAACAAACATACTGGGGCCTGTTGTAAATTCACGGATTGCAACTTCAACGGCCGCTTTATAGTTGTTTTTCCCGGTTAAATCTTTATTTCTGCCAAGCGCAGCATATGTTCTTGGGAAGTTTGTCCCAAGCATGTCTTGAACCGTAAAAGAAGCTGCAAGGCCGCCGCGGGCAATTGCCGCCCACATATCAATTAAAAATGTGGTTGGGTCTCCACCGCCTTTAAATGAAGGGGTAGCTGAAGAATTAGCTTGAAGAGAAGAGTTTTCAAACGTACGGCCAACTTGGGGTGTCGTGCTTTTGGCATCCTTTCTCTGTGGAATAATTGTGTTATTAACGCTTCTTACCTTCATAAACTTCTCTTTTGAAATTTCAAAATGGTCACGAACTATATAACGCGCCTCAATTAATTAAATTGCTAGTAAAAGATAAAAATTTAAACAAAAATTTACAGTTTAAATATTTGCCTTAAATGTTTACCCCAATAAAGCAATCTTTCCAAAGCCCCAAGCCGCCCTTGCAAAGTAGTTTTTATATAGTTGCAATTTATACCACGGCCTGTCAAAGTTCATTTTTCATTTACTTTGGCCTGGACGTGTAATTTTAACACTAATTAAAATAAATTTCAATTAGCCCCGAAGAATTAGCTGCCACCTTTAAAAGAAAAGATTATCAACCAAAGAATTATAATATTTTTGAATACTATTGCCGTTTGATACTATCCCATCAGGTAAGTTATTTTTAAATAAGCTTGTTTTAAATTATAAACGAAGTCAAGGAAACACTATTAAAAACAGATTATATAAAGGCTATTAACAAACTATGAAACTATCTTTATACACTTTTTCAAGCGCGTATTTACTCGGTTTATGGGCAGTTTTTTCTCTTCTTACATTCATAATTTTAAGATAACATTATAAATTGTAATTGCTACACTTTTTAATATCATCAGAAATTTGAGCCTTCAATTCTTCAATATTGGAAAACTTTTTCTCTTCCCTCAAAGGAATTTTGAAGAAAACTCTAATGTCTTTTCCGTATATCTCTTTGTTAAAATCAAGAATATGCGCTTCTAAAACAGGCTGCGGCGTGTTTTGCCCGGAAGCATTATCATTATTTCGCTTTACGGTTGGTTTCACCCCCCAATTCAAAAGGCACTTATATTTTTTACCCCCATATTCAACCGCGCCAAAATAAACCCCAAACGGCAGTTTTACAATGTTTTTTGGCCAGTTTAAATTTGCCGTCTTAAAGCCAAGTTTTCTTGCAAGGCCCATGCCTGATACCACCGTACCTTTTATATTAAAATCATACCCAAGAAGCGCATTTGCCTCTTTAATATAAGCATGCCCCACAAATTTTTTAATATTCGTGCTTGAAACAAGAGTGTTATTAAGCCTCATTTTTTCAATTTCAATATATCTATACCCCAAATTTTGGTGCAAACGCAAAAATTCACTGTTTCCAGCTTCACAATCAGGGCGTCTTGCGCCAAATGTGTGGTTAAATCCTGTTACAATATATTTTGGGCAGAAATTTTTAATTAGCACATTCTCTAAATATTCTTTTGCGCTTAAATTTTTAAAATCTTCAAAATTTAAAACAAACACAAAATCAACCCCAAGGTTTTCCATTAAAGAAAGTCTGTCTTCAATGGTTTGCAAGGTTGTGCCTTTATTTTCATCCAAAGGGTTTATAATTGCCCCGGGGCTTTTTTCAAAGGTTACAACGGCAGATTTCAGCCCATCCTTGCGTGCAAAATTCACCGCAGTGTTTAAAATTTCTTTATGCGCCAAATGCACCCCGTCAAAAAACCCAAGCGCCAAAGACAAATCTTTATTCAAGACAGGTTTTCTAAATATTTCCATCCTTACCCCTGTTTTGGCATTGGTTTATTTTGCTTTGGCTTTTTTTGCGCCTTGTTTTTGCCCTTGTTTAGGGAGCTTAGGTCATTTTTTTGCTGCAGACGTCGTACAGAAAAAACATCGGGAATTGTTTGAATACTTAAAATCACCCTTTTTAGGGTTTCAATGTCAGATAATTCAACCCCGATATCAATTATCCCGAATTTTTTATTTTTCAAATAACTGTTTGCATAGGCTATATTTGTGTTTGTGTCTGCAATTTTAATTAAAATGTCTTTTAGAACCCCAACTCTATCCTGCGTTTCAACACGAAGGTGCGCAATGTAAATTCCCTGCGAAACGTTATCTGCCCATTTTATATCCATCATCCGCTCGGGAATGATATCAAAAAGACACTTACAATCAAGCCTGTGAACAGTTACGCCCTTTGTTTTGGTCACAACGCCCACAATTGGTTCACCGGGAATTGGAGAACAACATTTTGCAAGGCTCCAAAGCATGCCCTCAAGGCCCAAAATATCGTTTTTCTTTGTGCTTTTTTTGCTTCTGTAAGATTCGCGCTCTTCAATGTTTTCAACAGGCTTCACTTCAGGTTTTTTAAGTTTGTTTAAAACCTTGTGGATTGTGGTTTCGCCATAGCCAAGCGCTGCAAATAAATCATCAGAGCTTTTGTAATTCATCTCTTTTGCACAACGCTCAATCTCGCCCGCTTTTAAATATTCATCAAACACGGCTTTTGTGAGGTTAATTTCAAGGGCAGATTTCCCAATTTCAATATTATCTTCCCTTTTATATTTCTTAAACCAAAGCCTGATTTTTGAAACAGCACTTTTTGTCACAACAAAATTCAGCCAGTCAATCTTTGGCATAAACTGTTTTGAAGTTAAAATTTCAACAATATCCCCGTTTTTTAACTTCGTATCAAGCGGCACAATTCTTCCGTTTATAAGGGCGCCAACTGTTCTGTGGCCAACTTCTGTATGAATTCTGTATGCAAAATCAACAGGAGTGGAGTTTGCAGGCAAATCTAAAACATCGCCCGCAGGTGTAAACGCAAAAACCTGATCAGAAAATAAATCAAGTTTAACGCTTTCAACAAATTCTTTGGCGTCTGTTGTGTCTTTATCAATCTCAACAAGTTTTCTCATCCAGTTAAACTGAATGTCATTTTTATCCTGCGCCTTAACAGAACCCGATTCTTTATATCTCCAATGCGCCGCAACCCCGTATTCTGCAACCTCGTGCATTTCTTTTGTTCTAATCTGAATTTCAAAGGGTTTATTTTTTGAACCTATAACAGATGTGTGCAAGGAACGATACAAATTCCCCTTAGGCATTGCAATATAATCCTTAAAACGCCCCGGAATTGGCTTAAACTGCGCGTGAATAATTCCTAAAACGTTATAACAGGTTCTCTCATCATCCACAATCACACGAATTGCCGTAATGTCATACAAATCATCAAAAGAAACGTTCTGCCTTTTAATTTTATTATATATGCTGTAATAATGTTTCGCTCTGCCATAAATTGTGGCGTGAATTCCGTTTTCTTTCAGGCTGTTTGAAATTGTTTCAATTAAGCTTGATACAACCTTGTCTCTGTCGTGCTTTGTCTGCGCCACAAGCTTTGCAATTTCATAATATTTTTCAGGGTTAATATATCGAAGGGATAAATCTTCAAGCTCTGCCTTCATTTTCCCGATACCAAGACGGTTTGCCAAGGGCGCAAAAATATCCAAAGTTTCCTGTGCAATTCGCTTCTGTTTATTTGCCGCCATATAATTAAGCGTGCGCATATTATGCAATCTGTCTGCAAGCTTCAAGAAGATAATCCGAACATCTTCCGCCATTGCGATAAACATTCTTCTAAAGTTTTCCGCCTGGCGCTCTTCTTTTGATTTAAACTGAAATTTCCCAAGCTTTGTAACCCCGCTTACAAGCTTCAAAACATCCGAACCAAACTGTGCTTCAATTTCCTCGGGCTTTGTGTCGGTGTCTTCCAAAATGTCGTGCAAAAATGCCGCAATAATCGTATTTGTATCAAGCCTTAATTCAACAAGAATTTTTGCAACTTCAATGGGGTGAATAATATATGGTTCTTCAGAAATTCTATACTGCCCTTCATGCAAGCGGGAAGCAAAAAGATAGGCATGCTCTATTTTTTCAATGTCTTCAATTTCCCTTTTTTGGGAAACAAGCATTTCTTTAAGTTCATTAAAAAGCATTAAATACGACATAAAATGATTTTACATCTTTTTTAGGATATTTCAATCTGCTATTTATATTAGAATAGGAAAATGGTTGATAAAAAGTTTGAAAATTTTGAAGATTTAATTAAAGAAATTAATAATTCCAAAGAAGGATTTAAATTAAAGATAAAAGTTTCTGCAAATTCTAAGAAAAATAGTTTTGAATTTTTAGAAGATGACCCCGCAGGTTGTTTTATTAAAATAAAAATCAACAAGCCCGCTGTGGATGGCAAGGCAAACAAAGCAATCATAGAATACTTATCAGAGCTTTTCAAATTGCCCAAAAGTAACATTACATTTTTAAACGGAGAAAAATCATCACAAAAATGCTTGCTAATTAAGCCCAAAAAGAATATAATCGGTTAACGGTAAAATTCTTTTGTAAACAAATAATACAATTTTGTAAAAAAAGTTAACAAAACTGTCAATATTTTAAAAGTTTTATACTTATCATGTAATAAGAAGTTATAAAAGTGTGAAAAATTTTACTTTAGAAGGTTAAAAACAAGTGAATTTCGATAAAGCAGACAGCAAGGCTGCAAAAGGAAAACAAAATAACGGAAAAGAAAAAGGCGAAGTTAAAATTAACTCCGTATTTTCAAATCCGATTAATACAAAAAACACCGCCCATTCTGCAAGTTCCAGCGCAAACAGGCTCTATGGCGGCTATTCAAACCAGAATTTTTCAAAATTAAACATAAATTATGCTGAAATTTTAAAACTCATAAACGAAGCATTTGCAAATAAAGACGAACTTGGACAGCTTTTCTATTCAATTCATAACGTTTTATCAACAAGAATGCAGATTAACTGTTCCGCTTTGGGGCTTATAAACAAACAATCAAAATGCGTAAATATAAAACTTATTGATAAAATCGGCTCAACATATTCAAGCAAAATTATGCTTGCAGATTCTGAAAACCCTGTTGCAAAGTGCATTAAAACAAGAAAAGTGCAAAGAACGCAAGACATAAGCTTTTTAAGCGCTTCATATTTAAACAACTCTGCTATGTTGATTTTCCCGCTTGTGGCGCTTGATGAATGCCTTGGTGTATTTGCCGTGGGCGATTTCAGAGCGGATATGTACACAGAATTATATCAGTTTATTGGAAACTCTATGGGCCTTTTTGCCCAAAATATTAACCTGCTTGAGATGGTTGAAAAGAATTCTGACACCGACACTTTAACGGGCCTTGCAAACCACAAACACTTGCAGGAAGAGCTTGCAAAGCAAATTCATCTGGCAGAACAGGCAAATTCAGAGCTTTCAATCTGCATTTTCGACATTTCAAACATTTCCCAAATAAACAGGGAATTAAGCCATGCAAAAGGCGATGAAATCATTAAAACAGTTGCACATAAAATTAAGCAAAATATTAGAAATACAGACTTTGCAGGAAGATACGGCGGAGATGAAATTGCAGTGTTAATGCCAAACACACCGCTTGAAGAGGCAAAATACATTGCAGAATATTTATCATACACCCTGTCTTGCGTCATTGTTGACGCCGTTGGCCCAATTAAAGTAAGCGCTGGCATTGCAGCATATCCTTTGGCCTCTAAAAACCAGGAAAAACTCTTGGTGCTTGCAGAACAGGCCATGTACATTTCAAAGAGCAAATCTTACGAATCCGGCAACTGCATTATTGTTACAAGCGAAGATTACAATTTCTGGGATGATGAAGCACTTAAATGCTTTGCAGAAGTTTTAACCAAAAAACACGCTGAAATTGGCGTAGATTTTGAAGAAGAATTAATCAGCAAATTCCACAACGAAAAAATTATTTCAAATAAACACTTACTTGATGTTGTAACATCCCTTGCAAGCACAATCGACGCCAAAGACCCATATACAAAAGGCCATTCGACCTTTGTTTCAAGATATTCTGAAGCCTTGGCAAGGGCAATGAGGCTCCCTGAAGCAGAAGTTGAAAGAATTAAGCTTGGCGCCCTTCTTCATGACATCGGAAAAATCGGCATTCCTGAAAACGTTTTGAAAAAGCCCAGTATGCTAAACGATGAAGAATGGGAAATTATGAAGCAGCACCCTGTAATTGGCGCAGAAAAAGTGCTTGCCCCGAACGAATCTTTAAGAGATTTAATCCCGATGGTTAAATTCCACCACGAACACTATGACGGCTCCGGCTATCCTTTTGGCCTCAAGGGAGATGAAATCCCGCTATCCGCAAGAATAGTGTCCATTGCAGACGCCTACCACGCCCTTGTTTCAGACAGGCCCTACAGAAAAGGCCTTGGAATTGAAAAGGCTTGCGAAATTTTAAAACTTGGCGCCGGCGTGCAGTGGGATAAAGAGCTTGTAAGGCAGTTCATCGTTATTGCCCCAAGCCTTTCAACTGAAGTTTAATTTATAGCTTTACATATAAAAGACAAGCGTTTGTGCTTTCTATCATTTTAATAACGCTTTTATCCTTTGCCCATTCCTTTAAAAACGGAATAACAGGCCTTTTAGCGTAATCATAAGGGTAATAAAGCCAATATGTATAGCCTTTTGGCAATTCATCCAAAAGGTTCAAATAAAAATCTTTACTATATTCTACAAGCCGTATTGCGATAATATTGTCCGTAAAAAGCCCTTGCCGCAAGGAATTATACTGATACACAGGGTCTGAAGCGTCGTTATAAACAACAATTTCCCCATTTTTATATTCGCTTTTTAAAACCGTCATAAATTCATCCCCAACACCTTTTTTTGCGGCAATTTCAGGGTAAATATTTTTAAAATATTGAAAGTTATAAGCGCTTACAAAAATCAAGAACAAAACAAGCGCAATTTTATTCAACCACCCCCTAAGGGCAAGCATATCAAGCGGTTTTACGATTAAAATAATTAAATAAGGCAAAAGATAAAGCGCCACCCGCTCTTTTATAGGATAAATTTTAAAAAACGAAGCCAAAATTACAATTAAAAGAAATATCGTCAAAAATAAAGCAGGCCTTGAAACATTTTCATCCTTATTTTCCGAACCGCATGGAATAAATTGTGCGTTGCGCAAAATACGGATAAACCCTGTCAACAAGAGCAACACCCCGAAAAGAACGAAGTCGCTTTGAGAAAAAAAGTATGATAAATTTTCTTTTAACAAAAGGACAAAACTCAAAGGATTTAAGGTTAAAAACCCGCTCTGCCACAATGAATAATACCCGGACATCATCTGAATTTTTGAAGGATAAAGAACAAAAAGATAATAAAATGGCATTAAAACAAAAAATGGCAGCAAAAAGGCGGATATTTTTAAAAAGACATTTTTAAATTCACCCCCAAAACCCCTATAAAGCCAAAGGCCTTGAACAACAAAAGCCCCCGCCACAAAACACACAGGCAAAGAAAAAAGAGCGCCCAAAAAAGAAAAAAGCCCAAGCAAAAACATTTTCCTAATGCCCAAATTTTTAACATCAAGTGACAAAAACATTAAAATAAATAAAAGGCACAAAAAAACGTCAGATGAATACTGCTTAAATTCAACGCTGTAATAAATTAAAGGATAATTTACACAAAACAATAAAAGTGCCGCGAAACGCGAAAACTTTTTTTCCAAAAACTTTTTTGAAACAAAATAAAAAAGCGGAATGGAGGCAATTGATGATATAAAAGGAACAAGCCTTAAAGAAAACTCATTTATTCCGACACCTCGACCCAAAACGCCGCCCATCCGGCCTGCTTCGCCAAAAACGCTGCTAAAAACACCGGCTCCGGCCGTAAAAACACCACCAAAAATAAACGTCACAAATTTTGTTAACATCATAAACAATGGCGGCGCACTTTGCGTGTGCTCTAATGGCGCAAAATACCCAAAAATCCCCTTTTTTATAATGCTTAAACTTAAAGAACACTCATCAAGCCAAAGTGTGTATCCTGAAAAATATGCCTTTGTCCTTAGAAAAATTCCCACAAAAAACGCTGCCGCAAGCAATGCCTGCCAAACATTAAAATTATTAAAACACCGCCCAACCTTGAAAAAGCCCATGCCTGCCTCGCCATCATTAATTTGGCAGATAATAATATTCAAGCTCTGAATTTATATCAAGCTTTTTTGCGCCGTGTTTAAAGATTTTAGAACGGTACAGCCCAAGGTGTGCAAGAAAATATTTAATGCTCACTCCTAACACCCCAAAACCATATTTTGTGGAGCGCTTAAAATTAATCGAGCTTGCTTCAGGGAAATACTTTGTAGGACAGGAAATTTCCCCTATGTTATACCCGTAAAAATAAATGAGCGCAAGCATTTCATTGTCAAAAATAAAATCGTTATCACACTCTGCCAAAGGCAAGGTTTCTAATATTTCACGACTAAAAGCCCTAAAACCCGTATGATATTCAGACAATTTTTGCCCCATAAATAAATTTTGGAAAAACGTTAAAAATTTGTTTGCAATAAATTTATATAAAGGCATGCCCCCTTTAAGAGCACCATTGTTCAACATTCTTGAGGCAACAACCGCGTCATATTCCCCAAATGCAATCATAGAGGCCATTGCAGGAATAAGTTTTGGTGTATACTGATAATCAGGGTGAAGCATAATTACAATATCGGCATTTTCCTTTAAAGCTGCCGTATAGCAAGACTTTTGGTTTCCCCCGTAGCCCTTGTTCTCCTTGTGCACAATGGTTGTTATATTGAGCCTTTTTGAAACCTCTTTTGTGTTGTCTAAAGAGTTATCATCCACCAAAATCACCTTGTCCACAAAATCTTTATAAATTTCGTTATAGGTAACCTCAAGCGTTTTTTCCGCATTATATGCGGGCATTATTACAACAATTTTCTTTCCGTTTATCATGGTTAAAATATTACACCAAAACCCAAACCTTTGGCAAAAAGTTTAAAAAGCTTTGCAAATATGTAAATAAAAATATATAATGTTTTTTATGGAAGAAAATACTGAAAATGCTATTTATTACATCAAAAAATCTTTCGAGCTTAAAAATTTAAAGCTCTACAAAGAAGCAATTGAACACCTATATAAGGCCCTCTCTTCAGAAGATTTGCCCCAAGGAAAAAACAATGAAATTGTGGCGCAAATTGGCGACCTTTACATGCTTTTAAAAAATTATGAGCGCGCAATAGAACAATATGAAAAGGTTTTAGAAGATGACCCAACGCATATTCACAGTATGCACAGACTTTGCGAGATTTATTTTATTTTACAAAACTATTCAAAAGCGCTTGAAATTGCACAAAACCTTTGCAAAAAATCTCAAAGCGCTGAAAATTATGCAAACTATTTCAGAGTGCTTTTTAAATTAAACCTTTTTGATGAAATTGCAGATTTATATAAAGGATTAAGCGAAGAATTTGCCACAAACGATGAAATTATGTACATCGTTTCAAAAACAGAGCCTGAAAATAAATTTGAACTTTTAGAAAAAATTATCTCAATTAAACCAAACCATATGCAAGCAAAGCTTGATTTAGGGATTTTGTGTTATGAAAAAGGGGATATTGAATACGCTAAAAAGCTTTTTGATGAGGTGACAAACGCAGAAGAAAACCCTAAAGCATATTATTATTCAGGCCTCATTTACAACCTTCAAAACGAACACACAAAAGCAATTGATTGCTTCTTAAAGGCCATAAAGTTTGACAAGAAAAATGTTAATAATTATTATTTCGAGCTTGCAAAGGCTTATTGCGACATAAACTGGCTGAATGAGGCGCAAATTGCCCTGCTTCGCTCTTTAAGCATACTGTCAGATTCAACACCCTACGCTGACAGCATTGACGAGCATTATTTCCTTTTGGCCTGGATTTATTCAAAGAAAAATGACATCAAAAACGCCATTTTGAATTTAAACATAATTGAGAAAAATTCCCATGTTTTTAATAAAGCCCAGGTGTTAAAAAATATGCTCCTTGCAAAAGAGGGAGATATAATTGAAGCCAAGGCAAACCTTGAAAAGCTTTATGAAACAAACAAAGACAACCCGATGATATATTCTGCGCTCGGGGAAATTTACAAAGAATTAAAACTTTATAAAAAAGCAATTGATATTTTTAAAGAAGGTTTAAACGCTTTTCCTTCTTCATTCAGCTTTTTATCTGAAATTGTAGATATTTTAATTGACGATAAAAACTATGACGAGGCGCTAAAATATGCTGATGATTTTATAAAAACATATCCAAATTGCCCAAGCGCGCACAATTCTTTGGCAAGAATTTATTACAGGCAAAAAGATTATAAAAAAGCACTTGAAGAATTGTTAAGTCTTGTAAAGCTTGATAAAAATAACGCGGAAGCCTTCTATTTCACAGGCCTCATTTTTAACGACATTGCAAAACCCGAAGACGCCGTTAAAAACCTCACTGTGGCGCTAAATTTAAACCCCACAAAAGCAAAATATTACGCGCAGACATCCCGCGCATACAGCCTTCTTGGAAGCAGCCAAGACGCCATGCTTTTTATAAAAGAAGCGATAGAGCTTGCGCCGGAAGAGCTTTCCTATAAAAAACAAGCTGCAATGATTGCGGATGAATCAGGAAACAAAGAAGAAGCCGATTTTTACAAAAACCTTGTAAAATCAAGCGAAAATGTCGCAAAAATGAAGCGGAAAGATTAACTTTCCGCTTTTTATATTTTATGTTTTATTTTCTGTTGTGTATTTTGCCAAAATTCAAACGCCAATATGGCCTAAAACAGCTGCTGTTCAGCCTTTCTATCATCTTGCCTTGATTTTATAGCTGCTTGAATTGATGTTACAAGGTTGAACGCCATATTATCATCAAGCGCCCTGCCGTATTGAGCCTCAAAATTATTATCAGGCCTTACTTTCCAATTAAATTCAGGCATGGTGCCCGGCGTGTTATACACTCTCTCATCCCCAAAAAGGTCTGTAAAAAACACTTGAACATTTTTTGCAGGAGATTTCAAAATCATTACATAAACGCTCTGCATAAAGAATTTCGGATCTTCTTCCATTTGTTTTTTATACATTTCAAACTTCGGACTGTTTTTATAAAGATAATCCGCAATGTAGTCTATTTGCGCCTGCGCGTTCTTATCGCCTTTTTGCGCATTTTTTACAATATTCTTAGACCAAGCGCTTAAAGGAACAGTATCATGAGAGCCTGCCATATACCAGTAATGTTCCTGCACCGGGTTTTCAAAAGTGGTCGGAAGATATGGGCTGTCTTTTGAAGCTCCGTCCATAAATTGTGCAACCTTGACACCATTTAGCCCTGTTTCTTCCATAACGCGCTTTGCAGGAGCAGTCATCGCACCTAAATCTTCTGCAATGATTGAATTTCTAACCTTCTGTTCAATTTCATCAAGTTTTAAATGCGCCTTAATAGATTTTTTCACATCAGATACATCATCTGCCGCCTCTTGGAGCGCCGCATAGCTTTCAGGGTCAATTACAGCGTCTCTCACTGCTGCAAGAACAATCTTATCAATATAGCGCGAATATTTTTGCATTTGCTCTTCCGTCAAGCTGGAAGCTTTTATGTAATCATCTTCGGACCATTCAATGCGGTTGAAAATCTTTTCCACAATTCCGTCCGCGTCCGCATTTTGGGCATTTATTATTGAATACTTTGAAAGCCCGTCAACATGCGGCGCTGAATAAAGCCTGCCTGCGCCATCTTGCGCTTTTGCGGTTTTTCCCTTAGGGTATACCCAAGGGTCTACAAGGCCCAAATAGTGGTCAATTCTAAGTGCGTCATGTTCTTTGAAGATTTTTGTTATAGATTTTTTCAAAATTTCACCGGCTTCTCCTAAAGAACCATCTTCGTTGAAAAGTTTTTCAGGGTCGACAACAGGAAAACCCCAAGTTTGGCCATCTTCAGAAAAATAATCCGGCGGACACCCAAGGCTCCAATCCTTTAAAAATAAGTTTTGATACGCCCAAACATCCCTGTCTGAAAAAGCAACCTGCTTGTCTGCGATAAGTTTTATTCCTTTTGAATTCGCATAATCTTTTGTGTCTGCAATCTGTTTTGAATATACAAACTGAACAAACTTGTAAAAATCAATCTCATCCGCATAATCACGATGAATTTCGGCTATTCTTTCCTTGCCCTCTTTTGTGTCTTTTAAAGACATTAAATTTTTGTCCAATTCATCATCCCAAAGCGGCCAATAATCCATATCATGTTTTTTGGAAAGTGCCTCATAAAGCGCATCATTTTCAAGCCAAGGGTCGTTTACATCGGCATTTTTATATTCTTCAAACTCTCTTTTAAGTGCATTAATTTTATCTCCATCGCCTTTGATAAAATTTCTATAAGCGCTTCTAAGTGCAACATCTTGGGCATTATAGATATATGCATAATTTGTTTCGGATTTATCTCTGTTTGAATTATTTTCTACAACATCATTAAATTTTTCTTCCGAAAGAATATAGCCCCATTTAGGCCCAGTAAGTTGTTCTAAGTCAACAAAAAGCGGGTTTGAAGAAAAAAGAGTGCCAGTATATGGTGAAGAATCTGAACTTTTAGTCTTTCCTCCGGGCCCAAGCTGGATTCCGGTAAAAACACCTGAAATAAAATCTATAAGGTTTTTTGCGCCCGTTGAATTTGGACTGCCAAAACCAGTGTCCGTTTCAGATGTTGCAGGAAAACTTCCGCCATGGATAATTAACACCATTTCTTCCTTGCCAAGTTTACGAAGCCCCTCGCTAATTGCAGGCTTGTGCACCTTAAAAGCTTCAAGCCTTGTCCCAAAGGAAGGTGAAATTGCAACATTAAAAACATTCCCAAACACAGGCTGATATTGGGTTTTGTTTTCTATATTTAAATTGTAACTTTCTGTCTCTTTTTTCACCGGCGAATTGTAAAACGCCGCCATACCCGGCATTACAGGGCTTTGCAAGTAAGATACTCTCATTATCAACATTCCTCGTTTTAATATTTCATGCCGTATAAAACACATAAAAAATATTTTTTGCGGCCTTTTTTAACCTTGACGGTTCAACTTTAGAGCTTTGTTTTAATTTTCTTTTTTTAGGACGCAGAAAATTATTTTGTGTTTTATAACGTTTGTGTTAGAATTGTTTTGTTAAAATTGAATATGCGCCTGTAGCTCAGCTGGATAGAGTGTTTGGCTACGAACCAAAAGGTCGGGGGTTCGAATCCCTCCAGGCGCGCCATTTAACCCCACAAAGGGGTTTTTTCGTATGGAGGGATTCTCACCCTAAAGGGTTCTTCCCTCTCGTAAAACGTGACATTTAGTCACCTTTTACTCGGCAGAGTCTCCAGGCGCGCCATTTAAATTCTTGATACAATTCAAGAATTTTTTAGGAAGCCCAGTTTAAAAAAACATCCAAAAATTTATGTTAACATTTAACTATGCTTGAAACGTTTTTGGAAACCAAAAGACTCAGATTAAGAAAAATTATTCAAAGCGATTTTGAAGATTTAAAAACAATGCTTCAAGATACTGATGTAATGTATGCTTGGGAATATAAATTTAGCGATATTGACGTTCAAAACTGGATTAATAAAAATTTAGAACTCTACAAAAAATGTAACTTGGGATATTTTATTGTCGAAAATAAAGAAAATTCCGAAACTGTTGGCCAGGCCGCTTTAATGCCCGATATAATTAAAAATCGCTTATATCATGAGATTGGCTACATCTTTAAAAAAGAACACTGGCACAAAGGTTATGCAAGAGAATGCGCAACAGCTTTAAAAAATTATGCATTTAATAAATTAAATTTAAATGAAGTTATATTTGAAATTCGCCCCAACAACACACCTTCAATTAAAGTTGCTGAAGCGTTGAATGCAAAAATATCCGGCAGTTTTATTAAAAATGTCAGAGGCAAAAAAATGCCTCATTTAATTTATTTAATTAATAAATCTATTTAAAAGTAATGCCTTTAAATTTTTTGAAACACAAAAAATAATCCTTACAGGCTTTTCAGGTTTCCATTAAGGTGTTCTTAAAGCTCTTTGATTATACATTCCTCAACATCTCATTATACTTGCTTTGCAGTCTTTGAGATAAATCCGCCTTTGTAACAGAGCCGTCTTTATTCATATCAAGACCCGAACTGTAATATTTTCCGCCCTTTTGGGCCACAACATTGTTCTTTGCATAGGCAGGAAGCCAATTTATGGCATAAAGCGTGCCGCCGTCAATTTTTTCATTCGCGCCATACCCCGCCATTTTCTTTGCCTTCATAAAAATATCCGCAACAACATCCAACTGTTGCACAGCGCTCATCGAAGCCACCTGCTCTGTCGTATAGCCATTGCTTTTCAGGGTGGACGGGATAAATTGAATAAGGCCGACAGCGTTGCTGCTTTTGTTTCTTGCCGTCGTCTTAAGGCCGGATTCAGAATACATCATCGCAAGCAGGTCGTTCACGTTGCACCCTAAATATCCAGCAACATTTTCACATTTTTGGCTGAACCCACTTCCAAGCCTTGAATCCAAAGCCTTTGCCAGGTTTTGAGGAATGCTTTCGCCCGTGTATACGCCATAGTTTATAACAGACGCATTTTTTCCCTGCGCCCCCAAAGAAGTTGAAGCCTGTGCTCCTGCGGTAGAGGCGCCTGAACCCTGTGTTCCGCCTGAATTTTGAACATACCATGCGTTTTGAGCATTCTGTGCCCCAATGCCTGCATTGTTTACAGGATACGCACTCTGCACGGATGAAGAAAGGCTCTGCATTGCGCTTTGATTTATTATATTTGAAAGCTCTTTGTTAAATTCTGCCGCCAAATTTTGCATATTTTGCTCACACTCAGCCATTAATTTTGAAAATTCGCCAATTTCAGCCTCAATATTCTCAAGCTTTGTCTGATAGCGCCGCACAGTTTCGGGGTTATCCCCGTTTTGCCTGATTTCAGCCTCATATTTGCTTTTTTCTTTTCGAAGTTCAGCCACTTTTTCTTGATATTCAAGATATTTATCAAGCTCTGCGCTGCGCTCGCTTTGAATTTCATCTAAAATATTTTCTTCACCATATGCTGTGCCATCGGCGCAATCAAGCACCACAAGCTCGTTTTCAGGAGTTTCCTTGGCTGTCTGCGAAGTGCTTTGCACACTGTTCTCTTCTTTTTGAACAGTGGTCTCCGCCTCGCTCAAAACCCCCGCACTTTCTGCTTTTAGGGGCGCTGAATTAATCATAGAATCAAATTTAACGCTGAAATCTTCCGTCATATCTTAACCTTACATCTTTTCCACACTTTTGGTATACAAATTTAATCGGCAAAATGTGCAAATTTCTGAACAAAAAATTAACATATAGTTACAGAACTTAACCAAAACCTATACACATTTTAACACAGAGCTTATTTATGCGATAATTTATCCGTATGGATAAAATTTTTCTAAATACGGCTTTTTCCTTACTGTTAGGGGTTTTTACGATTTTTACCCTCTCTTTTTTGGGGTTCGTTTTTGGCTTTTCAATTTCCCCAATATACCCGCTCCTTGGCTTTTTTGTAACATTTTTAACACTTGCCCTGCGCTTTAAAAAAGACGGCTTAACGCACCGAAAAATTGCCAAAATTACTGCCCTTCTTGGCTTTTTGCTTGTCGCACTCACGTTTTTATCCGGCATTTTAATGGACCCTTCTTGCGATGGCAGAGAATACCATCAAATGGGAACAGCGCTCCTTGAAAAAGGCTGGAACCCAATATATGACGACATTTACGCCTTTTGTGCCGAACACTTTAAAAACATTCACTGGAGCCTTGTTTGGAACGAGGCCTACGTCAAATTTTCAGAAATTTTTGCGGCAAACGTCCTGCTTTTAACCGGCAAAATCGAAACAGGAAAGGTGTTTAACGGAATTTCAGGCCTTATTGCCTTATTTTATGCCTTTTATGTCCTCTCAAAACCCTCCTTTTCAAGGCTGGACACGAAAATGCGGGCTGTTTTTTCTTTCCTTTTGGTTTATAATCCAATTTTCCTCGCGCAATTTTTCACATACTACATTGACGGTCTAATGTACCTCTATTTCTTGATTTCAACCCTTTCAATTCTTGATATGGAAACTGCCTTAAACAAAAATCAAAACGCCAAAACCCTTGCCCCGCCTATAATTCCCCGTCTGATTTTTATTATGAGTTCCACAATTTTAATGAACATCAAGCTTGGCGGAATTTTATGTTTTGTGTGCATTTTGCTTTGCGCCGCTCTTTCTTTTGCTCTTGGCAGGTTTTGGCCCGTTGTTAGCTTCAAAACCTTTAACACAAAAGTCTTTTGGTCCTCCGTTCTTACAATCATACTCTTAACCCTCCTATCAGGCATAAACCCTTATTTTACAAATGTTTCCAAAGAGCGGCACCCCCTATACCCGCTTGCCGGCAGAGAAAAGATTGATATCATCACCCCAAATATGCCAAAAGCCTTTAAGGACAAGCCTGTTGCCTATAAATTTTTTACCTCCCTTTTCAGCAGGACAGACAATTTCACATTCAGCATAGATAAAAATCCAAGGCTGAAAATCCCGCTAACAGTGCACAAAAGCGAAATCACAAAATTTGACGACACAGACACAAGAATTGCGGGCTTTGGCGTTTTCTTTTCCGCAATCTTCCTTATGGCCCTTGTTTTAGCCATTATAAGCCTTGTGACCCTTGCCCGAAGCCTTGCTTGGAAAAATAACAGCGCAAACAACAATGATAATGCCAACTTTAAGAATTGTAACAAAAGCGCAAACTCTCTTAACAAGGCAAACCCTTTCACCGCAAGGCAGGGAAACAAAGAAATCGCCCTAATCCTTTCTATACTTATAATTTCCATAATTTTAAACCCCGAAAGCTGGTGGGCGCGCTACATTCCACAACTTTGGGCCGTAATTATTTTCATCGCCCTTTTTGTGTGGCAAAATTTGCCCGAAATATCCTCCGGTTCAAATTCCAAAACCCGCTTTATCAAAGGTTTTACAGGGGCACTTCTTTTCCTTATGTTCCTAAATTCATTTTTAATAAACGGCGCAAGCACTGCCTGGGCCGCAAAATACACCTATAGAACTAAAACCGCAATAAACAAGCTGAAAGCCCTGCAAAAACAGGACCCCGAGGCAATTGTGCGCCACGTGCCGCAAAACGAATTTGCCTCGATGGAGGTTTCCTACACAAGAAAACTCCGGGAAGCCGGCGTAAAATATGACATTCAAAGGTAAAATTATGTTAAAAACTTTTTTAAAATTAATCAAAATAAAACACTACGTAAAAAACGCCGTATGCTTTGTGCCGCTTGTGTTTTCGCTGAATTTTACAAACCCCGCGCTCGTCCTCCGCGCAAGCTTTGCCTTTTTGGCCTTCTGCCTTGTGTCGTCTGCGGTTTACATATTTAACGACATTTTCGACCTTAAAGAAGACAGGCTATCTCCTAAAAAAGCCGAAAGGCCGCTTGCCTCCGGCAAAATCAGTATTCCTGTCGCCTGCATTGTCATGCTTTCCTTGCTATTAGCAGGTTTTGCGTTTTGCATAGGGCTAAATCTGCTGAGTATACTCATTTTGATACTTTATGTAATTCTAAACATTTTCTACACAACGTTTCTCAAAAATTTCGAAATAATAGACGCCTTTTGTATCGCACTGGGATTCATTTTAAGGATTTTAGCAGGCTGTGCCGCAATAATGGTGCTGCCTTCGCCGCTTGTAATCCTCTTAACCTTCTTTGTATCAATGTTTTTCACCTTTTCAAAAAGGCGGCTGGAATTTGAAAAAGGCGGCGCTCATAAAAGAAAATCTGTAGAAAAATTCACCCTGGAGGCCCTAAATCAGTTCGTTTCCGCCAACGCCATCCTCTCAATTGCCTTCTATTTCGCCTATGTAATGGATTCAGCCACCATAGAGCGCGCAGGCACAGGCTTTTTGTACATTTCGGCCATCCCGTTTTCGCTTGTAATTTTCAGGCTTCTTTTTCTTGCAAACACAAGCGCAATGCAAGATCCGGCCGATTTTCTTTATAAAGACAAACCCGCGCAAATTCTCCTTTTTGCCTATTTTTTCACCCTTTTTGCAATCTTAATCTTTTAAATCCGCGTCATCGCGCATATTCAACAGGCATGAGATAAATCTTTTTTCAGAATAAATTTCTGTTAAATTTTGCATAACATTAAGCAGCCCTTTCTCAAGCACCTCAAGCCTTTGAGCGATTAGAGCGTCCAAATATCCCCTCGTAGACCCTTGCCAAAGACAGTCTTTATCAGATTTTTCAGCTTTTTTAATTTTATCCATTTTCATATCTTTCTATATTATTAACAAATATTACATTAACATCAGGTAAAGACGTCTATTGTATATTATTGCCTGACAATTGTCAAGAATCAGCTTACAGTGCTAAATTAAAGCTATGATTCTTAATAAACTATCTGAAATAATGGGAAGAAAAAGGATAAAAATGTCTGAACTTGCAAGAATGACGGGTCTTGCAAGGCAATCCGTGTTTGAATTTTATCACAATAAAAATAAAGCAATTAAATTTGATACTCTGAATAAAATTTGCTGGGCGCTTGAGTGCAAAGTTGAGGATATACTTGAATATATCCCCGATGATACGCCATAAACCCTTGCTACATCGGTAAAAGCAGGGTCAAATACCCGGAAAAGACACTAATAATAAGAAGAAGAGCCAAAACAAAAGCTGTATCTTTCTTGTCCTTGTTATTTTTTAGCAACACTAAAAGCCCAAGCCCCGCCCCGGCACAAAGCCCCGAAACGCAGGAAGCAAAGGTGATTGCGCCCTTTAGATATAGTATCGTAATCCCAACTGACACCGCACAATTTGGAATAAGCCCAAAAACCGCTGTCAACAACGGTTGTACGAAGTTGTTTTTAAATATTGAAAAATTAAGCAAGCCCGCACCACCCGCTGAAACCCAAGCCATACAAGCATTTACAAGAAATGTAACGATAAAAATAAAAAACACAACGCTCAAAGTGTGGACAAAAGGATGAATTAAAATTTCCCGAAGCCCGGTCCCTGCCGCGCTTTCAGCATTTTTTACAATTTCATGGCTATGGCAGCCCTTTTCCATTTTGAAATTTTCTTCCACAGGCTCCGTCTTTTTTGACGGGAAAAATAAATCGACCAAATACCCCGAAAACAGCGCCACAGCAAGCTTTATCAGGATTAAAGGCAAAATAATTTCTATCCGCTTTGGAGAAGCCAAAAGCACTGGTATAGCTTCATCGGAGGTGGCTAAATACACGGAAAGCAGCGTCCCTCTTGTGATATAGCGCTTACAGTACATTGTGCTTGCAATGATTGAAAGTCCGCATTGGGGAATAGCCGCAAAAACCGCCCCAAGCAAAGGTCCTGCCTTTTTTGAAAGCCTTGCAAAATGTAAAATTTTATCCGAATAAAAATATTCAACAACTTCAATTATGTAAAAAACCGCAAGCAGCACGGGAATTACCCTTATGCAATCCTTAAAAGCCTCTGCCAGAGCGGAAAACAGAGTTTGTACAAAAGTTAAATTTAAAATCATATTCATATTGTAAAATTTTACTCTTTGAAAAAAAATTTAAAAGGGCTCATTGTTGTAATTTTGCGGCAATTTTTTACACGAAGGCCGGTTTTTAAGAAAGCAATCTTCCTGTAAATGAGCACACCATATGCTTTTAAGCGATTACAACAACGTGTAATAGCTAAACAACAAGGTTTTACAGATTTTAAAACCCGCTTTTTAAAGATATATAAGGATTTGAGTACTACTTTTATGCAAAGAAAAAATAAAAACCGCTAAATTATAGAAATGACACCATTTTTCAGGCTTTAAAAGCGTGGAAAAGAGCATAATATCAAGGTTTTATAGCAAACTAAAACCCTAAAAAAGCACTGAACAAAGGAAGATAGACAATAAAAATTGCTGAAACACAACACCTGCAAGGCATTTAAGAAGAACATACCATCGCAATTTTGCATCGGAGAGAAAATTTCAAAACAAAATTCAAGCTATATAAGGCTTTTAGTGTGAAATTCTGTGGAAAATGCTTGATAAAAAGCGAAGAGCAGACCTTTTTAGAGGCTGAAGTTCAGATATAATCATATCTACATACCCTCCCTTGCCTTTTTGGGTGGCATAGGAAACCGCCGCAGTTGCCGCAGTGAGGGCCAAAGCGGCTTTCACGGCATTTTTTACCTTCACTTTTTTCTTTGGAGCCTTCTTTGCGCCAAAGGTTAAAGATGTAGAATTTACGGGCGATATGGGCATATTAAACCTCTCAAAATTTTGCTTTCACAAAAATAAAAACTTGTGAAGAAAATTATTTTACACAAAATGAAACTTTTTTGCAAGCTCTATCCGGATTAGGCCAAAACACCCACAGTACAAGGATAAATGGAGATTATAAAAAACGTTGCAAACCCTAAAAAGCAGGCCCTAAAAGGATTTTAGCCATCCAACAAGGCGCATTTTTACTACGAACAACACCTTGTAGAAACCGTATCATCCACAATTTCTGCAGTCGGATTTTTACCCTTATACTGTGCGGCCAAAACTGCCGCAAACATTAGAACACAGCCTATAACTTCCTTCAAAGTCAGCGTTTCATGGAGAATTAGATACCCGGTAATCACCGCAAACACGCTCTCAAAGCTTAAAAGCAGGGAAGCAAGAGCCGGATTTGTGTTCTTTTGGGCCACAATTTGCAAAGTATAAGCAACCCCGCAAGACACAACGCCCGCAAAGAAAAGTGGCCAAGCACAGGCCAAAAGCCCGTCGACACTTGGGTTTTCAAGAAAAAATACCGGAATAAGGCCAACCGTACCCGCAACGACAAATTGAACACAGGAAAGCTTTACGCTGTCTACTTTTGGGGCAAAATGCCCTATGGTTATAATGTGCACAGAATAGAGAATGGCAGAAATCATTATCAAAATATCGCCATAACCTATGTGCCGCAAGCCATTTGAGCCACAAAGACAATATAACCCAAGCGCCCCCAAAAATACCCCAAACCACAGGAATGGAGAGAATTTCCGCCCCAAGAGAACAGAAATCAAAGGGACGATGATTATATACATTGAGCTTATAAAACCAGCCTTTGAGGCCGTCGTATAGACCATTCCGACCTGTTGGACAGTGCTTGCAAAAAACAACGCTAAACCGCATATGGCGCCTGCTTTCAGCATATAGCGGCGCTCTTCCCACTTGTTCATTTTCCGGTTCGGGCCTTTTTTAATTTTAAAAATCCCAATCAAAATTAGGAGCGAAAGTGCTCCCAGAAAGGATCTTGCGCAATTAAAGGTATATGGCCCGACAAAATCCATACCGGCCCTTTGGGCCACAAAGCCTGCGCCCCAAATGAATGCGGTTATTAAAAGTAAAATGTTATTAATTGCTCTTATCTGCATTTTGTTAAAACCTGGAAAAGCATATCCTGTAAGGTTTTTAGGCTATATTTCCTTCAAAAATTGCTTCAAAAATTCATATCCCTTTTTATAGCTTTGAACATCAATTTTTTCATCAGCTGAGTGCATATTAAACACATTCGCAATGCCTGCCAGGACGGGCTTAAACGCTTTGCCTGCGGCGTTTTTGCGGTTTGCATAAATATGAGTTTCAGCGCCAGCATGAAAAGATGAGATTTTTAGGTCAATTCCTGCGCCACGAGCGGCTTTTTGGGCAGTTTCAATTAAAAATTCATCATCAGATTTTTCAAAAATCGGCAAATGCTCTTCTATATCAAGCTTTGCGGCCGCAAACCCATCATATTTTTTGTTAAAATCTCTTAATATTTCTTCAATTTTTGCAATCAAATCGTCTTTTGCCTTGATATCAGAGCTTCTTAGGGAATAGTGCGCAAATGCGGAAGTGTTTATAATATTTGACATTGAATTTTTCGCCACAAATTCTACGGCTTCAGCACCTTTTAAATTCCTCTTAACCGCCTCATAGAGAGCGTTTTCAACCCCTCCGCCAATAACAGAACCAAGGTTTATTGAGGTTATAGTGCCCGTTTCATCGGCTTTTTGCACGCCTTGTGGCACTTTTTCAATAATTTCTGCAATAATTTTTGCGGCGTTAAGACGTTCAGGTTTTGAGATATCAAGCCCGGAATGCCCGCCATAAGGGGTTTTCACAGAAATTGTGAGTTTGATATACCCGGCCCCCGATATTTCGAAATTTCCAAGCTTATCAGAGTCTAAAACCAAGATATATTCTGAATTTAGCCTGTTAAATTCAACATTTTCAATTCCTGTCATGGAATTTTCTTCATCACGGGTAAAAACCGCTTCCACCTTGCCATACAAGGGTTTTTGACCGGCAGAAAGGCTGTCCGCTTCTTCTTTTATATCCAACAAAAGCTTCAAAATGGCTGCCACACCTGCTTTATCATCCGCCCCAAGGGTTCTTTTCTTGTCAGTTTCAATAAAATCACCGTTTTCAACAATGTTTACAGGGGAATCGTCCCCCACAACATCCATGTGCGAAGATAGCAAAAGCGACGGTTTATCAGGGTTTCCGCCGTCGAATTCGGCGTAAACATTGCCATAATTATCACAGCGCACACTTATTCCGGCACCGCTTAAAATTTCTGCGATTTTTTCAGCCACAGCCTTCTCCCCCATTGAAGGAGAGGGAATTTTTACAAGCTCTTTAAAAATATCCAAGAGTTCCATTATTAAAAATCCTTTTACATTTCTTTACAAAACTTTACTATTTTATGAACATCAAAACCATTGTGTAGGGCTCGATTGTATATGTGGGCTCTTCGCCTTTTGGGGTGTACAAAAGCCCGTCAGGGTTGAAATCATTGCTTTTGGTGTCAAAAACCACGTAGAATTTTTTGCCCTGCTTGTAGGGTTCACGCGGCAAGATGAATTTGACGTCGCTATGGCCTTTATTCATTGCCACAAAAAGGGTTTCCGCCCCATCTGTTGTCATAAAAGACATAAAACGCATATCAGGAAGCGTCCAAAACGGCGAAATGGCGGGGAATGGGCGGGCAAGATGGCCAAAAAATTCCATATTTTTAACGTAAAGTTCATCCCTAAAAATTTTATGTTTTTTTCTAAAATCTATTAAGTTTTTGATGAAGTCTGAAAGCGCCTGTTTTTCGCCACTTGGGGCAAAATCAATATAGTTTGTGGGCCCGTCTATATTGTAGCTGTTGTTGTTTCCGCCCTTGGAGTGGAGCACGATATCGTCAATTTGAACCATAAAAGTGCCGTAAGATAAGGCCAAAATGGCCATTTCGTTTCTGATGGCCTTGTCCCTTAAGGTTTTATTGCCATTAAAGGAAGAACATAGCTCCCAATCCGAGCCGCCACAAGTGTTTGCAGCTTTTTTATCGTAAGAATTCAAATCCCACAAGGTAAAGCCGTCATGGCATGCTACAAAATTTAATGAGCGGTTTTTGTTGCCAAATTTGTGCGGGCTTCCCGTTAAAATGTGCCTTATAGCAAGGAAATCGACCGAATTTGGACGCACTGAAAAAGCGCGGATTGTATTTCTTGAAACATCGTTCCATTCTGCAAAAAATTCAGGGAAATTCCCCAATTGATAAGCATTATAGCCGCCGCATGTCCAGGGTTCTGCAATTAAATTTACGATACGTAAGTTTTTAAGCGCATTTTTATCAATGTTTTCAGGAATTTTTGCAGGCTCATCCGGCGCAGGCACAATAATTCCGCGCTCTTCAAGCTTTTCTTTCATTCGCCCGACAATGCTTCTATTCTTGTCATAGCGCGTATTTACGCCGGTATCGGTATCCATTAAGGCAGCTGCAAGGTCAAATCTGAAAGCGTCCACGCCCTGGTTTATCCAATATTCAAGCGAATCAATGATTATGTGGCGAAAGCCATCTTTTGCCGTGTTTGCGTCGTTATGGCAACCTGAATTCAGGGCGTAAAAGCCGGCCTCATTTGATTTATAGTACTCTTTATTGTCTATAAGCGCGTAGCAAAAGAGGTTTACATCGGTCGGGTCGTTGTTATAAACCCTGGCTTCGCCCGTATGGTTGTAAACAACGTCCATGCAGACCTTTATGTCTTCCTTGTGGAGCGCGTCAATCATCTCCTGAAATTCAGCCACAGCCTCACCGTCAGCTGTGTTGAAGGCATATTTTTTGTGCGGCGCAAAATAGCACAAGGGCATATAACCCCAATAATTGCCGATATCTTCCTTATCATCAAACTCATGTAGGGGCAAAAATTCAACCATAGTAATGCCGAGCGCCTTTATATTCTGTGCAAACTCGCCTGCGGCCTTATATGTACCCTTTGAATCCTTGTTTTGAAGCGCAGTAAGGCTTTTGAGATGTACTTCTCCTATAATTTCCTCTGTGAGTGCACGGTTTGAGGGAGATACAATTTCTCTGTCTTGTGTAACCTTAAAAACTGTTTTTGGCGCAATTTTAGCATTATCAACAAAAAACGACTTTTCGTTGGAGCGAAACTCGATTAAATCCTTGCTAACATCGGAATGCAGATGGCTAAGCTCTCTTGAGTAGGGGTCATAGGCAAGTTTATTCGGGTTGAAACGGTTGTTTTCAACATCCAGCCTTGATTTAAACCCTTTTTTAACCCCGGGCGTCCAGTTTTCAGTGTGTTCATAGTTTGGCCCAAAAACCCGATACCCGTAATACAATGGCCTTTCAAAAGGAACCCCCTCCCCAAGAAGCCTTGGGTCAAAGGATGTTTCAAAAACATCGCCCGATTTTATCATCTTTACGGTATAAGCAGGGCCTTTTCCCTTTGGCGCGTCAAAAATGCACAAAAGGGCGGCGGTGCCGTTTTTTGAAAACAGCCTGAAATCAACAAAACCTGTGTCTTTGTTGTAATTTGCGCCAAATTTTGTGTATGAAGAAGTTTGCATACAAGCTCCTTTAGTTTTGCCCTATTGCACTATTTTAGGGGGTTTATGGCAACGCCGCTTAAAAGTTTCGGGTAAAAATATGTAGATTTTTGAGGCATTCTATAGCCTGCAGCTGAGATGTCTTTAATATCCTGCATTTTAGGGTATGCCATAATAAAACTTGCTTCCGCTGTGCCTTTGTCAATCATATCAAATGCTTCAAACTCTTGCTTGATATATTTTATACCATCCTGGGACATCTGTTCTTCCTTAGAATAACCAAGCTCATTGGATATTATTAATTCATGAAGAACTGTTAAATCAAGCTTTTTCAGCACATCAGGAGCGTCAATTGTATCCAAAACCCCGTCTTTTAGCTTTAAAAGGTAGAATTTATTTACATTCTTCATATAAAGGCCCATTGAAATCTTTTCTGCATTTGATTTTTCAAGGTCAGAAAGGAATTTTGCCTTGATTTCATCCTTATTTGCACTTGTAAAAGTGTAATCTGTCATATCGTAATATTTCTTAACACTTTCCAAGAGAATATATGGCTCGATGAACTTTGTAATAATTCTGTGGGTTGGGAAAATGATTAAATTATCGTCTTCGGAGTTTGTAAAATAGCTCATAACATACTGCGCCTCTGGGTTTTTAGCCTCCTTTGAATAGTTTAGCGCAGTTTCATATCTGTGGTGTCCGTCTGCAATTAAAAGAGTTTTATCTTCAAGCAGAGTGTGGATTTTTGCGATGTCATCCTCGCCATCGATTATATAGACAAGGTTTTGAACACCTTTATCATCTGTTACATCGATAAACGGGCCATCTGCCATATATTTTGGGGCAATGTCATTTTCAATCATCATTGAGGGGTCAGAATATACCATAAAAATTTGGCTGAAATTCGCTTCACAAGCACGTGTCAGCTTTAATCTGTCTTCTTTTGGACCGCCCATTGTAAATTCGTGCGGAAGAATTTTTTTGGATGAAAATTCTTCAACGTGGTTTTTTGCAATAAAGCCCTTGCGCTCTACTTTTCTGCCATTTTCTGTTGTGTATTTTTGGATGATGTAAAATATTGAAGGTTTTTCGGTTTTAATTAAAATGCCCTCTTTTTGCCAATTTTCAAAGCTTGTCTTGGCGTCAGCGTATCTGTCTTTTGCGGAAGACAAAATGAGCCTTACGATATTATATTTGCTTCTATCGTAAAGATTTTGCTGTTCTTCGTTTGTAATAACGTCATATGGCGGGGCAATTACATCTTTCATATCAACCTTAGACTGGTTGTAAACAAGTGCCTCCAAGGGTTTTACATCTACCATTTTTATATCCTCATTTTTATTAAACTGCCAAATCTTAAAGCCTTAAAAATTAATTCTGCGGGCTTTTAATCCATAAAACTATTTTAGATTAAAAGACGGGGCATGTAAACAAATATTAAAAATATTTAGACAGGGGCAATTTTTGGAGAAAAAAATACTTTATTAAAATATAGAAGGAAGGTTTTAATATGTGTTCTGATCCGATTAGCGGAATAATTCAAACAGGCATATTTTGCGCAAGAAACACAGGCAAAGTGGCAACAGGAAAAGACACCGGACGCCTTGGAGCAACAGGCGCGCAGATGTTATCTTTAACAGACAAACTTTCGCACAATGCTTCTGTTTTTGGCGAAGGAGTTTTAAGGGCAACAGACGCGGCAGACACTTTTATATGCAATACGCTTAAAAACGCAGGCAAAGAAGGAGCGGCGGACGCTCTTGAGGCTGCGGCAAAGGCAAGTAACGGTTCTGTTGTCGGAACAATTGCAGCAAAAGCTGTAAACCCGCTGTTGGTTTTAGCAGCAGGGGTTCGCGTATTAAAAGACGATGATCAATATTCGGCGTTAATTGAAGAAACAAGCGCAATGGGCATGATGTTTGGGGCTGAAAAGCTTATGAGCACAGCAAAAAGCACATTATTTGACATTGCAGAAAATGGCGCCAAAGAAATAACAGAATCAAAAGGATTTATTGAAGGCGCTAAAAACCTTGCAAAACAAGGCTTAAACACTGCAGGCAAATGGTTTTCAGGGCTTTCAAAAGGCGGCCAGACGGCAGCAAAAGTGGGTATAGGCTTATTATTTGTGGCAGGGTCAATCACAGCATACAACGTGGGCAAGGCAATAGGGCAAAAGCTTTCAGGAAGAGCAGAAAAGCCAGCTGCTGCAGGCACAACACAGGGGTAAGAAAAAATACATTAAACCGCATTTTAAAAGTTCCTAAAGCAAGTTAAAGATGAAGGCTGTGTGCAGGATGTGTTTACGAGCCAACACTGAGGCCGGCGCAAAGGTTGATATTTTGCCCAGTGAGGCCTTTTGCTTCATCAGAAATTAAATATTTAATTAAATTTGAAATTTCAATCGGTTGAATAAATCTTCTTTGCGGCACAACATCAAGGATTTCCGCCTTGTCTTCTTCGTTAATGTCTGCCATTAAAGGTGTTTCAACCCAACCGGGGCTTATACAATTTACTGTAATGTTATATTGGGCCAATTCAAGCGCCAAAGATTTTGTCATGCCATAAAGCCCGGCCTTTGTTGCAGCATAAAGACTTGCGTTTGCTTCGCCTACAGAGGCTGAAATTGAAGAAATGTTAATAATTCGCCCAAACCTTTTTTCTTTCATCTGTGAAACACAAAGAGAGGCTAGATAATACGGAATTGAAAGGTTAAGGAGCATAACGCGCTCTATATCATAGGTTTGAACCCTCTCAATCGGGGAATAATAATATTCACCTGCGTTATTAATTAAAACATCAATGTTTCCAAATTCTTCAATCACCTTTTCATAAAGAATTTTGGCATGTTCAAAACAGGATAATTCAACACTTAAATAATGCTCGTCTTCAACGCTTCTTCTGCCGGTTCTAAAGACTTTGCAGCCCTGTTCTCTTAAAACTTTTGCCGTTTCTAAGCCAATTCCTGAAGAAGACCCTGTGATTAAAACATTTGTCATATTTTTATCCTTAACGCCCTTTTTGCCTTATTTTCCCAACTTATTTACCAAATTTAAAAGGATCCTGGTTTGTGTGTTTTATAACAATATCAGATATTGCATCCAAAAGCTTTTCTCTTTCTTCGTATGAAAGTTTTCTTATTGATTCAACCAAAGTATGCAAATTTGGATTATGATCATACCATCTTTGATATTGTCTTGGGTTATGGTCTGCAACAATCTTAATAAACTTTGCAAAATCTTTTTCGATTATTTTTGGAATGTAAAGTAAAATATCAACCGCAACTTTAGATTGAATTTCATCCGACAAACCCTGCAAAAGCGTCATAAAAGCGCTTAAATACTTGTCTTTGTCATACCATCTTAAATTCTTTTTCATATATTTAATTATATCAAATTTTGTAAAAATTAGTATATATTTTGTATTTACAAATAAAAAAACTTGCAACATGCCCAAAAATTCAATATAATCATACAAGAAATAAGGAAAGGGGTTCTATAATGAACAAAGAAGAATTAGTACAAGAAATTGCTAAAAAAGCAAAAGTTACTCAAAAAGAAGCAGCTGAAGTTTTAAACGGCTTCATCGAAACAGTTCAAAAATCAGTTTCTAAAGGACAAAAAGTTACATTAGTTGGCTTTGGTACTTTTGAAGCTAGAAAACGTGCAGCTAGAACTGGCCGCAACCCTCAAACTGGTAAAGAAATCAAGATTGCTGCTAAAACAGTTCCTGCTTTCTCAGCTGGTAAAAAATTCAAAGAACTTGTTAACAAAAAATAGTGCCGCATAGGCCGGTGCAAGCAGCTTGCAATAAGCAAGACAAAAGCACCACGACAAAACAAGTTGAGAAACATTTAAAAACCGCTTAATCTTTGGATTAGGCGGTTTTTGTATTTAGATTTAAGATTAAACATTGATAGATAAATTGTTGTATTGTTGCAAAACCGTAACAATTAACATCAAAAACAAACAGCAATTATGCTTTTACTGGAGTTTTAGATTTTTTCCCTATGCAGTGATATTCAAAACCTTTGTCTGCAAGGCGTTTCCCATCATACTGGTTTCTGCCGTCAAATATAACGCATTCTTTCATCAAGGCTTTGATTTTATCAAAATTCGGGCGTCTGAATTCGTTCCATTCGGTTAATAAAAGCATGGCGTCCGCCCCAAAAAGCGCGTCATAGGCAGATTTTGCATAAGTAATTCTATTGCCGAATATGGGCTCTGCGCAATCGTATGCTTTTGGGTCATACCCTTGAATTTTTGCCCCTCTTTTTAAAAGTTCTTCAATAATTGTAATAGAAGGTGCTTCCCTCATATCGTTTGTTTTGGGCTTAAAAGCAAGGCCCCAAACGGCAAAAGTTTTGCCTTCTATATTGCCATTGTATTTTTCTAAAATTTTATTTACAAAAAGCGCGCGCTGGGCCTTGTTTGTTTCATCCGCAGCTTCTAAAAGAGAAGATGAGCAGCCGTTTATTTTTGCCGTCTTAATCATGGCTTTAACATCTTTTGGGAAGCAGCTTCCGCCATACCCAAGCCCCGCAAACAAGAATTGGGAGCCTATGCGCTTATCGGAGCACATCCCAATGCGCACCATTTCGGCGTCTGCGCCAACTTTTTCGCAAATGTTTGCAATTTCGTTTGCATAAGAAATTTTTACCGCAAGAAACGAATTTGCCGCATATTTTGTCATCTCTGCAGATTTTACATCCATAATAATTACCGGGTTTCCGGTCCTTAAAAATGGAGAGTATAATTCCTGCATAATTTCCGTTGCTTTTTGAGAATTGGAGCCGATAACAACCCTGTCAGGCTTTAGGAAATCATCAACCGCAGCGCCCTGCTTTAAAAATTCAGGGTTTGAAACAACATCAAATTCAAAATTTGTTTTTGATTTGATAATTTCTGTCACTTTTTCTGCCGTGCCTACAGGAACGGTCGATTTATCAACAATCACTTTGTAGCCGTTCATATATTCGCCAATGTTTGAAGCAACATCCAAAACATATGATAAATCAGCAGAGCCGTCTTCCCCTTGCGGAGTTCCCACGGCAATAAAGCAGACAGTAGACGCTTCAACTGCCATTTTCAGGTCGTTTGTAAAATTTAACCTGCCTTCTGAAACATTTACATTTATAAGCTCTTCAAGGCCGGGCTCATAAATGGGCACAATCCCTTGTTTAAGCTTTTCAAGCTTTTTTTCATCCTTATCAACGCAGATTACTTCGTTTCCCATCTCTGCAAGACAAGTTCCTGCAACAAGGCCCACATAGCCTGTTCCTATTACACAAATTTTCATTTATTTTCCTTTATTTTCTTTTCAAAATATTCTATCGTCTTCAAAAGACCATCTTTAATATCAACCGTGGGCTCCCAATTGAGCTCTTTTTTGGCGAGCGTGATATCGGGCTTTCTTTGGGTTGGGTCGTCTTTTGGAAGGGGCATATGTATAATTTTAGAATTTGAATTTGTAAGCTCAATTATAAGCTTTGCAAAGTCTAAAATTGTTCTCTCTGAAGGATTTCCAAGATTAACAGGGCCAATAAAGCCTTGCTTATTGTTCATCATCCTTACCATGCCTTCAACTAAATCTGAAACATAGCAGAATGAGCGGGTTTGGCTGCCATCACCATAAATTGTAATGTCTTTATTTTGAAGTGCCTGCACGATGAAGTTTGAAACAACCCTGCCATCGTTTTGGTCCATATTTGGGCCGTAAGTGTTAAAAATTCTTATAATTCTTGTGTCGACGCCGTTTTGCCTGTGATAATCCATCATAAGAGTTTCTGCGCAACGCTTCCCTTCGTCATAACAGCTTCTAATTCCTATAGGGTTTACATTTCCCCAATATTCTTCCGTTTGCGGATGAACATTTGGATCGCCATAAACTTCGCTTGTTGAAGCCTGTAAAATCGTTGCTTTACACCTTTTTGCAAGGCCAAGCATGTTAATCATCCCTAAAATAGAGGTTTTAATCGTTTTAATTGCGTTATATTGATAATGCGGCGGACTTGCAGGGCATGCAAGGTTATAGATTTCATCCACCTCCGCAAAATATTCTTTTGTAACATCGTGACGAACAAGCTCAAAATGGTCATTTCCGATCAAATGCCTGATATTGTCTTTAGAGCCTGTAAAAAAATTATCAAGACAGATTATGTCATTTCCCTCGGCCAAAAGCCTTTCACATAAATGACTTCCAATAAAGCCCGCCCCGCCTGTTATCAAAATCCTCTTCATAAATCCTCAAAAAATTGTCTTTTTATGATGATATTCTAGCACACATCAGGCTTTTAAGGCCAGCTTATTAACCTTTATTTCCGTCTTCTTCGCTTAATTCTCTAAGAAGCCTTTTATAGGTTTCTGCCACCTTTGCACGAAAACCCGGGATTTCTTTTTCGCACACGCCATAATAATATCTTTCATAGTCTATATCACACTGCGTAAGAGGGATGTCATTTTGCCTTTTATAGAAAACTGTGCGCAGGTATGGAAATCTGCTTTTTGCAATTTCGCTCATCCTTCTTGTAATATCAGCATGCTCTTTCCATGCTTGCCTTTGGGCTTCGGTCACCTCCGGGTGCTCTTCGCGAAATTTTTTTACACCCTTTGAAATTTTTGCCCTATGTTCAGGAGTTTCAACCCTGCCTTTCATCCTTTCAGAATGAGCCCTTGCAACTTCCGGGTGGTCTATATGATACTGCTTCTGCTTTTCAGACATGGCCTTTCTTTTATTTTCATCGGCCCACTTTTCTGTCTCCCGGAGAGAGCATACAACTCTTTTTTCTTCTGTCCATGCTGCTGAATTTTTGGCGCGCCTTTCAGGGCTTGAAGAATTTATAAGAAATAAATATTGCCCATTGAGCCTTTCTATGCCAAGGGTTTTGAGCATTGAAAACACGGTGTCTTTAGATAAATTAAAATATGCTTCTCTATAATGACTTGGGCTTAAACCCCTTCCGTAGTGGCTTTTTAAAAGCTCAAGGCTTAAATCTTCAATTTTTAAACCTTCAATTTTGCCGTTTTTAATTTTTTTAAGCGTGGTAAACATTTGGCTCTCATCAAGGTCTTTAGCGTCAATGACGTCTTGAAATTCGGGAAATTTTGCCTTTACTTCATCAAGCGTGCTGCATTCTAAAAGCGGAGCATATGTTTCTTTATGGATTTCATACAAATTTTTTGTTGCGCCGTTTTGAAGTTCTTCTTTTATTTTGTCTTGAATTCTTTTTGGAAGCAGGCTTGTATCAACCCTTTCAAGCTGCTCTTCAAGGGTAATCATCCTTGAACCTGTAAAATTAAGGTAATAATTTTTAGGATATGAGAAAGGTTTTATATCG
>CAJULR010000008.1 GCA_910587375.1 Candidatus Gastranaerophilales bacterium | reverse complement strand
TCGGAAAGGGAGGGATTCGAACCCTCGGTGGAGTCGCCCCCACACAGACGTTCCAGGTCTGCACCTTAAACCACTCGGACACCTCTCCATTGATTTTATTAGGTTTTCAGCCTTGTTGGTTTTAAATTCATTCTGTTTTAATATTCTGCAATGGGCAAAATATTCAATATAATTATTCTATTAAAAGCAAATGTTTTATGCAACCTAAATTTTAAAGGAGCCCAAAAAACCAGCGCTTGTTATGTTTTTCAGGGGCTGTGGGTTTTCCTGTAACTTCGCTTCTTGAAGGTAAGTCATTTTTTGGGGGTGGTGTCGCTGTGACAAAATCGTTATATGCTTTAACTGCTTTCTTTATTCCTGACGCAGGGTTGCTATCGGCTGCAAGATAGTATTTTGTTTCTTGTGTGTATACGTCAATTACCTGAAAATTTAAACCGTTTCCAGAGCCAAAGCGTTGTACATAAATGTCTTCATCATGCAAATCGCTTGTTTCATCGAGCTTTCTGTAGTTTTCTGCAAAACTGTTGTCTTGTTTTATATGTCTTTCTACAATGGGTGCTGCGCTTGCGCTTAATTTTATGGCTTTAAATGCCGGTCTTGGCATGTTGAAGTTGTTTGATATTCTCATTTTATCCCTCTTGTTTTTGGTAATCCTATAAAACGTCTGAATATTAAAATTTGCCTCTGTGTTTATTTTTATGCTTTTATATCAAGTTTTCTTTCAACTTCGGGCAGGGTAAATTTGCTTTTAATGTCGATATCATCTGTGCTTTGCGCTTGAGGTTTAAAATCTGTCTCAAGGCCCGATGTTTCTCTTAGCTTCAAAAGCAGTGCTGAATCGTTATATGGATATGGCGTTATACCGAAAAGCTCTTCTGGCGCAATGCCTTTTTCTGCTTCAACACCTTCTTTTGATACAAAACTGTCCCCTGTCTCATCAAGGTTTGATTTTATTATTTTATCAAATTCTAGCTCGGTTGCAATACTTCTGCACATAATATCGGCTTTATCTACGGTTTCGCCTTTAATATATAAGGGTCCTGTAAAATTTGTATTTAAAAAGTTTGTTGTTATTTTCATCGGTTTTTCCAAAAATCTGATTTAATGCGTATTTTCTATTATACATAAAACATGGGCAAAATAAAAATTTACAAAGAAAACAAAAAGGCCCGATTTATTTTTCGAGCCTTTTTAATATTTTTTAAAAGTTATTTCTTTTCGATAATGATTTTGTCTTCATCCATCTTCATTACAAGCGTATCATTTGCCTGATATTTGCCTGTAAGGATTTCTTCAGCCAAAACATCTTCGATTTTTTTCTGGATAACGCGCCTTAAAGGTCTTGCGCCATAAGCTTCGTTGTAACCTTCTTTTGCAAGATAATCTTTAACATCATTATCGATTTCAATTTTAAGTTCGCGCTCATCAAGACGTTTGAATAAATCCTTTAACATTAAATCGACAATTTCTCTGATTTCTTCCTGGCTTAAGTGTGCAAATACGATAGTATCGTCGATACGGTTTAAAAATTCCGGCCTGAAAGATTTTTTCATTTCTTCCATAACAGTATCTTTAAGTTTTTCGTATTTGTCTTTCTTTGAATCCTGAGAAACAGAGAAACCAAGCTTTTGGGTGGACGTTATCATGCTGGCACCGACGTTTGATGTCATGATGATAATTGTATTTTTGAAGTTAACCAAGCGTCCCTTGGAATCTGTTAAACGGCCGTCATCAAGGATTTGAAGCATGATGTTAAATACATCAGGGTGCGCTTTTTCAATTTCATCGAAAAGCACAACAGAATAAGGCTTTTTCCTGATGATTTCTGTCATATGGCCGCCGTCATCATAGCCCACGTATCCCGGAGGGGAGCCGATAAGTTTTGATGTTGTGTGTTTTTCCATAAATTCTGACATATCAATTCTTACGATATTGTCTTCAGAGCCAAACACAGCTTCAGCCAAGGCTTTTGCAAGCTCTGTTTTACCAACGCCTGTGGGGCCGGAGAAAATAAAGCTTCCAATTGGCCTGTTTGGAGATTTTAAGCCCACTCTTGCGCGTCTGATTGCCTTAGAGAGGGCAACAACGGCTTCATTTTGGCCTATAACTCTTGCGTGAAGGGTTTCTTCAAGTTTTAATAATCTTTCAGATTCACCTTCGGTTATTTTTGTAACAGGAATACCTGTAATGGTTGAAACAACTGCTGCAACTTCATCCACGCCAACGGTGGGTTTGTTTGCGTCCTGTGTGTTTTTCCAGGCGTCTTGATATTCTCTGATTTTATCTTTAATTTGTGCTTCAAGGTCGCGTAAATCTGAAGCTTTTTCAAATTCCTGATTTCTGATTGCGTCCTCTTTTTCTTTAATTGTTGCCTTGAGTTCTTTTTCAAGCTCTTTTCCTTCTGGAGGAAGGCTTGAAACGTTTAAGCGAACCTTAGAGGCAGCTTCATCGATGAGGTCAATTGCTTTATCCGGCAAAAATCTTTCCGTGATAAACTTGCTTGAAAGTTCTGTCGCGGCAACGATTGCTTCGTCTGAAATAAAGAGTTTGTGGTGGTCTTCGTATTTTGATTTCAGACCTTTAATAATCTGAATTGTTTCATCGATTGAAGGCTGTTCCACAAGAACCATCTGGAAGCGTCTTTCAAGGGCAGAATCTTTTTCGATGTGTTTTCTATACTCATCAAGCGTGGTTGCACCGATTACCTGAATTTCCCCGCGGGATAATGCAGGTTTTAAAATATTGGCTGCGTCAATTGCGCCTTCTGCGGCCCCTGCGCCAATGAGGGTGTGCATTTCATCGATTACAAGGATAACATTTCCTGCTTGGCGAATTTCATCCATAATCTTTTTAAGACGTTCTTCAAATTCGCCTCTATACTTTGTTCCTGCAACAAGAAGGCCCATGTCAAGCTGGATAATCTTTTTGTTTTCAAGAATATCAGGAACTTCGCAGTCAATAATTTTCATAGCTAAACCCTGTGCGATAGCGGTTTTACCAACGCCGGGTTCACCAATTAAAATCGGATTGTTTTTTGTACGACGTGCAAGGATTTGAATAACCCTTTCGATTTCTTTTTCGCGGCCAACAACAGGGTCGAGCCTTTGCTCTTGGGCTGCAAGGGTTAAATCTGTTCCAAATTCATCTAAGCTCGGTGTTTTTGCTTTAGATTGCGGAGCGCCTGTGGTTGTGGCTTGTCCGCTGCCCTGGCTTGTTCTTGTTTCACCAAGAAGCTTAATAACATTGCTTCTGCATTTGTTTAAATCAACTCCCAGGTTCTCAAGAACTTTTGCCGCAACGCCTTCGCCTTCGCGGATGAGCCCCAAAAGAAGGTGTTCAGTTCCTATGTAATTATGGCCAAGCTGTCTTGCCTCATCCCATGACAATTCAAGAACCTTTTTTGCCCTTGGTGTAAAAGGGATTTCAACGGCGACAAACCCGGAGCCGCGGCCGATGATTTTTTCAACCTGTGCTCTGGCGTCTTTAATATTTACGCCCATTGATTTTAATGTTTTTGCGGCAACGCCGGAGCCTTCGCCAATAAGGCCCAATAAAACCTGCTCCGTGCCGACAAAGTTATGACCAAGGCGTCTTGCTTCTTCCTGAGCAAGCATGATTACCCTGATTGCTTTTTCGGTAAATCTTTCAAACATTATAAACTTCCTTAAAATCGGATTACTAATTCGTTAATTTAAGTTTATCACCAAAAAATTTTTTCTCAAACGAAATTAAACTAATTCTTTTGTATAGATATTTTAAGGTTAAAACTGCGGTCCAATTTTAATTACGGACCGCAGTAAAAAAATTACTCAATCATGTCGATACGTTTTTTATGACGTCCGCCTTCAAAGCCGGTTTTAAGCCAAATATCAACAATATCAAGCGCCAAGTAATCGCCGATTACACGTTCGCCAAGGCAAAGCACATTTGAATTGTTGTGCGCTCTTGAAACACGGGCAGAATAGGTGTTTTCAATTGAAACAGCTCTAATTCCTTTGGTTTTATTTGCTGTAATGCTCATTCCAAGGCCCGTTCCGCAAACAAGAATTCCTCTGTCAAATTCGCCTGCAGCAACTGCTTTTGCAACCTCTTTTGCAACATCCGGGTAATCGCTTGCTTCTTTAATATATATGCCGAAATCTTTGTGCTCAATATGGTGAACTTCCATATATTCTTTGATTTTTTCCTTTAAATGAAAGCCGCCATGGTCACATCCGATTGCTACTTTTAAATTTTCCATTAAAATCTCCTTGTTTAGCTTATTTCTTGATTATACAAGTTTTTTCAAGGAGTGTAAACAATGTAAATAAAAAAGCCCGATTTCTCGGGCATTTAATGAAGAATAAATCTTTATGTTTTACTGTCGTGTGCCGCCAAAGCGGTTTTTTAGCAACAGTTAATTAAGCTGCAATTTTGAATTGGCTTTTATATGGGTCTTTATCAACGCCGTTGTCTGCATTTAAAGCTCTTTGGTATAAAGTTTCCATTGCTTTTATGCTTACTTGTTTTGCGCTGTCGGATTCAGAATTGTTAAATTTGCTTGTTAAGTTTAGAAATTCTGCTCTGAATTCATCAATTGAAGAAGTGTCTTCGTTTTCGCCAAGTTTGCTTTCTGCGTTGTTGATGGCGTCATCTGCTTTGTGTTTGTTGTCTTCAAATTGAATGCTTGCGCTTTCGCCTGCTGCTTCGTCTAATGAAATTGCAGTTCTTAATGTTGTCATCATTGCGCCTGCGTTGTTTGTCATTTCTTGAAGTTCAGATGTTCCGTAAACATAACCGTTGTTAATTTTGTTAATTTTATCGTTGCTAAGGTTTAAGAATGCTTTAACTTCGAGGTTTTCTACATCGTTTGCCTGGTAGTAGTTATTTAATGCGCTGAATGTATCGATGAAATCGTCAACTGATTCTGCGTTTTTCTGCATTTCTTTTTTGCTTGTGATTATAGCGCCTTTGCCTACAACCTTTGTGCTTGTTGCTTTGATTGTATCTTGAACCATTGCAGTTTCAATCATTTCGTCTAATTGAACAACTGAAGTTGTTTCAAGCATTTGAGCGTCGATATTGAGCCCCATTTCAGCATAGCTTGTAAGTGCTTCAACGATGTCAATTCTTATTCCGATTTCTTCAGGGGCAAAGCCTGCTGCTTCGTATGCCGGTTTGAAAGCTTCTGCGTCAAATTCGCCTGTTGAAGGATCTTGAGCTGCAATACCTTCTTGGAAACTATCCATAGTGTCAGCGGTGAGTTCGCCGTTTACTGCCATATCAACGAAAGTTGTTGCTGCGCCTGTGATTTGTTCGTCGCTAAGTTGAGTATTTTCTGTAATTGTGCCTTCAGCGCTGCCTTGTGCGATGTCACTAACTTCTGTGCCAAGGGTTTCAGCTAACACATCGCCTTCATTGTTTGCTTCGCTGCCTTCAACAGGTTTGTTTTGGTTTTCTACAGCTTCTCTGATGTTTTCTTCAACATCTGTTAAAGTGATTGCGCCTTGTACGATACCTGCTTGGATTTCTTTTAAATCTATTTCTGTTTGCGCTTTTTGAGCTTCTGCGTCTTGAACATATCCGTCATTAGTTTCGATTTCAGCAAGGTTTTCATCAACTTGTCCGTTGTTTGCTTCAATCTGAGCGCGTCTTTCTTTGTTTGCTTGAATGTGTTCTTGTTTTTCAGCTTCAAGGCTTGCTAATTCTGTTCTAAGGGCGTTAACGTCAACACCTTTGCCGATAATGCTTTTTAAGCCATTGATAAGTGTTCCTGTGAAGCCGCTGCATTGGTCAATTTGAGCTTTAATTTCGCGTGTTCTTGTATTGATTTCGCCAATGCGGGCAACTGATGTTCTGATGTCATTATTTAATTGAACATTTTGTGCTGCAAGTATTTCATTTGCTTCTGTAGCTTTTGCGATTGCTTCAGTTGCTTTTGTAGCTATTTCAGTAAGTTGTTCAAGGGTTAATTCTGCAGTGCCTTCATTTTGGTTAAGAGTTGTAATGTTTGCATTTACGCCATCTCTTTGTGCGTATAGTTCGTCTAAAGAAGAATTGGAATTTACTGCGTTTGCTTCGAACAATACTGGTTCAGCCTTGGGTGCTTGGGGAACTGTTGTTTGTTGAGCACCGCTGGCAGACGCTTGTGTCATTTGAGGAAGTATTCTGTTTTCAGGTATTGAGTTTGACACTTTACATTGCTCCTGTAGCTTTTACCTTTTACATATATATAAAGTATATAAAATTTATCGAATTTCAGTTTTTTTAAAATCTGTTACATATCTTTACAAAAACTTTAAAAGCCTTATGCTGCCTGGATTGCATTAAAAACGGGTAACATATATTTTGTTACCCGTTTATATATTAATAGTCTTTTTAGTTTTCTGTTTCTATTATTTCATCATCAAATTATAGAACGTAATATGTTTTGCCATAAATTCGGTACGCTCACTTTGGCTTGAGCGCGCAAGTATTTTGCTGAATGCTGATTTGTGCTGCATTTTTAATTGCGGCGTTGCAAATCCAAGTTTGCTTTCAAAAGTGGTGCCGCCGGATCTTTCTAAAATCAGCCCTAAATCATCTAAAGAAAGGCTTGCGTCATTCATTATGTTTACAAATGTCAGCGTTAAGCCGTCATTTTTCATATCATCTCGAACTTTGCCTGCATAATCATTTACTTTTTTAGTTTCGATTGTACTTACTTTTTTGCCGTTTTCATATTTAACTTGTCTGATTTGATATTTGCTGTCGTTTTCATCATATTCATAGGTGGTTTCAGTTTTTGAAGTTCCGCTGTATTCAGTGGTGATTTCCTGATTTCCTTTGTAGAGTGTTTCGCTTAATAGAATAGGCTTATCAACTTTTTCTGCATATCTGCTAATCTTTCTGGAGCCATCTTCCAAGGCTTCGCTTACGTTATAGCCCAGTTTTGTTCGTGTGTATTGCTTATTTTTATTGAGCGCTCTGCCTGTTGCAGGGCCGGTTTGGTTTTTTGGGGCGGGCGTATTCCTGCCTGTTGCGGGGGCTGGGGTTGTGGCTCCGCCTTCAGCTGGAGCTGCTGTTTTGCCGTTATATGGAGGAAGTTTAAGTGTATCTCCCGGGTGAATTACTGCATTGTGGCGTGTGCCGTCAAGAATGCGTTTTCTGCCGCCGTTTCCGTTTTCATCGCCATAAATTTCAGGGTTGGCGTCCATTACCATTTTTTCAATTGCTTTATATTCTTCTGTTCCTGCTTTAACGCCGTATGCACTTGTGATAATGCCGCTTAAGGTGCTGTTTGTAACGCCTTTTGCCCATTTTTCAACGACAACTGTTTTTTCTTCTGCCTGGTTTTCTGTTGCTGGTGCATTATTTGCAGCGCCTGCGCCTTCGGTGCCGTTTAGTGGTGCGCCATATGAATTATATTTATTTCCGTTTGCGTCTGTTCTTGAAAGCTCCTGGCCGTTTTTATCAAATACCATTTCATATGTTGTATCCGGAAATCTGGAATCAGTTCTTTTAACAGTTAGTGTATATGTGCCATCGCCATTGTCTTTCACGGCGGTTCCTTCAAGCAGAGTGCGCTCGCCGTTTGGCCCTGTCCATTCTTTTCTATAGTTTTTAAAGCCTGCTTCCCACTGTTCTGCAATTCGGTTGTTTTTTGTGCCGTCTGTGCTGTAGTGGGTTTTCTTTGTAACACCGTTATTTGTTTCAAGGGTATATTTTTCGGTCACATTTCCATTGGTGTCTGTAACATTATAAAATCCACCGTCTTTTCCAAAAGTGTTTGCAACGGCCGTTATAAGATTTTTCATACTTCCTAAAAGGCTTGTATCTTCTGCATTTCCACCGTTTTGCTTGATAAATTCTTTAATTTTTGCGTCAGTTACTTCATCATCTGTTATTTTCTTGTCGTCATTTGCGTCAAAAAGGTTGATGATTGTTTGGGCTTCTTTTGCGCTTAAACCATTTGCAAGTTTTATGCCATCATATTCCACAAAAACGGTTTCAAGCTTTTCGACATTTATACCATTTTTATTTGCAAGTTCGTCTTTTGAAATGTTTTTGTTGGTGTCGAAGTTAAATTCTTTTCCGTTTAAATGTAAGTCGCCCATTTTTTATCCTTTCAACCTTGTTTAAAATAATACAATTTCTATCCGTGTATGGCTTTTTATTCTTTTTATTCAGGCTTTTTGTCAAAGAAATTATTAACAGCCTCTTCAAAGTGTGCCATCATTTCTTCTTTTTCTTTTTCATTGTTATTATCGCCGTTTTTTCCTTGCTCGCTTTCGCTTGCTTTGTCGTTTGAACTTATATTATTTGTTTTTTCTTCACTATCAAAGCTTGACATATCAAAGCCTTCGGTGTCATCTATCATTGAACTTGAATCTATCATTGTGTTTTCGTCGGCTTTTTTGAAATCGCCTATACCTTGGACATTTTGTTCATTTTCTTGATTTGGACTATGACTTATTTTTTCGGGCGCATTTGTGCTTCCTGCCTTCTGTATTCCTTGATTTAGAGATAAATCAAACGGGTTAATTCTGTTCATTTATAATTGTCCTTATAATTTTTCCACTTATTGGATTAATCGGCCAAAAGGGCTATTTTCTTTAGGTTTTTCGCTGTTTTGTGTTACAAAAGTTCACATATAAAAAGCAGGGTAATTTTTCTTTTTACCCTGCTTTTTTGATTTATTTATCTGATTTTATTGTGGTTTGCGGTGTTCTACTTTGTCCGATTCGCTTGTAACATCGGAGGTTTTGTCGGAAACATTGTTTTCAACCGGATGTGTATCTTTGTTTTCATTATTATTGTTTGTTATGGTGTTTCCTGAATTGCCACCGCTGGATACACTTGGTGGCGGTGGAGGCGCCGGATTGTTTTCAACCTTATTTTCTGCTTTATTTTCTGTAGTGTTTGTACTTGTTGTGGTTTTGTCAGCAACATTATTTTCTGTTTTTTCTTCTGTTTTTGTGACTGTACTTGATTCTGTTACTGTGTTTTTGTTGCCACTTGCTTCTTCTGCAACAACTGTATCTTTGACCACCGTATCTTCTACTGCCGTGGGTGTATTATTTGCAGCATTGCTTGGTGGTGGAGGCAGTGGGCAATCTTCGCCTGGGTCGCTGCCAGAATCTCCGCCTTCATCAGGTTTGGATGGATTTGTAACAGGGTCTTTGCTTTCGCTCGGTTCTGTAACACTAGTTGACGGGTTAAATATTGGTTTATCATCAGGAGGTGTGCTTGAGTTTCCGCCGCCGGAGCTTGGTGTACTTGAACCGCCACCTGAGCTTGGTGTGCTTGATGAGCCACCTGTTGACGGTTTTGGAGTTGTGCTTCCGCCGCCTGTTGAAGGTGTGCTTGAGTTGCCACCAGTGCTTGGCTTAGGTGTTGTAGAGCCTCCGCCAGAGGATGGCTTTGGAGTTGTGCTTCCGCCGCCAGTACTTGGTTTGGGTGTTGTAGAGCCGCCACCCGTTGATGGTTTTGGAGTTGAGCTTGTGGCACCGGGAGTACTGCTTGTTGTTCCGGGAGTTGAACTTGTCGTACCTGGTGTTGAGCTTGTTGTTCCGGGGGTTGAGCTTGTGGTGCCTGGAGTGCTGCTTGTAGTTCCGGGAGTTGAACTTGTTGTACCTGGTGTTGAGCTTGTTGTTCCGGGGGTTGAGCTTGTGGTGCCCGGGGTTGATGGAGTTGGTTTAAACGGATCTGATGGCGTGTCATTTGAAGAGCTGGAGTTTCCGCCCTGTTTAACTTCGCTTGCTTTACCAAATCTTATGTAAGTTTCGCTTACTTTATATGTAACAGGTGTTCCGTCTTCGTTTTTAAAGCGGATATTTCCTTTGTCATCATAGAAGTTAATGCTTTTTGCGTTATCAAGGTTAACATTTCCGTATTTTTCAAGGAAATCTTCAAGTTTTCCTGTGCCGTCGCCATCAAGGTCGCCAAATTGGTTGATTAATTCATTGCGTACTTTTGCTGCGGCGTCTTCGTTTGAAAGCCCTTCGGCCTTGGCCGCGTCAAGCAATTCGTTCATTTTTCCAAGAACCGCTTCATCTTTAATTTCATAGGCGCCAAACATTTGAAGAGAACCATTAATTTCTTGTGCTGCGGCAAAGATTTCCGGGTTATCCTTAATGCTGTTCATCATATAGGCTGTTGCCATACCTTGTGCAGCTTCATCTTTAATGTTTGAAACTTCTTCACCCTTGTCGTTTAAGGTTGTCAAGGCTTTGCCTGTTCTTGGGTCTTGAGAATATTTTAAGATATCTTCAAGATTTGCAACGCTTCCTGCGGTTTCCTTGCCGTCAAATGTTGCAGGAAGTTCAATTTGCCCTGTTGCTTGGCCGTCAACAGGTGAGAGTGGTGATAGCTGGTATACAGTGGAGCCTGTAGTGTATACATATTCTTTTCCTTCAACGGTGTTTGTAATGCTGTTTACAAGCACGTTGTCAGGCAGGTGCAATCCTTCAATATTTTTCGCTGAAAGAAGCGCAGTGACACGTGTGTTGTCATTTAAATATTGTGCTGCTTCATCTTTTGGCAAGCTGTTAATATATGTTTCAATTGCTTTTGCGTTTTCAGGGTCGTTTGCAATTTGGAATGCAATTGTTTTTAGCGCGTGTTGGTAGCTGCCATCGTTTTTATCAAGCCCGTATTGTGCTGCAATTGCGTCTGTTACGTTTGCATATTGGTTTTCGCCGAGCTCTTTGCCGTTATTTATAATATCAACACTTGTGTTTTGTGTGCTGTATTGTTTTTGGGCCACCTGTTGGGTTGCGTCTTTATTTATGGCAGCGCCTTTTGGAGTTGGCATATTGAATTTTGGTGCAATTACTTTAAATGCGGTTTCTTCACCTTCTTTAAAGAGGTTTGTGTTCAAAATTTCATCATAACTTAAGTCTTTAATGTTTTTTCCGTCGTTTAATTCAGAAATTCTTGAAGCAAGTTCGGGGTTTGATTGTAAATATTCATCTACAAGGTTATGCAAAACGCCTTGTGTGTCTGAAATGCCGCTTTTCTTTGCAACTTCATCAAGCGCATAAGCATTGTTGATTAATTCTTGCAAAGTTGAACCCTGTTGCGGGCTGTTTGTTTTATTTACGCCCGGTGCTGTGATTGTTTGTGTGTTTCCGTTAATATTTTTAGGGTCAATTTTTGACGGGCCAACCGCAACGTTTGCGCCGGCGTTTCCGCCTGTTAGGTAAATGTCTTGAACGCTTGTATATTGTTCTCCGACATTTGCGGTTTGATTTGCGTCCATATAGGTGTTTGCAATGGAATTTACAACGGATTTCATTTCTTTAACCTGGGCATTAGTTGCCTGATACCCTTGGTTTTTAAGGAATGATTTAATATCGGCGTCGTTGATATCGAAGTCATCAAAATCAACAAGGCCTTCTTTTTCAAATTCCATCATAATGTATTCGGCTTCGCTTTTGTCAATGCCGTCTGAGAAATCTACTTTACCCTTTTTGAAAAGTTCGGTGTTTTTAAGCTTGGCAAGGTTTGCCGCATCGTAATCTTTCGGGTCAATCTTTTTGTTGTTATCAAAATCCCAATTTCCTGTTATCCTGATACCGTCACTCATTTCTTGCTCCTTATTTTGCTGTAAAACCAAAAGGAAAATGCGGTTTTTTCCACACCAAATATTCCTTCATATAATTTCTATATCGTTATCGGGTTTTGCAATCTTTAGAAAAAAATGGTATAAATTTACATTTTTTTACATTTAAATTTACAAAAGCAAAAGACAGGCCGTGGTGCTAAAAAATAGTTCTTGTATTAATATGGCTTTTGTTATAAATTTAATTTGATACTACTTTTAGTTAGGAGTTATTTTTATGGAAAGAAAATTAGTTGGAACAAACGAAATGTTCAAAAAAGCTCTTGCTGGCGGATATGCTATTGGGGCTTACAACGTAAACAACATGGAAATTTTGCAAGGTATCGCAGAAGCTGCTGAAGAAACTCAATCTCCGATTATTCTTCAAGTTTCAGCTGGTGCCAGGAAATATGCTAATCAAACATATTTAATTAAACTTGTTGAAGCAGCTTTAGCTACAACTACTGTACCTATCGCTCTTCACTTAGACCACGGTGCAGACTTTGAAATTTGTAAAGCTTGTATCGATGGCGGTTTCTCTTCTGTTATGATTGACGGAAGCAGATTTTCTTTTGAAGAAAACGTTGCAGTTACTAAAAAAGTTGTTGAATACGCTCATGAAAGAGGCGTTTCAGTTGAAGCTGAACTTGGTAAATTAGCCGGTGTTGAAGATGATGTTAATGTTGACGCTAAAGACGCTAAATATACCAATGTTAAAGAAGCTGTTGAATTTGTTAAACAAACAGGCTGTGATTCTTTGGCAATTGCTATCGGTACATCTCATGGTGCTTATAAATTTGCTGGCGAAGCTAAACTTGATTTCGACAGATTAAAAGAAATTAAAGACGCTCTTAAAGAAGCTGGTTTTGGCGATTATCCAATCGTTCTTCACGGTTCATCTTCTGTTCCTGCAGAATTTGTTGCTAAATGTAATAAATTTGGCGGTAAATTACCGAACGCCCAAGGTGTTCCTGAAGACATGCTTAAATATGCTTCTCAACACGGTGTTGCAAAAATTAATATCGATACAGACTTAAGACTTGCAATGACTTCAACAATCAGAGAGTTCTTTGTTGAACATCCTGAAAAATTTGACCCGAGAGAATATATGGGCCCGGGCAGAACTGCTGTTAAAGAAATGGTTATGCACAAAATGCGCGACGTATTAGGCACAGCAGGCCACGCAAAAGACTAATTCTTTTGTTTGGTTAATAAAAAAATAAATGAGCCTTGCTTTTTTGCGGGGCTCATTTTTAATTGTCAATATGTTCTTAATAAAATAAATAAAATTTTACTTTACTAAATATTTCGAGATTTTAGAGCATGTCTTGTGGTATAAATAAATAAGTGAAGGACGGAAATATAGAAAATCTTAAAGGGGAAGTTCAATGAGTGAATACTTAAGCAAAGAAGAGATTAAACAATGGAGAAGTTCACTGGAAAAGATTACACTTGAAGAGTATGCAAAAAGGCTCGGAAAAGTATTAAAAGAAGAAAAACAAACACGAGATATTATTGATATAGTTCTGTCAAACAGTAAAAAAGCAGACACTGCGTCTGATTTTTCTTCAAAAATTTCAAGCGTTAAGCCAAAAACGGCCATTGCTGCGGTTGCTAAAAGGTCCGTAGATATGCAAAATGCCGGAATGAAGGAAACTTTAAATTCAAGTATTAAAAAACAATTTACGTTTAAAAAACCTTTGACCCAAAGAGAGCAGGTTGTGCTTGATTATTTTATGGCCAATGCTGAAAAAATTGTATATGCAAAGGATTTGGCAAAAATTTTAGACTTGCCGACAGATTATGTGTATAAGTATATTAAAAATTTAAGAGCAAAAATTACCGAAGATGTGCTTCAAAACGCTGTAAAAGGCGGTTATAAGCTTCTTGTATAAAGTATAAATGCCTTTTATTTTTTGTTTGAATTATATAAATGGTAATAAAACAGCAGATTTTAAATAAGCTTTCAAATGCAATCGACAGGGACTATTGTCTTTCAATGGGGGATGGCTTTTATCAGGATGTGCTGGAAGATATAAACTCGGAGTTTCATTTTGAAGCCTCCGGGATTTATTTTTTGGATGATATTGCTCTTACAAAAAAAGCTTTTCTGTCAAATAACAATAGTAATGATATTTTTAAAAAAGAGCAGCAAATTGAGCTTCTTAAGTTTTTAAGCTCCGGAAGGGAAAAGACCTTTGTTTTGGAAACTTCTGACATTTTGGAGTTTTTGGCTGACGGCGCTGAATTTTCTGATTGTCATTTTGTTTTTTCAAAATTGCAGATTAAAAATTCGTTTTTTGGTTTTGCCGTTTTTGTAAAAAAAGGTGTTTTTTCTTCAGAAGAAATTGCTATTTTAAATTTGGCTGTAAGTATTTATTCATACGCTGTTAAGGATTTTGAGCTGAACAATGTTTTAAAATCGCAACTTAGCATTTTGCAAGATGTAATATCTGAAAAAGAAGAAGCCTATAAGATAATTAAAAAGCAAAATAATAAGCTAATTGAGGCAGATAACGCAAAGACAAGCTTTCTTGCAAATATTTCTCATGAGCTCAGAACGCCTTTGAATGCAATAATAGGCTTTTCAGATGTTCTTATGAAACAAATTTTTGGGGAACTTAATGAAAAACAGCTGGATTATATAAAGGATATAAACCGTTCATCAATTCATCTTCTTGGCCTTATAAACAGTGTTTTGGATTTTTCAAAAATTGAATCAGGCTCTATGAAATTAAATCTGTCAAATTTTGAGCCTAAAAACGCTGTGCAGGAAGTTATAAACGTTCTTTTTGCTCTTTTAGAAGCAAAAGAGATTAAAATTTCTTATAAAGATACCTATAAAGACAAATTAAACGCGGATTATCAAAAATTTCAACAAATCCTTTTTAATTTAATCGGAAATGCTATAAAATTTTCCAGACAAAAAGGCGAAATTTATGTTAGAACAAGAAAAGATGGGGAATATTTTGTATTAGAGGTTGAAGATTTTGGTATCGGGATTGAAAAAAAGTATCATAACTTCATATTTAAAAAGTTTACACAGATTGATAATATTTACACAAAAACCTCTGCCTCAACGGGTTTGGGGCTTGCGATTACAAAAGAATATGTAAATTTGCATGGCGGAAAAATCCATTGTATATCAAAACCGGGCCTCGGCTCCACTTTTGTGGTAAAATTAAGCAATAAATAATAATTCAATTAAGGGATAGAATATTATGCACAATAAGGACATTTACGGCATTATTGATTCGCTAAAAGTAAGCAAAGGCTGGAAAGAGATATTTAAAAAAATCCAGGTTGCCTATTACCATAATTTTTATCAGGGAAAGGCGAATAATGTACATTCCTGGCGTTATGGTCAAAATATAATGAACCTTTCTGCGCAAGACAGATTTAAGTTTTTTACGAGCTTTAATTTCTTTGCCCTTGTTTTTGGGCCTCTTTATTACCTTGCAAAATTCATGTTGATTAAAGGTCTTATTCTTCTTTTAATTGAAATTGGCCTTATATATTATTTTGATTTTCCTGTTGCATATTTAATAATTCTTGTTCATATTTATGCGGCAATTTTTGCAAATGCTGATTATTTTACAAAAATGGTTTTAAATAATAAATTTATTAAAGAAAACCCGGATTATCTTTCAGACCTTATAAATGATAATTTCGTAAACAGTGTTATGAAATCAACAAGTTATTATAATCAATTTGTTGCTTTTGTCGTTGTGGCTTCAATTTTGACAGGCACCTTTGTCTATCTTGAATTTGCAAAAGACGCAAAATATAAAGAGTTGATTAACAACAGGCAAAAAATTTGTAAAACACAAGCAGAATGTGACAAGGTAATTAAGGATTCAACTTTAAATATCCGTGCAAACAAAGAGCCTTTGTATCTTGAATATTTCAATATGGGCGCTGCATATTATGAATTGAACAGCAGACAATCTGCGCTTAATGCTCTAAACCAGGCAACAAAACTTAAAGATGATTATTTTGAACCTTATGCCCTAAAGGGTATAATCTATACGGATTTAAAACAATTCAATCTTGCAAGAATGAACTACGAAAAGGCGCTTAAGATTTACCCGAAAGGCAAATTTTTATATTACCTGCTTGGAAGTTCTTATTACAAAGAGGGAAATTATCCGGCCGCAAAAGAAAACTTTGAAAAAGCGGTTCGTGCATATCCAAACAAATCTTCCTATTGGGAAGCCCTTGCATACACAAAAATTTATTTAAGAGATAAGACAGGCGCCAAAAACGACTTAACCAAGGCAATTAAAGTCTTAAAAAGGGAAGATTCCGTGAAAAATGCGGCAAAAATTGAGGCCCTTGAAGGTTATATGATGAATTTAAGATAACTTAGATTTTTAAAATAAATAAAAATATGAGCCTTTGGTGTTTTGCCGGGGCTCATATTTTATCTAAAATTTTAATCAAATTTTATTTATCTAAAACTTTATGCGTTTTGAAGTTTTTGCATACGCCGCAGTTTGAACATTTGGTTTCGCAAGGAATTGTGGTCTTGGCAGCTTTTGCTTTTTCGTATTCGTTTTTAAACCATTCCTTGTCTATTCCTGTGTCTATAATATCCCAAGGCAAGGGCTCATCATAATTAAATGTTTTTGTGGTTTCCTCGTTAATATCAAGCCCGCATTCTTTTGCGGTTGCATAAAACTTATCATAGGTTACATTTTCTTCCCAGGATTCAAGATAGGAGCCATCTTTGTACATTTTATAAATAAAATCACAAACACGGGAATCTCCTCTTGTTAAAAAGGCTTCAAACTGTGAAATTATTGGGTTGTGGAAATTGAATTTTACATTTTTTAAATGTGCGCCCTTGTTTCTTATATGTGTAATTTTTTCTTTTATCTCACTTGGCAAATTTTGCGCACAAACGCCAAAGGGTGTAAAAGGCTTTGGCACAAAGGTTGAAATAGAGCAGGTAATTTTTGGAAGCCTAAACCCCTTTTCTTTGCAGCAGGCGTTAATTTTGTCCAAAAGCTCAACAAGTGCGTCCAAATCGGAATATTCTTCAAAAGGAAGGCCTATAATAAAATAGAATTTAATCTTATCCCAGCCGTTTTCAATACTTGCAAGGGTTGCAGATATTATCTGTTCTTCATTCAGGTTTTTGTTTATAATATTACGCATTCTTTGGCTTCCGGCCTCTGGCGCAATTGTGACAGAACCTTTTCTTGCGCCGTGGATTAATTGCCCAAGCTTAATAGAGAACCTGTCTGCTCTTTGACTTGGAAGGGAAACGCTGACATCTGTGCCTTTAAAATGTTGGTTTAATTCTTCAATTATCTCTTCAATTTTTCCATGGTCGTTTGATGAAAGAGAAAGGAGGGAATATTCGTCATATCCTGTGTTTTTGACGTAATCTTTCACAAGCTGCACTATATCTTCTTTTTTTCTTTCTCTAATAGGGAGATTTGTATGAGCACTTTGGCAAAAACGGCAAAGTCTTCCGCAGCCGCGTCTGATTTCAATTGTAGCTCTGTCATGCACGCTTTGAGAGTGCGGAATTGGAGATTTTACAGGGTGTGCGTCATATTTAAGGTCAAAAATTCTTTTTTTAACAGGCTCCCCTCTTTTTGGGCTGAAAACAGGGGAATATACGCCTTCAATTTCGCTCAGTTTTTCTAAAATTTCTTCTCTTTTAAGATGTTTTATTTTGTTGTAAAGCTCTGCAATTTCAATTACAACTTCTTCACCATCCCCTATTAAAAACAGGTCTATAAATTCGCTTAAAGGTGCCGGGTTATAAGCGCAAGGGCCGCCTGTAAAAATAATCGGGTTATCTTTAGTTCTTTCTTTAGAAAGCACCGGGATTTTACCCATTTCAAGCATTTTTAAAATTGTTGTATAAGACATTTCATATTGCAGGGCAAAACCTATAAAATCAAAGGAATTTAAAGGTTTTTTTAAATCAAGCGAATACAAGGGTTTATCATATTTGCCTAAAAGTTCGCAAAAATCTTTTTCCGGGGCATAAATTCTGTCTGCAAGCATATTTTCCTGATTATTTATAATGTGGTATAAAATTTTATGCCCGAAATTGCTTATCCCGATTTCATATTTATCAGGAAATGCCATAAGAATTTTTACATCTGCTTTTTCAAAATCTTTTTTAATAGAGAGAAATTCGCCCCCAATATATCTTGAAGGTCTTTCGCAGTTGTATAAAACGGGAGAATATTCCTCTAAAAATGTGGTTAAATCTGTCATGCCAGGTTGTCCTGCATATGCTTTTCTATCTGGATTATTTTGCCTTCAATTTCGCCTTTTATGTATTTTTCCATAAAATCTTTGAGTTTATCTCCAGGTATGAAATATTCATATAAAAACATTTCGTTTTTAACTTCTCTCATAATGGAAATGCTGTATTTAAGCTCATCTGCGAAATCTTCAAGGCTTTTTTTGTTAAAACTTATTCCATTGACATCTTTTTTAAGTTTTACATATTCAAAGCCCAAAAAAGTTTTAATTTTAGCGAACTTGTTTTTGTTGCTAAAAAAACCGGTTTTGGCTTTTCGTGGCGTAAAGCGCCTTATTTTGTCATCGTCTTTCATATTATTATTAAACAATAAAAGCTTAAAATGCTCAAATTTCGTAATTAAACTTTGCAAATTAAAAAAAAGCTGTTTTTGTTTATGTTCCTGTATGAGTGCTTATAAGCGCGCAAAAAAGACCAACCTGTTTTTAGGTTGGCCTTTTTAAATTATATCGTTTGGCTTATGCTGCTTGAGCTTGTACAGGCACTGCGCCGATTTTTGCCAATGTTTCTTGAGCCGCTTGTTGAATTAACGGTTCAGGGTCATTTGTTAATGTCGGTTGAAGAGCCATCATCACTGTTTGAGCGTCTTCAGGTTTTGCAACGAATGAGATTGCCTGAACGCCGGCAAGTCTTACTTCGGGGTTCGGGTTTGTTTGAATTGCGTTTTGAATTTCGTTAAATCCGATTAAGTCTTGCATTTGGATTGGCCTGATGTTTGTATTGCCTTGAGAAGCCATATATGCTTCTAATTCATCTCTTTGGTTCTTTTGAAGCATTGCAAGAGTAAACATTGAAATTATTTTATTCTTTGCTGCAGCTGTTTGCGGTGCAAGCTGTTGAGCCAATTGAGTTTCTTCAGGAGTTAATTGTTCACCCCTTGCAGCTTTTTCCAAAACTGCCATTTGTTCAGGCGTTGGGCCAGGGAGTTGTGAAATGTCCTGGCTTACAATATTTGCAAGGCCTGACATAATTTGTTCATTTAAAACCTGTTGTGCTTGTGCAGGTTCACCTTGGCTATAGTTTGCAATTTCAGTTATTGTTTTTTCTTGAATTGCAGGGTCAGCGCTTTGAAGACCTGCAACAAGAGCACCTACGTCAATTGTTTGAGCAGGTTGTGCCGGCTGCTGAACATCAACAGGAGCTACAGGTTGTACTGTGGGTTGAGCTACAGCTGGTTGTGGCTGTGGTTCAATTGCAGGTGCAGGCATAGGTTGTTGTTGTGGGGTGATAACCTGCGGAGGCACTGTGTATACTTGGGGCTGTTCAACATATGGTGCTTGGGGGGCTTGCGGCATAGCTGGCTGTGTTGGCACTTGCGCTGTTGGATATTGCGGCATTTGTTGCGGCAATGGCATTGGGTATGGAACAGCTTGTGGCACAGGCATTGGATACGGCATAGCTTGAGGCATCATTTGCGGCATTTGATAGGGCATATATGGTGCTTGGTATGGCATATATGGTTGAGCCGCAGGCATTGGGCCATACATTGAAGTTTGCGGATAATTGTAAATCGGGTTTGTGTAGTTCGGTTGAACTGCAGGTTGTGGTGATGCATACGCTTTTGGTTCAAAAATCTGAATATTTACAGCACTGGCACTTGGTGTTCCTTGTGTGTACGGTTGAGCGTATTGTGGTCCTATCATCTTTATCTCCTTTGAATATATATTTTTTGGTTGCTATGCTTGCAATTCTTTAAGTGTTCTAAATAATATTAATTGCGCTTTATTTGGGTGTTTTTTTACATTAATTTGTAATTTTTAAGCTATTGTTGCTTTTGAGTGGTTTACATTTCTTAATAAATATCATTTATCGAGGTAATCAGACTTCTCAAATATGCCTGTTGCATTAATGATTGTATCAAATAATATCGATATTCCCATGCCTGCAAGAGCAATTGCTTGTATTGGTCTTGATTTTGCAAGAAGGCCAAGTGCGCCGAAACCTACTGTAAAGATGTTGTTTTTCAGGCACTTGCCAATTCCTGAAAGATATCCGCCGACTGCTCCGCCGACTTCTAAGAATTTGTCTGATATATCAAGGTTTTGTAAGAATTTTTTAATTGCACCATGCCTTGCACTGTCTGAATTTAATTTTGAGGCGTTTATTTGGTCGTTTACAAATTTATCCGCAGAAGCCTGCGCCATGCTTTTTCTTGAATTTCTTTTTGCAATGTCATGTGCTTCAAATGCTATTGCTGCAACTCCAAGTGCTGAAGCGGCTTTTGCTCCTACTGTAAACATTGTCATCAGGCAGCACCCCCTTGATTATTGTTGCTGCCGTCAGGTATTGTTACTTTTTGGCCGGACATTTTTAATAATATTTGCGAAGCAAGAATTGAATCTTCTCCATATTCAAGATCGGGCCTATTTTGAAGTTGTTGTAATATTTGAACAGTTTCTTGGTTACCAAGTGCATAACCGACATCAAGTGTTGTTAAGCCGACATATCTAACAGAAGCCTTAGGGTCTTGAATTACCTTGTTCAAAAGTGCTGTAAGGGCCGGGTCCGTTTTTCTTGTGTCGTCTTCTTTAAATCTTTCAAGAAGTTCTTTTGCGGCTGTCAATCTGATTTTAGGGTCTTGGTTATTCAGGTAATTTTCTAAAGACATGATGTAGTTGTCGGTTAAAATTACCTTTTCTTTCTTCTTATCGTCCTTTTTCTTGTCGTCTGTTTTATTTGTTTCGTTGTTATTATTTACATTTGTTGTGTTGTTTGTCTGGTTAATTGGTGAATTGTAATTCATGGGGTATGGATTTACCATGCCGCTGTTTGGATCATAAAGGCTTGTTGTTGGATACATAGGAACTGCAGGCTGCATAGCCGGATATGTTTGGTACATAGGTTGGCATTGCGGTTGACACTGAGCTTGTGGCGCCGGGTTTGCTGTCGGGTTAAAAATTTGAATATTAACTGCACCAACAGAGGCACTTGGGTTATATCCTTGAGGAGCTTGCATGCTGTATTGAGGATATTGCGCAGCAGGATATGAAGCCGTTTGCTGGTAATAAACAGGTTGCGGCTGATATTGTTGATATTGCTGGTATTGTGGGTTAAATCCTGCACTCATATTTTTATAAAATCCTTGTCCTATATAATAATAAAAGCCATGTTTTCCAAATAAATGCTATTTTTAGGACAAATATTAAGAAATATTAATTTTAAATTTACACGATTTCGCAAAAATATTTATGCTAGAATTATTTTAAAATATTTCTTTACAAAGGAGCATTTAATGGAATTTGAGGAATTGAAAGAAAAGTATGAAATGGTGATTGGGCTTGAAGTTCATGCGCAATTAAAAACAAAAACCAAAATTTTTGCGCCTGACGGGGCAGAATTCGGCCATGAGCCAAACAGCCAAACTTCACCAATTACACTTGGCATGCCGGGTGTGTTGCCTGTTTTAAACAAAGCCGTTGTTGATATGGCAATTTTAACAGGTCTTGCTTTGAATTGCGAAATTCCTGAAAGATGTAAGTTTGACAGAAAACAATATTTTTACCCCGACCTTCCAAAGGGGTATCAAATTTCCCAGTATGACGAACCAATCTGCGGAAAGGGAAGTATTAAAATTTCAAACAAAACAATCGGAATTACAAGAGCTCACTTGGAAGAAGACGCCGGTAAGCTTGTACATGCCGGTTCAGCCGGGATTTACGGTTCATCATATTCTCTTGTGGATTTAAACAGAGCGGGCACTCCGCTTTTAGAAATCGTATCAGAGCCTGATATGAGAACTTCTGAAGAAGCCAGAGAATATATGGAAGAATTAAGAAATATTTTAAGATATATAGGCGTTTGTGACGGAAACCTAGAAGAAGGCTCCATGCGCTGTGACGCCAATATTTCAATTCGCCCAAAAGGCCAAAAAGAATTTGGCACCAGAGCCGAAATTAAGAATGTAAACAGTTTTAGGGCGCTTCAAAGGGCTATTGAATATGAATTTGAAAGGCAGATTGAACTTGTGGAGCGTGGCGAAGAAGTTGTGCAGGAAACAAGGCTTTGGGATGACGCCAAGGGCATAACATCCTCTATGAGAGGCAAAGAAGACGCGCATGACTACAGATATTTCCCGGAACCCGATTTAATGCCTTTGGAAATAAGCAGAGAATGGGT
>CAJULR010000007.1 GCA_910587375.1 Candidatus Gastranaerophilales bacterium | reverse complement strand
TCTATAATATTTTTATGGGCATGAGCCTTAGTGTTTATAAGGCATAAAATTAAGCTTAAAATTGTTATTATTACCCATCTTTTCATACCTACAAGAGTATTAAAATTTTTATCGAAAAATAATACACCCCATGGATAATACATTATAGGCTAATACTTTTATGGTATTTTATTTTTGTAAAATTATAAATAAAAGAGGAAAAATAAGGAAATATGGCGAATTCTGATATTCAAAACATTTCTACCACTTATGAGGCAAGGGAAAGCGAAAAAGAAATTTATAAATTTTGGGAAGATAACTCCTTTTTTAAGGCGGACAACACATCTAAAAAACCGCCATATTCTATTGTGATACCTCCTCCAAACGTAACCGGTATATTACATATGGGCCATGCTTTGGATGAAACCCTGCAGGATATTTTAACAAGATATCACAGAATGAAGGGTTATGAGGCACTTTGGCTTCCGGGGTGTGACCATGCCGGAATTGCAACACAAAATGTTGTTGAAAAACAGCTTGCAAAAGAAGGTAAAAGCCGCCACGACCTTGGCCGTGAAAAGTTTTTAGAAGTCACTTGGGATTGGGCAAATAAACATAAAGACAGAATTTTAGAGCAATGTAAGCTTCTTGGCGCCAGCTTTGACCTTTCAAGAAAACGCTTTACGCTTGATGAAGGCTGTTCTAAGGCGGTTAAAAAAGTTTTTGTTGATTTGTATAATAAGGGCCTTATTTATAAAGGTTCATATATTGTAAACTGGTGCCCCAGGTGTCAAAGCGCCATCTCCGATATTGAAACCGAATACGAAACAGAAGATGGAAATCTTTGGGAAATTTCTTATCCCTTAAAAGATGAAATGGGCGCTATAGTAATTGCTACAACCCGTCCGGAAACAATGTTTGGGGATGTTGCGGTTGCGGTTAACCCGAATGATTATAAATATAAGGATTTAATTGGTAAAAAATGTATAATTCCTTTAACGGGGCGCGAAATTCCAATTATTGCAGATGAATATGTTGATAAAGGCTTTGGCACGGGCGCTCTCAAAATTACACCAGCGCATGACCCTAACGACTTTGAAGTTGGCAGACGTCATAAATTGCCTTCAATAAGAGTAATTAACGAAGAAGGCAGAATGATTGCTTGTGGCGAAGTTCACCCTGAACTTCACGGAAAAGACAGATACGAAGCAAGAAAACGTACTGTTGAAATGCTTCAAGAGCAACAAGCTTTGGTTAAGATTACGCCACATGAACACAATGTGGGTAAATGCCAAAGGTGTAACACAACAATTGAACCGCTTTTATCCGAACAATGGTTTGTAAAGATGGAGCCTCTTGCAAAGCCTGCAATTGAAGCTGTTAAAAATGGTACCATTGAATTTGTTCCAAAAAGATGGGAAAAGAATTATTTGATGTGGATGGAAAATATCCGTGATTGGTGCATTTCAAGGCAATTATGGTGGGGGCACCAAATTCCTGCTTATTACCATAAAAAAACAGGTGAAATGGTTGTGAGTATCGAAAATCCTGACCCTGAAAACTATGTTCAGGATAAAGATGTGCTTGATACTTGGTTTTCAAGCGGGCTTTGGCCATTTTCAACTATGGGCTGGCCCGATACAGACAGTGCAGATTTTAAGAAATTTTATCCGACAACCACTCTTGTAACCGGTTTTGACATTATTTTCTTCTGGGTTGCAAGAATGATTACCATGGGGCTTGAATTTACAGGAAAAGCACCATTCTCAACGGTTTATATCCATGGTCTTATAAGAGATGAAAACGGCCAAAAGATGTCAAAATCAAGAGGAAACACAATCGACCCTGTTGAAATTATTGAAAAATATGGCTGCGACGCCTTAAGATTTACCTTATCCAGCCTTTGTACATATGGGGGCCAGGATATTAAACTTTCTGATGAAAGGTTTGAATACGGAAGAAATTTTGCAAACAAAATTTGGAACGCTTCCCGCTTTGTCTTAATGAATTTAACAAAGAGCAAAGATGAGCTAAACCTTGACCCTTCAAAGTTTACGGCCGCTGATAAGTGGATTTTAAACGAGTTGAACGAAACCGTAAAACTTGTGAATGAAAATATCCAAAACTACAGAATTGGCGAAGTTGCCTCAATTTTGTACGATTTCTTCTGGAATTCTTACTGTGATTGGTATGTAGAACTTTCTAAGATTGAGAAAAACGAAGCGGTTCTTGTGTATGTCTTGGATATGACATTAAGGCTTTTACACCCTGTTATGCCACATATAACAGAAAAAATTTGGCAGCTTATGCCGCAAAACAAGGATGAAAAAGCCATTATGCTTTCTAAATTCCCGGAATATAGCGAAGAGTTTAAATTTGAAGACGCTAAAAACCAGATGGAAGCACTTTTTGAGGCTGTTCGCTCTTTAAGAAATATAAGAAGCGAATTTAATATCATTCCGGGTGCCAAAATAAATATTCAAATTGATGGCGGCGAAAAGCTTTTCAAAGATGTTGTTCCATATTTAAAACGCCTTGCAAAGGTTGATAATGTTGAATTTACATCTGCTTCAAGTGCCGATAAGCAATCTGCAAGCGTTGTTGTGGGCGACGCCAAAATTATTGTACCCCTGAAGGGTGTAATTGACGTTGAAGAGGAGATTTCAAGGCAGAACAAGAAGCTTCAAAAATTTGAGGCTGAATTAAAATCCTTGGAAGGGCGTATAAATAATCCAAAATTTGTTTCTTCTGCGCCAAAAGATGTTGTAGAGTCAACAAAAGCAAGAATTGAAGAAATAAAGCTTGCAGAGGCAAAAATAAAAGAGCTTATCTCAAATTTTAAATAAGCAAAATGCAATAAATAAAATGCGCTTTGGCTTTGGCTGAGGCGCATTTTATATTTTAGACAACATGATAAGTCATAATATTATCTGCAATTTCTTGCAATTTGTTTTCTTAAAGCTTTTCTGTAACGTTTTTTATGCTTTTTTATCGCTTTGTTTTCGGCGTTTTCGCAGCCACAAATTTCAAAACTTAAATCATCCAAAAAATTGTCATACTCTTCTTGTGCAATTTCTGCAAGCCCTTTTATGTATTTTTTCTGTTCATTTATACAATGTGTGGTAATTTCATCAGAATTTTTGTCTTTCAAAAGTTCCTCACATCTTGCTTTATACTCAAAATCTAAACCTTCAAATTTTATAGAGTATGCCGTGTAGAGCATGTCAAAAATGCGTTTAGTTTCGTCGTTTGGTCGCAAATATTCTATAAGTTCTGTATAATTGCATTTAAAAAAATCGTTAAAATTGCATTCGCATGAACACAAATTTGAAGCAAAAATTGGCGCTTGCAGTAAAATTAGGAAAATAATTGTTACAAAAAACCTTTTATTTAGCATATTTCAAGGCTATTTTAAAATTCATTAAAAATAAATTACCCTTTGGAATAATTTTAAAAAAATATGTTGACGTCAAATTATGTTCTTGATATTGTATATATTGTTAAAAGCGAAATGCAGATTACATAAGCATTATAGCTATTTACAAGGTAATATATAATTAATAGGTTTTGCGCTAGTAGCTCAGCAGGTAGAGCACTCCCCTTTTAAGGGATAGGTCCCGCGTTCGAATCGCGGCTAGCGCAAATTTTTTATGCCTTCTTCTTCTCTAAATTTGTTTATTTTTTGTCTTAATTCTTTACAATTTTACATATAGGCCTTAAACCTTTAGAATTGTTTTATGGAAATTATTAAAAAAGCGATAGAATTTCACAAAAAATGTGATTATAAACAAGCAGAAGAATATTATAAAATTTACCTTGCAAGAAACCCAAAAGAAGCAAAAGCGCAGCACCTTTTGGGGGCAATGTATATGCAACAAGGAAACCTGGAAAATGCCCTTGATACCCTAAAAATCGCCTTTGGGCTTGAAAAGTCTGTTCCTATTGAAACAGATCTTGCACTTTGTTTTTATAAACTTGAAGATTTTGAAAACGCCTTCAAGCATCTGAAAAATGTTATAAATGAGGCTGAAAACATGGCGTTGTACGACGCGATTATTATTTGTGCTAAAAAACTAAATTTAAAAGAAGAATGTTTAAAATATGCAATAGAATCCTTGAAATTCTCTGAAAACAATATTTATAGAATCAGAGAAATTGGCGATTTAGCATTTGATTTTGAAAGGTTTGATATTGCAATTGAATATTTTAAAAAGGCAATAGAACTTTGTTCAAACGATTTTATTGCATACAATAACCTGGGCCTTGCCTATGAATATTCAAGCTATTTTAAAAACGCAGAAGCTGCCTACAGAAAAGCAATCGAGCTTAAACCAAACCTTGACCCTTATTATAACTTATCCATAGTTTTAAGACGGGAAAGAAGATATAAAGAGGCGCTTGAAGCTCTTCTGGAAACTAAAAAATTTAAAGCAACGGATTTTAAAAAGTTTAACCATGCTCTTGGGCTGCTCCAGCTTGTTCAAAAAGATTTTAGCGGCTATTCCACTTATATGGACTACATCAGAACCAAATATAGAGAAGATATGGAGCTTTGGTGGAATGGCGGTTCAGATAAAAACGCAACCCTTGTAATCTGTACCACAGAAGGCTATGGCGACATTATAATGTTTACAAGATATCTTGATTTTGTGGACACTTCCTCTTTTAAGGAGGTTGTTTTAATCGTTCCTGAAGCCCTTCTTGAGCTTTATAAATATAATTTCCCGAATTTTACGGTCTTAAAGATGGGCACATGCAATGGCATTGCCTACAATGCGGGTACAATCTTAATGGAACTTCCGCTTATCTATAACTTAGATTTTGACCACATTCCTTCGGTTGATAAATATCTTTTAACGCCGCCTGAGTATACTGAAAAATGGCAAAATGAGTTTGAAAAAAGCGAAAAGAAAAACGTTGGCATATTTTTTGCAGGAAATACAACTGATAAAAGAACTTTAAGAAACAGAAAAGTTCCTTTTGAAGCGTTGCTTCCACTTTTTGAAAATAAAAATGTTAATTTCTATTCGCTTCAGCCTGAAAATACTTTTAAAGACGTTTTCTTGGGGCATAATATAATTGATTTATCGGATAAAATAGAGAATTTTTCAGATACGGCTGCAATTATTGACAAAATGGACATTGTGATTTCTGTTGATTCTTCTGTTGCGCACCTTGCAGGCGCCCTAGGCAAAAAGACGTATTTAATGTTGCCGTATTCTGCGGATTGGCGCTGGTTTGAGCTTGAAAAAGAATGTCTTTGGTATGACAGCGTTGAAATTTTTAAGCAACAAAAAGAGGGGGATTGGACCCCCGTAATTCAAGAAATTAAAACAAAACTTGAAAAATGCTAATATTAGCCGTGGTTCTGTTTTAAAGTTGCACATGCGATTGCAATTGCAATTTCAGCGTCGTCAGAAGCTTTAATAGCCTTTGGTGAAGCAGTTTCAGGCACAGTAACCGGAAAAACTTTGTTTAAATATCTGATTACAACAGCCTGAATATTCATGGCTGCAATCAAAATTACCAAGAACACAAAAACTGATGAAAAGCCAATTGCTAATACGGTTAAACCTTCTTCTAGCGCGGCAAGCATTTCGGGACTCATAATTTATAAACTCCTAAATAATCTTTTCAATAGAACAATTTTACCAAAAACAAGAATAAAATCAAAGCTTGCAATGGATATTTTTTATTCAAGGCTCAAATTTAGTTCAAGCCTTGATTGTATATAGTCAACATACTGTTTTGCAAGCCTTGGGCTTCTGTTTCCTTTTGAAAGCGCAAATCTTTCTGCCCCCAAAATAAGCTCATCTTCTGAAATTTCAAGCCCTCTGTCGTTTTTGATGGCTTTTACAATTTCTAAAAATTTATCCTTGTTTGGAAGAGTATACGTTACAGTTATTCCAAATCTGTCAGAAAGCGAAACGGTTTCATCAATTGTGTCTGCAAGATGAATTTCATCTCCCTCGCGCGCTTTAAAACTTTCTTTCACAAGGTGCCTGCGGTTTGTTGTGGCATAAATCAGCATATTGTCAGGCTGTTTTGCAAGAGAGCCCTCTAAAACCGCTTTAAGTGCCCCAAAATTGTCATCATTTTCATTAAAACTCAAATCGTCAATAAAAATAATAAATTTAAGAGGAATATTTGCAATTTTTCTCATTAAAATATCCAAATGAGTCAAATTTTCTTTATATACTTGAATGACACGCAATCCGTCTTTATGGTATTCGTTTAAAATTGCCTTAACCGTGCTGGATTTGCCCGTTCCTCTGTCGCCGTAAAGCAAGACATTATTTGCAGGTTTTCCTTTTAAAAAGGCTAAAGTGTTCTCAATAACGATATTTTGCTCTCTTTCATACTGTTTTAAATCTTTAAAGAGAATCTGGTCCGGGTTATAAACAGGCTCGATTTCATTGTCTGAATTGAATTTAAAGGCTCTATATCTTGCAAAAAGCCCAAGTCCGTTTGATTTATGGTAATTTATTATCTCATATTCAGATAGCATTTCAGCACAAGTATCAAAAGAGGCCAGAGAATCAATAATATCCTTGTCATATGGGTATTTAAAATACAGTAAATCCTTAAAATCGCTGCATTGAATTTGCGAAAGTTCCGTCAGAATATTAATATCACTGGAAGCTGCGGCTTTAATGTTTGAATTAAGGCTGTCGTATCTGCCTTTTGCACATTCAAGCGTAAAATAATTGTTGTCAAAAAGAATTAAATCTTTAATATATTTTGCCCAATCTCCTTGATATTCTTCTGTATACAGGCAATTTACCATATCAGACCAAGCAGCGACCGTTTCGTCAATATCCTCTTCTTTTGTGGCTAATTCCAAGATATATCTGAAATTTTCTATTAATAAATCATCTAAAACGCCGCTGTATAAGGTTATTGTGTTAAATAATACCCTAAAGTCCTCAATTTTTGTCATAATTTCCTCTTTAAACTTTATAAAAAATATTATATCAAAAAATTGGCATGCAGCTTTAAAAACAGAAAACTTGACCTTTTTGTTTGATAGGATTAAACTTAAGGGACAGACGAGAAATTTTTGGAGGGGAAAAATGACAAAAATTTATTATGCCGAAGATTGTAATTTAGATTTATTAAAAGGCAAAACCGTTGCTATTATCGGCTATGGCAGCCAAGGTCATGCACACGCACTTAACTTACATGAAAGCGGTGTAAATGTTGTAGTTGGCCTTTATAACGGTTCAAAATCTTGGAAAAAAGCAGAAGACGCCGGTCTTAAGGTTGCAACTGTTGCTGAAGCTTCAAAAATGGCTGATTTAATTATGATTTTATTGCCTGATGAAAAACAGGCCGATATTTATAAAAACGAAATTGCTCCGAATTTGACTGCAGGCAAAACACTTGCCTTTGCTCACGGTTTTAACATTCACTTTGCGCAAATTGTTCCTCCGGCTGACGTTGATGTTATTATGATAGCTCCAAAAGGCCCTGGACACACTGTTAGAAGCGAATATGTTGAAGGTAAAGGCGTTCCTTGCTTAGTTGCAATTCACCAAGACGCTTCAGGCAAAGCCCTTCAAACAGGCCTTGCTTACGCCGCAGGGATAGGTGGTGCAAGAGCAGGAGTTATCGAAACAACTTTCAGAGTTGAAACAGAAACAGACCTTTTTGGCGAACAAGCTGTTCTTTGTGGCGGCGTTACAGCCTTAATGCAGGCAGGCTTTGAAACTCTTGTTGAAGCTGGATATTCACCGGAAAATGCTTATTTTGAATGTATCCACGAAATGAAATTAATTGTTGATTTGATTTATCAGGGCGGATTTTCAAAAATGCGCTATTCAATTTCAGACACTGCTGAATTTGGTGATTATGAAACAGGTAAACGTCTTGTAACAGAAGAAACCAAGAAAGAAATGAAGAAAATCTTATCTGAAATTCAAGACGGTACTTTTGCAAGCAAATGGATTGCAGAAAACAAAAATGGCCGTGCTCATTTCACAGCTACAAGACGCCTAAAGGCAGAACATGAACTTGAAAAAGTTGGTAAAGAGTTAAGAAAAATGTATTCTTGGAATGATGAAAAATAGTTTCAAAATATAATTAAAATTTAAAGGCGCCCCTATTAAAACAAATAAGGTGGCGCCTTTTTAAAAGTTTAAATGTTAACTACTTTGGAGGAAAATATGATTTTTGATAATTTAGAAAATGCACAGTTGTATTATCCGCTCTCAAAAAAGATACAAGACGCTTTTCATTTTATAAAAACTACAGACTGGAAAGCTTTAAAACCTGGAAAATATGAATTAAACGATGATATTTTTGCAAATTTACAGGAATATGAAACAAAAGACCCTAAAGACGCTGAATTTGAGGTGCACAGGAAATATTATGATATTCAATATGTAATTTCCGGTGCTGAAATTATGGGTTTTGGGGACCTTGAAAATTTAAATGTCACAAAAGAGTATGATGACAAAAAAGATGTAGCCTTTGGAGAATGCCCGTCATCGAATGTTTTGGTGTCTGAAGGATATTTTACATTCTTTGCTCCAAAAGACGCCCACAAACCGTGTTTAAACGTGGGTGATAATACAAAAAAAGTGAAAAAAGTTATTGTAAAAATCAAAATTTAAAATTTCACTTAAAATGTGGTACAATTTTCAAGTAAACATTTGTCGAAGTGGCACTCTGCCAAGCAAAAGGTGACTAAATATCACGTTTTGTGAGAGGGGTAGACGCGCAGACAAAATTAACACTTAATAAAAAATCAATAGAATTTGTCGAAGTGGCGAAATTGGTAGACGCGCATGATTCAGGTTCATGTGGTTCACACCTTGAGGGTTCGACTCCCTTCTTCGACAAATTTTTATTTTCTTTTTAATTTTTTAATGCCCGGTTTTCTTAACCTGTTGTGCAATGAAAAACTTGCTATCAAAACATAAATTAATAGCGTCAAAGCCACATTTTTAGGTTAAGGAAACCCCATGCTTCAAAATAAATATAAAAACAAATTCACTGTCGCCCTTTTGGCGTTTTTTGTCATAAATTTTAATTTCATTCTTCTTCCTGCATTTTCCGCAGAAGCCGCCTCTGAAGGGTGCAAATACCCCGATTACTGCAAGGAATATATAGGAAATGACCGTTTTGAAAAATTTAATCGTAAAATGTTTAATTTTAATGCAAAATTAAACAAATATGCACTCCGCCCAATTCATGTTGTTTGGGCCTCAATTATGCCAAAATATGGCATGGACAGAATTCAAAGCGCTTATAAAAACATTGAATATCCAAAAAGGCTTGTAAGCACGCTTTTGCAGAAAGACTTAAAAGCTGCAAAAACAGAAACATTAAGATTTCTGGCTAATTCCACAATAGGTCTTGGCGGAATGTATGACCCCGCTAAAAGATTTTTTAAGCTTGAACCTCAGGAAGAAGACATAGAACAAGGGCTTTCAAAATGCAAAATAAAAAGAGGCCCGTTCCTTGTTTTGCCCGTGATTAACGCTACAACCCCCCGCGCCCTTGCAGGCAGGCTTATTGAAACTGGCCTGGACCCTACAACTTACGTTGCAAGCCCGGTTGCAGCCCTTGTTAAAATGGGCTTGTTTATCAACAGAACTTCCTTTATGCAGCCCCTAAGTATCTATATGGAGCGAACATACGCGGATCCATATGACATTACAAGAAAGCTTTACGGCATGGAAAATTACATCAAAAACTCAAATCTTGACAGGAAAGATGTTTTAGATGAAGAATCAAAAATAATTGAAGAAGTGACCGTAGACAGCGGCGCAGAGCTTACGGCCTCCGCAGAGGGTAGCGCAAGCCTTGTGGGTGAAGGTGAAGTTCTTGAAATTCCAAGCGAAAATGCAGAAGGAAATTTGATTAACCCTGAAAAAAACACAGAAAAGCTTGCAGAACACAAGGAAGAAGAGCTTGTAAAAGTAAGCGGAGAGCCGGAGGCAGAGAATAAAAACGAAAATGATACTGATAAAATTGCAACAAACGAAGTTTTAAAGGGTGGCGCATATGCTGATAACACCCTAAAAGAGGCTATTCAAAGCACCTTAGAAGAATTAAAACCTGATATAATTTTAGAAAATTTCAATCCACAATCGCCAGTCGTAGACTCAATGAGAACAGCACTTTTTGACCTTCCAGGGATTGATGAATCAATTTGGAGCGAACTTTCAATTTGGAACAGAAGTTTTGCAAAAAGAATCAGAACTTCATCAATCGAACTTACGCCTGAGCGCGAAAAATATAAATACAGATACATTATGCAAAGGGATAAATCCGCCCCTGTGGCCATTTTATACCCGTCTATCGGCGAAGGAATAATGTCGCACCATTCCGTTGTTTTGGCAAAGCTTTTCTATGATGCTGGATACTCTGTCATCATCCAGGGCAGTCATTTCCACTGGGAATTTATAAAAAGCATGCCAAAAGATTACAGGCCCGGTCTTCCAAGCCGCGACGCTGAACAATTGAAAATTGCTACAGGAAAAATTATAGAAAAACTTGAATCTAAATATGAAACAAAGTTTAGAAACAAAGTGCTTCTTGGAACTTCTTTTGGCGCTGTTACAACCCTTTTTGTGGCAGAAAAAGAGTCCAGGGAAAACACACTCGGTATAGATAATTTTATTTCCATAAACCCGCCTGTAGAGCTTATGTTTGCCCTAAAAGAATTAGACAAAAATAATGACGAATGGAACAAAAATCCGTCAAATTTAAAGCATAAAACTGCTGTAACTGCGGCAAAAATTCTAAATCTCTTTAACCAAAAAGATGAGCCGAATTTTAAACTTGAAACACTTCCCTTTTCTGATTATGAAGGAAAACTTATCACAGGCTTTATTTTGAGGCAAAAACTTTCTGATTTAATTTTCACCATAGAAAATGATAAAAATACAGATAAAGCCGCCTTATATAACGATATCAACAATATGAGTTTTAGAGATTATGCTCAAAAATATTTAATAAAAGATGAAAACAAAACTATAGATAATCTTGCCTATGAAGCAAGCCTGCATTCGATTTCAAGCTATTTAAAAAACAATTCAAACTACAAAATTTACCACACAATCGACGATTATTTTGCAAACAAAGGCCAGCTTAGAAAATTAAAAGAATATACAGGAAAAAACACTGTTTTAATCAGCAATGGCGGCCATTTAGGATATCTTTACAGACAAGAATTTATTGACGAACTTAAAAAAGACATTGCGTTAAATGACAAAATTTCAAGCAAATAATCTATAAGGATAAAAGCCCAAAATTCACACTAAAAAGGCTATTTTTGGGAATAACCATAACTTTCTTCAATAAGCTCCATGATTTTCTCATCAGACACGGTGTCATCCAAAACAATTGTAAGCCAATATTTTTTATTCATGTGATATCCTGGGTAAAAACCCTTCTGTTTCAAGAGTTTTTGAATGCTTTCGGGCGCAAGCTTTATGTCTGCAACCTCAACTAATCCCTTCTGTTTAGGTTCAATTTTAGACCTGTCCACATTCAAAATTGCAAGATACCATTTCTTGGTTTTAGAGTTTCTAAAAACCCCTGTTCCTGTGAACTTTTCCCACAAAAACTCCGGCATATCGCCATATTTTTCAATAAGCAGATTTACAATTCTGTTTGATTGCGGAAGGACAAAATATTCCTTTGTAAAGCAGTTTTCCCTGATATCTGTTAGGATTTTTTCATATTCAGTGCGGATTTCGCCTATAAATGCGCCTACATTGTGTTCCACTCTTAATGGCAAGAATTCATCGTTGCTTTCAAGGTCAAACACTTTGCCTGAAACCTTGCCATCAAAATTAACCAAAATAGAAGCCCTAAAAAGCCCGTCTTTAAAGGTTTTATCGAGCTCAAATCCCTCTTTAAGCCTTTTAAAACCATAGTTTTCAAGCTTTTTAAAATCTGCCGTATGCTTTTTAAAGATGTTGTTTTCGATATCCATAAGCCCATTATAATGCAAAAAAGACGGCTTATAACCGTCTTTTAAATTGGCTGGGGCGGAAGGATTCGAACCTCCGAGATGCCTGGACCAAAACCAGGTGCCTTACCACTTGGCGACGCCCCAATGGGAACTATATTATCTTATTAAGAGCAAGGCTTTCTGTCAAGTATTTTTTCTTTTTTATTATTTTAAGAGCATACGTGGCCAAAAATATACCGATTAGATATGTATTGATAAAATCTACACCAAAAACAATCTAAAAATACTCAAAAATATCTGTAAAAAACACGCATTAAGTATGTCAAAAACAGCTAGAGTGCGCCAAAAATAGCAAAGCAGCAATTCAAAAGCCTAATTTAGCGCGTTCTTAAAACCTTAACAATCGCGTCAATAAACATTAATGCAATTTCTTCAATGTATTGCTGTGTCGTAAGACCGTTAATTACAATATCCGCAATTTCCATTGTCGGGCGAATATATCTAAATGCCGTTTGGTTAACGTCATGGAATTGCATATCAGCAGCTTTGCCGATTTTACCACGGGTCACAGCGCGCGCATACCAACGTTCTTTAATGATTTCAAAAGGTGTGTAAACGTAAATTTTAACATCCACGATGTCGCGCATGCATTCGTTTAAAACATACAAGCCTTCGTTAAGAATTATCTTTGCAGGTTTTTTAATCACGCTGTCTTTTTTGCTCTCGCAAGTTACAAAATCGTAAAAAGGAGAATAAACCGTTTCGCCTTCTTTGAGCTTAATTAAATGCTCTTTCATAAGCGCAAGGTCAATAGCGTCCGGCGTATCAAAGCTAAAGCCCGTTTTAAAAAGCTCTTCATAGCTTCCTGCGTCTTTTAATTCCTTAGAAGCGTCTTTATAATAATCATCACAACAAATAACCGTGTATGTATTGTCTGTATCTGTCTTAATACAAGCTTTTGCAGTGTTTTTTACAAGAGTTGTCTTCCCTGAAGCAGATTCGCCTGCAATAGACATCAAAAACGTAGAATTTTTCTCTAAAATCGCCTTTCTTGCAATTTTAAATATAAAAGCCTCGTTTATTCTTAAAATAAGCGGCTGTTTTTGCTGTTTGTCGTATGCGATAACTTCTCTAATATTTTCCAAAATCTTTGCAATAAAAGGCATATCGTCTTTTGCAGCTTGGATGTTTAAATTTTCTGTTTCAGTACTCATAAATACATTCTACACCAAAATAAAAAGACTTTTCAGTCTAATTCATAAAATGTAACATTTAACTTAATTTTACTTAAAAACAGAGCTATAACAAGGATATAACCCCGGGAAAAATTTCTATTCTTCAAAATTTAAAAGTTCATCTTGCTTTTTTGCGGCGTTTTCAATTAAAAGATATGCCATATAAGCGCCAGTGGCAACGGCCTTAGGGTCTAAATCTGTTTTATTTGCAAGTTCAATTATTGCAGAATTTAACTCCGGATTTTCATCCTTAACATAATGAATCATCCCTTTACGCCAGGCGGAAATGTCCGTCAGGATTTCACCCACGACTTTATTAAAATTTTCTTCATCAATTTCAGGTAACATTCCTTGATTTTAAACCCTTTTTGGCCCCCGTGTCAAATTTTAATGACATTATTTGTCAAATTTTGTGCTAAAATCTCTGTTATGGAAAATTTGGAAATTCAAGTGCCCGCCCAGGCAAAAGGCCCAAAAAATATTGAAAACACAACCGTGCTTGTCGGGGTTTCTGGCGGCGTAGATTCTGCCGTGTGCGCTCTAAAGTTAAAACAAAAAGGCTATAATGTCATCGGCGCTATGATGAAAGTATACAATGGCGAGGTTAAAACCATTGCAAACTCTTGCTATGGGGCAGATAAAGAAAAAGAAATCAAAGACGCCAGGGCAATTTGCGATAAAATTGGAATTGAATTTCATTTGATTGATTGTGCAAAAGCATTTAATGAACTGGTTTTTAGTGAATTTAAAAACGAATACAAAAACGGAAGAACGCCAAACCCTTGTGTGCTCTGTAATCCAAGAATTAAATTTGGAGTTTTTCCAAGCCTTGCAAGGGAGATGGGCATAAAATTTGATAAATTTGCAACCGGTCATTATGCAAGAATTGAATATGATGAAAAAATCGGCAAATTTCTTCTAAAACAAGGAATTAACCAAAAAAAAGACCAAACATATTTTTTATACAAATTAACCCAAGACAAGCTCCAAAACATACTTTTCCCGCTTGGCAGTTTTGAAAAAGAAGATGTTCGGACGTTTGCAAAGGAAAGCGGCCTAATTGTACACGACAAAACCGACAGCCAGGATTTTTACAAAGGAGATTATGCAGAAATTATTGAGGCAAAGGAAGCCCCCGGCGAAATTATTCATGTGAATGGCAAGGTTTTAGGCGCTCACAAGGGTATATTTAACTATACAATTGGCCAAAGAAAGGGCTTAAAAATTGCACACCCAAGCCCCTTGTACGTTACGGCGCTTGACCCAGCTAAAAACATTGTCACTGTTGCAGAAAAAGAATATACATTCTCTAAAAAATTAATTGCAAAGGACATTTCCTGGACATATTTTGACTCGCCTGGGGGAGAATTTCCACCGCCGGCTTCTTTAAGCGCAACGGCCAAAATTCGCTCCGCAGGCCAAAAGGCAGAATGTGAAATTAAATTGGAAACCACGACAGCGGGTGAAACAATTGCAAAAGTTGAATTCAGTGAGCCTCAAAACGCCATAACCCCGGGGCAGGCCGTTGTTTTTTATCAAGATGATGTTGTCCTTGGCGGCGGCACAATTGAAGCCGCACTCGATTAATTTTAATTCTTAGTATATGTTGCGCAAAAACGTACCATTGAATACTAAAAACGCTTTTTATATCTTTTTAAATGCAAAAAACAGAGCACCGTTTAATTAAGTGCTCTGTTTTGTTTTATATTATGCGAATTAATTATTCTTCGATAACTATATCGCCATCCGGGTCAAATTCAACCTTGGGTGCGCTATCTTGTTGTCCCCTAACTTCAACTTTAGATGATTCTTCTATCTTTTTTGAAGTTTCATCGGAAACTACATTTGCAACAGATTCTACCGGGTTTGAGGGCGCAGGAGCCGCTGCTTGTTCAACCTGTTGAGGTTCAGACTCTTGAACAGCTTGTGGTTGTTGAACAACCTGTTGTTTTTGTTGAGGTTCGGCCTGTTTAACGGCTTGCTGTTTGTCGCCTCTTTGTTCTACTTTGGTTGAACTTTGAGTAACATCAGAAGTCTTGTCGTTTACTTTGTTCTCAACGGGCGCTGTGCTTCCTGTAACACCTCCGCTCGATGGAGTTACCGATGTTGTACCCCCACTCGATGGGGTTACTGACGTTGTGCCACCGCTGGATGGAGTACTTGAAGAAGTACTTGACGGAGCAGGAGTTTTGGAATCAGCCTGACCGATTGAAGTTATACCGGGTGAACCGCTCGTAGAGGAAGTAGTTGGAGTTTTACTTGATGAGCTGCTCGGTGTACTTGAAGTCCTAGAAGAAGTTACACTTTGTGTGCTACTTGGAGTGCTTGAAACACTTGGGGTTGTCACCGTGCTGCTTGATGTAACGGTTTTACTTCCTGTTACTGTATTTGGTTTTGTAGCAGTTGCAGAGTTGCTTGGCGGTGGAGGCGGTAAGCAACTTGAAGTTGTTGACCCAGGAGTTGAGCTTGTAGGCCCAGGGGTTGAGCTTGTTGTACCTGGTGTTGAGCTCGTCGGTGTTTTTGAATCACCTGGTTCAGGTATTGGTGTATCTGGGTTAAATGATGGCGTATAGCTCGGTGGTGTTGAGCTTACTGGTCCAGGGGCAGATGACACAGGCCCAGGAGTTGATGACACGGGTCCTGGAGTTGATGATACTGGACCGGGTGTTGAGCTTACAGGCCCAGGGGTTGATGACACGGGTCCTGGAGTTGAAGATACTGGCCCCGGCGTAGATGAGATTGGACCAGGAGTTGATGAAATAGGTCCAGGTGTGGAAGATATCGGACCAGGCGTAGATGAGATCGGACCCGGGGTAGACGAAATAGGTCCGGGAGTTGATGAGATTGGGCCTGGTGTTGATGAAATCGGACCAGGGGTGGAAGATATTGGCCCTGGAGTTGAAGAAATTGGTCCCGGGGTAGACGAAATAGGTCCGG
>CAJULR010000006.1 GCA_910587375.1 Candidatus Gastranaerophilales bacterium | reverse complement strand
TGACAGCGTAATTGTAAGGGCCGTTAAAGTTACCATTGACAAGCTCGTGCTCTTTATAATTGCTGCCATTGGCCGTGCCTGACCACACCCAGTACGGGTAGCAGTTGCTACTGTAGGAGCCCGGGCAGCCGCTTGTCGTGTACTTGCACTGTATGGCGCCGTAACCTGACTCTCTGTCACAGAGCTGCAAACCTGGAAAAGTACCATTAGGCTGGTTCAACACCCCTGATTTTGTGCTTGAAACATACTTAATATGTGGTGCCCAAGCCGCCAATTCCGCCTGGGTGGGCAATCTTCCCGCAACAGAACCTGTCGGCTTCCAGTTCGCACAAATCGTATTTGCCGCATTCCACTGGCACACAGTCCTGTTACACCCCGAATACGTAAACCCGTTTCCGGAGCTTTGGCAAGTCGTTGATGTTGCACCGTTCCAGCAGCAATTTCCGCCTGAACAGCTTGACCCAACATTCACATTCGTTACACCAGAAATATTAGATTTAGGCGTAGCCTTGCCATCACCAGTGTTTGACGGATTATACCTTGAAACGCAAACCGCCTTGCCACCATTTTGCGACGCAGAAACAAAAACGCCCCAATCACCGCAATCGCTTTGGCTTGTCGGCTCGCCAACACCAGAGGACGAATAATTACCGCCACCACCGCCACCACCGGCGCCAGTCAGCTCAATAATTACATTGCGCATTGTGCCATCAAGCTTTAAAATCCCGTTGCTTGGAATATCAGCAGTAGTAGCGCTGTAATCACCAATAACGCCAGCTCCGCCACCGCCGCCTGCAGAAGCCACAATTACACCAACAACTTTTGCCCACGGGGGAACAGAACAACTTTGCCCATTTTGCCCCATGAGCTCTTCAAAGGTACATGTGCCTTCAGCATTATTCTTCTTTGAAACGTCCCCGATATTTATCGTGGGCTCACTTAATTTCTTTGTCATAACCGGTGCCAAAGCAGCCAGCAGCAAAGACGCAACCAACAAAGCCATCAACATTTCGACCAACGAGAAGGCCTTGATTGCTTTTAACCTTTCTAAGGGAGTTTTGCCCCTTTCCTTGCATTGCAAGGCTTTTTCAGGCTTTTTAAAAGCCAAACTTCCGCAACAGAACATTGCAGAAAGTGCGATAACGCACAAAAAAACAATTTCGTTCATTTAAATTACCTTGTAACCTTTATTTTCGATAAAACAACTATAAACAACGTTACCACTAATATAACATATTTCATTCACATTTCAAGTTTGTATACTTTATAGAAATGTTAAGAAAACTTAATATGTTTATTCTTGGCACAAAGCCTTTTTATTTGTTTCGATTTCGGCAAATTTTTAAATTTTTTAAAAAGGGTGAAAGGGCAAACATAAAAATTTACACACGACAATTACAAAGTTTCATATTCCTTTTTTGGCATGGAAGTTTTTTTCGAGTTGGGCCAAATTATACAGGAGCCGACTTTGTCATCCTGAACTTGTTTCAGGATCTTTTGTAGTCCCTGCTTTAGACCCTGAAATAAATTCAGGGTGACGGTTGTACTATTCATGCTCTTTTTTAAGGGGAAACTTTGTAAAAAAAGACTCTTTTTTTAGGCAAAAATAAACAAGGGTGCCAAAATATACAGTTTTACCCGCATACATAAGGATTCAAAAGAGTTTGTTGTTTTAAAGGTTAAATTTTAACGGGGACAAAAAATACATTTTTTGCAATTTATTTCTTATCTTTAAGGCTAAAATTCAAACCGCGCAACACTTTTAAGGGCTTTGTTTTGTTCAATTGCTTTTAAAATACATAAGGCAAGATATAATGAAAAATTTCCGTTTTTGGCTTTTGGGCATTTTATTTACAATGTTTACACATTACGCATTTTGCGAACCGGAGCCGACTTTGTCATACTGAACTTGTTTCAGTATCTTGCAAATTTCCGAGCTTCATCAACAGACCCTGAAATAAATTCAGGGTGACAGCTGCTCATTAATCAGACCGTCATCCACATGCAGCGCAATGCCACACATATATAATGCCATCAGGTATCTTGCTGCTATAAAAAGCTTTTACCTCCTTTTGTTTTAATTACACACATTGCTGATATAAATACTATAAAAGGAGGAGGCACATTTGGCCATTACCCGGGTGGGGAGTATTTTTTGTGGTGGGTTTTTAAGGCTATGAGTTTTGGGGTTATGCGCCGAGCACAAAAAGGCATGGTGAGGTATAAGCACTTGACAATGGGGGGAAAAGGGTAAATAATAAGAATGTAGGAGGAAACCCCAAAGGAGGGTAATTCCCTTGAGGTTTCGCTTAGTGTCCTACGATTTAAGGAAAATGTCCAACATCTCTAGTGTTGGGCATTTATTTTTGCATTCTTCTATCAAGAAAAGCAATAAATAAATTATTCCCGCTCTCACAGATTTGCCTCCTTCCTGTCGTTTTCTTAGTAAATACGTGTGCAGGAGAGGCACGACACTATCCTAAGCAACATTTTACAACTACTTAGGACGGATTAAAACTGACAAATAAGCACTGTTTTAACCTCGGCATGGCTTTTAATTGAGTATTTTCGGGTGAGGGTTTCGGGGCAATTTGTTTGACACATATTATTGCTTGCGGTTTATGGGCTGTTCGATGTAAATGCCCTCGCCGCCAAGGTATTGAGCTTTTGTGCCGTCAAGATAAAGATATACAGGCATGTTCCCGGCGTAAAGATTTGTTGTGCGCACAATTTGTTCCAGACGGGCCTGAATTGACTGCGTGCCGCCGCCTTCGCCAAATTCTTTTGTTAAATTTATTATTATAGAATTTTCGGCCTCATTTCTCTTAACAGAGATTAGGCGGGCATTTGAGGGGATTTCAGTGAAAATGCCATGAGCCTTTTCTTCCTCAGTTGGGCCCTTCATTAAAAGCCCAAGGGCAGTATAGAGGGTTTTATGTTTTGCCTTTCTTTGGACAAATTTTACAGTGCCCTCGTTATTCAAAAGGGCAATACGCACGTCTTGCATTGTGTTTTCCGTGGCTTTTGGGTCTTCTTCCTTTGGCTTGTCCTGGGTTACAAAGTTTTTAGCCTCGTTTGTGATGTTTAATTCAGGGCTATAACCCTCTTTAGCAAAGTATGTCCAGGCATAATAGCCGATACAAAAAAGCAGAGTGACCGCAAGTGTTCTTATAAAAATTCCCATAAATACCTCTATTTAAAGACCTTTTTTGGTATGATTTTATTATCCGACAAAACACCAATTGAAACAAGATTATTTTCAAAAACAAGGGCTAAACTGGTATCCTTAGAGGGCTTTAGGGCCCTTGGCAAAAAGGCAACACCGTTTAACACAAGTTTATATTCTTCATTTGTTAAGTTATATTGCAGCAGGTCAATTGCCTGGATTGGGTTAATTCCATTGTTTTTAGGGGTGTTTTCAGGAGTAATATCTTCAATTTTTACAGAATTTTCAAGAGTAAAATTCCCGGCCCTTATGCGTGTTAAGGCGGTTAAATATGCGCCTGTACCGAGTTTTTTGGCCAAATCTTCCGCAAAAGTACGAATATATGTGCCTTTTGAGCAGGAAACTTCAATTTCAATTTCAAAGGGCATTGTAAAGTTTTGTAAATTTTCATTTTCAGGGGTTAGCGAGAGGATTTTTGCTTCATAAATTGTAACAATTCTTTTTGGGATTTCAACATTAAGCTTAACATTTTCACGGTCATCTTTTTGTTTTTCAATATTATTTTTGTTTTTTTCGGCTTTTCTTGCAAGGTCGCAAAGCTTTTTGCCGCCAACTTTTATGGCACTATAAATTGGCGGAATTTGTTCTATAACGCCCGTCATGGACTTTAGAGCGTTTTGGAGCTCTTGAAGGCTGAATTTTGGCGGGTCCGCAGGGAAAATTTCGCCTTCTGCGTCACCTGTTGTTGAAAAATAGCCAAATTTTACCCTCGCGCGATACGCTTTATCGGAGGAAAGATAGTCCAATAACCTTGTTGCACCACCCACGGCCACCTGCATAACGCCGTCCGCCAGGGGGTCTAAAGTCCCGGAGTGGCCGATTTTTTTGACACCAAGGCGTTTTCGAAGTTTATAAATGACATCAAAGGAAGTAATTCCCTTTGGCTTGTAAACGTTTAGAAAATAAAAAGGCGCTTTTAAGGGGGCCTGTGATTTATTTAAGGAAACATTGAAGCTTTTTTGAATATGGAGTGCCGCCTCGGTTTCAAGTGGCCTTAAAATTGATTCTGAGAGCTCTTGATTACCTTTTTGATTTTTTACACAATTTTTTGACAATTCTTTGAAATTTTTCTCAGATTTTTCGAAATTCTCGAAATCGTTTGACAACTTTTCGGAATTTTTCGCATATTCTTCAGGCACAGTTAAATTTCGCCCTTTGAAATTTGATCAATAAGTTTTGTAATCCTAAGGCCGCGCTCCAAAGATTCATCCAAAATAAAGTTTAATTCAGGCGTATGGCGCAGGCGGATTCGCTTTCCAACCTCATGACGGATTTTTGGCGTCACTTTTTTAAGCGCCTCAACGGTCTGCTGCTTCTTGTCTTCATCTGCCATAACACTATAGAAAACTTTTGCATAGGAATTGTCATGAGAAACTTCAACGTCAGTAATAGAAACAATTCCAACGATGTGCGGATCTTTAACTTCGCGAAGCAAAATGTCTGAAATTTCTCTCATCAGGGCTTTTCGAACCCGTTCATTTCTAAGTGTCATGGTTTTTAATCCTTGTTTGCCTGTTAAAATTTTTGCGCAAATTTTAGTCAAATTTTAGCCTTGAAACATTTGCGGGAAGGATAAGCTAAACGAGTGAGCTTCTTTCAACCTCTTTTGTTGTTGAAACTTCAATAATGTCGCCTTCTTGAAGGTCGTTAAATTTATAGAACGAAATACCGCATTCAAAACCTTGGGCAACCTCTTTAACATCGTCCTTAAAGCGTTTTAGCTGATTAATTTCGCCCTTGTAAATTTCTTCGCCATTTCTTTTAACAACAGCTGTTTTAGAGCGGACAATTTTGCCTTCAAGAACATAGCAGCCAGCGATTTTGCCAGTTTTACCAAATGTAAATATTTGACGAACTTCGGCCGTTCCAAGTTCAACTTCTTGAATTTCAGGCTCAAGAAGAGAAAGCATGGTTTTTTCGACATCTTCCAAAACCTGATAAATAATGTCATATTTTTTTATTTGAACAAATTCTCTTTCGGCCGCAGCAAGGGCATTTGCGTCCTCTTTTACGCTGAAACCAAGAATTATAGCGTCACTTGCAGAAGCAAGCATAACATCAGCCTCAGAAACATCTCCAACGCCAACATGCATAATTTTTGGAATAATTTTGCTTGATTTCACGTTTTGAATAGCCTGTGAAACAGCCTCTGCAGAACCGTTTGTATTTGCTTTAATAATCAAATTCAAATTCTTAATTTCATCGTTTGCAAGCGTTTCTTTCTTAACATGCGAAACGGCCATTGCTTCAAGCCTGTTGATTCTTTCCTTTTGTTTTCTTTCAGAAACAATCTGCTTCATAACTTTTTCGTTTTCGACAACTTCAAAGAAATCACCTGCCTGCGGAACTTCATTAAGCCCTAAAATCTCAACAGGAGTGGAAGGCCCGGCCTCTTTAACCCTTTGGCCGGAATCATCAAGCAGAGCTCTCACTTTACCGCCGACAGTGCCCACAACGATTGAATCCCCAACTCTTAATATGCCGTTTTGAACAAGCATTGTTGCAACGGGGCCCTTGCCCTTATCAAGATTAGCTTCAATAATAACGCCACGGCCCGGACAATCTTTTACAGCCTTTAATTCCTGCATATCTGCAACAAGAAGAATGTATTCTAAAAGCTCGTCGATACCTTTTCCTTGAAGTGCTGAAACCTTCACGCAAATTGTATCTCCGCCCCAATCTTCAGGAACAAGACCATATTCTGTCATCTGCTGCAAAACCTTATCGGGATTTGCGTCCGGCTTATCCATCTTGTTAACAGCAACAATAATCGGCACATTGGCAGATTTTGCATGGTTAATAGCTTCAATCGTCTGTGGCATAACGCCATCGTCCGCCGCCACAACCAAAATTGCAATATCTGTTGACTTTGCACCGCGAGCACGCATTTGCGTAAACGCCTCGTGGCCCGGGGTGTCAATAAATACAATCTTTTTATCGTCCTGCCAAACTGTGTAGGCACCGATACTTTGGGTAATTCCGCCAACTTCGGTTGAAACAATTTTATGTTTTGAAGCACGAATACTATCCAAAAGCGTGGTTTTACCATGGTCAACGTGGCCCATAATAGTTACAACAGGCGCACGTTTAATTAAAGATTTTTCATCCGCTTCTAAGAAAATTTTGTTCTTTTCTTCTTTTTCGGTTTCTTCTTCAATAAAGGCCTCAAGGTCTTCATCCAAGGGCTCAATGTCAAAATTAATAGCAACCTTTTGCGCCGTTTCAACGTCTATAGGTGAATTTACGGTCACCATAATTTTTTCCATCATAAGGAATTTAATGATTTCAGCAGGAGTTTTCTTAATTTTGTCCGAAAGCTCGCCCACGGTCATCGGACGATTAATTACAACCTGGGTTACTTCTTCAACCGGCGCTTCTTCCTGAACATGCTTTTTGTGCTTGGATTGAACAGTTTTTTCCAAACTGATTCTTTCCTGCTCTTCTTCTTTATTTTTATAATTTTTATCTTTTTTCTTCTTTTTGTTTCTAAAATCCTGATTTGCATACATATCAGGCGAAATAATATGCCTTTTTATTGGCGTTTTTGGCGCTTCAGCTGCAGCAGGTTTTTTAGAAGTTTTTGAATCTTTTTTATCTTCCGGTTTTGCCTCTTCCTTAGCGGATTTTCCGAAATTTTTACGTGTTAGAGAAGCAATATCAGGAATTCTGTCATGTTGTTGCGAATTATGCGAAGGACGTGCCACAGGACGAGCTTCTTCTTTTTGTACAGCTTTTGGCGCAGGGCGCACGATTTCAAGTTTTGGCCTCTTTACAGTTTCAACAACAGGCGGTTTCGGTTTTTCAATACTTGTCTTTGTCACCTTTGTAACAACAACTTTGGGTTCAGCCACTTCCTTGTTTTCTTCTGCAACCTCAGCTTCGAGAGGCTTTTCAACCTTGGCTTTTTTTACAATAAACGCTTTGGGCTTTGCCTTCTTTTCGGCAGGAGCAGTGTAATGAGCCTTGATTTTATCAATATTCCCTTGTGAAACCGTAGCACTGTGCGACTTGAACACAATATCAAGTTTATCTTTCGCTGTTTCCATTAATTCTTTAGCTGTTATGCCTAATTCTTTTGCAAGTTCGTGGACTCTCATTTTGCTCCAATTTTATATTTTTCTTCAATTTAACAATACCACAAGCAAAATTTTAAGTACAGTATTTAGTGTAAAAGCATACCACTAAAGACTTTTCAGGATATAAAATCAAAACACAACTTTAAAGACATCCAAATTACTCATAAATTTCCTGGATTTCAACCTTCTCAATAAAGTTTTTATCCTTAAAAACATCATTCACATCAGAAAGCTTTGAACTCGATAAAATCCGCAACTTTATAACAATTTTGCTTCCATTTTCATCATTTGTAATTTTTCTTTCAATCTTTTGAATTTTATCGAAATTTTTATCCACAAGCTCACCCATCTCTTCAATATAAATAACGGGCGCAACAAGCTTAATTTCAAGCACTTTCGCTTCATAGGATTTGCTTGAAAGGAAATTTTTCTCAAACCTTCTAACTAAAATCAAAACAATTAAAGAAAAAATTGAGGCAGTGGCCGCCATAGAAAACATCCCTGTCCCGCAAGCCATACCAATTGCGGCGCACATCCAAAGAGTTGCAGCAGTTGTAATTCCGTATATATTGTTCCCATGGCGCATAACAGTTCCCGCACCGATAAAACCAATACCCGTAATTATCTGTGCTGCAATACGCGCAGGGTCATTCACCCCTGCAATTCCTTCCACAATGTGCATTTTAAAGGCATAAATAGATAAAAGTGTAAAAACACAAGCACCGGCGCTCACAAGAATATGGGTTCTAAGGCCGGCAAACTTACCGGTGATTTCTCTCTCCAGGCCTAAAAGAAAGGCAAAAAAGATAGAAGCACCAATTCTTAAAAAAAGTACATATTCAAAATTTAAAGATTGTAAATAATCCACAAAAGACATTTAAATTCCTCGTTTTATTCTGTTTTTGCGCCCCGGGTGCTTTGTTAAAACAAAACATCAAGCCTTAATTTTACTTTTCGGGTCAAGCACATCTCTAATTGTATCGCCAATTAAGTTATATGACAAAACAGCAACAAAAATTAAAAATCCGGGGGTTAAAAGCCAAGGGCGATAGATTATGTTTGCAAATTCTTGCGCCTCTTTAAGCATATTTCCCCAGCTTGCGTCAGGCTGTTGAATTCCAAGCCCCAAAAAACTCAAGCCTGATTCTGCCAAAATATAACTTGGAATAGAAAGCGCCATTGCAATAATGACATAGCTTGAAGTTTGCGGAAGAATGTGTTTTAGAATTATTCGCCCGCGCGAACACCCTGAAACAACGGCAGCTCTGACATAATCCTGGGTTTTAATTGAAAGAACCATGCCTCTCACCACCCTTGCAAAACCGGCCCAGCCTATGAATGCAAGAATTACCGTAATCAGTGCAAACCTTTGAGAACTCGTCATTCCGGAAGGCAAAATTGCAGCCAAAATTATCAAAAGATAGAAACTTGGAATGGACATAATCGCTTCAGCAAGACGCATCATAATATTGTCCGCCCTTCCGCCAAAATATCCTGAAATTCCTCCGTATAAAAGCCCGATAGGAAAGGATATAAAAAGGGCTAGAAAGCCTATTGTTAAAGAAATTTGCCCGCCGTATAGAATTCTTGAAAAATTATCTCTGCCGTTTATATCAAGCCCCAAAAGGTAAAGTTCGCCGCCATCTTCAGGCAGCACAAAATGTCTTGAACATTTTATCAACCCTAAAAATTTATATTCAAAGCCTTTTTTGAAAAATTTTAAATAATATTTTTGTGCTCTATCCTGCTTGTATTCAATGCTTAGAGTATCTTTGTTAAATTCGCGCTTCCAATTATAAGTATAAGGTTTTGTAAATTTCCCCTCTTTATCAATAAAATAAACGTTTGAAGGGGGTGCATAGGATAATTTTCTGTTTGAATAATCTTTGCTATATACGGCAAAAAAATCAGCAAAGAGAATCCCGACATACATCAAAACAAGAACAACAAGCGCCGCCACGCTGATTTTATCCTTCAAAAACTGTCGAAGCTCCGGGCTTTTTATCTGAAATTTCTTTAAAAATGTCATCTTCTACACCGCCTTCACCCTTGGGTCGGTCAATTTTAAAAGAATATCAGCCAAAATATTCCCTAAAATCAGCATAAACGAACCAATCATAAGGCTTGCCATAACAAGGTTTATGTCTGATTTTAAAACCGCCTCCAAAATCAGCCTGCCAAGGCCCGGGTATTGAAAAACATATTCTGTTAAAGCAGCGCCAGATAGAAGACCTGCAAACTCAAACCCCAAAAGAGTTACAAGCGGATTAACCGCGTTTCTTAGGGCATGCTTAATTATTACCCTATTTTCAGGCAAACCCTTTGCGCGCGCGAATTTCACATAATCAGAATCCAAGACATCAAGCAAATTTGCTCTCATCTGACGGGAAAGGCCCGCAAGGGAAATGGTTGTCAAAACAACAGTTGGAAGAAAAAGGTGATGTGCAATATCAAGCGCCTTTTCAAATAAATTCATTGAATAAAACCCGCTGCTTGTAAGGCCGCCAATAGGGAACCAGCCTGTCTTTTGGGCAAATATTAAAAGCAAAATCGCAAAGAAAAACGAAGGAATTGCCATCCCGACTGAAGAAAACACTGTCAACATGCGGTCAAACGTGCTTCTGTAATTTAGGGCAGCAAAAACACCGATTGGAATTCCAATCATCCAAGTCCAAAAAAGAACGCTCAAAGAAAGAAGAATGGTATTTAACGCCCTTTCTTTAATTTTATCCAAAACGCGCTCCCCGGTTACGGTTGTTCCCATATCGCCCTTTATAAAGTTTTTTGCCCAATAAACATACTGAACATAAACAGGCTTATCAAGGCCAAGACGCGCTTTTTCATGCTCAAGGGTTTCTTTTGAAATTGCAGGGTTCAATTTAAGCTCCGCCAAAGGGTCCACGGGCGAAAGCCTGATTAAAAAGAAACTTATAATTGACACCACAATGATTATGGGCAAACTTTGAATTATTCTTTTTAAAATATAAACCGCTAACATAAAAAGACTTTACAATAAATTAAATTGATTTTAAATTAACCGCCCCGATTACCCTTGAGGGCACCCCTTTTATATTTTTTCAATATTATCAGATGAGCCCAAAACAGCGCCGCCACAAGGTTTTATTCAAAAAGATTATTCAACCTTTCCTGGATTTCCATCGGGTCAATTTCATTGGTAATACCATTTATATCATAGGCAATCTGGAAGAACTTTGCAGCTTCAACCTTTTCGCCCTTGATTGAAAGCGACCTTGCAAGGTTGTAATAAGCAAGAGCATAATTTGGATTGGCGTTAATCGCCGCCCTGAAACAATCTGCGGCTTGTTGAATATGTGCAAGATCATCTAAATAAATTACACCCAGGTTATTGTGCGCAATGGCATACCCAGGGTCATATTTTATTGAAAGCTCATATTCTTTTACGGCTTCTGTTAATTCGCCCATGCCCCAGTATAAATATCCCAAATTACAGTGAATTTTAGAATTATTCGGCTCCAATTCAAGCGCCCTTCTGTAAATTATCAATGCATTTTTATAATCTTCCTTATCATAAAAAGCAGAGCCAAGGCTTATATAAATGTCCAATTCCTTCGGAGTTAAAAGATAAGCAGCCTGAAAAGCTTCAATTGCAGCGTCCGTATTTTTAATAACATTTTGCTGAACATACCCAAGCGTTTGCGCCACAATACTTGTCCAATCTTGCTTTGGGTTTAAAGTTATAGCGCTTTGATAATGTGACACAGCCTTTTCATATTCACCTTTCATAAAATAAAGATTTGCTATGTTGCTGTGCAAAATTGCATTATTTGGATGAATTGAGATGAATTTTAAATATGTGCTAATGGCATTATCATAATCCCCAATTTCTTCATATGCCTGAACAAGGCCGGAATACGCTGAAAAACACAATGAATCAATCCAGCGTGCCATTTTATACTCAATAATAGCCTCTTCATGCTTTCCGATTGCCCTGTAAATATCCCCCAAAAGGCAATATAGGGGCGTAAAACCGGGAACTTTATCAATCATTTTAACGTAATAATTAATCCCTGCTTCATAATCTTTCATTTTTGAAACATAAAATGCCCTTACTAAATCAGGAAAAATTACGATGATTTTCAGCTTTTGGAAAAAATCCTTCTTTGCTTCTCTGTCAAAGGGCAGAAAAAGATAGGATAAAAATAGTTCAATATTACTCTGCAGCTTCGTTTTAAAGGATGAGAAAAACAGCACCCTTAAAAGCCTATGCTTTAAATAATGAATTCTTGAAGACTTAAACAGAGTATATTTCAGGGCAGTATCAGCCTCTTCAAGAGCGTCTGTGTATCTGTCTTTTTTCTTTAAACACTGTGCCAACATATAGTGGCATTGTGCCCTGTCTGCCCCGTTTTTCAAGGCAAGATTAAAATAATTTATAGCACGGTCCAATTCGCCCTTATGGAAAAAAGCAAACCCAATTTTATAATATATGTCACTGTTATCAATTAAAACTTCAGAAGCCCTTTGATACTGAATTATAGCTTCATCAATATACTGTTTTGCCTGATAAACATCCAAATGCCAATCCATATAAAGATCGCCAAGCCTTACATGTAATTCGCTTCTGTTTGGCTCCTTCATAAGAATTGTCTGGCAAAACTCAATCGCCTTTTGAATTTCACCTTTTTTCTTAAGTTTGTTTATTTCTTTATTTATACTTCTGATGTCAGTGCTCAAAATAATTTCCGTCTTAAATGTCTTATTTTATCATTTTAATTTACACTTTAAAAACATGCAAATTGTTAATACTTGTTTAAATTTTTTAGAAATTGAGATACTCTTCAGGCGCCAAAACCGAAATCACGCTTGGGTTTTGAAGATATTTTTGTGCCATATTCATCACATCATCCTTTGAAACGTTTGAAATCATCTTCTTGTATTTTTCTTCATATCTAAGCCCAAGCCCCATAATGTAGTCATACCCTGCAATGCTTGCAAGCTGGGCATTTGTCTGTGAAAAATATTCAAGACGACCCATAATATTTTCTTTAGCGCCGGTGAGTTCAATGTCTGAAACGGGTGTATTCATAAGCTTTTTGGCTTCAATTTTAAAGCCCTCTAAAGATTTTTGGATATTTTTAGGCTCAGTTCCTATGTAAAAATAAAAAAGTGAAGAATGACGCATAGGTTCAAGTGCACTTCTTACCGTATATGCAAGCCCTTGTTTATCCCGAAGCTCAACAAACAAGCGGGAAGAAAGCCCTGAAGACCCTAAAATATTATTCATAACAACAATTTTGGGGTAATCTTCGCTAAACTGTGTCCCTACAATACAGCCCTTGAAAATCTGAGCCTGTTTAGCGTCATTTTTTGCGATTTTTACAATTTTATCTTTACCATTATCCCCTGCAAAACTTGTCACATCAAGAATTTCAGACTTAGAATCAAAAGTTTTCATAAAAGAAAACTCTTTTGTAAAATATTCAACAATTTTATCCTCATCTGAAAAATCGCCGGCAATTGATATCACTTTTTTGGCTTTCATAATTTGAGCCAAAACATCAACCACATCTTGCTTTTGGATTTTATCAAGTTCTAAAAGCGTTTTAGAGCAAGAGTTTCCATAATAGTGTCCATCAAAAATGTTTTCTACAAAAGCGTCAGAAGCCTTTATCTGCGGAGAATCCAAATCTGCCACAATTTCGCCTCTTAACTTATAAACTTCTTTTTCAAAAGCTTCAAAAGTTGAATTCTGAACAATATCTGCCAAAACTTCAAGCGCAAGATTAAAATCTTCATTCAGAAAAAGGGTTGAAACCTTTAAATAATCCTGCTTACACTTTACAGAGGTTTCAATTCCGTTATTTTCAATAATATCCGCCAAAGCCTCTGCGGAGCGGGTTTTGGTTCCTTTCAAAAGAAGCTTGGAAAAAAGCGTATAAACCCCGGCAAATTTCTCCGGTAAATCTATTGAAAAATACAGGCACACAGCCATTCTTGGCGTATTTTTTGTATTTTTAATTAATATATCAATTCCATCTTTTTGGATTAATTTCATTGTTTTCTCCTTAATTTTAAAGCGGCATTTTCCACTGCCGGTAAGCATTTTACCAAAATATAGCGGCAAAACCCACACTATACCTATACTTTAGGCATTAAAATACTTATAGAACATTTATCTTTTGTTAAATATTTATTTACAACGGATTCCAAATAGGTTGTATCAATCTCACCAAGCGTGTTTAGATACTCATTTGCAAGTGAAACATCTTCCATTACGGTCATATAATGACCAATCGTATCTGCAATCTCTGACACGGTTTCAGCCCCTTCCGCAAAATTTACTTTGAGGCGTTTTTTAGCCTTATTTAGCTCTTCTTCTGTAATTTTTGCCATTAATTCAAGCTCAGATTGGATTTCAGCCACAACTTCATCCTTAAAAGCAGCTTCAAAATTTGCTTCAATAAAGAAATTGTCCCCATCTTTAAATTGATAATGACAAGTATCAACCTGGTAAAAATGCGGTTTTTCAGGGGTTTCAATAAATTTTCTGTTTAACCTGGAACTTTTTCCTTCCCCTAAAATAACTGAAATCAAATCAAGGGCGATAGATTCTTTTAAATTCCCTGCCTTGTCTGCCAAAAATCCTGCCATAATATATCCCGTCTGAATTTCAGCCGTTTCTTCAAGAACAGCGGGGTTCTTAATTTGAATTTCAGGAATTCTCTCATCTGGGGTCAAAATCTTCTTTGGCGTTGCGTTTTGGAACTTAAACTCCTCTTGAACGCGCTCTATTGTTGCCTCATCGTCAAATTGACCGACAATAATTGTTGTCATATTTTTTGGCGCATAGAAATTTTGATAATACGCCATAATATCATCCCTTGAAATCTGCGCTATGATTTCCTTTGTACCGATTACATTTCTCTTATACGGGTGTTTTTCATACATAGCGTTATTTAATTTGTCGTAAACCTTGCGCCAGCTTCTATCTTGCCCCATCCTAATTTCTTCAATAACAACGCACCTCTCGCGTCCATCTTTTGGCGGAGGGCCTGCAGGGTCAAAAGTTTGACCGATTTCATAATCAGGAAGAACAGGGTCAACCATCATATCCGCATGCATGTGCAAAGCAAGCTCCAGGTGGGCTTTTGGGATAGTCACATAGTAAAAAGTATAGTCTTTCCAGGTGGCAGCGTTAATTATACCGCCCTTCCGCTCAAGCGTACAGTCAAATTCGCCCGCTTTATATTTATGAGTCCCTTTAAACATTAAATGCTCAAGAAAGTGCGAAACCCCGTTATTATCAGCATTTTCGTTGATAGAACCGGTCTTCACCCATGTGCTCACATTTACCATCGGGCTTTCTTTTTTTGCAAGAACCAGTTTGTGCCCATTTTCAAAGGTTATAAGCCTTAATGGTTCAGGCAAAAAAGGGTATTCTACAAGCTTTTTTTCAACAATTTTTGACATATTATTTTTTCCAATCGTATTATTTTTTATTTATTTGCGGGCAATTGAGCTATTTTATGCTATCCCGCTCAAGGTCTGCCCTTAGGGCTTTTGCGCCTTTTAGGTAAACATGTTTTATTTCATTTTGCGCCTTATCTGTATTTACTGTCAATAGCACTCTAAGGCACATCCTGATTGAGTTTGGGACATCAAGCTCCTGATAGCACATCATAGGAACAAGCTCAAAACCACAATTCAGACGAGCAAATTTGGCAGGAAAAGCAGCATTCAAATCCTTTGTCAAAGTAAAAACTGCAAAGGCTATATCCTGCACTGCAACTTCATTTTGAGCTAAAATTTCATTTGTTAATTCAACAGTTGCCTTTTCAATTTCCTCGGGCGTATTGGCTAAAACTACTGTAGCACCTCGAATTCCTCGCACAAACATGCCTCTAATATCCTCCCTGTAAAGATTTTAGGACTAAAATTAACATCCAATTATATCTCCCGTTTTTATTTTAGAGCCCAAAGACCAAGCATAGGCAGGCATTTCAGGCTTTCCTTCCGGTTTTACTTTTTCAATTAACAAAGCTCCATCAGCGCATTTTACCGCTATGCCTTGCTTTCCAACCGAAATAACTTCGCCCGGTCTAAAATTTTTACACTCAAAATCGCAGAAATTTGTCTTTAAAACCTTGATAATTTTGCCATTAAATAAAAAGTGGCAAGTGTTCACCTCGCAAAGGGCGCGAACCTTGTTATGAAGGGCATTTACAGGATTTTCAAAGTGCAATTCCTTATCTTCCTTTTTTAGCTTGCACGTAAATGTGGCCTCATCTGCCTTCTGCGGCAAGGGTTTTAAGGTGCCTTCATAAAGTCCGTGTAAAGTTTTTACAATAAGCTCAGGCGCTCTTTGCGCAATTTCACTGGATAAAGAGGGAAAATCCATCTTGTCTACGTCCAAAATCCGCTCTGTGAGGCAAACATCCCCTGCGTCAAGCTCCAAAACCGTTACCATAGTACTAATACCCGTAACAGAATCGCCTGAAAGCAAGGCAGCACAAATGGGATTGGCGCCTCGATACTTTGGAAGGAGGCTCGCATGCAGGTTAATTGTCTGAAACCTAGGTATAGCAAGGACTTCAGCACTAAGTATCTGCCCAAAAGCAAAGGTAACAAAGAAGTCCACGGAATATGATTTTAATTTTTCAATCATAGCCTGGTCTTTAGCGATTTTTACAGGTTCAAGAACATCTATTCCGTGAGCAATAGCAAGCTTTTTCACGTTCGAATCCTGTATCTTTTTCCCTCGTTTCGCGGGTTTTGGCGGTTGAGTTACAAGCGCTTTCACCTCAAAATCGGGAGAATTAATCAATTTTTCAAACGAAGGAAGCGCAATATCCGGGCTGGCAAAGAATATAAGGCTGATTGTCACTTTATTTAACAGTCCCCTTCCTTGTCCTTGGCTTCTTTTTGCAAAATTAATTCCTCCAAATCCGCTTCATTCAAGAGTTTATCGTTCTCCAATTGAGGAAGATTATTTGCAGCCAAAACCTCGGTTGCTTCAAAAATATTTCTGGCATGGTCGATGAACAATATGCCGTCAAGATGGTCATTTTCATGTTGAATTGCATAGGCTAAAAGCTCGCCATTCTTGGCTTCAAGCACAAAAGGCCTGCCGTTTATATCAAGCGCCTTCACCCTGATTTCAGAATATCTTCGAACCTGGCAAAACGCCTCCGGGAAGCTCAAACAACCTTCTTTTGGAGCTGTTGCCCCTTCTTTTTTAATTATCTTTGGATTCACAAAAACAATCGGATTATACGGTTCATTATCTTTTGAAACGTCAATTACAAATATACGAAGGCTTTCCCCAACCTGTGGCGCCGCAAGCCCGACACCGTTATTTGCATACATGGTGTCAATCATATTTTCAATCAAGATTCTTATCTTTTTTGAAATTTTTGTAACTTCCTTGGCTTTTTGCCTAAGAATTGGATCTCCGTATTTTAAAATCTTCAATATAGCCATAAAAAAATTCTACCATAAATTTCCAATTAGGTCCAAAAAATAGCTCCAAATGCAAATTCAAGTTTTAATGACGTAAATATTAAACTTTCGGGCAATTAAATTTTCAAAAAAATTTGGAAAAATAATTTATAAGAAAGGATATAAAAGTATGCTTTACACGCTTTTAAGATGGTTATTATATTCATTGGTAATCCTTTTTATTGCCTGGTTAATTCCTGGGATAAGCGTTTCAGGAATCCAATCCGCCCTGATTGCAATTGTAATAATCGGGCTTATCAATGCAATTTTAAAACCGCTTGTGTATTTAATTACACTGCCTATTAACCTTTTAACACTGGGGCTTTTCAGCCTTGTCATAAATGCGCTATTATTTATGCTTGCAGGCTATCTGACCCCCGGATTTAATGTAGAAGGCTTCTGGAGCGCGCTTTTAGGCTCTTTAATACTTTCCGCTTTGAGTGTTCCTATAAATAAAATTGACGGAAAAGAAGCGTAAAAGATATATTTGGCAGATTTTACACCAAATGTATACCTTTTAAAGAGTTAAAACATCCATAGGCCGAACTTTCAAAGAAATTGCCCCGGACAACAATTTTTCGGGGCAATTCTTATGTCTGAAAAATTTTAAACAGGAGGTGTATTTTGCTCTTTAGAATTCAAAGTTTCAAGCTCAGACACCCTGTTTTGAAGGTTTTTAATCTCCTCTATGGCTTCGACTTTAAAAGTTTTAAAGCTTTTTTCAAGACGTTTAATATCTTTTTTAATATTTTCCTGAATTTCTTTTTGTTTGTTTCTAATGCTGAATTCAAGCCCCAAAAGCCAGATATATCTTCGCCATTCGCCGTTTATATAAGGAAGGTTTTTATATGATAAAAGCTTTTCCTTAAAACAGGCATTCATTCTTCTTGCTTTTCTTAACACATATTTTCTTGCAGCTTCAAAGTCTTCAGTGTTTGAAATTCGGGCAAAATCAGCGCCGTTTGAATATTCCATTAAAACCTTATTTATCAAATATGGCGGACACTTTCTTGTATACCTTATAATTAAATCCCAATCCACAAGGCGCTTAAGGTGAACATCAAAGCCGCCGCACTCATCAGGCAAACTTTTATGGTGACAAAAGACACCAAGGTCAATATAATTTTCAATGCAAAGAAAATTAAAATCGAAATCCTGCCCGACAATAAGACCATTTTCCGTGTTTTTAAAACAGGCATAAAAGGTTTTGGTGTAAGGATTTTCTAAAATTGCGCCTGCAAATTCTTCAAGAAAAGAGGGTAAAATAATATTATCCGTGTCAAGATAGCATATCCAGGGGTTTTTTGCCAACCCAAGAGCAAGGTTTCTTGCTCTTGAAACACCGACATTTTTCTCTATTTTTTTATAGAAAATCTTTCCGCACTCAATTTCTTTTGCAAAATTATTTCTGATATTTTTTTCTGTATCATCAGTTGAACCGTCGTCAATTATAATAAGTTCAAAATCCTGATAAGTTTGATTTAAAAGAGAATTGACTGCATTTTTAATGCAAAATGCCCTGTTATAGGTTGGCATAATAATTGAAAATTTTGGCTTAATTTTATTTTCAATATCAATATTGTTCAAAATCATTCTCCTCTTAAGCCTTGTCTTTCTTAATAATTACAACAAATTCTCCAGGCGGTATTTTTTGAAAAACCTTTCCGCCTTTTATTTTTAAATCGCAGGCGCGAAGCACAACTGCACCATGCCTTTTCTTCAATTTGTCCAAAATATCTCTTCCGTAAATCCTCACATGGTCTTCCTGCCCGTAAAATTTTAGCTTGTCTTTTGGAGTTTTAATATTTTCATCCTCAAAAGTTTTATCTCTGTTAAAATCAAGCGGAAAGGTTAAAAATATAGTTCCATCGGGCTTTAGAACCCTTAAGAGTTCTGATAAAAACTTTTCTTCATCCTCAATGTGCTCCATAACATGGTTTGAGAGCACAACATCAAAAAAATTGTCTTCAAAGCCAAGGGAAGTGACATCTTCTTTTTTGCAATCAAGAAAATCAAACTTTTCAGGCTCCAAATCAACAGGGAAATAATTTATGCTCTTGTGCCCTAAAATCAGTTCAGAAAGGCATTTTTCAGGGGCAGTATGCAGTATGTTTATTTTTGTGTTTGGATTATTTGTATTATTTATAGATGTCTTTAGCAAAGAAATATTTTTATTTTTCAGGAAGAATTTTTCAGGACACAAAAAGCTTTGATAAACATGGTATAAAAAACGGTGTCTTTCAAAAGAATTGCAAACCTCACAAACCACAGAATGCCTTACAGGTTCTCCTGCGTCAATAAATTTTCTTACAGCATTACAAAAAGGACAATAGCGAAACTTGCCGCGAAAAATTTCTTTTAAAATGTATAAAAAGCTACCGACAAATGGTATTTTGGCACTCATTAAATAAAATCCCCCACATAATTTTTAACATAAAAATTTGCAGGTGTCTTTTAAAATTTGTAACACATTGTGCAAGCACTGTTAAGAAAATGCAAACATGAAGTTAAAGCTTGAATTCTTCCTGCTTTTTAAACTGCATTTCATAAAGAGTTTTATAGTGGCCGTTTTCAATCTCCATGAGGGCCTCATGACACCCAAGCTCAACAAGTTCGCCCTCATTTATAACGGCAATTCTATCTGCATTTTTAATGGTCGAAAGCCTGTGTGCAATAATAAACACGGTTCTGTCCTTCATTAGATTATCCATAGCTTTTTGGACAATAGCTTCAGATTCATTATCAAGAGCGCTCGTTGCCTCATCCAAAATTACAATGGGCGCATTTCGAAGCATTGCCCTAGCAATTGCAACCCTCTGTCTTTGGCCGCCAGAAAGTGTTAAACCGCGCTCTCCAAGCATTGTTTCAAGCCCTTCCGGAAGCTCTTGTATCATATCCTGCAAATGCGCAGCCTTAATTGCCTCCATAAGCTCTTCCGTTGTGGCTTCAGGATTTCCCATTAAAATATTTTCTTTAATTGTGCCAGAAAACAGGAAATTATCCTGAAACACCATTGAAATATTATTTCTTAAGGACTTTAGGGAGAAATCTCTGATGTCTGTGTCATCTATTTTAATTGAACCTGATTTGATATCATAAAACCTTGGAATAAGGTTTACAAGCGTAGACTTCCCGCCGCCTGAATTTCCAACAATTGCAAGGGTTTCATTTTTGGCCACATTTAAATTCAAATTCTTTAAAACAGGCTTATTTGGCGCATATTCAAAACAAACGTCTTTGAATTCAATTCCTTTTTCAAGCCCAAGGAGAGTTTTCGGGTTTTCACAATCTTGAATTGCGGGAGTTAAATCAAACAATTCAAAAACGCGACCCATTGCAACAAAAATATTTTGAATGCCGGTAAGCGTGTTACCAAGGGTTTTTACGGGCTTGTATAAAAGCAAAAGTGAAGTTACAAAAGAAGCAAAGGCACCGGCAGTCATTTGCCCGGAATTAATTAAATATGTCCCAACGCCCAAAACTGTTGCTATGCCAAAAGAAGCAATCAAATACATCAACGGCGACATCCAGCCTGCGCGCTTATAGAGGGACATATTAATATTGAAAGATTTCCACGTTTGTTCTTTAAAATATTTATTTTGTCTGTCTTGAAGCTCATATGCGGCCATAACCTTGTTCCCGGAATAGGTTTCGTTGATGTTGGTTGTAATGTTTCCGCCGATTACCATATTTCTGTTTGAGGCTTCTTTTATTCTTCTTCTAATTAAAACCACAGGAACAAAGGCAATACAAAGAACTAAAACACCAATGAATGCAAGCTTCCATGAGCTGTAGAACATAACGGCTATCAAGCCCAAAGCGCCGCAAAGGCTTGTTGTGATGGTTTTAATGTTATCAACAATTCCAGCAGAAGCAGTTCCAGGATCCCCCATATATCTTGAAATCACAATCCCAGAGGAGTTATCGTCAAAAAATTGCGGGTGCATATGAATTAATCTGTCAAAAAGATTGAATTTGACATCGTTTGTGATTCTTTGAGAGGTCCAGGTTGAAAAATAGCCATTTAAATATCTCAAAATCCCTTGAAGCGCGGCAAAAAGAATTACTCCCACAGGCAAAATGAAAGCCATTTGCATACTTGAGATGTTTAAATTTATTCCATGCCAGGCGAAGGCAAATTCTTTGCCACCTATAACATAGTCCATATAAGGCTTTAGAGCAATTGCAGTCACTCCATCCAAGAGCCCAAGCGGGATTGCAATTAAAAATCCGATTAAAATTCTAAACCAATAGGGTTTAATGTACGGCCAAATACGGGACAAAAGCCAGGTATATTTAAAGGAATTCTGCGCAGAAGTAGCAGAGAGTTTGTATTTATTGACCCGCCTAAATTCTTTAATCTCATTATAAATCGGCGACCGCTCAGCATACTCCCACCAAAGGGATGTATAGCTGTTTTTACATTTGCTACCTTCAATAGGCCTAGGGCCTAAATATGTAATAATCTTTGGCTGTTCAATATGCAAATATAAATTCTTATATGTCTTTTTGCTATAATTTGAACACGTAATTTGAAGATTATCGCGATACCAATTCTCCGTGTAATTATAAGACATATCCACTAATTTATAGTTTTCAATAAGGCTATTAAAGTATTCAAAATCAGTGTATTTGTAAGGAGTATTTTTTACTAAAGTTTTTCTTGACCAAAATTTTTCAAAATAATTATTATTTTGCCAATATTTAACATTAATTAACATTACAAGATTATTAACAACATGTTCAT
>CAJULR010000005.1 GCA_910587375.1 Candidatus Gastranaerophilales bacterium | reverse complement strand
TCCGTTTTTTCAACATAATCCGGTATTGCAAGGTTTAATCCCTGCTGGTCAAGCATTGGCGCAATTACCATCATAATGATTAAAAGCACCAAAAAGATGTCTGTTAAAGGTGTAATATTTATTTCATTGAAGGTTGAACGTTTTTCGTTTTTGCCTGTTGTTCTGATTGCCATTTTTTGTCCTTTATTTTCGCCCCATGAAGGCGACTTGTCGGGTTTATGGGCACGCAAGGATTATAGAGAAATTGTCCCTGCGTCTGCCATTTTTACTTCTTCGTCTGAATCAATGAAGCTTAAAAATACAAGCTTAATAAGCTTAAAGTCTGATTCAAAGCGGGTTACAACGCTTTGGAAGTAGTTGTATAAGATTACTGCGATAATTGCAACGCCAAGACCAAAAGCTGTTGCAATAAGTGCTGAAGCGATACCTGTTGCAACAGCTGCTGATTGGTTTCCTTGAACCGCTAAATCCTGGAAGGTGTATAGAATTCTTACAACCGTGCCAAACAACCCCAAGAAAGGCGCAACACCGCCGATTGTACCTAAAATATTTAAGCCTTTTTCAAGTTTTCTTGTGGCAAGGGATGAAGAAATATCGTATGCCCTTGAAAAGCCTGATCTTTGTTCTGTATAAATTCTTAAGCCTTCATCCACCATTTCTGAAATTATTCCGCCAAGCTGAACGGAAATTCTTTGCGCCGCGCCTATGTTATTTTTTGCAAGCGCTTTTTGAAGGCTTTGAATGAATTCCCCTATGTTTCTTTCATTTTTCCTGTAATAAATAAGTTTATTAATTGCAACCGCAATAACCAAAACCGAGCATATGAAAATCGGGGTTAAAACGGGCCAGTCCATTTTCATTGATTCTAATAATAAATCCATAGCTTTATCCTTTATTTTTTCCTTTTATCTTCTTTTTGCTTTTTGTGCTGTGCAGCTTTTGGTTTGCGTTTGTTTACCTATAGCTTGCACCAAGCACGTTATAGTCAAATGTGAATTCAATATCTATATTGCTGCCTTTAAATTCGGGAGGAAGCGGTTTAAACGGTGCGGTGAGCTCAATTGCTGCCTTTGCTGCTTCATCGTTTGAAACGGAGCCTGAGCTTTTACTTACCCTAATAGAGAGTAATCTACCGTCCCTTCCTATCTTAAAGAGTACCACTACGCGTTTTGAGGCATCCCCTTTTGGCGGGTTCCAATTTCTTTTAATGCGGCGTTCAAGTTCGCGCATATATGGGCCCCAATCTGGTGATTTTATGGCGTCTATCCCAGGAGGGCCTGACGGATTGCCCGGGCCCGGATTTCCCATAGAGCCTGTGCCATAGCCTGTTCCCCTTGTGCCTGGTCTTGCGGTGCCTGAGGTTCCCGTGGAGCCTGATGAACCTGTGCCGCGTGATGGAGAAAGCTGGGGCGATGGCATACCTGTGCCACTTCCTGTTGATGTGCTTCCGCCCTGGGCGAGAGTTCCTGTTGATGTTCCGGTTCCTGCCATTGGTCTTGGTCCGACTGGCGCGTCAGTTTTGGGCACTGCTACGCTAAAAGGACTTTTTGGTGCTGTTGCAAGTTTTGGCATAGCGGGCTTTGGGGCTTCTGTTGTTGGCTTATAAACAGGCCTTTGTGTGGGTGCAGCGGGTTTTGCCGGCTGTGGTGCAGGCTTTTGAATTGGTTTTTGAACTTGCGGAGCCTGGGTTTGAGCTGGTTTTTGAACAGGTTTTTGCGCTGGCACTTGCGGTGCAGGAGCAGGTTTTTTCTGCTGTGGTTGTTTTGGTGCAGGTGCTGGCGCAGGGCTTGGGCTTTGCGCCGGAGATGGCGCCGGAGAAGCCTCTGACACGCGTTTTGTCGGGTCATGCTTTCCGCCTGCTCTTGAATTTCTGTCTGATCTGTATTTTGTATTTTTATCAATCGGATCGGCCTCGTTTGTAACAATTACAAATTCAAGGTCTTTTTTCTTCCAATCCGGCCTGTCTGCCCTTGGGATAACAAGTCCTAAAAGCGTTAAAGTAAGGACTGTAAGCCAGATTAAAAATACACACAAAGGGTGCAATATTAAGGATATTATTAATGATTTTGTGAATGAAACCTCATCCTTGGCGTCGTTAAAGGAATTTGGGAGTGTTTTTATCCCTTTTGTCGGCTCATCCAGGTCTTCAAAATCAAATTTGCTTCTTAACTGTGTCATGTTCTTCCGTAGTTTTTTAGTCTGTGACTATTATTTATTACATATTTTTAATAAATAAAATAGCCGTACTTGCTAATCTGCGTGTTCTAGCCCTAATGTATTAATAGTTATAAATGTTTGGTGCCGAAACTGTGATGGGTTGTGTGAAGTATAAATCAAGCACAACGTTTGCAGGGATGTTTACATTTTCTCCCCTTTGTCTTGCGGCATTTGCAACACCAATTGTAGCGCCTACTGCTGTTCCGTAAACTGCTCCTCTTCCGACAGAACCGCCAGAAAGAGCGCCCATTGCTGTGCCTAGTGCAGCGCCTGAGGCAGCGCCTGCGGCAGTGTTTTTAGCGTAATCTTTTGTGGTGTCCATTTTTGTTCCGCCCTTTAAAACGCCTGAATTATCATCTGTTTTAAATACTGCATTAATTGCTATATTATACCCTTGTGGGGTTCTCAGGTTGTTAAAAATTACTTTAATTTGGCCATTTCTGTTGCCAAAGCCTGCTTTTTTCGCTTTAACAACTGTGCCTGTGATAATGCTTCCGCTTTGCGCCACTGTTTGGCTGTTGTATGTTATGGCGTTTGGCAAGGTTACCGTAACCAAAGAGCCTACGGCTGCATTTTCAGAGTTTAGCGGCCCGGATAAAATTGCAGGGGCAGTTATTCCTGCAGGAACGTATACCACCTGTCCTTGAAGGGTGCCGGCGTTTGGAATATTGGTTTGAGAGTATGAATAATTTGAAGCTGCATATGCGCCGCTTGCAAAAGCTATTGAAAGGCAAGCGCTGAGCGCAATTTTTCCTGTAAGTGTGCCAAGTTTATTTAATAATTCCATAAATATTCTCCTCCTCTTGAAAAATTATCTTTTATAGATAATCTACAGTATAATACAAATTTTAAAAACAGGTTCAAATGTTACAATACTAATGAATATTTTCTTTTTTAATGCTCGTTTGGGCGCTGTCGTATTCTTCATTCAACATAATATAAATAGCGTCGCTTGTTGGAAGTGTAATATGAAGGCCCATTTCATAATCTCCGCTTGGGACGTATTGTAAAACTCCGGCCCTTTTCCAATACATTCCTTCTCTTGGGTGCACTGTTTTATTATATGAGGCTGGCGGTGTAAGATTTCCGCCGATTTGCTCGCTTCCGTTTTGGGTTACTGTGGCGTTCATTTTTTTGATTGAGCCATCCGGCAAAATAACTTCGGTGATTCTTATAATCATTGCTGCGTTTATGCCTTTAATTGGCATTTTTAACATTTCAACATATCCTCTAAAATATGAATTTTTGGGTAAAACGTTGATTTCATACGCCCAAAGGTCTGTGGGGTTAATAAAATATACAATATCCCCCTCGTTTAAAGAGGCTGTAGACACTGTTTTTAGGGGGTATGCCTGAAGCATAACGCCTTTTGAAATTTTTGTGTTATTTTCAAAAACTGCGGCGCAAAATGCAGAATTTCCCTGGTTTTGAGTCATAAGCAGCAAGTTTAAAATTAATATAAAAATAAGAATTAAGATTTTCTTTGCCATATTACATATTTTAAGCTATTTTTCATTTTTTGCAAAAAACATAGAAATTGTTCTATAATTTTTTTATGGAAAATGAGGCAAAAGAGAAAAAGAAAATATCCAAAAGAAAAATTGCCTTAAGGCTTTTAAACATTGTCTTCTGCGCTGTTTTTGTTTTTGTAATTCTTCTTTATGTAAACTTAGGAAGGGTTGTAAATTCTTTTCTTGATGTAAATTATGTTAAGGAAATTGTTAACAAAAATACAAACCTTGTTTTGGACTTAAAAAACCCCGATATTCAAACAACAAAAGATTTTAACTTAAATCTTTCAACCGAAAAAGTCGGGTTAAAACTGCCTGATGGCGGAGTTTTGCTTGAAATAAACAATGCAAAAATCGGTGTTAAAATTTTCCCGCTTCTTTTTAAAAGGATTGAATTTAGGGAAATTGCAGCCTCTGATTTAAAATTGAATATTGAAAGGTATAATGACGGCAGTTTTAATTTTCAAAAATATTTGAAAAAAGAGTCAAATTTTCCGTTTAAATTTGCTGCACTGAATGCACTTGTGCTTTTAGATAAATATGAAATTTATTATAAGGATGGAATAACGTCTTTAAATGCTGAAATCATAGGTAAGGACTTAATTTCAACCGAATTTAACCTCGATAGTATTGCAGACATTAAAACAGAGGGTGAACTTAAGCTTTCAAGAAAAGGCAGGGTGCAGATTTCACCTTATGCAATCGACGCGAAATTAAAATTTCCTTTAAATAAAAACCTTGATTTTAAAGACTACAGGCTTGAAGCAAGTGTTAAAAACCTTAATTTTGCATATTTTCACCCATATATTTTAGAATTTATATCAAAAGATATAAGAGCCCTTCGAGGATTTGGTTCCCTTGTTGTCCTTCCTGCAGAAGGCGCGGGGCTTTCTAAAAACCCGCTTGAATTCAAGCTGGATATGAAGGATGTTTTTGTAAATATATATAAGAACAATCACAATAACCCTGTTGATATTCAAGGCAAAAGCACTTTAGATTTAACCACAAGTTTTCAAAAGGGTGAAATTTTTATTGATAATCTTAGGTTTCAAAAGGAAAAAATCGATATTTCAGCTTTCGGTGTTTTGAAAAATGTTTCGGATTTTAAAAATTTAAATCCTGATATTACTTTTGAAATTAGGAATTCGTCCCTTTCTGATATGTTAAAAATCGCGCCTGATTATTTAATTAAAATGCAACAGGATTATATTCCGAATTTAAAAAAATATAATGCAAATGCTAATGTTAATGCCAGGTTCCAGCTTAAAGACCGTTTCAGATATCCAAATATGTACGGTTACGTTAAAATGGACGATGTTTATCTTTTAGAGCGCCCGAAAAACGTTAAAACTTCATCCGGGGAATGCAAATTTAAAGGGGATAAAGTTTTTATTAATGTCGAAGCAAACCTTCCGCCCAATGGTCAAAAGCTTACTGTGAAGGGCGAAACAGAGATTAAAGAACTTCCTTATGCAAAATTTGATATAAAATCAAGCCAAAATGTTGATATTGAATTTGCGCATAAAATTTTACTTCCTATACATAAAATTTTTGGCTTTCAACTTGGGCCCTTGCCCTTTATGACAGTTGGGGGGAATGGTGAAATCTCCCTTAAAACAGAAGGCACAAGAGAAAGCGCCAAGTTAAACGGTTATTTTAGGACTAAAAACGGTGAAGCCACTTTAACCGGCCTGAATACAAAACTTTACAACGGAAATTTAAACCTGTTATTTAAAGATAAAAAGATAATTTTTGACAATACAACAGGCATTGTCGAAGGCGCAAAAATCAAAATTGACGGCAGTTCTGATGTTTTGGGAAATCTTGATTTACGTGTCAACATTTTTGATGTAAAAGCAGAAAATGCCCTAAATATCGTTAGAACAAGTGATATGGTGCTTGCGCTTTTAAACGGCGGCAAGTTTCTTGACGCCTACACAAACCCAAAAGGCAATATAGACTTCAACTTGCGTCTTTGGGGCAAGGTTGACCCTATGTCTGAAGAGGAATTTGGTGATTTTTCAAAGATGGAGCCTTCGGATAATTTAAAGGCAAAAGGAAAAATCACATTTAAAAATAATTCAATCAATATTTTTCCTGAAATCAAGGCTACAAAAGTAACAGGCGCACTTGATTTTACAGATTTTGTCACAATGGATTTAAACGCCGATATTTACGGTTCACCGTTTAATATGGCCGGAAGTGTCACCCCGGATGTTAAGGCTTCTAAAAAGCGCTCTGAGCAACCTCAAATTGTGGATTTAACTTTTAAATCAAAAAATGTGGCTTCATGTGATTTATTTAGATTTTTCTATGACAACCAGGAAGGCTTCCAGGCTAAAAATAAAATTGAACCGGAACTGTATGAATTTTTAAACAAAATTAACTTCAAGTTTGCAACAAATGTCCGCGCAAAGGGCAGGGTAAACCCAAATGACGCAATGATTGATATGAAAAAATTCACGCTTGAAGGCTGGGCAGTTGGCATGAATTCCAAAGGTTCCGACGTTTTCTTTAATTCGGGCGAAGTGAAATTCAAAGACCAAAAGATTTTATTTAAAGATTTGAACACAACCCTTTGGGGCGCAAATGTTATAACAAACGGTGATGTAGATAAAATTTTTGATGATTATTTTATTCCGAATTTAACATTTAAACTTGTGTCGTTCCCGTTTTCAAAAGTGTCTGAAATGGCCGCAAGCTCAAATGATAAGAATGTTCAGAAAGTTTTTAATGATTTTTCTGATTTTAAGGGAAGTTTGAATGGCGAGTTTAAATATAATAAAACAGGCTTTTTTGGGCATGCAAATTTAAACAGCATATCTTTATACGATAAAAAGCGGGATTTACCGATATATCTTAACAGCGGGGATTTAAAATTTTCAGATAACGACCTGAGGCTAAACGCTCTAAATATGTCATACGGGCATACGCCGGTTTATATAGACGCTTTTTTGAATGATTACAACACTAAAAAACCTGATTTTAATGTTTATCTTTCAACAAATCTAAACGAAGAAAGTTTGGATAAGCTTTTAAACCCAATGCTTCAATTCCCCTTAAAGACCAAGGGTGAATTTACCCTAAAGGGCAGGCTGAGAGGAACTCTTGATGATTATACTATATTTTCTTCAGTAATTTTAAACCCGGGAACCGACCTTTATTTTATGGGTTCAAACCTTGGGGATGTTTCAAGCAAAAGGGAAATTAATTCAAGAATTGAATTTAAAAACGATGAAATAGATATAAGAAATATTAATTATTTAAAATTTATTCTCTCGCAAAATAACAAACAAACCCCCTATGAGATGTTAAAGCTTTCCGGCGGGGTAAAGTTTAAAGATGATAAAATCTTTTTAAAGAATTTAAAATTTATAACGCCAAACCCGGCCCCCGCAAGGCTTTTGAATGTTGTATTTAAAAAATCTGTCTTAAAACAAGGCACCTTTACTTCAAATATGCTTTTAAACGGCTATGTGTTTGAGCCAAAGGCAAGAGGCACTGTTAAATTTTCAAATGTGGACGTTCCTTTGTATCAATCTCAAATTAAGAACATTGATTTGGTGATGGATGAAAGCCTTATAAAGGCTGTATTTAACGGGGTTGGGATGGATTCCGATATTAAGGTTGTGGCAGAAATTGTGAATAAACCAACCTTGCCTGTGATTATTAACAGTGCAGATGTATCTTCAAAAACAATAAACCTAAATGCCTTTATTGATGGGCTTTCGCAGTTTGCAAGAGCTCAAAAATCAACCGACCCCACTGCAAAACAGACGGTAGTTCTTTCTTCCGGCGATTTTGAAATTAAAAAAGGAACCTTTAAAGCTGATGAAATTCATTTTAATAATATAAAAGCGCAAAATTTTACGGGTAATTTTAAGCACACAAAAGAAGGTGTCTTTTTGTTCAGCGATATGATTTTTGATATTGCAGGCGGAAAAGTTAAAACTGACGGCAGTTATGAATTTGACACAACCAAGTTTGTAATTAATTCAGAGATTAAAGATTGCGACGCAAACACCCTTGTAACCGATATTTTGGGCACAAAAAACCAAATTTACGGTAAAACAAACGGTAAGATTTCAATGTCCGGCCGCGAATTAAACACGGCAGGCGGCATAAACAAAGTTCAGGCAAATGTGAATTTTGCAATTTATGACGGCAAAATGCCAAAGCTTGGTTCTCTTGAATATCTTTTAAGGGCAGGTAACCTCGTAAAAAGCGGCATTATGGGCTTTACAATAAACAATGTTATCGAGGTTTTAATCCCCTATAAAACGGGCGAGTTTAAGAAAATTTCAGGAGATTTCATTGTTGAAAACGGCAAAGTAGACAAGATGAACATTTACTCAAAAGGGGACAACCTGAGTATTTATACAAGCGGAAACTATGATATTGCAACAAATGTCGGAGATTTTGAGGTTCTTGGGAAACTTTCAACTAAAATTTCAAACCTTTTGGGGCCTGTTGGGAATGCCTCCGTGAATTCGCTTGTAAACTTTTTGACAAACAATAAGCTTAATAAAGATTCTAAAGAAGATTTGGTTCAAAACGTTGAAAAAATTCCGGATATTTCAAATTCAACAGGAGATTTCAGACTTTTTGCAGTTAAAATTTTGGGCGACTTGAACGCGGATAGTTTTGTAAAGAGTTTTAACTGGCTGAACTAACCTCTCTGTATGTATTTGGGCTATTGCTCCATTGTTGCTTGCACATGTTTAAAAATACATATAGAATAAGGTAAAGATTTGGGGTTTATGCTTCAAAAGAGGATTCAAACGAGAGATAAAGGATAAGTTCTTATGAAAAAACTCTTGGTTTTTCTTGCAGTATTGTTTGTAAGCGTGATTTCAAGCGCCTGCATAAACAATTTTGCAATTCAGGAATTGAATACAAAAGCAAAAGAATATTTAGATAAGGGCGATTATGATGAAGCCATAAAAAGGCTTGAATCCAGTGTGGATTTGGACGGCTCGATATTTGAAGCAAGATATAATCTTGCTGTTGCATATACCCACAAAGAAGAATTTGCAAAGGCTGTGGCACAGCTTAATGAAGCAATTAAACTAAGCCCTGCAAACCCTGATGGATATTACACATTGGGTGTTGCTCTTGAAGGGGAAGCGTATAAAAGGCTTGAATTAATAAAAGATGAAAACCTTGAGGGCCTTGAAGATGATGAGGATGAAGAGACTATAGACCCTAAAAAACAGGCCGATGAAAATGCTAAAAATGCTGAATTTGCCGCAAAAAAACTTGATGAAGCAATAAAAGCGTATAAAAAATATTTGGACGTTTCAAAGGACGCAAAAGACAAGGGCGCTATAAACGACCACATTAAAGAACTTGAGGCCGAAAAAGAAGAGTGTTTCAAATATATGGCACAAAGCGCTATGGAGCCTTCTGATAAGACTTCCGGGGCGCAAGGGTAAAGCCGCGGAATGAGGGTTCAAGGTAAGGATTTCAATGTTCTTTGAGTCTTTTATATTTCGGGCGCCAAACTCAGGCGTTGCATTTAGTGTTTTTAATTATGATATCAGATATTATGGCATAATGCTCTTTTTGGGGATGTTAACGGGGATTTTAACAACCTGTTTTATTTCAAAAAAGTATTATAAGACAGTGGATTTAGACCTTTTAACAGATTTTTTTCCGTTTTTAATAGTGTTTTCAATACTTTGTGCTCGTTTATATTACGTTTTGTTAAGCCTTGATTACTATTTAAAATATAAGGGAGAAATTTTTGCTATCTGGCATGGGGGAATTGCAATCCACGGGGCGATTTTGGGCGGTATTTTGGCCGGGATTATATTTTTTAAAGTGATAAAGAAAATCCCGATTTTACCTTATGCCGACGTTGTTTCGTATGGTTTAGCGGTAGGTCAGGCGATAGGCAGATGGGGCAATTTCTTTAACCAGGAGGCTTTTGGAAGGGCTTGTGATTTGCCTTGGAAATTATATATTGAACCAGCCAAAAGGCCTATAGAATATGCTTTTCAAGATTTTTTTCACCCTACATTTTTATATGAATCTTTGTGGGATATTTTTGTATTTTTAATGTTGTTTTTTATGGTTCGAAAACTTGCTTCAAAATTTCTTGCAAAGCCGGATGGGATAGTGTTTTTCAGTTATTTAGCCTTATATTCTTTGGGCAGAATTTTTATTGAAAACCTAAGAATAGATAGCGTTTTAAACATTTTTGGGGTTCCTTTTGCTTTGCTTGTGAGTGTTTTGACGCTATTTGTGTCTTTTGTGGCGTTGATTTTACTTATTTTAAAGAATAAAAAACCCGCTAATACTTGATTGCTGCGGGTTTTTAATATTATTTTGTTTAAAACCTCTATAAAGCCTGTATTTTACAAGCTTCGATTTTGGCTTTAGTGCTCTATCATTGATTTTCCGGTCATTTCAGCAGGCTGTTTAATTTCCATTAAATCAAGCACTGTTGGTGCAATGTCGCACAGGGCGCCGGTTTTTCTTAAATCATATTTTTTATTGTCAACAATGATAAATGGCACAATGTTTGTTGTATGAGCGGTTTGAGGTGCTTTTGTTTCCTCGTTGTACATCCACTCTGCGTTTCCGTGGTCTGCCGTGATAATCATTTTAACACCTTTATCCAAGGCCTTTTTGGCGATTTTTCCGACACAAGTATCCACTGCCTCGCAAGCCTTAACGGCAGCGTCCATTACCCCTGTATGCCCTACCATATCGGGGTTTGCAAAGTTTACAAGAATAAAACCATAGTCCTCATTGTCTAAAGCCTCTAAAACGTTGTCACAAACCTCATAAGCGCTCATTTCGGGCTTCATATCATAGGTTGCAACCTTTGGAGAGGCTACGAGCTTTCTGGTTTCAAGCTTTCCGGGTTCTTCAACGCCGCCGTTAAAGAAAAATGTGATATGTGCATATTTTTCAGTTTCCGCGGTTCTGAATTGCTTAATATTATTGTCGTCAAGCACTTCTCCCAGAATGTTTTTCAGGTGTTGTGGTTTGAACGCAACTGCTAAATCAAAGCTTTCATCATATTGTGTCATACACACGTAGAACAAGTTTTTTGGGGTTTTCTTTCTCTCGAAACCGTCAAATTCACTGAATGTTAACGCTTTTGAAATCTCTCTTGCCCTGTCGGGTCTGTAATTGAAGAATATTACAGAATCACCGTCGTTAATTCTTTCGCCGCCAATTACTGTAGGTTCAACAAATTCGTCGCTTACATCCTTTTTGTACGAGTCTTTTATAGCTTCCAAGGCACTTTCGGCCTTATTGCCTTCGCCTAAAACCAGGCAGTCGTAGGCTTTCATCACTCTGTCCCACCTTGTATCCCTGTCCATAGCGTAGTATCGGCCGATTACACTTGCAACAGGAGGCAAATTTTTTGCTTTTAACATCTCTTCCACTTGTCCCACAAAGGTTTCAGCACTTCTTGGGGGGGTGTCACGCCCGTCTAAGAAGGTGTGCACGTAAACGCGTTTTACCGAATTATCGGCTGCGAGCTTGATTAAGGCCTCTAAATGTTTCATAGAACTGTGTACGCCGCCAGAAGATGTGAGCCCCATTATGTGTAAAGCCCCGCCTGTGGCCTTTATGTGGTCTATTGTACGCTTGAATTCCTCATTCTGAAAGAATTCTCCCTCGTCAATAGATTTATTAATCCTTGTAAGTTCTTGATACACAACCCTTCCGGCGCCTATGTTTAAATGGCCCACTTCGGAATTTCCCATCTGACCCTCTGGCAGCCCGACATTCAGCCCGTCTGCATGGATTGTTGTGTGGGACATATTTGTCATAAAATCGTCATAATTCGGTGTGCGAGCGGTTTCCACGGCGTTATAATTTTTGTTTTCAGAAACGCCCCAACCGTCCAAAATGCACAACAAAACTCTGTTTTTACTCATTTTATCCTCTTCCTTTAATTGTTAAAGCTTCTAGTTCTTTTATAGCCAATATATCACAAAAATGATAGAATGATATTATGCAAAGACATGTTGTGCAAAAGGATAACGCGCTTTTTAAAAGCACTAAAGATTCTCTCAAAGACCCTTTTATGAGTGAGGTTTTGGGGGTAATAAACCCTTATGCCCCAGGTGCCTCTCTTGAATCTGACGCTGTAATTACGCAAAAACAGATTGAAATTCTTGAAGACGCAATTAAGCGCTATGAGCGGCTTGAGGATGTGAGGAAGTTTTCCTCCCTTGTGCTTGATGATATTGAAACCGTGACAGAAGAAGACATTCAGAGGGCTTTGGAGCTTGAAAGCACTGTGTCTATTGAAGATGAGAAGGCTGTTTTAAATTTAATTCAAAATGAAGGTTTTTTACGTGACCTTGAAAGTGCGGATTTTACTGAAATTTTAGCCTCTTGTGAGGGTGTTGGTACAGAGGATATTAATGCACAAAAAATCATAAACGAGGATGAGGATTTTTCCGATTTTGATTTTTAAATTCCTTCCCAAGATATCTCCAGGTTTACAAAAGTTTACAAAAACCGTCAAAGATTTTTGGCACTTAAAAATTTTAAGAAGAAAGTATTACAGGATTGGAAAATGTAATTGTTGCGGCAGGTGCTGTAAAAACATCTATGTAAAGCACGGCAAAGCCTTTATTTCTGATGAAAAACTTTTCAACAGGCTGAAACCCTTGCACCCGTTTTATTTTGACCTTGAAATTATAGGAAAAGACGAAGTAGGGCTGCTTTTTGCGTGCAAAAATTTGGATGAAACTACAAAAATGTGTAAAATTCATAAAAAGCGTGCAAAAATTTGTCGTGATTATCCTATGGAAGAAATTTTAAAAATGGGCGGAACCCTTGCGGAAGGTTGCGGTTACAGGTTTGAACCTATTGAAAAATTTAGCGATGTTTTAAACAAAAGTGCTAAAAAAGCCCGGATAAAAACTAAAAACGAAGCATAAGTTAAATAAGTTTTTCCGCTAAATCAAGAGCTTGCCTTGTTTTTAAAACATTGTGCACACGAATAATATCAACCCCTTTGAGTGCAAAATAAAAACTTGTTTGTGCCGTAAGAAAATCCAAAGTTTCCAGGTTGGTTTCGTCTTGAATATTTGAGTTTTTAAGGAGGCTTTTTATAAACCTTTTTCTTGAAAGCCCGCAAAGAAGCTTAAAGCCAGCACTTTTAAATTCTTCAATTTTAGATATAATTTCAAAATTTTGTTCATTATTTTTTGCAAAGCCAAACCCGGGGTCTATGATTATTTTTTCAGGCGATATGCCCTCATTGAGCGCAGTTTGAACTCTTTCTAAAAGTTCAAAATAAACCTCTTCCGTTGCGTTTTTGTAATTGCAAAGGGTATCCATATCTTTTGGTGTGCCCCTTGAGTGCATTATAACAACATCTAAGCCTGTTTTTTGTATGATTTTTGCCATATTCTTGTCATACGCAAGGCCTGAAACGTCGTTTATAATGTCTACGCCCAAATCTGCTGCCGCCGCTGCCGTGGCTGAATTTCTTGTATCTATACTAATTTGGATGTTTTTGCACGCTGAATTTGACCTTATTTCTTTTAAAATAGGCATTATTCTTTGGATTTCAACATCAGAAGGCACAGCTTCACTTCCAGGGCGGGTGCTTTCTGCGCCAATATCAATAATTTGAGCACCTTCCTCAATCATTTTGTATACGTGTTCGATGGCACATTTTGGGTCTAAAAATTTGCCGCCGTCTGAAAAAGAGTTTTCTGTTATGTTTAAAATTCCCATTATTTTTGGGCAATGCTTTTTTGTGCTTAAAGTGTCAGAATTATCGTAAGTGCTTAGAAATCTTGAATTTCTTTCAAAAATTTCAATCTGTTTTAAAATTTCATCAGAAATTCTATTAAGCGAAAACTGTTGTAATTTTAATTTCTGTGCAACATTTTGAAGCTGGGCTATGGTTCCTGATAATATAACATCTGAAAGCTCAGCGCTATGGTCTAAAACTCCCCTGTGAACTGCAGCGTCTGTGCCTGAAGATAGGGCCGTTTGTTTTATAATTGTGGCTGCTTCGGGTTTTTGATTATAAATTTTAATATTTAAAAACTTATGTTTATTTGCCCCAAAACTAAGGTATGACGGGCTAAAACCTATTTTTTGGATTTCGTTTTGAATATTTTCGCTTAAAATTCTTCTTACTTTAAATTGCATTTTGCTATTTTACAAATATAATAGAGTAACATACGATATATTATTACAAATAAATTAATTTTTGGAGAAATAAAAATGAGCGAACAAACAATTGTTAAAATCGAAGCAAACGACAGAGTGCAAGATAAAAACCCGCGCCAATTAAGAGCAGAAGGCCTTCTTCCTGCAACTGTTTATGGCAAAGGTATGGAATCAAAAAGCATTCAAATTGACGCACATGAGTTTAAAATGGCGTACAAAAATGCTCCTGAAGCGGTTTATGAAATTGCAGTCGGTAAAGAAAAATTCAAAACCGTTGTTCAAGAAGCGCAAATGCACTATTCAACAAACACTGTTATGAACGTTGAATTTAAAACTGTGTAACATAGCGTCACGCTTTTGAAATGCTTAAAAGCTTTATATATGCCGGGTTTTAGCCTTCTTCTGTATCAAGCGAAGAAGAATAGAATTCGGCATATTCATTTAGTGAATTTACAAAATGATCATACCTTTCCATTCTAAGCTTAAGCCAGCCGAGCATTGGGTTTGAACCTGTTACCTTTACAACTCTTGTTTGTGCGAAACATTTTCTTGCGGCGCTGTATTTTTCCTCAAAAAACGTCTGACACTTGCAGTTTAGTTCATCCACAAGGTCGTACAGCGTTTTAAGCCAGGCGCTTTGGACATTAGCTTCGTCAATTCTAAATTCTAAAACGGTGTTTTCTGCCATATTTATTGCCTCTTGTTTTAAGTAAACTGCAATTTTTACGCTTCTTTTGAAAGCAATTGATTTGAAGACGGTTTTTAAGGACTGAATTTTGGGGTATAATTTTGGTGATGTTTTTAAAAATTTGTTGTATGCGACAATTATAGTATGATTTAATTATATCAAAGTTTTCTTGCTTTTAAAGGTGCAAATAAGGAAAAGTATGAGATTTTGTAAAGTTTTGTTAAACGGTGATGTGCTTTTTGAAAAAGCGAGGCTTATGGAATCTTTTTTTGAAAGATTATCGGGGCTGATGTTTAAAAAAGAAATCGGCTGTGACGCCCTTGTGTTCAAGGATTGCAGCTCTATTCATTCTTTTTTTTGTGTCATTCCTTTTAATGCTTTATTTATCGGCAAAAATGGAAAAATCTTAAATCATTTTTCAAATGTTCCACGGAATAAAATCCTCCCTCCGGTTTTTAATACAAAAATTTTGATTGAATATTTGGGTGAGCCTGTTTCTTTTTTAGGGGACGATACGGTGGAAATTATTGAAACAAAGGAGGCTAAATAGCTTATGCCAAAAACAGGTGTTTCAAAATTTGTGCTGGAACAGGTAAAAATGATGCCAAAGCTTCCCGGGTGTTATCAGTATTATGATTCAAAAGGTGAGGTGATTTATGTTGGCAAGGCAAAAAATCTTTTTAACCGCGTGAAAAGCTATTTTACATCAAATGACTCAATCAAAGTTAATGTTATGGTGCCAAAAATCGCCAAAATTGAGTGTATTGTTGTGGATTCAGAGGTTGAAGCACTTATTTTAGAAGCAGAATTAATCAAGAAATATAAGCCAAGATATAACATTTTGCTTAAGGATGATAAGAAATTTCCTTATTTTTTGGTGACAGATGAAGAATATCCAAGGATTACAGTTGTAAGAAAAGCAAATAAAAACCCGCAAAAAGGGAAATATTTCGGGCCTTATACGGATTCAAGGGCAATGTGGGCCACTTTAGAATTGCTTGGAAAAATTTTTCCTTTGAAAAAATGTAAAACCCCAAAGTTTAACTCGAGGCCCTGTCTTTATTATGACATAGGCCAATGCACGGCGCCTTGTCAAAAAATGATATCAAGCGTGGAGTATAAAAAAATCTTAAAAGACGCCGAGATGTTTTTATCCGGAAGGCAGACAGAGCTTTTGAAGGCGCTTGAACTTGAGATGAAAAAGCATTCTAAAAACCTTGAATTTGAAAAGGCGGCAAGGTATCGAAACTCTTATCTTGATGTTAAAAAGACGATGGAAAAACAGAAAATTGTTTCTGAAAATTCAAAGTTAAATCAGGATTTTATCGGAATGGTGAAGGAGGGAAACCTTTATTCTGTAAGCATTTTGGAAATTCGCGAAGGGCGGCTTATAAATAAAAAAGATTTTGATTTTTCAAAATATTCTGAAGCTCTTGGGGCGGAGGCCTCAAAAGACGCCGGCAAAGAGGCTGAAACAGCGGCTAATGGAAAAGAATCAAGCGGCAGTTTAGATTTTTCAGAAGTTTCAAAGGCTGTAATGCGTGAGTATTATTCGATTTTAAATGATTTCGATATTCCAAAGGCAATAATAATGAACACTTTGCCTGATGATAAAGAGGTTTATGAAAAATGGCTTTCAGGAAGGGCTGACAAGAAAGTGACGCTTTGCGCGCCAAAAAACAAAAAAGAAGAGGAAATTTTGGCCTTAGCGCAGAAAAACGCACAGTTCAATATTGAACAGCTGCGCTTAAAAGAGCTTGCAGAACTTCAAAACGATTACAATGAAGTTGGGGCTTATATCCAGGAAAAATTGGGCTTGAAAAAATTCCCACATACAATTGAATGTTATGACATTTCGCATATTCAAGGCACGAACACTGTTGCAAGCCGTGTTTTCTTTGAAAACGGAATGCCTAAAAAATCCGGCTACAGACACTATAAACTTCGAACGATTAAAAAAGGCGAAGTGGATGATTTTAAGAGTATGAGAGAGGTTTTATCCCGCAGATTTAAAAGAATTAAAAACGGGGATGAAACGCCGCCGGATTTAATTATAATTGATGGCGGAAAAGGCCAGCTTTCAAGTGTTTATCAAATTATGAAGGAATTTGATTTAAATATTGACCTTGTTTCCCTTGCAAAAAGGGAGGAAGAGGTGTTCAAGCCAAATCAAACAAAACCTGTGATTTTTCCTGTGAAATCCCCGGCGCTTCATCTTTTTCAGCGCGTAAGGGATGAAGCCCATCGTTTTGCTGTCACTTTCCATAAAAAGCTTAGAAGCAAAAGCATGCTTGAATAACAAGCCAAAAAGTTTTTGTGTCAAAGAAAAATAATTACGCGTTTTAATGCAAAAGAAAGGTTTTCTTATGATTTCATTTGGCGCAACATATATTTCATCAGCTTTGGTTCAAAAAAATGACCATAAAAAAGATACTAAAAAGGATGTTGAAGTTTCTTTTATTGAGCTTGACCCAAAAAATAAGGTTGATTTAGAGGCTGTGCATGGCGTGTGTGAAAAATGGAATTTAAAAGACAGCTATTTGGATATCAGGTATCTATTTTTTATGTTTTGCGCAAGACGCGGTTTTTCAAAAGGCGCACCAAATACAAAGTTTTATGCAATAACGACACAAAAAGACAATTTTAATAATCCAAAAACCGATGATATGCTTGCTGTTGCAGAGGTTGAAGAATTAGACAAAGATAAACTTGAACTTAAATTTCTACATGTGGAACCAAAACATAATAATGATAGCGATTCTAATTCAAGATTTAAGTATGTAGGCACAGCACTTTTGGATTCACTTAAGAATATCTCTAAAAATAAGAATATAGTTGTTGATTCTGCACTTTCTGCTGTTGAATTTTATAAGAAAAACGGCTTTAAATTAACGCATTTGAAGGATGAAGGGTATAATAAAATAAATATGATTTATGAGGCATAACCTTTCTTTTTTGAATGTTTTTTCATAGGTGTATATTGGCGGCAAAAATCATTTGGGCAAAAATTAAAATTTAGGGGAGTTATATGGGGGCTATGAAAATTTGTCCCATTAGAAATTTTGTACCCCTAAAATCCAATCTTTCAAAGGAGAATAACAGCACAAAACCGCTTGCTTTCAAAAATAATGCAAAAATGCTGTTAAACCAGAAGGAAAATTTTGGATTTTCAAATTATGTTTTTGTTTCTTCAATTGTTCCTTTTTGTGCAAGAAAGCGGGTAACAGCAGACGATGTAAAGCAAGAAGCACGCAAGGTTTGTTCCTGTTGTCATTACGGTAAAGCGGATATTTTAGAAAATCCGGATAGATTAAAGATTAAAAAAGATGGTGAAAAATTTTTTCTTGACGGATATTACACGGAAAATGACGGCAAAACCATGACCGGGGTCTGTGAAGAACTTGCTCATAAGGTCGGAACAATTCTTGGCGAGAAATTTAAGGATGATTATACGCCTCTTGTATTTTCTTTTTCGGGTACAAAATATGATTTTGACGAGCACGTTTGTATTGTTATGATAAAGCGAAGTGCAAAAAATGACGCGCAAATTGAGGGCATAAGAAATTTAAATTATGATGAAAACCTTCGCGATATAGAAGATTATGACGGCGGTGTCCTTTTTGATGGCGCTCTCTTTATTGACCCAAGTTTTAATGTTGTTTGCGATATTGAAAAGATACCGGCTTCCTATGGAGCAATTGTTTCGTTTAATACGCTTGAAAAGAATAATCCGTATAATGAGCCGAAGGAAATTGTCCCGGGAAGCAATAATTACCTTGGATATATAAAGGATATTTGTCCTGAATTACAGGCGATTGATTTTCCGCCAAAGGCCATGGTTTCTTTTGTTGTTCCAAAAGAAAAGCCTGGCAAACTTTTTAAGAAAAGACTTTTATTTAGAATTTATTTGCCCGAAAACAAACGTTATATTGTCGGCGATTTAAAGGACCTTAAAAAAGCATTGCCCAAAAGCAAATTTACTGCCTTTATGACAAAAATTGAAAATGAGCTTATAGAAAGCGAAAAACGATAAATTATGATTACATTTGGTGCGAAGTATATAAATTCTGCGACAATTCAAAAAGTTGCATTTAAAGACGCAAAGGTGACCCCTTCAAAGGTTTCTTTTGTGGAACTTGATCCTATGAATGAAAAAGACCTTGAGGCTGTTTATAACATTGCAGGAACTTGGGAAACTCCCGATTTATACCCGGAGATGATTCATTCTTATATGAGCTATTGTGCGTGTGAATATAATGAAGATGAGGGCAGAAATACAAAATTTTACGCACTTACAACCTAAAAGAAAGACCTTGAAAACTTGGAATCTGAGGACGTTTTGGCTTTGGCGCAGGTGAATGTGACAGATACGGCTGAAATTGAATATCTGCAAGTGAAACCTAATTCTCCCATGGATTCCTTTTTTAAAAAGTATAAATTTTCCCACATCGGAACTGGAATGCTTGATTCTATGAAAAAAATTTTCAAAGGAAAACAGATTTTTCTTTATTCAAACCCCAGGGCTGTTGGATTTTACAGAAAAAATGGTTTTAAGGAATACCCACTCCAGGCAAAATTTGTGTATGACGCCTAAAAGCTTGGTGCAATGCTGAAAGATTATTGTTAATTTTTGTTAAGTTTAATTCCATGCGCCGCAAAAGTTTTTCTTTTAATTTTTTTCATAAGTGTTATAATAGTAGTAATAAAATCATGGGGGCAGTAACTGCTTGAAAAGCCCCGGCCAAAAAGCCACATGTTGCGGGCAAAATGGCATAAGTGTTGATATTAAATAAAAAGGGAATTTTAATAATGAATTTAAAACATGGATCACTTGAGAGTATAATTTTAAACTCTTTATGGGAACTTGAAAAATGCGGCATTTATAAAAATTCCGTAAAGGATGTTTTTGAATATATAAACCAATCAGACAGCACAAAAAGGGCCTACACCACAATTAAAACGGTTATGGACAGACTTTATGAAAAAGAGATTTTATTAAGAATTAAACAAGGCAAAAAGTTTTACTACAGAACTGCATACTCAAGCAACGACATAATTACAACCTCCCTGAAAAAAATCGCCACCCAATATTGCGGCGGGGATATGTCCAGGCTTGCAAGCATTGCAGCGAACATTTCTTCAATGCAATCTTCAATAAAGGTGTAGTGCTTTGAATAAAAAGCCTGATTTTTCCGGTGCACTAAGTGTTTGGAGAGGTATAGTCCAAAGGCTGAACGATTTTCTTTACACAAAACCCGAAAAGAAGAAGCTTGGTCCTACGAGGGAAGAAATTATCGAGCTCCGGCACAAGGTTTCAAGCATTCTATTTGACGTGCTTTTGGGGAATAAGACCGTGCTTGAAGTGGTATCGAATTTTCCAAAAAACACGGTGGATGAAAGCGTTAATGTTTGTTTTCATATTTTGGTGCATTTAGAGGCGGATGAAGACATAAGGGCGAAAGACCCTCTGTATAAAGAAGAGCAGGACGATTTTATTTTATACATAGCGGAACTTTTGCAAAAAGGGGAAGATATTCCAATAAATATAATAAAAGAGTATAATAGTTTTTATAAAGAAACCCTTGTATATCCTGAAATAAATAAAGATACGGTTATTGCAAGGCTTAAAAAATTCATAAATATTTAAAAAGAGAGTGTTAAATTTGTTAAGGGTAAAAATACACAGGGTGTCCAAAATATCCCGGGTGTCTGAAATGAGGCACAAAAGCCTGGCCGGGCAAAGCAAGGGGCAAAGCATTATAGAATTTTGTATAGCTTCTGTTTTGACGATTTTTGCAGCATTTTTTATTTTGGAATTTGCAATGTATCTTCAAACTCTTCACAGCGTGCAGACTTTTAATGACGAGATAAATGCAAATATTGTTCTTTTTAAAGATTCAAATATTTGTTCTTCTTATAATTCAGACATTTTAGATTTGGTTGAATCAAGGGCTGGCAAATACTTAGAAAAAGGCCTTGAATTCAGCTATAAGAAAAACGCTAAAGACATTGCAAGAATTGAATCTGATAAAGCGCTCTTTGGGAACAAGGTTTTAAGGGTTGAAATCATCTGCAATACGACAAATGAAGGCTTTGTTACAAGAAGCGAATATCTATACAGGGGGCTTTTTATCTTTAAAACAGGTAAAAAAGTTTCAAGCTTATCAAGTGTTCAGACGCCAAAATTTTAGTTTAAATATAAATACCTTGCCTTTTGGTTTGCTAAGTCTTTCAGGGCTTTTGTTAAGAAAATTAATTTAATTGCCACCCTTGCTTTTTGTCTGATATCTTTTAGAATGTAACATTTTAAAAAGGAACTCTTAAATTGCAAACCGTAGATATAATAATTCCAGTTTATAACGAAGAAAAGACGCTTGAAAATATTCTTGAAATATTGGAGAATACGGATTTTTGCGGTTTAAACAAAAACTTTATCATTGTCGATGATTGTTCCACTGATTCCACCAGAGATATATTAAAAAAATACGAAGAAAAATACACGGTTGTGTATAAAGAAAAAAACGGCGGAAAAGGCTCTGCCGTGTATGAAGGGTTTCAAAATGCCAAAGGCGATATTGTAATTATCCAAGACGCCGACCTTGAATATAATCCTTCAGACTACGCGCCCCTATTAAAACTTATAATAGATGGCGAAGCAGATGTTGCTTATGGTTCCAGGTTTTTGGGCACCCCCTTTAAGGATTTTATGTTCTTAAGCTATGTTGCAAATAAGTTTTTAACATTTTTAACAAATCTTTTATACGGCACAAAGCTTACGGATATGGAAACTTGCTATAAGGCTATGAAGCGTGAATTTGTGCAGGATATGAAGATAAATTCAAGAAAGTTTGACCTTGAGCCTGAAATAACCGCAAAACTTGTAAAAAAAGGTGCAAAAATTAAAGAATTACCTATAAAGTATAATGCAAGAAGCTATGAAGAAGGTAAGAAAATTACCTATAAAGACGGCCTTATGGCAATTCGGGCGCTTTTTTACTACAGATTTTTTAATTAACTTTACATTTTGTTTTTGAGAAGGTTGTTTGTTGTATCATAAAAATTATGGATACTTCCCCGAAAGCAAAAATAGAGAGAGATGGTTATAAGGAGCCTCTTTTAGCGCTTGGTTTAGAGCCTTCTGCTGATTTTAAGCACTACACTGTAATGTTGAATGAAGCGGTGGATGCACTTTGTGTGCCTGAAAATTCAGACAAAATTTTTGTGGACGCAACTCTTGGCGGCGGTGGCCACAGTGCGCTTATTGCTTCAAGGCTTTCTAATAAGGGAAGGTTAATTTCTTTTGATGTTGATACAGACGCTATAAAAGCTGCTCAAAAAAAGCTTGAATCATTTAAAAATGTTACGATTGTAAATGATTCTTATGCAAATATTAAAGAAAATCTTGAAAAACTTGGTATAGAAAAGATTACGGGCGGAATAATTTTTGACCTTGGCGCTTCTTATCACCAGCTTACTAAAGCAGAGCGCGGGTTTAGCTTTACAAAAGAAGCAAAGCTTGATATGCGCTTTAATCAGGAACAGGAATTTTCAGCATGGGATGTTGTAAATAAATATAAAGAAGATGAACTTGTCAGAATTTTTTCTGAATATGGCGAAGAACGTTTCTCCAAAAGGATTGCAAGGGCAATTGTTGAAAATCGCCCGCTTAATACAACTTCACAATTGAGTGAATTAATTGTAAATGTTACACCAAAAATAAAATCAAAAATTCACCCTGCAACAAGAGTATTCCAGGCTTTGCGGATTGAAGTAAATTCCGAGTTGTTAAATTTTGAAAATACATTGAATGAAGTGGTTACATTATTAAATGCTGGTGCTATAATTAGTGTTATAAGTTTCCATTCTCTTGAAGACAGATTAACCAAGAGAGCATTCAAAAATTTTGCACTGGAGTGCAGATGTGATAGAACAAAACCAAAATGTGAATGTGAAGGAAAACTGCTTGAAATCATTACAAAGAAGCCAATTATGGCTTCAGAGAATGAAATCAAGGAAAATCCACCCTCAAGAAGCGCTAAATTAAGAGTTGCAAAGAGGGTAGCGGCAAAGGGAGAGAAGATTTGAGTCTGTTGACATTTAAAAACAGCAATATTCAAAATAATGCAGCGGCAAACGAGGCTGGAAGGCCATATGCTGCTGGCAGAGCGCTCGGGTTTAACTCCGGCGTGAAATCCTCTTTATCTTCTCCAATTTCATCCCCAATTAAAGATAATAAGAATTCCAAAGCCAAAGCACAGCCCAAAAAAGAAGCAGACCAGGGCGCTCCGCAAAATCAAAATCAGATAATAAGCGGATACTTTGTACAGGAAAAATCCTATAAAGAAATGGTAATAGCGAGAATTAACAACTTTTTATGCGGTATATTGGCACTCCTTGTTATGGTGTGTCTGGTTAGCTATTACTTTGTAATTAATGGCGAAATTCAATTAAACCAAATTAGAAAAGAAACTCTTGCTATAAACTATGATAATGAGGATATGCAGCACAGGCTCGATATTCTTCAATCATTCTCAAATGTTGATAAACAAGTGACAAGAACTAAAATTCTTCAAACGGCAAAGCAAGTTATAGAGCTTTCTGCCGCAAACCTTCCAAATGTGGATTTAGAAAATAAAAACGTTTCCCCTGTTCCCGGTTGGTCTATGGGCTACTAAAGCTTTTGTTTTTTGGGGGAATTTGGTTTTGGAAAAAGACAAATACAGAGATTTTGATAAAAGAGTCGGCTGTTTGCAGTTTTGCTTCCTTGCTTTTATCGTGCTCTTTTTGCTTTATCTTTTCTTACTTCAAATCTTTGATGTAAGGCATTACAAAGAAAGGGCCAAAACCCAAAGGGCTTCAAAGCTTTTTGTCTTAAGAGGCGAAATCCTTGATAGGAACGGGTTTAAGCTTGCTGTCGATGAAACTTCGTTTGATTTGTACGCACACCCAAAGTATTACGATTACACTCCTGATGAGCTTACAGATAAGCTTTATCCATATGTTGGAGGCGACAGGGCAAAACTTAAGAGTATGCTCTCATCAAACGACAGTGTTATCCTTATAAAAAAAGGCATTCCAAGAAAAACGGCAGACGCCATAAGGGCACTGAAATTGAGGGAAGTTTCTCTTGAAGTTAAAAATAAAAGGGCATATCCTCAAGGAAGCCTTGCGGCACACGTTTTAGGGTATTACAATTCAGACGCTGATGTTGCGGCCGGGGTTGAATATATTGCAAAGGATTATCTTGAATATTTTGATAAATCAATAACTTATGAGAAGACGCCAAATGGAGATTTAATTTACAATCTTACAACAAACCCGGAGGCTGTTTCTGCCCCGATTAAGGGTAAAACCCTTTCTCTAACTATAGATTCAGCTGTGCAGCATGTTTGCGAAAAGCACTTGTACAGGGCTATTCAAAAAACTTATGCCCTTCGTGGTGCAGTAATTGCAATGGATCCAAAAACCGGTGAAATCCTTGCTATGGCCGTATATCCTTATTATGACCCCAATAATTACAGAAAATATTCCTTGCTTGAGATGAAAAACTGGGCGTTGACGGATGTTTACCCTCCGGGCTCTACGTTTAAAATCATCACTGTGGCCTCAGCTTTTATCAACGGCAAGATTAACAAAAATACAAAAATTTTAGATACAGGTAAAATTAAAATCGGCTGGTGGGAAATTCAAAACCACGACTACGAGGAAGATAAGGCCCCCGGGCTCATTGACCTTGTATATCTTTTTCAACATTCAAGTAACGTAGCCAGTGTTAAGGTTGCCCAAAAGATGGATGACCAGGAGTTTTACGACACGCTTGAAATGTTTAATTTCGGCCAAAAAACAGGAATTGACCTCCCTGGTGAATCTGCAGGGATTTTGCCGAAGCCTAAAAATTGGGACAGCGCAACGCATGGCTCAATGGGATATGGTTATGGAACGTCTGTTACCGCAATTCAAATGGCTGCGGCTGTTTCTGCTATTGCAAACGGCGGAGAATGGGTGACGCCGCATATTATAAAGTATTCACCAAAAGAAGCGGAAGAAAAAATCATAAGAAGAAGAATTATGACTCCGGAGATGTCAAAAGATTTGACCGACATTTTGGTTGAATCAATCGACAGAAGTAAATCTATTGCAAAAATGAAAGATTTCAGGCTGGCCGCAAAGACAGGTACTTCAAGGCGTCCAAAGGATGATGGTGTCGGGTATACAAACAAAATGTACACTTCAATGGTAGGATATTTGCCTGCGTCAGACCCTAAAATTTTGATATATATTGTAATCGACAGCGCAAAGGGCGATGTTTGGGGTTCAACCGTTGCTGCACCTATTTTTAAAGACATTTCAACAGAACTTGCAAGGATTATGAACCTAAATCCTGATAGAAATCAACCCATTAAAACTGAAAACTAAGGGTAAACATCAAGAAAATATGTACTTTTATCAAGAATTTAACAAATTTCTTTTTTGGGTTTAGAATATTATTAAATATTTCTTGAAATATGCACGAGGGAGAGGCTATGGAACTTGGCAAAATAATTAAAGCAATTGAACCGGATGAGGTGTTAAATTATAAAGACGTTGATATTAAAGGTGTTTCATACAATTCAAAGACAATAAACAGCCATGAAATTTTTGTCTGCCTAAAAGGCGAACACGTGGATGGGCATGAGTTTGCGCAGATGGCTTTTGAAAAGGGTGCTGTGGCTTTAATGGTTGAAAGGCCTTTGAATATTGAAATTCCGCAGCTTGTCGTAAAATCATGCCAGCAAAAAATTGCGGATTTAGCATGCTGCTTTTATCATAACCCTTCATATGAGCTGAATTTAGTAGGTGTCACGGGGACAAACGGCAAAACAACGGTGACTCATCTTGTGCAAAAAATTATTGAAGAAGACCAAAAAAAATGCGCTTTAATCGGGACTTTGGGGTATAAATTATCATCGTCTGATGACTATCTTGAAGCAAAACATACTACTCCGCAGGCGCCTGAATTGCAAAAAACTTTATCCAAGATTTTAAAGAAAGATATTTTAAATGTTGTAACAGAAGTAAGCTCCCATGCGCTTGAACAATCAAGAGTTAGAGGGTGCAGGTTCTCCGGCGCCGTACTTACAAATTTAACCCAGGACCATCTTGATTTCCATATTACAATGGAAAATTATTTCAAGGCAAAGGCAAAGCTTTTTTCAGGGCTTGAAAAAGGTGCTTTTGTTGTTATAAATAATGATGATAAGTGGGCGGACAGGTTTCTTGAAGAAGTGCCGGATAGGGTAAATATTTTAACCTATGGCGTGAAGAAAAATTCAAAACTTATGGCAAAAAATATTGAATTTACTTCCCGCGGGGTGAATTTCACCTGTGTTTGCGGGGATGAGAGTGAAGAAATTAAACTCCACTTAAACGGAATGTTTAGTGTGTATAATGCTCTTGCTGCAATAGGGACTGGTATTTCTCTTGGAATTAGCATGAAAACTTGTAAAAATGCTCTTGAAAACACAAAATCTGTCGCAGGGCGTTTTGAAATTGTAAATTCAGACCCGATGGTGATTGTAGATTATGCACATACGCCGGATGGTTTAGAAAATATTTTGCGTGCGGCGCGCGAATTAACCCCTAAAAATGGCAATTTGATTTGTCTTTTTGGCTGCGGCGGGGACAGAGACGCCACAAAAAGGCCAAAAATGGGGAAAATTGCACAAGCGCTTTCTGATAAAATTGTTATAACGTCTGATAATCCGCGCTCTGAAGACCCGCAGCAAATTATTACAGACATTCTTTCCGGGTTAAAATTGATTAATCCTAAAACAGTTTTTGTTGAGCCCGACCGTCACCTTGCAATTGAACTTTTGTCTAAGATTTCAAGCAGCAATGATGTTGTAATTGTTGCAGGAAAAGGGCATGAGGATTATCAAATCTTATCGGACAGAACAATCCATTTTGACGACAGAGAAGAAGTGCAAAAGGTGTTTGCGCCTGCTAATGTCGTAAAATAGGCATTTGTAATATCGAACTGCCCAAAATTTACATTATTTAAATTACTGTCAATTAATTCATTCTTGTATTACAATAGTATTCAGACAGTTTTAAGTTGAATGTTATTAACAATATGGCAAAAGTACAGGAAAAATTAATTATTCAGGGCGGAAACCCTCTTCGGGGCGAAGTTGCTGTTGGCGGCGCAAAGAATGCTGTTTTAAAACTCATGGCGGCTGCTCTTTTGTGTGAAGACATTTCTGTTATAAGAAACGTTCCTGAATTATCTGATGTTGAAATAATGCTCGATGTTCTAAAAGAACTCGGCGCAAAGGTTGCGTATAATAAAGAAGAAAAGTTTTTAACGATTGACGCGAGAAATTTAACAAGTGTTCGTGCTTCAGACGCTTTTGTGTCAAGAATGAGAGCGTCGTTTGTTGTTTTAGGCCCGCTTGTTGGCAGAATGAAAGAGGCGTATGTTGCGCTTCCTGGTGGCTGTCAGATAGGCGAAAGGCGTGTGAACTTTCATATTAAAGGCCTACAGGCTTTAGGATGTGAATGTAAACTCGACAACGGATATGTTCATGCTAAGGCGACAAGGCTTGTGGGTGATGATATTTGCTTTGATATCCCTTCTGTTGGTGCGACGGAAAACATAATGATGGCGTCAGTTTTGGCCGAAGGCACAACGAGAATTCAAAACGCGGCACAGGAGCCCGAAATTGTTGACCTTGCAAACTTTTTGGTTGCAATGGGTGCAAATATTGAAGGTGCTGGCACAAGCGAGATTATCGTAAAAGGCGTTAAGCAAAGCGATTTGCACGGTGTTGAATATGCCACAATCCCGGATAGGATTGAAGCCGGGACATTTATGTCTGCAATTTTGGCTTCCCGCGGAAAGGCAATTATAAGAAATGTGTATCCAAATCATCTGACTATTTTCACAGGAAAGCTTTTAGAGATGGGTGCAAAAATAAGGCTTGTTGAACCTAATGTTATGGAAGTTTCAACAGATAAAAGGCTTGAAGCGATGAATTTTATAACCCAGCCATACCCGGGCTTTCCGACAGATTTGCAAGCCCTTGCAATGACACTTTTATCCACCGCAAATGGCGTGAGCGTTGTAACGGAAAGTCTTTATGAAAACAGATTTATGCACATCTCAGAGCTTTGGAGGATGGGTGCAAACATAAGGCAATCTAAAAACCATGCAATTATAAAAGGGGTTGAAACCCTTGTGGGCACTACGGTCCAGTCTACAGATTTAAGAGCGGGCGCTGCTCTTGTTGTTGCCGCTATTATGGCAAAAGGGGAAAGCGAAGTAAAGAATCTGCACCACATTGACAGAGGGTACGAAAAGTTTACCCAAAAGCTCCAGGGGCTTGGCGTAAATGTTCAAAGAGTGCCGTATGACACAAAGGATTATGAAGCGCTTGACAATAATGAGGTTGTTCATTCAAAATAGAATTATAAATTGAAAGGACATTATGGCAGGTACATATAAAAGATGGTATGATCATGACCCTTTGTTAATGCAGGTAATTGAGCTTTTGAAATCATACCCGAATGAATTAAGGGCGCAGGCCGAATGTTTCTTGAAAAAGGTTGAAGAGCAGGTTTCAAAAGACGCTGTGGACAGGTTTTATGAGATGGTTAAACCTATGATTTTAGGAAACAGATGGTATGACCATGACCCTGTTCTTTCAAAAACCGTGGAGCTTTTAAGGGTTGTGCCGCAAGAGGTTCAAAAAATGGCTGCGGATAATTTTATAACAGCACTTAAAGAAAGCGGTGTTGTGGTTGAAAATCCTGCTCCAAGTTCTCAAACGCAAATATAGTTTATTCTTCCCTGCTTTTTTTAAAAAACCAGCGGATTAAATTTACCACCCCGTAAATTATTCCTCTTGAATTTTTTAATTGCTGCATTGTTTTTGCCGCTATATCTGTTTTTAGATTGTATTTTGTTTTGTAAAAAGAATTGTTCAAAGTTTTTTTAAGGTTCATTGTTTGAATTAGGGCGTCTTCGTATCCTTCTTTTTTGGACAGTTTTTGTTCAAAGTCTGCAATCTCCTGTTCTGACATTTCACCGTCTAAATAGGCAGAAATTTCTTCCTGCATTTTTTCTTTTTCTTTAATGAGTTTTCTTTTTTTCTCTGCCTCCATAAAAAGTTTTTTTACAACGGTGTATTTTTCCATACACATCGGGCAGTTTCTAAGGTGAATTGAAACCATATTTTTACATTTATCGTCAAGGTTGTCTTCAACGTAATGGGTCAAAAGTTTAGAGATTATGGTGCAGGTTAAATTTCCTTTTAACATTTTAAAATCCTTTATTAAATCAGCACATATAAGGTTTTATGTATTCCTGCAATTTGCACCTTGCTCTTGCAATGCGGGATTTTACCGTTCCAATGCTTGAATTTGTGGCACGGGCAATTTCATCATAGCTTAAGCCCTGAATTTCGCGCATAACTATTGCCATTTTAAAGGGCTCTTTTAATTTATCGATTGATTTTTTAATTACAAGGTCTAATTCATCGTTTAAAACACAGTTTTGCGGACATGTGGAATTGTCGGGAATTTCAAATTCTTGTCTTTTTTCTTCGCATTCTGCTTCAATCGCAATTTTTATCGGAACTTTTCGGCTTTTTCTTAAAGAATCATAAAACTGTCGTACCGTTATTTGATTTAGCCAGGCTTTGAAGGTTTTTGGGTTTTTAAGTTTTTTAATATTTTTTGCAACCTTAAATAAAATTTCCTGAGTTAAATCTGAAATGTCGTCACACCTTGCGTTTAAATAGTAAAGTGTGGCGTAGATATTCTTCTCTTCCCGCCGAACAAGCTCTTCAAGCGCCTCAAAATCATCATTTTGCGCCTTTTCTATGAGCTCTTCGGTTGAATTGTTTTTGAATTTCAATTTCATAGACTTATAAATAAACAATTTTTGCTTAATTATCCACGTTCTTTGTTATATAATCACTTTGGTAGTTTTTGGGGCATAAAAACTTGAAGAGAATAATTGACGCTAATATAAACCGTGCAACAGAAGCCCTTCGCGCTTTGGAAGAAATTGCAAGATTTTATTTAAACGATGAAAAAATGAGCGAAAAATTGAAAAATATGCGCCATTTTGTCTGCACTTTTTTTGACGGGGAATATTTAGAATTTTTAAAATCGCGTGACACCTTAAACGATGTGGGGACGGACATTTTAAACCCAACAAAAGAAAATAGAAACACAACAATTGAAAATGTTTTTAAATCTAACATAAAAAGGCTTCAACAGGCTTTAAGAATGTTAAGCGAATACGGAAATTTGCCCGAAGCCCCAAGGTATGAAAGCTATACGCTTGAAAAAGAAATGTTTGAGAGGTTGAAGATGAATATTAAGAAATATCTGCTTGAAAAAAGAAGGCTCTATCTTGTGACAAATTCTGATAAATTTAATTCAGATGATGAATTTTTAGACAGAGTTGCTCTTGCTCTAAAAAGCGGCGTGGATATTATTCAGCTTCGTGAGAAAAACCGCCCTGCAAAAGAAATTGTAGAACTAGGTAAAAGAATAAGAGAGCTTGTTTCTGCATTTAACGCGCTTTTTATCGTAAATGACAGAATTGACATTGCACAAATTGTAAAAGCTGACGGTGTTCATTTGGGCCAGGATGATATTTCATATAAGGCCGCAAGAGAATTTTTAGGAGAAGAAGCAATAATCGGGATTTCAACCCATTGCCCAGATGACGCGCTGCGCGCTATGGCAGACGGCGCGGATTATATCGGGGTTGGGCCTGTTTTTAAAACGCCAACTAAACCGGGGCGAATTCCTGTGGGCTTAGAATATGTAAAATGGGCAAGCGAAAATGTCAATATTCCCTTTTTTGCAATTGGTTCAATTGAGCCCGATAATATTGATGAAGTTACAAAGGCTGGTGCCACAAGGGTTGCGGTTGTTCGTGCAATTATGAACAGTGAAAATCCTATAGAAAACATTGAAGTTTTTAAAAGTAAACTTCAAGCCTAAATTTATAACCAAAGCTTAAGAGTAAACTTTTGCAAGCTTTTTAATTTTCCTGATTAAAATTGTGTTTGAAATGACACAGGCGACAAAAATGCCGCATGCAAGCCCTATCCAAAAGCCATTAAGGACGATATTGTATTTAAACGCTAAAAGGCATCCTATTGGAATGCTCACAAAAGGATAGGCAAAAGCCATTGTCCACATAATGGGCTTGGTTTCCTTAAGCCCTTTAAGCGCGCCTGCGCAGGCGCATTGCATGCCATCAAACAACAAAAAGCAGAGCACAATGCTAAAAACAGGAAGACAGGTCGCAACAACCACAGGGTCCTTTGTAAAAATGTTTAAAAGCTGGTTTGGAAAAACACTGTATAGCACCATGTTTGATAACATATAGCCGATTATTAAGATGTATCCTGTAAGTGTGTATCTTTTAATATTTTGCAAATTCTTTTCCCCGTTTGCAAAGCCAACCTTAATTGCTGCCGCATTTGAAATTGATAAAGGCACCATATAAGTTGCCCCTGTCATTGTAACGATAATATTGTGGCAGGCAGCGTAAACGGAAGAAAATTTTCCAACCAAAACTGCCGTAATATTAAACCCTAAAAATTCAAAAAACATTGCAAGGGAAATCGGCCAGCCTGTTTTAATTAAATCCTTAATATAGCTTTTATATTTCTTTGCTTTTCCTCTTAAAAACGGCAGACAATAAACAAAAAGGATTAATGCCATAAGCCAGCGCACAATAAGGCTTGCAATTGCAAGGCCCTTAACCCCAAGTTCCGGAAAACCAAAATATCCAAAAACAAAGACAATGTTTAAAAACACGTTTAGAAAAATTGCCGCAACGACGATTAAATTTGGGAAAACAACAATTTCATAAGCCTGTAAAAATTCTTTAAAGGCAACAAATAAAAGCCCCGCAAATGTTCCCCAGCTTGAAATTTGGAGATATTCTACAACATAATAAGAAAGGTTTTCCGCAAGGCCCATATAAGGAACTGTTGGGATTATAAGCCAAATTAGAACACAAAAAATTAGCCCGATTAAAAGAGAATATACGGTTGTAACACGAAACAGGTTTTTAGAGGGAATTCTCTGGCCCCGAAGGTTTGACACAACAGGGGAAATGCTTGCCATAAAGCCAATTCCTGCTATTAAAAAGGTCATAAAAATTGCAGAAGCCACGCTTATTGCAGCAAGGGTTGTTGTGCTGTGGCGCCCCGCAACAATTACATCGCCCACGTTTATTAGCATATTCCCTACATTTCCAAGTATTATAGGAATTGAAAGTTCAATAAGCTGTTTTGCGTAGTTTTTATATTCTTTTATTTTGCTTAATATATTTGCGCTCATTTTTTATACCATTTTAAAACATCTTATTTGGATTCATAATATTATCCGGGTCAAAAAGCTTTTTAATAAGCTCCATATATTTTATCGCCTCGGGCTTTAGGGCAAATTCAAGATAAGGTTTTTTCTCGCTTCCTATCCCATGTTCCCCTGAAAGGCTCCCTCCAAGGTTTACAGCCAGCCTGAAAAGCTCTTCTTTTGCTTTTTCAAAACGCTCCATTTCGTCTTTGTCAGATAAATCAAGTGCAAAGTTTGGGTGAATGTTGCCATCCCCGGCATGGCCCATAATACAGACAGTTAAATTGTATTTTTTGCAAATTCCTTGAATTCCTTCAATCAAAGGCACGATTTTGCTTCTGTTTACGACCACATCTTCTGTTGCAACGTTTGGTTTAAGCTTTGTCACTGCTGCATAAGAAGAACGCCTTGCTTTCCAGATTTTCTCGTTTTCTTCTTCGTTTTCGCTCTGAATTATTTTTGTGGCATTTGATTTTTGAAGCACAGCATAAAGCTTTTCGTTGTCCTCTTTTATTTTGGCGTCAGAGCCGTCTATTTCAATTAAAAGCGCCGCTTCTTTGTCACACAAAAGCCCTGTGGGGTTATATTTTTCAATTGTCGTAAGTGTATTTTTATCCAATAAATCAAGCGTTGATGGCACAATTAGTGCGTTTATAACATTGTTTACGCCTTGTGCTGCTTCTTTTAATGTGTCGAAGTAGCAAAGGGTTACAAGCCTTTTTTCGGGCGCAGGAATTAATTTAAATGTGATTTCGCATACAACCCCAAGTGTGCCCTCAGAGCCCACAAAAAGCTGGGTTAAATTATATCCTGTGACATTTTTTGCAACGTTTGAGCCTGTTTCTAAAATTTCCCCTGTTGCTAAAACAACTTTCAAATTTATAACGTAATCCTTTGTTGTGCCATATTTAAAGGTTCTTGGGCCGCCTGAAGAAAGCGCAACGGCGCCTCCTGCGGTGGATACGGCAAGGTTTGAAGGGTCTGGCGGAAAAAAGAGCCCAAGCTTTGCTGTTTCTTCCTGAATTTTTTTAATTGTAACGTAAGGCTGAACCTTAATTGTTAAATCTTCTTTGTTTATGTCAATTATTTTATCCATAAGGGACATATGCAAAACAATACTTTTTTCATTTGGCTTGCAACCAGACGTATGACAAGTTGCAGCGCCCCTTGGAACGATATTTAATCCGTTTTCACGCGCAAAATTTACAAGCTTTTGAACATCTTCTATGCTCTTTGGAAAACAAACGCACAAAGGAGGGGTAATTTTATCCTTTAATGGTGCCGTGTCAAAGGCATAAGGGTAAATATCTTCTTTTTTATCAAGGGTTTTTATATTTAATTTTTTAATTTCACTTATAAGTTTTTGCATAAAGATTATTATACTTTAAACAAACCGTGCTGAAATAAAATTTTATACAAGGCCGCATAAAAAAATAAAATGCCCAAAATAAAGCCAAAGCTCTATATTTGGGCATACCTATTTAAACCTTTTTCCCTATCCTTTTATTAATTAACTTTTAATTAATTCTTATACAAGCTTGATTGCGCCATTTTTAATGTCTTGATCCATTGCCTCTGACATTGTTTCAAGTTCGGCTCTTGCTGCAGAAAGCTGTGTCTGCATTTGTTCTTGTTCAAGCTCAAGTTGTTGTTGTTTTCTGTTTATTTCCTGGAGCATGCTGTCTTCTTGTGCTTGGAAGACAGATTCCATATTCATTTTTTCAAAGCTGTAATTTAAATTTATTTCATCTAATGCTGATTGGAGATTTAACTGCCCCTGATAATCAGAGCTGTCACCGGAGAAACTGCTTCTTGCTTGCTTTAGGTAGTTTAATCTTGAAACATCAAGTTGAGAAGTGCTTTGGTTTTGCATCATCCCCAAGTATCTTTGAGCATATGAAGATTGGTTTGATAAAGTTTGTTGCTCTTGGCTGATTTGAACTAGACGATATTCAAGGTTTGATATCCTCTGTTTCAATGTCATTTTCCTGAGCGATAATGTTACCCAGCCCATAAGTGTACTCTCCTAAAGTTTGTTTTTGTAATCTCTCGTGTGGTGTTTAATCTCTACACCATGATAAAAAATTTCTGTTTTAAAAAATTGCCTTTTTTCTTTCAAAATATTAAGTTTTGTAACAGTATATACGATTTGTGCAATTTGTATATACTAAATGTTTTTATATAAATGTAAGTGAAAATCAAGCACAGCGTGTGTTTCAAATGAAACTTTTCAAATTAAATTTGAATAAAAAAATTATAGCTTAACGGCTACTTGGACTTTATGGAGAAAGTTTATTTTTTTTAAATCCGCCAAAATTTATAAAAAAGCGGATTTTTTATTATGATTTTGTTCCGATTTTTTATTATATAATGAGTTTATGAAAAGATTAATCGTAATTTCGGGAAAACAATATTCAGGCAAAGACACTGTAGCAAAGCTTTTAATGGAAGAGCTTAAAACCTTTAAAAGAGTGGGAATTGGCGACGCTATTAAAATAATGTATGGCAGGCAAAACGGCCTCACATATGAAGAAATTGACGGAAACAAAGGAAAATACAGGACCGCCTTAATTGAACTTGGGGACTGGGGAAGACGCCAAGACCCGGATTTTTGGCTTAATGAAATTTTAAAAATGGATGGCGATGTTATTGTCCCGGATTTAAGGCTTGAACACGAACTTGATGTTTTTAAGGCCAATAATGCTTATATGATAAGGGTTGAAGCCTCAATTGAAGCGCGCAAGGCACGCGGAATTATTACAAATGAGAATGATTTAACAGAAATTGCGCTTGACGGTTATATGGGCTGGAACTATAAAATAGACAACAGTTCTGACTATCCCGCCCTTCAGCAAAACATCAAACCTTTAATTAAAAGCATTGAAGAATATTTTGGCGCGTAATCAATCTGTTTTAATGTCGCCTTGACGTTTTTAACCCTGTGCCTCTTCAAAGCTGTTTGTGATGAGATTTATATATTCTAAAAGTTTTGAAAAATATTCTAAATCGCACTCGCCGCTTGCAATTATGTCACATTCTTTTTTTGCAGGCTGGACATATTTTTTGCCCGCTTCAAGGGCGTATTCCCAATGTCTTTGCGCATTTTCTTTGTCTTGGTTTCTTGTTTCCGCGCGGCCAATAAAGCGTTTTTTTCTTATTTTATTGTCAATTTCAACATAAATCTTAATGTCAAAAATGTCTTTAACAGGTTCAAACATTGTTGCCATGCCCTCAACCACAACAATTTTGTTGCTTTTAACGGAAAGGCCCCCGGGAACACTCACTCCTGTGCCGTTTACAAGGTATTTCGGAGCTAAAATGTTGCACCCTTGTTTTAATTCTTCAAGGTTTTTTGCCATTAAATCAAGCTGAAAATTTTTAGGTGCGTCAACGTCATAGCCTGAATCTCTAAGCTTGTCAAAATCTCCGTATTTTTTAATAAGGGCTGAAATGTCGTTAAAATAGTTGTCTGCGCTTAAAATTGTGATGGGGAGGTTTAATCTTTGCGTGGTTTTTATAATTTCTTCGCAAATTGTAGATTTTCCTGAGGCGGATTCGCCCGTGATACCGATTAAAATTCTATCTTTGGGCTTGCTTATGAGCCTGTTTAAAAACCTTTCAATGAAATCGTCTTTAATTGATATAAAAAGGTTTTGACCTGTTTTTTTATCCCAATTTATTATCTGCTTAAACTTTGTTTTTAAATAAAACGCAAGAAATTCTCTTCCCATGCGGGTTTCAAAATTCGGTTTTTGAATTTTATCATGATTTGTTTCGATATTTTCAAG
>CAJULR010000004.1 GCA_910587375.1 Candidatus Gastranaerophilales bacterium | reverse complement strand
TATAAAATATCACAGGGATTTTTCAAGAATTTTCGGAAGGCTAAATTGGCAGCATTTATAGATAAAGTTAAAATTAGAATTGAATCCGGCAGGGGCGGGAATGGCGCTGTTGCCTGGAGAAGAGAAAAATTTGTCGATAAAGGCGGCCCCGCAGGCGGCGATGGCGGCAGGGGCGGAAATATATACTTTGTTGCTGATGAAAATATGTCCACCCTTCTTGATTTTACGTATAAATCTGTTTATAAGGCTCAAGATGGGGAAAATGGGCACAATAAAAATTGTCATGGAAAAGATGGTAAGGATATTTTCCTCAAAACTCCTGTGGGCGTTATTGTTCGGGATTTAAAAACGGGAAAAGTTATCGCGGATTTAGATGAAGATGAAAAAACTGTTTTAATTGCAAAAGGCGGCAGGGGCGGCAGAGGAAATGCCAGGTTTGCAACTGCACAAAAAAGGGCGCCACAGTTTTGCGAGCCCGGAGAAGCGCCGGTTTTAAGGGAACTTGAGCTTGAATTAAGGCTGATTGCAGATGTTGGTCTTCTTGGAATGCCAAATGCTGGAAAATCCAGTTTTATATCAAAAATATCCTCCGCAAAACCAAAAATTGCTGATTACCCGTTTACAACTCTTGTTCCAAACCTTGGGGTGGTGAAAAAACCATCGGGCGACGGCTTTGTTGTGGCGGATATCCCGGGGATTATAGAAGGTGCGCATGAAGGCGTAGGTTTAGGGTTTGAGTTTCTAAAGCATGTTCAAAGATGTCGTTTTTTAATCCATATTGTAGATATTTCGAATGAAAATGCCATAGAAAACTATAAAACGATAAACAACGAGCTTAAAAAATACGGAGAAGGGCTTTCTTCCTTGTATCAGGTTGTTATGCTAAACAAAACAGATATTCTCGATGATGATTATGTTAAGAATATGATAAAAAACTTTAAGAAATTTAACAAAGATGTATATGCTGTATCCTGTGCAACAGGGGCAGGTTTAGAAGAATTTTTACATCATCTTTACAAAAAAACGGATGAAATACCTCATCCTGAAAACCCAATAGAAATCGAGTATGACGACGGTTTTGACAACAATGATGACAGTGAATTTAGTGTTGTCAAACTTAACAAAAACACATTTCTTGTAGATGGTGGTAAAATAAGAAGGTTAGCAGGCGTGACAGACATCAGAAACACCCAGCAAATGCGCAGGCTTGCTAATATAATGGATTCGATGGGAGTTTATCAGGAGTTAAAGAAGCTTGGTCTTAAAGAGCAGGATACAATACTGATAGCACACATTGAAACAACGTACATTGGCGATTATCAATAAAAATCTGACTAATACATATGGTGGATTTATTTTAAATCATGATGACAAATTGTCTGAAATGTATGATATTAATTAGTAAGTATATACGTAATAATGTATATAAAAGTTTAGTGTAGTAGAGTAATAGAGTTGAAAGATTTTTTCAATGTATTTTGAAGACGAAAAAGAAAATATGAAAGATGGTAACGCGCTCGACGAGCTTGATCTCGATATCGATAGCGACGATGACAAATCCGTTACTTGGGATGATCTGTTAGATGATGATGCTGACATCGACATTGGCACCGTTAAAAGAGGAGCAGCCGTTGATGATGACGCCCTTTTGGACGACACAGACGATATGCTCTTGGATGATGATGTTCTTGACGATGAGGCTGCTGCAGCAATAAGGCCTGCTCCGCAAAGACGTGCAAGCACTCCAAGAAAAGACGCTTTTGATGTTTTTGGCGGCGCTGCTTCAGGTTCTGCTGAAAGTTATTCGCCTGCGGATTCAAGAGGAGACACAATCACTCCTGATCTTACAAGACGTCCTTCAAGAAGAACCGCTTTTGGCGATGAAGATGATATTTATTTTGAACCAAAAAGCTCAAAAAAATCATCCTCAGGTGTTTTCACATCTTTGGTTGGCGTGTTGCTTGCCGTTGCACTTGTTGGTGGTTTGATATATTTGTTTATGACTTACGGAAAATCTTTAACAGGATTTGATGTTGAATCATTGAAAAAGGCAGTAAGCCCTGCACAAGAGGCGCCAATGCCGGATATGAACGCAAATCAACCTGTTCTTGATATAAACACACCTGCAAATGTAAATGCAGATAATCAAAAGGCTGAAGAAAAAGCAAAAGCAGAAGAAAAGAAAGCTGAAAAATTTGTGACACTTTCTGTTCAAAACGGTGGCAGAATGAATCCTTTTGTTCCACCTGCCGGTTTTGAAAATTCAACTGCAAAATATGCATTCTCTGATTATGAAATACTCACTCCTCCGGAAAATGTTCCATCAGATGAAGTGGCAGAAGAAGCCAAGAAGCTTATGGAAATTACGGTTTCAGGTATTTTATTTGACAGTGTTAAACCTTCTGCAATTATCAGCGTAAATGGTCAGGATTACTTTGTGCAAATTGGTGACAAAGTTGACGACTTCCAGGTGGTTGCAATTAATACGCAGTATGTGGCTATTAAAAACGGTACAAACGTTTATAGAGCACAAGTTGGAGAAAACTTTAACAACAGCTCCGCTGTCGGTGGTATGGCACAGCGCCAGTCTTCAGGCAAGTTTGCAGGGGCTAAACAATATACATCATCTTCTGATGTGGAAGTTAGTGTAAAGAATTAAATTAAGAAAAATTAATCTAGGAGTTAGAATACAATGTTAACACACAAGAAAAAACTATTTAGAAACATTACGCTCTTCGCGCTTGCTCTGTCCTTGGTGCAGACTTGCTGGGCGGGTTTTCTTAGCGAACAAAAAGACGAATCTTTAGGTCAAAATGCGCTTTTGGCAATGAATGTTGATGACACCGGTTTACAGGAAGACTCTTCAACACTTGCGCTAAAGCAAATGATTGACAACACAAGCGAAAGCGCCATGTTGAATTTAAACAGCCCGGAGGCTAGAAATACAACTACGAGAGTTAAGCTTGACGGAGGCGTTGCAATTACGAACTCTCCGAATAAAATCACACTTTCTTTAAGAGATTCCGATGTTCGTCAGGTTTTAAGAATGTTTGCCGATAAAGCAGGCATAAACGTTGTTTTCCATAGCTCTGTGGAAGGTAAAGTTACTTTAGACTTAGTTGATGTAACTTTAAATGACGCTTTCCTTCTTGTAATGAAATCTTCAGAACTTACTTATATTAAAGATGGCAAAAACCTGATTGTTTCTTCAATGGAAGCTTCTAAGGATTTAGGTGCCGGCAAACAAAGCTTAACGGTTATTCCTATTAAATATGTTGAAGCTCCTGCGGTTGCAAAATTCTTAAACGCTAACATCTTCTCTGCTAAGATGGCCGGTGTTTCAAATAAACAGGTTGTTGCTTCAAACCCACGTACAAACGAAATCTTAATATTTGGTACTGACGACGACGCTGCTGTTGCAGAAAAAGTTGTTGCTCAGGTAGATAAAAAGCCTATGGTTAACATCTTCAAAGTGAACCATACAACTCCAAAAGAAATGGCCGCTTTGATTTGCGACACAATGATGCCTTCAAGAACTTCATTGGATAACCAAGGTACTGCAACGCAGTCTTCTCAAACACAGATTGATGACGGTGAAACCGAACAAGATTCAGAAGATGATGCTATTAAAGCCGTGAAGCTCGGCGGCGGTTTCATTGCCTGCCGTGCAACTGCTGTTGATACTACAGGCGGTACAACAGGTAACGTTACAACAGATGGCTCTACAGTTGTTCCATTCCCGTCAGTTCCAATGACAGTTACATTCTCACCTGAACTCGGTGTGGTTACTGTTTATGGCGGTTCTGTTGAACAGTTGAATATTATTAAAGAATTCATTGCTAAAAATGATATTAAACAAGCTATGGCTTATATTGAACTTGCAGTTATCGAGCTTAACGAAGAAGGTTCAAAAGAATTTGATAACGTATGGAACTTGTGGACTCCATTCTTAAGCGTTGGCTTCTCTTCAACTGAAGGTGTAAGCAATATGGCAAATACGGATACCGGCTCTACAAGCAGACCTGTTATTTTTGGGCCTGACGGAACCCCTGCAGGTGCTAAATATTCAGGAAGCTCAGTTCTTTCTTATCAATTAAAATATCTTGTAAATAACCAAAAGGGCAGAGTGCTTACAAATCCTAAGATTATGGTTACAAACGGTCAAAAATCAATTATCGACTTAACAAGTGACTATATTAAATCAACAAGCACAGAAATGAATACAAACTCTGCAACTGATACTCCGATTGTTACAAGAACATACGAACTTGGTAACGACGAAGGTTTGAAAATCGAAATGATTCCTTTCATAAGCCAAGACGGTTATGTATCATTAAATATGGTTCCTGAGTTTTCAACAATTAAGTCTCAAGAAATTACAAAAGACGAATATAACCAAAACATAATCGCTGCAACATTGTTACAAAGACGTAACTTGAAACTCAACAACTTGAGAATTAAAGATGGTGAAACCCTTGTTATCGCAGGTCTTATTAAAGAAAGCGAAAGGGAAAACGTAACTAAAGTTCCGGTATTGGGCGACCTTCCTCTGATTGGTGTGTTCTTCAGAAGCTCAACAAACGCCAAGAGCAAAGAAGAATTGGTAATTATGATTACTCCACACATCGTATACTCAGAAGAACAAGCAAAAGAAATCAAGGCGATGGACCTATAAAAAAATTAAAAACAAAGTTTGGCAGGGTTAATCAATTGATTAGACCCTGCCAAGTTTAAAAACCCCAAAGTATTGAAATTATAAAATAAGCATTTAGTTGAAAAGTTAGACAAAAATTTTATTATGAAAAACGAATTATTAGTAAAACTTATAAATAAAATCAATTTTGATTATGCCAACCATTTTGAACTTGCCGTTGCAAAAGAAATGTCCTTTGTTCCGATTAATATGCAAGGCGACGCTTTTTTTGTGGCTGTGTCTGCCACATCAGACAAGGCAAAGATAAATGAATATATAAAATCAATTTTTGATTGCAGAATTGAATTTATTTTTCTTTCTGAAGCTAATTTTGATGTTTTATTTAATGATTTTTTAAAGATTTTTAATTCTAAATATGGCAATGTAAAATTGGCCTCTGCTCCGCAAGAAGGCGAAGCTCATAATGATGGCGATACTTTTGATGAAATTTCAAATGAAGTAATTGAAGCTGATAATCTTGCCGTTGAAGAAGAGCATGATGATTTCAACACTGTTGCAGTTGAAGATGTGGACATCGATTCTCTTGAAGATGTAAATGTTTCAATGTCGCCAAACGTGCAGTTAAAATCTGCAGCTCAGGCTGTTGCTCAAAAGCCCGTTGCAAGACCGCAAGTTCAGCCTAAAAAAGTTATTCAGCCAAAGCCCCTTGTGGATGATGATGTTGATTTAACTATTGAAGATGATGATATCGACGATACAATTCCTGAAGATATTCCATCTCCTCAGCCAAGGGCTGCAGTTCAACAAAGACCGCAGCAAAGACGTCCAAAGTTGGACCCTTCTGTTGCAAGCGGCCCTAAAAAGCCAATTAAAACAATTGACCAGGTGAAATCTCCCAAAACAAAAAGAATCGGTGAGATTTTAATGGAAGAAGGCCTTTTAACAGAAAAGCAATTAACGATTGCTCTTGCTGAAGCAAAAGTTTTGGATGTTCCGCTCGGGTCCGTACTTGTTAAGCTTGGTTTTGTAACCATTAGGCAATTAAAAGAAGCCTTGGGTGCTCAGATGGGCTTAAAGCTTGCTTCTGCCGAGCAATTGCGTGCACTGCCTACGGCAATTTCAGTTCTTCCCGAGGATTTTGTTCGTGTAAACAGGGTTATTCCTTTGTCTATGACGGATAAAACGCTTGTTGTTGGTATGGTTAATCCAAATGACACAAGGGTTATTGATGAAATAGTTTATCAAACCGGTTTAAAGCCCACAATTATGATGATTACTCACTTTGAGTATGAAAACTTTGTGCAGACGTATTATCAAACCGATAAACAAGAAACGGATAAAATCTTAGAACAGATTGAAAAAGAAAAATCTGATATCACAAATGAAGACACTCTTTGGGAACAGGTTGAAAAAGAAATTCAAGACACAACAGGTACTGTTTCAAAGTTTGCAAATAAAATTATTACTTCTGCGATTGACCAAAAAGCGTCAGATATTCACATTGAACCCAGAAGCGTTGGCTATGTTGTAAGATACAGGGTGGATGGCGCCTTGAAAGAAGTGCTTAAGATTCCTCAAAAGGTTGAAAGCGCTGTAATTTCACGTTTCAAGGTTTTGGCTCGTATGAACATTGCAGAACACAGAAGAGCGCAAGACGGAAGCTTCACGATTAAATATAAAAAAATGCAGTTTGACTTCCGTATCAACACGCTTCCTGTAAATGGCAGAGAAAAAATGGTTATCAGGGTTTTGGCCCCTGCTGTTACTTCTATGGAAGGCATGGGTAATGAAATCCAAATTGATGGAGCGTCTAAAGACGATCTTGAAAAAATCCATTATCTTATTTCTGCGCCAAACGGCATTTTGTTAACATCCGGCCCTACAGGTTCCGGTAAAACAACAACGCTTTATGCCTTGTTAAAATCTTTAAACAAAGAAGATGTAAACATTACAACGATTGAAGACCCTGTCGAAATTAAACTTGAGGGGGTAAATCAATCCGCTGTAAACCCGAAAGCCGGCATTACGTTTGCAACATCATTAAGGGCAATCTTAAGGCAAGACCCTGATGTTATCCTTGTTGGTGAGATTCGTGACTTTGAAACTCTTGAAGTTGCTATTTCAGCTTCTTTAACGGGTCACCTTGTGTTGAGTACAGTCCACACAAACTCTGCTGCTGCAACGGTTACAAGGCTTATTGAAATGGGTGCAAAGGATTACCTTGTATCTTCAACCCTAAATGGTGTAATGGCCCAAAGGCTTGTTAGAAAGCTATGTCCTGATTGTAAAGAAGCCTATACTCCAACCCTCGAAGACGCAAGAAAAGTTCTTTCTGACCCGCTTGAAATTCAAGAATTTATGAAACACACAGTATATAGAGCGAAGGGTTGTGAATTCTGCGGCAATACAGGATATAAAGGCAGAACGGCCGTGCTTGAAATTCTTGTTGTGAATAACGACTTGAAAAAACTCATCGCACAACGTGCGCATGATGTTGAAATTGAAGAATATGCCGTAAAACACGGTATGAAAACGCTTAAAGTTGCTTGCTTAGAGCATATTAAAAACGGCGTAACCTCTATTGATGAATTTGTTAGAACATTAGGATTGGCTGGTGAATAATGCCCTTATTTGCATATATAGCACTTAAAAACAATAAAACGATTGTCAGAGGCAAACTTGAAGCTGATGATATAAAATCTGCCCGCGAAGGTATTAAAAAGCTCGGTCTTTTGCCGACAAAAATTGTTGATGAAACAAATAAAAATGCTTCAGAACAGGTGATTAAACTTGCAAAAGCAAATTTAAAACCAATGTCCTTGAAGGATAAAATTGAATTTACATCAACTTTGCAAATCTTAACAGCAACAGGTATTCCGATTATTGAAACCCTTGTGTTTATGGAAAATAACGCAGAGGCAACGGCAATCAGGGATATTGCATATGAGTTAAGAAGAAATATTATCGCAGGTTCAACGCTTGCTGAAACTCTTGAAAAATACAGAAGCATATTCGGCAGGGTTTATGTAGGTCTTGTAAAAGCCGGGGAAGATTCCGGTGAATTGGACAAAACCTTGGCCAGAATGTTGGAATTGTTGAAAAAACAAGACGCCATCAAATCAAAGGTTGTAGGCGCCCTTGTTTACCCCTGCTTTGTTGTTGTTTTGGCTTTAATTGTTGTAACAATAATGCTTGTGTTTGTATTTCCGGCGTTCCAGTCAATGTTTGACAGCTTGGGCCGTGAATTGCCAATTACAACCCAGCTTTGTATAAACCTCGGTAACTTTATGCGTCAATTCTGGTATGTACCGATTGGCGGCCTTTTCCTTCTCGGTTTTGGTATTAAAAAAGTTTTCACAACAGAATCTACAAGAAAAGTTATCGACAGAAACATCTTGAAAGTGCCGCTTTTATCAGACCTTATGCGCTATGCAAACTTTTCAAACTTTCTTGCAGTGCTCCAGGTTGCATACGACGCTGGTATCCCGGTTGTGGACTGTTTATACTTGTCAAACCTTACGATGGATAACGTTGTGTTGAAGCAGGCAATCTTAAGTGCGGCTGCCAAGGTACAGCAAGGTATTCACTTGTCTGTTGCTTTAAGAAGTACAAAACAAATTCCTAACATGATGTTGTTTATGATTGCAACAGGTGAACAATCAGGTCGTTTGGGTGAAATGTTATATCACTGTACAACATTCATCGACAGAAAGCTTGATGATATCATTGATAAATTTACAAAGTTGGTGGAACCTGCCTTGTTGATTGTAATCGGTGGTATAGTTCTCTTCCTTGCTTTGTCATTGTATATGCCTTTGTTCTCTGCATATCAACAATAAGAAAAGAAAATATAAAATTAAAATCCCGGAAGCTTTATTTTCCGGGATTTTTTAGTAAATTAACTGTAAAGGCTTTATAAATACTCTTTCATTGCGCCTTCAATTACATCGAAAATTTTAGCTAAACTCTCTTCTGTTATACAATATGGAGGCATTATATAAACTGTGTTTCCTAAAGGCCTCAATAATACGTCGTTTTTTCTAAAGTATTCATAAAATTTCACCCCGATATTTGAAACATAATCATTTCCTTCTGCCTGCACTTCAAAAGCGAAAATATCCCCAAGGGCGCGCACATTTTTGCCTCCAAGTTTTTTAATTCTCTCAATTTGTCCTTGGTAGAAATTGTTAATTTTTTTAACATCGGCTAAAACATCTGTTTTTTCCCAAATTTCAAGGTTTGCACACGCCGCGGCGCAGGCAACCGGGTTTGCCGTGTATGAAGAAGAGTGGAAAAACATTTTTGCTTTGTCTTTAGATAAAAACGCATTGTAAATTTCTTCCGTGCAAACCGTTGCTGCCAAAGGAATTGAACCCCCGGTTAAGCCTTTTGAAAGGCAGATAATATCAGGAATTATGTTTGTCTGGTTAAAAGCAAACATGGTGCCTGTTCTGCCAAAGCCTGTCATAACTTCATCTAAACAAAAAATAACGCCATATTCTTTTGAAAGTTTATAAAGTTCCTCAATAACAAAGGGCTTATAGAAAAACATTCCGCCAGAGCCCAACACAAGCGGCTCCAAGATAATTGCCCCTATTTTATCCCCTTCCTTTTGAAGCAAGTTTTTATATATATTAATAACTTCTTCTTCCCGGCCTTCAATCGGGCAAGGGATTCTTTCAACTTCAAACAGCATTTTTACATAAGGCTCGTTAAAAACGCTCCTTGCGCCCGATGACATTCCTCCAAACGTATCGCCGTGGTAAGAATGTTCCATTGCAACAACTTTGCTCCTTCCTGTTTTGCCTTTGTTGAAATGATATCCAACAGCCATCTTAAGGGCCACTTCAACACTTGTAGAGCCTGAATCAGAGAAGAAAATTCTTGTATAATTTTCGGGTAAAAATTTACTCAATTTTTCTGCAACATTGAGTGCGGGCTTGTGAGTGAAGCCTGCAAAGATTATCTGGTGCAGCTTTTGAGCCTCTTTTTGAATGGCTTCTGCGATTTCAGGGCGCCTGTGGCCAATTGTATTTACCCACCAGCTTGAAATTCCATCAATTATCTTCCCGCCTTCAGGTGTTATTAAAAATTCTCTATCAGATGTTTCAATCTCAATGATGGGTTCTTCAAGCCCGTGCTGTGTAAAAGGGTGCCAAATTTCCATATTTCTCCTCCAAAATATATTTTTATGTTACTATAAAGGAGCTTGGATATAAAGTTTAAAAAGGAGTATAGAAATGGCAAGAAAACCAATTATCGCCGGCAACTGGAAAATGCACAACAACAGTGCGCAATCAAAAGAATTAATCAAAGGAATCAGAGCAAACGTGGACAGCCTTGATATTGCAAAACTTCCTGAAATCGTTGTAGCACCTGTGTTCACATCGCTTGCTGCAGTTAACGAAGAAATTTGCCACTGCGGCTGCGGCAGAATTAAACTTGCTGCACAAAATGTTTATTTTGAACCAAAAGGTGCTTTCACAGGCGAAATTTCAATCGATATGTTAAAAGATTTTGAAACAAGCTATATCATTATCGGACACTCTGAACGTCGTCAATACTTCGGCGAAACCGATGAAATGATTAATAAAAAAGCTAAAGTTATTTTAGACAACGGCATTATTCCTATCATTTGCTGTGGCGAAACTTTAGAACAAAGAGAACAAGGCGTAACCGACGCTCACATTGAAAAACAAATCACAGAAGCCCTTAAAGGCCTTTCAGCAGATGAAGTTGCAAAATCAGTTATTGCATACGAACCAATCTGGGCCATCGGCACAGGCAAAACTTGCGATTCAACCGAAGCAAACCGTGTGATTAAACACATCAGATCTGTTGTTGAAAAAGTTTCAAATAAAGCTGCGGCTGACGCCATTAGAATTCTTTACGGCGGTTCTGTTAAGCCTGAAACAATTAAAGAACAAATGGCGCAATCTGACATCGACGGTGCTCTTGTTGGCGGCGCAAGCCTTAAAGCTGACAGCTTTGCTGACATTGTAAAAGGCGCAATGATTGCTTAAAATGCAATTTAAATGAATAAATTTAAAGGCTTCTTGGGTTTTGCTAAGAAGCCTTTTTAAAGGCATATTTTACCTTGAAATCACAAACACGACTTCTTCAGAGAAAAAGTTTGCGATGGCGCGAACCAAAATTCCGCTTCTTGCCTTGTTTTTGGTTAAATAAACCGATTTCAAGATTTTAATATCGCGGTTTTTGCAAAATTCAAAAAAATCATTCACGGTCATAAGGTGGATGTTTGGCGTGTTATACCATTCGTATGGAAGCGCTTTGGATTTGGGCATTTTGCCCTTGAAAAAAAGATAAAACCGCACTTTCCAATATGCAAAATTCGGGAAACTTACAATAGCCTTTTTTGCCACGCGAAGCATTTCATCCACAACCAAATCCGGCTTTTCTGTGGATTGCAGCGTTTGGTTTAAAATCGCATAATCAAAGCTGCCGTCAGGGAATTGTTTCAAGCCTTCGTCAATGTCGCCCTGAATAACAGAAACCCCCTTGTCGAGCGCTTTTATAACCTCATCCTGGTTTATTTCAACCCCGACGCCTGTTATTTTCTTTTCTCTGACAAGTTTTGAAAACAGTGTGCCATCGCCGCAGCCAAGGTCTAAAACGCGCGCGCCTTCCGGGATTAGGCCGGTTACAACTTCATAATTTAATTGTTTAGTATTCATTTTTTAAGGCTCATCCTTTTTTAAGAAACTTTTTATAATTTTTGTTTGATTTTCATGTTCAATTAAAAACGCGTCATGCCCGCATGGGCTCTTTAATTCAACAAAAGACACTTCTTTTCCTGCATTCACAAGGGCTGTGACCATTTCTTTGGATTGTTCTGTTGAAAAAAGCCAATCAGAATTGAAGCAGATAATTAAAAACCTTGAATTGCTTTGCTTGAAGGCGTTTTCAAGTGTGCCAAATTTCGAAGCCGGGTCATAATAATCAATCGCTTTTGTAATGTAGAGGTAGCTATTGGCGTCAAATCTGTCTACAAAAATTCTCCCCTGATATTCAAGATATGATTCCACCTGAAAATCCACGCCGAAATCAAAGTTTGGCTTGTCTTTAAAGTCGCGGCCGAATTTTGAGTGCATAGCTTCTTCGCAAAGATATGTAATGTGACCCACCATTCTTGCAATTGCAAGGCCGTAATCGGGCGCCTCTTTTTGGTCGTAATAATCACCATTGTTAAAGAATTTGTCTGTAATAATTGCGTTTCTGCCAACTGCGTTAAATGCTATGGCCTGCGCTGAAAGGCGCGCGGTGGAGGCAATTATTATTGTGGTTTTAACCATCTTTGGGAATTTTATGCTCCACTCCATTGCCTGCATGCCGCCCATGGAGCCCCCGACCACTATCATTTTTTTAACGCCCAAAAAATCTACAAGTTTTTTTTGAACTTTTACAATGTCTTCAATTGTAATTACCGGAAACGTGTGTCCATAAGGTTTTCCTGTTTCAGGGTTAATGGAAGACGGGCCTGTTGTTCCTTTGCAGCCTCCTAAAATGTTTGATGAAATAATAAAAAATTTATCCGTATCAAATGCCTTGCCGGGGCCGATCATGGTTTCCCACCAGCCGGGTTTTCTGTCTTCGGGGCTGTGGTATCCTGCGGCATGTGCGTCTGCCGTCAGGGCATGGCACACAAGAATTGCATTGTCCTTTGTTTCGTTTAATGTGCCATAGGTTTCGTATGCAACTTGAATATTGCGAAGGGTTTTTTTAGATTCAAGTAAAATTTCTTCATCAAATTTAAAATATTTAGTTTCAACTATTCCAACTGAATTCTCCATAATTCAATAATTTTAGCACATTTTTAATACTTAGGTTAGGTTTTTTGTAAACTTTAGTATAAAATTTTTAATTTTTTTTAAAAAAACGCAAAAGTTTTTGAAAATTGTGCCGATAACTAAAATAAGAAGTAGAAGATTTATTTTTTAGGAACTTGTAATGGATAATTTTAAAAACTCAAAAAAACCCGCCGGCGCAGATTTATCTGTGGAAAGAGATATTGTGTCCGTTGGGCTTTTGGAGGATGACCCGATTGAGGAGATTTTTGCCTTAAACCTGGGAGATTTTCTTTGCGAACATCTGATTTCACCTGATTTTGCGCATAAAATCAGCGATAAAGTAAAAACAAAAAATGAAAGACTAAAAGACCAGCTTTTAGAGCTGATTTCCATATATTCAATTGATTCAACCCTTTCTATTTTGGGGTTTGAATCAAACGAAGATTATATAATTTATAATTCAATTGCAAAAACGATAAAACTCATGCTTTCTTTGGAAAAGTGTGTGATTTATCTTGCAAAAAAGGATGAACCTATTAAACTTGCTGGAACATCTTCTGATATTACAAATGAAAAAGTGACTTCGCATATTGAAAAAAGCTATGAAAACGAAGAAGTTATAATGTTGAATGAAGACGGAAAACAAGTTATTGTCTTCCCGATGAAAAATAAGTTTGAATGTATTGGCGCAATTGAAACAACAAGAAGCCTGGAAAGGCCATTGGAAGCAGATTTTATCGACCTTTTAAAAATCACAGCAGGGCTTTTTGTAACCTCTCTTGGAATTCAAAAGCTCATTGAACAGGTGAAAAGGGTTGTAAACACTGAATCTGTTTCAACAAGCGAGCTTTTAAACCTCCGCGCCCAACTCACAACAATCATAGGCGACCTTGGCGACAAACAGCAGGCTTTTGTTGAAAAATTGGCTGTTGCTGTGGATTTAAAAGGCAAATATAAAAATAATCATTCAAAAAGAACGGCAGATTTATCCCGCGAAATTTGCAATTTCCTTGAATTAAACGAAAAAACGACAGATTTAATATACTATGCGGGATTATTGCAAAATATCGGAAAAATTACAATTGATGAAAAATTGTTTGATAAAAAAGGCAAACTTTCAAAAGAAGATTGGGACAGATTGCAAGAACATCCAAATGCAGGCGTAAGTTTATTGATGAATATAAACTTTATGTCTGAAGTTGTGCCGTATATTCATTACCAAAAAGAGCGCTGGGATGGCCTTGGAAAGCCTGAAGGCCTTGGCGGATTTTCAATTCCTTTTGGTTCAAGAATTATTGCCGTGGCAGATGCATACTGTGCCTTAACCGAAGACAGGCCGCACAGAGAGGCACTTTCAAATGTTGACGCGCTTGAAATATTGAAATCTGAAAGTGCAATTAAATGGGATCCAAATGTCATCAATGCGCTTGTGAAAATGAAAAGTTAAACAGAATTTATAAGGCTTCTTGCAAGGCTTGTCGGTTTTTGGCCCCTTGCAATAAGCGGATAAAAAGTTGAATAATAAATTAAGAGTAAGAGTATGAAAATAGCCGCCGAATTCAAATTGGCGGCATTTTTATTTTTGTTTTTCAACTTCCCTGTGGCGTTTATATCCGTACGCAAAGTAAATCCCAACGCCCAAAATTATCCAAACCGGGAAAAGCACTGCTGAAATTCCGAGCGTTAAAAACCCGTGGACCATTAAGCCGCCGCAAAGAATTATTCCTAAAATCGGGAACAAAGGCACAAAGGGCACTTTAAAGGGTCGTTCTCTTTTTGGGTCTGTTTTTCTTAATATTAAAACTGCAATACAAATTATCATAAAGTTTGTAAACGTGCCGAAGTTGCAAAGTTCTGCTGAAATGTTTAAATCCATAAAAAGTGCGCCAATAATAACGATTATGCCTGCAGCCCAGGTGACAACGTGCGGCGTGCCGTGTTTTTTGTGGATTTTTTTAAACGAATTTGGGAAGAAATCATCCCTTGCCATTGCATATAAAATTCTTGTTGTGCCAAGCTGATAGACAAGAAGAACCGATGTCAGCCCGGCAATTGCCCCAACTGCGATTAATCCGCCTATTTTATGAAGCCCGACAGAATTCATTGCGGCTGTTATTGGCGCTAAGACGTTAATTTTATCCACAGGGACCATGCCGGATAAAACAAGGGCAGTTCCCACATAACAAATTGTGCAAACAATTAATGTTCCGATAAGCCCTATAGGAAGGTTCTTTTGCGGATTCTTGGTTTCTTCTGCCGCGGATGAAACCGCGTCCACGCCAACGTAAGCAAAGAAAATTAAAAATGCGCCTGATAAAATCCCCGTAAGGCCGTTTGGTGCAAAAGGAACCCAGTTTTCAGGGGCAACATAAAAAGCGCCTGCAAAAATGAAGAGTAAAATTACAAACATTTTTACAAAAACAAGCGCCGTAGCCGCCTTTGTGCTTTCTTTAATTCCCTGAATTAAAAGCAGGGTGATAATAAAAACAAGCAAAATCGCAGGAACATTTATACAAATTGGAATAGCATTAAAAAGCCTTGGGATTTCAACCGCAGGGTCTAAGTCCATATTCTGATAAACCGAAATGGCTGTCCTGTAATCATTTATAAGCCACACAGGCGGGTTGCAAAGCCAGGCGGGAAGGATGTGCGAAAAGCCCTTTAAAAGCTCCATAAAATATCCTGTCCAAGAACATGCAACCGTGATATTGCTTATAGCGTATTCAAGCATTAAAATCCAGCCTATAATCCATGCCATAAATTCGCCCATTGTAACGTATGTGTAAGTATAGGCAGAGCCCGCCGCAGGAATCATGGAAGCAAATTCTGCGTAACAGAGGGCAGAAAACAGGCAGGCAAACATTGCAATAATCATTGAAATTATAACCGCAGGCCCTGCGCCAGGGGCGTTTTGCTCGCCTACCATTGCTATACCTATGATTGTAAAAATTCCCGTTCCAATAACAGCGCCAATGCCAAGCATAATGAGGTCAAAGGCGTTCAAAGTTTTTTTAAGTTTTGAATTTTTGGTTGTTTCAAGAATTTCATCAGGCGTCTTTTTAGATAAAAGGTTTTGAACAAAAGTTTTTAAAAATCCCTTTTTGCTGTCCATTATTCTTCTCCGCCGTTGTTTGGTGCGCCTTTGGCTTCAAGTGTTCTTTGCTTTTTGTATCCATACATAAAATAAATTATAATGCCAACAATTATCCAGGCCGGGAAAAGCACCGCAGAAACTCCAAGTGTTAAAAACCCATGCACCATAATTCCGCCGCAAAGAATAATTCCTAAAACCGGAAACAAAGGCACAAAAGGCACTTTGAAGGGTCTTTCTCTTTTTGGGTCTGTGTGTCTTAAGATTAAAACTGCGATACATATAACCATAAAGTTTGTAAATGTGCCGAAATTACAAAGTTCTGCTGAAATATTTAAATCCATAAATATCGCGCCAAAAATTACCAATATGCCTGCAGCCCAGGTGACAATGTGCGGTGTGCCGTGTTTTTTGTGGATTTTTTGGAAAGATTTTGGGAAAAAGCCATCCCTGCTCATTGCGTATAAAATCCTTGCTGTGCCAAGCTGGAACACTAAAATTACGGACGTTATTCCTGCAAGTGCGCCCACTGCAATAATTCCGCCCACTTTGTTCAGGCCGATTGAGTTCATGGCGGCTGCAATCGGTGCAAGTGTATTAATATTTTCAGTTGCAACCATGCCGGATAATACCAACGCTGTTGCAATATAGACAACGGTGCAGGCGATTAGCGTCCCTAAAAGCCCTATAGGAAGGTTCTTTTGCGGGTCCTTAGTTTCTTCTGCCGCAGATGAAACCGCGTCCACGCCAACGTAAGCGAAGAAAATTAAAAACGCGCCTGATAAAATCCCTTTCATCCCGTTTGGCGCAAAAGGAACCCAGTTTTCAGGGGTAACATAGAACATGCCTGCAAAAACAAATAAAAATATCACGGCAAGTTTTATGAAAACAAGAACCGTTGCAGCCCTTGTGCTTTCTTTAACCCCTTGCACAAGAAGAATTGTAATTACAAGCAAAAGCAAAATCGCAGGAACATTTATGCAAAACGGGATTACCCCAAAAAGCCTTGGGATTTCAACCGCAGGGTCTAAGCCCATATTCTGGTAAACTGAAATTGCTGTCCTGTAATCATTTACAAGCCACACGGGCGGGTTGCACAGCCACTGCAGCCAGCTTGGAAAAATGTGCGAAAAACCGCGCATAAGTTCCATAAAATATCCTGTCCAGGAACTTGCCATCGTAACATTTCCGATTGCATATTCAAGCATTAAAATCCAGCCTATAATCCATGCCATAAATTCGCCCATTGTAACGTATGTATAGGTATAGGTTGTCCCTGCAACAGGCACCATAGAGGTAAATTCAGAATAACAAAGAATTGAAAACAAGGAAGCAAACATTGCAATTAACATAGAAATAACAACGGCAGGCCCTGCGCCATATCCTGACTGTTCACCCACCATTGCAACGCCCACAATTGTAAAAATTCCGGAACCTATAACAGCGCCAATGCCAAGCATAATAAGGTCAAAGGCGTTCAAAGTTTTTTTAAGGTTCACCTTTTTTGCCGTTTCAATAAAATCATCAGGCGTTTTTTTCTTTAAAAGGTTTGCGCCAAAGGTTTTTAGCGCCAAAATAGTGTTTTTATTTGCGTTTTTATTTTCCACTTGTTTCTTCGGTCTTTCTTTGTTCTTTATATCCGTATATAAAATAAATTATTATTCCAAGCGCTATCCATATCGGGAATAGTACTTTGGATGTTGTTAAAAATCGCATTGAATAAAGCATTAATCCGCCGCAGCAAAATATCCCCATTAAAGGAAACCAAGGTGAAAACGGCACCTTGAAAGGGCGCTCTCTGTTTGGGTCTGTGTGTCTTAAGATTAAAACTGCAACGCAAACAATAATAAAGCTTGTGAACGTGCCAAAGTTGCAAAGCTCTGCTGCGGTTGAAATATTTAAAAATGTTGAGCCTGTAATGCAAATAATTGCGGCTAAAATTGTCACAATATATGGTGTTTTAAATTTCGGGTGCAAAGTTTGGAGAATTTTTGGCAAAAAACCATCTCTGCTCATAGCGTACAAAACCCTTGTCCCTGCTAACATCATAACCATTAAAACAGAAGTAAGCCCTGCAAGTGCGCCGATTGAAATCAGGCCTGCAATACAACTTGTGATACGATTTGTGCCGACAGAACTTATCGCATGGGCCAACGGTGCCTGCAAATCGATTTCACTAATCGGGTTTATGCCGATTAATACAAGTGCTGTTAAAATATAAACGATTGTGCAGATTGCAAGAGAGCCTATAATCCCTATAGGAAGTGTTTTTTGCGGGTTTTTGGTTTCTTCTGCCGCAGTTGATATGGCGTCAAAGCCAAGGTATGCAAAGAAAATTAAAAACGCACCCACGCAAATTCCGTTAATTCCGTTTGGCGCAAAGGGAACCCAGTGTTCCGGCTTAACATAAAATGCTCCCGTTATTACAAAAAGGGCAATTACACCAAGTTTTATAAACACTAAAACCCCGGTCATTGCGGCACTTTCTTTTATTCCTTTGATTAAAATTGAGGCCACAAGAATTGTAAATAAAACGCCGGGGAGGCTGAAACAAATTGGTATTCCTGCAATATGCGGAATGATTAAATCCGGGTTTAAACCTTCTTTTGTAAGGTTGTGCACGGCGCTTGTATAGTCTTGAACAAGCCAAACGGGCGGATTATAAAGCCATTCGGGCAGATATCTTGAAAAACCTTTGATAAATTCCATTAAATACCCTGTCCAGGCGCTTAAAACCGCAATGTAGCCGATTAAAAACTCCATAACAAGGCACCAGCCGACAATCCAGGCGATAAACTCGCCCATTGTGGCATAGGTGTAAACATAAGCAGAGCCTGCGACAGGAATCATAGTTGCAAATTCTGCGTAACACATTGCAGAAAAAATGCACGCAAAAGAGGCTAAAACCATTGATACTATAACGGCAGGGCCTGCACCAAGGGTTCCATTTCCGCCAACTGCTGCAATTCCAAGGGCTGTAAAAATGCCGGAACCAATCATAACGCCTATTCCAAGCATTATAAGGTCAAACGCGCCGAGAGTTTTTTTAAGACCGCCTTTTTTGGAAACATCCAACATATCATCAGGGCTTTTGGTTTTGAACATATTCTTTGTAAGGCTCAAAAGTCCTTTGTATTCTTTTGTGTCGATTTTCAATTCATCGGCGATTTTATTTAAATCATCTCTCATTTTAGTTCCTAATGGCGTTTTGCCATATTGGCTCTACTTGCCCTTTTTACCTCTTTTTAGAGGCATTTTATTTTTTAAGAAGCGGATATCCAAGCTCTTCTCTTTGTTCCACGTATAATTTTGCAACGGCTGCGGCCATTCTGCGGACCCTGTTTATGTAGTTTATACGTTCATCCTTGCTTATAACCCCTCTTGCGTCAAGCAAATTAAAGGTGTGGGAACATTTAAGAACCCAATCGTATGCAGGAAGCACGATTTTAGCCTCAAGACAGGAATAACATTCTGCTTCAGCCAAATCAAAAAGGGTGAAAAGCCTTTCGGGGCTTGAATATTCAAAGTTATATTTTGATTGTTCAATTTCGTTTTGAAGGTAAATATCGCCATATTTTAAATTTTTATTCCACATAACATCGTATACGGAATCAACGTTTTGAAGATACATTGCAATTCTCTCCAAGCCGTATGTAATTTCAAGCGCAACAGGTTTAACTTCTAAACCGCCCACCTGTTGGAAATATGTAAACTGTGTAATTTCCATACCATCAAGCCATACTTCCCAGCCAACCCCTGCGGCGCCCAATGTCGGAGATTCCCAGTTGTCTTCAACAAACCTAACATCGTGCTTTGAAAGGTCAATCCCCATAGCTTCCAAGGATTTTAAATAAATTCCCTGCGCATCATCAGGCGATGGTTTTAAAATTACCTGATATTGAAAATAATGTCCAAGTCTGTTTGGGTTTTCGCCATATCTTGCGTCTGTCGGGCGGCGGCAAGGCTCAACCATTGCCGTATTAAAAGGCTCTGGCCCCAAGGCTCTTAAAAAAGTGGCCGGGTTCATCGTGCTTGCGCCTTTTTCAATATCATAAGGCTGCTGAATAATGCAGCCATAATCTGACCAATATTTTGATAGGTTTAAAATTAATTCCTGAAATATAAGTGCCATTCTTATTTCCTTTTAGCTTCTTTTAATTTCTCTTCTCTATGAGGTGCTTTGTTGTCGTAATCAATTCTTCCGATTAACTTATTTATATTTCTTGTAATTTCTTTAAATTGCGGAATGCTTAAGCTTTGCGCACCGTCTGAACTTGCATGGTCAGGGTCGTGGTGAACTTCATACATAAGCCCGTGTGCCCCTGCAACAAGCGCTGCTTTGCCCATTGGTTCAATTAAATATCTCTTTCCTGTGCCGTGGGATGGGTCAACCACAACGGGAAGATGTGAATATTTCCTTAAAACAGGAACTGCTGCTAAATCTAAAGTGTTTCTTGTAAAATCGGAATCAAAAGTTCTTATTCCTCTTTCGCAAAGAATTACATTTGGGTTTCCGTTAAACATAATATGTTCTGCGGCAAGAAGAAATTCTCTAATGCTTGCAGAAGGTCCTCTTTTTAACATAACAGGTTTTTTAGTGTGCCCTAAAGCCTTTAAAAGCTTGAAGTTTTGCATATTTCTGGCGCCCACTTGCAATACATCTGCGTATTTATTCAAAAGCGGAATGTCAATTGTGTCCATAACTTCTGTCACAACTAAAAGTCCCGTTCTTTTGCTTGCCTCTTTTAAATATTCAAGACCTTTTTCCTCTAAGCCTTGAAAATCATACGGAGAAGTTCTTGGTTTAAATGCGCCGCCCCTTAAAAATTCACAGCCCATTTCTTTTGCTGCGACTGCAACTTCTAAAAGGCCTTCAAATTCTTTTTCAACAGAGCAAGGGCCAACCATTAATACAGGCTTTTCAAGGCCGCCGATTTTCACGCCGTTGTCAAATTTAATTATTGTATCTTCAGGGTGAGATTGACGTCCTGAAAGCTTATAAGGTTCTTGTATAAGTTTTACTTCATGCACGCCGTCAAAAGAATTTACCGTTGCGGTTGAAATCATTCTTTTATCGCCAATGGCTGCAATTACAGTTAAAACTTCGCCCCTGTTTAAATTTATCTTAAAGCCGTGTTGCTGAAGGTAGTTAGACACTTTTTCTATTTGGCTTTCAGTGGCTTTTGGCTCCATTACAACAATCATTTTAAATTCTCCTCGTAATAATAATAGTTTTAGTTACAATAATTAAAACATAAAACCATTTAATATGATAGAAAATTTAGCATTTTTGCAACATAAGTTTAATTTTAAAACAACTCTAAATGCCTGCGAAAAATTATGCATACATTGCTTTAAATTTGTTGTCATTATCTTGCGCTTTTGGAATGAGTCCTGAACTTTTGTTTTGAAGCGCTCCGATTGGGTTTAGGGGGTTTGCCTGTTGATAATTTAAAATTTGTTTTTGAATATTTTGAATTTGTTTATTATCAGCTTCGGTTATGCCCGCTTTTTTGTTCCTATATTCTTTTAATTTTGCAACGAGTGTGCCTACTGCAGGAACCATAATAACAGGAATGATAAACCTTACAACTGCGGTAAATATAGTATTTGACTTTAATTTCTTGATTGCGCCGTGGTAATCTTTTACGGATTTTAAATTTTTGTATTTTGAAGCGTTGCAAAGCTTTTCCATAGTATCTTTAGAGAAATTTTGATATTCAAATGCGGCCTTATCAATAATTGGGTTAAAAAGTTTATCTACTGAGGCTGAAGCTATGGTTGCAGCAATTGAAACAGCTGCGTTTTGAATCATTGAAGGAAGTTTTCTTTCTTCGTCAATGTCCTTATTTTTAAATGTATTATACATATAAAAGAAGGTTATGGCAGCGTTTTCAAGGTCACACCATCTTGCAGACGGAGATTTCCAAGTCTGCACACTTTCTATAAGTTTATCCGATGTTTTTGTTTGTGCAAGTTTTGAAGTTCCGCGCGCAATAAGCTCTGTAAGGCCGATTGAATCATACAGGCGATTAAAAAACTTTTCTTTGCCCCCGTTGAATGAAGGACTTTTAGTTTGTTTGTTGTTGTTAAATACGGCATTGTTTGCAGAGGTTATTCTCATTGTGCACCTCCGCCAACAGAAAACATTGCAAAGGTTTTCTTGAGATTGTCATCATTTAAGCCTTTTGCAATCATATTGGGCTGGTTTAAAACCTGCATAAACATTGGTTGTTCTTGGGCTTCTTTCTTTTTCTTTCTGTCTTCCCCAAAAACCACTTTTAAAATAAATGGCATGGATTTAATTGTTAAATATGCCTTAAGAGGTGCCGTAATTAAACCTGGTGCATTTTTATACGTAACCTTGAATGCGTCGTAATAATCGCAGTATTGAGGGGGCTCTTTTCTTTTTATCCACCTGTCAACAAGCGTAAATTTTGGCTTTTTAGAAATGTCTACAACATATTCTTTTGCCATTGCATTTTTGAAATTTTCTATAATTTTATGGCCTTCGGGCAGGTAATTTTGTGGGTTTTTCATAAACCTTTCCACGCCATAGTTTATGGGGCCTAATATTGCGCTTGTTAAGCCAAAACCAATAAATGCGGAAAGCATATTTTTGGTTGCCGTGAATTGTTTATCTTTTTCATCTGCGCCTGGCATGGCAAGAACGCATATTGGTTTTAAAATACCTGCAAGACCTAGTGCAATAGCGTTTTTCACAAACGCTTCATTTTTTTCGGAATACGAAGCCGCGTTGTAAAATTTCTGGTTCAGGGCAATCCCTTTTGCAAGGTTTCCGCCGCCTGCTTTTTTAAGGTTTAAAACCAAAGCTGTTGTGCCTGCTATAAGAGCTGCTGAAGTGCCTGCAACAATTGCTACTTTCTTTTTAAAATTACTTTTCTTTTCAGCTTCTTTGCCTTGTGCTTCACTGGTTCCGTTTAAAACCGCAGACCCACCGAAGCTTACACTCTCAGTGGGTCTGTTTATATCCTTACTATTATTCTCGTTTATAAGCGCACTTTTTCTCTTAAAGTGTCCGGGCTCGCTGCCTTTGTCTAAAGTATGCGCGCCAAGTGCTTTTCTTTGGGACGATAATCCATCGTAGTTGTGTTGTAATGCCGAATAGATTTTCATAGTACTATTTTAAAACACATAAATAAATTAATTTGCTATTTAAAAATAATATTAAACAAAAATTAACAATTCTTTCTAAAGCCTTGCGCAAAGCTGTTTTCCATAATTTTTCATTACATGCAAAATCTTATCGCATACAATATTTTCAAAATTTATATTATAAAGAGAGTTAATTTCGTTTATAAAAAAGCATGGGCTTGTGATATTTATTTCAATAACTTTCCCATCAATCACATCAAGGCCCGCAATGTAGACCCCGTCTTTAATTAAAGTGTCTGCAATTTGTCTTTCAATTAATTTTTCTTCGGGGGTTAAATCTCCTTTGATAAGGTTTTCTTTAACATGTTCGTTGAATTTAAAGTCATTGTTTGTTGCAACTTTTCTAACGGCATAATCAAAAATTTCTCCGCCGATAAAAATGAGCCTTTTATCGCCCTTCATAATTCCTTGCAGGAATTTTTGAACCATAACTTGCGTTTTTCCGTTGTTTGTTGCAGTGTCAATTATGGCGTTTATGTTTTTATCTTCCCGGTTTAAATAAAATACGCCGCTTGAAAAACACCTGTTTAGGGGCTTTATAATAATCTCGCCTTCATTAAATAAAAATTCTTTAATTATTTCCTTGTTTGCACTTACGATGTTTTTCGGAGCAATGTTTGGAAATTTATTAATATAAAGCTTTTCGTTAAATTCTCTTAAAGCGTGCGGAGAGTTTAAAATCAAGGTTTCATCGTTAACACAGCTTAAAATATATGTTGCGTTGATATAGTCAATGTCAACAGGCGGGTCCGGGCGCATAAAAATTGTCCCGAAATCATTCAAAGAAACGTTTTTTAAAGTATCTTCCCTAAAGATGTTATTTTCTTTTACAAAAGATTTATACGCCCTTGCCATCGGCGCTCCGTTATCAAGGTAGAGAAGGTTTTTCACCGAAATTAAAACTTCAAACCCCCTGTCTAAAAGACATTTTATAAGCCAAAAGTTTGTCACAAGGCGGTTAAATTCAAAATATTTAAGCTCAATTTCATCTATTATAAATAATATCTTGTTGTCCATTTTATTATCTTCTTTCGAATGTTGTTTCATATAAGGTTATTATATTACATCAAGATTTTAAAAAGCATAAGATACCAATTTTACTATTTATATTGTATAATGTTTTACATGTACTTTGTCTTTTGAGATGATATAGAAATAGGACATTATGAGCGAAGCGGAACATATTTATACAGACAGTTTACTTAACAAAATTAAAGAAAACCCAAATGTTATAGATAATTACAGAGAACTTACAAATATTTATGTTTCAAAGCAGGATTACGACAGCGCTTTAAGTATTTATAACAAAATGCTTGAAAGCTTTCCTGATGATGTTCAGGCGCTCATAAATTCCGGAAGCATATATTTCTACAAAAAAGATTTTGAAAAGGCAATTTCTCTTTATCTTAAAGCTGTTTCAATAGAGCCTCAAAATGCGACAATTCATTACAATTTAGGCAATGTTTATGCTGAAATCGGAAATTTTTCAAGTGCCCTTAAATATTATACAAATGCAATTGAGTGCGGCGCAATTAAAGGCTATGTTTTTAGCGCAATAGGCATACTTTTTCAAGACAATGATGATCTTGAAAATGCCAAAATAAATTATAAAAAGGCAATAGAAATTGAACCCTTAAATGGTGAATATTATGTAAATCTTGCAAATATTTACCAAAGAGAAGGGGATTTTCTTGCTGCCTCTGAAAATTATAAAAGGGCGACAGAATTAAACCCGGACGATGCAAGGGCCTCTCTTTGCCTTGCAAATACTTACGCTTCAATGGATTTATATGAAAAAGCCTTTGAATATTTTGAAAACACACTAAAAATTGATGAAAATAACTATTCTGCCTATCTTTGCTACGCTATTGCCCTTTGTGATGTTGAAAATTATGAAAAAGCAATCGAACTTTACAGGCATGCAATTGAAATTGACCCGACAAAACCAAATGCCTACATCCTTCTTGCAAACATTTTAATCAACGAGCAAAGGTATGAAGAAGCGATTGATTTATATCAAAAAACAACAAAGCTTGCAAAAGAAAAGCTAAAAATGCATGTGATTTATGTATTTATCGCTAATGCCTACATGCTTCTTGAAGATACGCATAATGCTATTTTATACTATAGAAAAGCTTTAAGGGAAGCGCCCGAAAACAACGAAGTAAGGCTTATTTACGTTGAAATTATGAATGCATATATCGATAGAAAGGTGAATAAATAATGGGCAAAAGCTCCTTGTGGGAAAGGTTTGTTGTAATTACAAGTTATTACACCTTTGGCCTTACGGGGCTTATTTGGCTTGTGGTTTCATATCTTCTCTTTAAAAGCCCGCTAAGCGGTTTTTGTTCCTATCATATTTACCAGTCTATTTTTATCTCAATCCTTTTAGCTGTTTTTACAATGCTTGTCGATATGATTTTTAATTTAACGGTAAAAATTCCCTTTATTGGTGATTTTATTGGCCTTATAAACACATATCTTTTTAACCTGCCGATTTTTTACACGTTTTCCCTTTTTCATCTCATCCTCTTTGTAATAATATCCTACCTTTCTTTGGGTGCTCTTTTGGGAAAATTTTCCTATTTCCCTTTTATATCGGATGTTATAAAATCTAATTTTAGAAACTAAGGAGCCCTGTATAAAGTGAGTGAGTTAAAATTATCAAAAAATATAAAAATGGTTGTGTCTGATTTTGACGGTGTTTTTACAGACGGCACATTTATTTTGGATGAAAACCTAAACCAGCAAAAAACCATAAATTTTGTTGATATTATGGGGGTTTCAATCCTTCTTAAGAATGGTATTAAATTTGGAATAATTTCGGGCGAAACCACAAACATTTTGGAATATTTCAGGGTAAAATTCGGGGTGGATGAAATCCACAAAGGAATTCGCCAAAAAGGAATTGTATTATCCGAACTAATGGAAAAATATGGCCTCAAGCGTGATGAAGTTTTATATATCGGGGATGATATCAACGACATTGCGGCTTTTGAATGTGTTGATTTTAAAATTGCCCCAAAAAACGCCAACCCTATTGTAAAAGTAATCCCTGGAATTCAAGTAACAGAAGGAACGGGCGGCAAAGGCGCTTTCAGGGAAATGGTTGATAGTTTAATGAAGGCAATAAAAGAATAGTTGCAAGGTAGCAAAAAAGATGGTAGCTGGTTTTATAAAAAGATTATTATTTAGAACAAACAAGCTGAACGCCTATGTGAACAGATATAAAAGCGCTGCAAAAGAGGTGTGCCTGCCTTCTTTAGCCTACATAAACTGGGGAATGAAACTTCTTGATGAGGGGAATTCAAAAGAGGCCCTAAAAAAGTTTGAAATAAGTAAAAATATGGCATATCAAAACCCTGAAAGCTATATAAATATTGGAATGATTCAGGCAAAAAACGGGGAATTTGAAGACGCTATAGAATGTTTTAAAAAGGCTGTAAGAATTGATAACAACTGCGCAAAAGCCTATGCCATGATGGGCTCTGCTTATTCTGAACTTTCTGATTTTAAAAGGGCAAAAAAAGCTTTCGATGTTTCAATTAAAATGGATTCAAGAAATTCGCAAACCTATATAAGCCAGGCAATTTTTCTTGCAAAGTTTGAGCGCAAAAAAGAGGCAAACGAGGCCTTTCAAAAAGCATATATATATAACCCTTCAAATATGCAGGGAATTTTTCTTTGGGGTGTTTTATTATCCCAAATGGGCCAATATGAAGCTGCAATAGAGAAATTTCAAAAGGTAAATTCCATGCTTCCTTTTCACGCAGAAGCCCTGTATTACCTTGCCTACTGCTTTTTTCAACTTAAAACGTATAAATATTCCGTTGAATATGCAAAAAAATCTTTGGCGCTTGCCTCAAAAAAGCTTGATACCTACATTTTGCTTGCAGAATCCTATATGAATTTAAAGGATGAAAAAAATTGTGTTCAAACCTATGAAAAAGCGCTTTCAATCTCTCCTTTAACTTCACAGTTCTATTCTTCCTGGGGTCTTTCTTTGCAAAATTTTCAAAGGTGGGAATCTTCCGTTTCAAAGTTTAAAAAAGCCATTGAATATGACAATACAAGCATTTTTCCATATTACGGGCTTTCTGTTTCATATTTAAAAATGAACGAAGATGACAGTGCGTTTGAAATTATGCAAAAAATATTAGAACTAAACCCGGAGCACACAATAACTCTATACAACACCGGCCAATATTTCTTTAAGAAAAAAGAATATAAAGAAGCGATTGAATATTTCACACGTGCCCTGAAATCTTCCCATGACACAAAACATGTTTATTTTAACATTGCAAATTGCTATCATAAACAGGAAGATTACAAAAATGCGCTTAAATATTGGGAAAAAACGGTTGAATACAACCCCGATAACATTGACGCCAAGGTGAATTTGGCAAATACATATGCAATTTTGGGCGAAAAAGAAACTGCAATAAGAAAAATCAGGGCCGCATATCTTTCAGATAAAAGAAACCCGAGGATTATTCTTGTATATGCAATTTTATTGCTTAAAAATAATGAATTTTATGACGCGATGGAAAAGTTTGAAAAGGCATTTGAAATTGACAACACTTTAATAATTGCGGCATTTGGGAAGATTGAATGCTTAATTAAGACAGGGAAAGTGAAAGAGGCTCTTGGGCTTTTATCAGTGTATGAAGAAACAAAAAGCGACAATAAAGAGTTTTTAATGCTTAAAATTGTTGCATATTTAAAACTTCTTGAAGATGAACCAAATAATGAATATTTAATTAAGACAACATTAGAGGTTTGTGATAAAATGTTTTCAATCCATGGCGACTCTGAAGCCTGGGTTCGTGAAAAATATGAAGAATTAAGAAAAAAACAACAAGGAAAAGAAAAAGAGTAGAACAATGAGTGTTATAGTTCAAAAATTTGGCGGCACATCGCTTGCCGATACGGATAAAATTAAAAACGTTGCACGCGCCGTTGTAAGAGAAAAAGAGCTTGGAAACGATGTTATAGTCGTGGTTTCTGCGATGGGACATACAACGGACAATTTAATCAAGCTTGCCCATGAAATTTCGGCACACCCTTCTGACCGTGAAATGGATATGCTTATGTCAACAGGGGAACAGGTTTCAATTGCCCTTTTAACAATGGCAATTCAAGAAATGGGGCATGACGCAGTTTCTATGACAGGTGCACAAGTTGGAATTTTAACGGAAGATACCCACTCAAAGGCAAGAATTGTCGATATTAAAACAGACAAATTAAAAAGCCACATTGAAGAAGGCAAAATCATTATTGTTGCAGGCTTTCAGGGTGTTACCAAAAAAGGTGAAATTACAACCTTGGGCCGCGGCGGCTCTGATACATCTGCTGTTGCGATTGCTGCTGCAATGAAGGTGGACAGGTGTGATATCTATTCTGACGTTGAGGGAATTTACACAACAGACCCAAGAGTTGTTTCCACCGCAAGAAAATTAAAAGAAATTTCATACGAAGAAATGCTGGAGCTTGCCCGTGTAGGCGCAAACGTTTTACACCCAAGGTCTGTTGAGACGGCAAAACAATTCAACGTGCCAATGAGGCTTAGAAGCTCATTTAAACTTGATGATTTAGGAACTTTAATAATAGGAGTAAATGAAATGGAAATTTATAAACCCGTCACAGGCCTTGCTTGCGATAATTCACAGGTTAGGGTTATAATTTGTGATGTTCCGGATAAACCGGGGAATGCGGGCAAACTCTTCACCCTTCTTGCAAAATATGAGCTGTCCGTTGATATGATTATCCAATCTTATGCAAGATCTCACAACAACACAAACGATATCGCATTCACAATTGATAAAGACGATTTAACAAGATTTTGTGCTTTCAAGGATGAAATTACAAAATTAATGAACCCAAGTAATATTCATATTGATGAAGACATTGCAAAAGTTTCTATCGTGGGCGCTGGCATGATTGACCGCCCAGGTATCGCTTCAATGATGTTTGAAACCCTTGCAAGAGAAAACGTGAACATCAAAATGATTTCAACAAGTGAAATTAAAATCAGCTGTCTTGTTGAAAAATTCAACGCTAAAAAAGCAGTTCAAGCTCTTTGTAAGACTTTTGAACTTGATGGTGCAGAAGCTGCAGTTGTAAGAGGCACTTTGCCGGATTAGAAAAAAGCGCGAAGCCAAGGTTTCTTACAGTGTGTCATCCTGAACTTAGTTGACTGCTTTTGCCGAAATCTTTTAATGGTGCGTCATTCTGAACTTGTTTCAGAATCTCAAGATTTTGAAGTCTTGACATATGAAGCCGCTTTGTAAAAAAAGGAATTACATGGCCTTAAAAATCAATACGAAATTCAAGCTCATTTTGGGGCTTGGCAATAAAGACATTAAAAGCGCCCCCGATATGGCGCTTTTATATGCAAATGCGGGTGTCAGGTTTTTTGACGCTTCGCCTGAAGTTCTGCCTGAAATTTCCCGTGCGCTTGTAAAAGCGGGGTATGACCTAAACGATTTTATTCTTTGTGCTTCAGTGCCGTCATTAGGGGATATTCACGGAAGAAAGGCAAACATAAGCCCTGTTGTGTGTTCCGGGTGTATGCTTTGTGCTAAAGATTGCCCGGAGCAAGCTGTTTTGTTTGATAAAAAAGCAGGCAAATGCAGTGTGGATATGAAAAAATGTATTGGCTGCGGAATTTGTAAAAAAACGACAAACTGCTATGCAATTCATTTTGAATACGGAAACCACGAACTAAAACGCCTTGAAGAACTTGTTCAAAGCGGCTTCAAGCTTGATATGACAGAGTTTCACGCTTCTGTTTCAGATAAAAAGCAAATTTTAAAAGATTTTAAAGACATTTTATCCGTTTTTAAGGGAGATGTCAGCGTCTGTATAAACAGAAAGCAATTTCCTTTGGATGATGTCGTTAAGCTCTTGGTGGAGCTTAAAAAAATGCACAAGCTTGAAAACCCTGAGGCTGAATTCTACGTTCAAGCGGACGGTGCTTCGATGAATGGCGGGGCAGAAGATGAAGATTCAACCCTGGAGTGCATTTTGTTTGCGCGTGAACTTGCCCCCTATGGTTTTAACCTTATAATTTCAGGCGGCACAAACATAAACACGCCAAAAATGTTGAAAGACGCTGAAATTGAGGCTATAGAGGAGCCGATTATTGCATACGGCACATACGCAAGGAAAATTATTTCAAACACAAAGAAAGATGTTGCGCTGCTTCGCGCTAAAGAACTTTTTGCAATAACAGAAGGCGAGAATGTTTTAGACCCTGATGATGTTCTAAATTCTTTAACAGTGGAGGTTTAAGGTTTTAAATGCCCAAAAATCAAGCACCAAAAGAAAAAGAAGAAATTACATCAAAACTTCAAAAATTGACGGCAGATTTTTTAATTTCATACAATATTAAAAAAAAGCCCGTGCTTGTTGCTGTTTCAGGCGGCGTTGACAGTGTCACCCTGCTTCATATTTTAAGCGCACTTCAAAAAGATTTTAACCTTGAAATTAAAGTAATTCATCTAAACCACAACTGGCGCGGCGAAGAATCAGTCAGAGATTTTGAATTTGTTCAAGACCTTGCAAGCAATATGGGGCTTGAATTTTATGGGGAAACTTTAGATTTAGATATTAAAAAAACAGAACTTTCTGCGCGCGATGAGCGATATGCTTTTTTTGAGCGTGCTCTTCAAAAATTTGAAACAGATGTCTGTTTTCTTGCGCATAATAAAAATGATAACGCTGAAACCCTTATCTATAGGGTAATTAAGGGCACAGGCCCCTCCGGCCTTGCTTCAATTCCCGCTTGCCGCGCGCCATATTACAGGCCGATGTTAAATTTTTCAAGGCAGGAAATTGAAGAATATGCTCTTGCTGTCGGGTTAAAATTCAGAGTGGATTCTTCAAATGATGATACAAATTATAAAAGGAATTTTATAAGAAAAAACATTCTGCCCGAGATGGAAAAAATAAATAAAAATGCCGTAGATTCAATAAATTCGCTCATAAAGCTCTCGTTTGAACGCAACGAAATTTTGGAAGAATATCTTAAAAGTGTTGAAAAATCTGTGTTTGAAGAGGGGAGCGAAAATTTTTCCCATAAAAAGCCCACAATTAAGCGTGATGAGTTTTTGGCCCTAAAGGAGCCTCTGCAGCGCGAAATCATCTCGAGATATTTTAAAGGAATTTTAAAAAACAGAGATTTTAAAAACATTGTAAAAATTCAAAATTTTATAAAAGAAAACGAAAATTCCACCCTTTCAATCAATGCAGACAGCTTTTTGAGGGTTTTAAGGGGTTCTGTTTTTCTTTATAAAAAAGAGGCGCAGCGCAATGATGGTGCTGTTTTCGAACAAAAAGACCAAAATAATAATCTTTTCGGGCAAAAATGTCAAACAAGCCAAAAAGGCCGTGGCGCAGGATATTCGGGGCAAAATAAGGAGGAAATATGATGGATAAAGAGCTTAAAACCCTTGTAAGCAGCGAAGATTTGGCAAGTGAAATTAAAAAACTTGCAGGCAAAATAAACACATACTATGAAACACGTTATGGGCTAAATGAAGAATTGACGCTTGTTTGCGTCCTAAAGGGTGCCGTTATGTTTTTTACGGAATTGTCCAAACACCTTAAAATGCCCGTAAGTATGGAATTTGTAAGCCTTTCAAGCTATGGCGCAGGTGAAAAGTCCTCCGGCAAAGTGTCTGCGCTGAATTTATCCTTGCCGCCTTTAGAAAATAAAAATGTCCTTGTGGTTGAAGATATTATGGATACAGGCCTTACGCTTAAATTTTTGCTTGATTTTATAAAGACAAAATGCAAGGCAAAAGATGTGAAGCTTGCTGTTATGTGTGACAAAAAATGCGCCCGAAAATATGACATTTCTCCGGATTTTTACGCAATTGATGTGGATGATAAATTCATTGTGGGCTTTGGCCTTGATTACAATGAACTATACCGCAACCTCCCATATATCGGGTATTTTGAGTAATTTTACAAAAACCACCATCTGCAAATTATAATTGCTGCAATTATTCCGATGGTGTCTGCCAAAATGCCTGTAAGCACTGCGTGGCGGAATTTTTTAATTCCGATTGCGCCAAAATAAACACTCAAAACATAAAATGTGGTTTCAGAGCTTCCCGTAATTACCGCGGCAAGCTTTGCGGCGTAAGAATCTGCCCCGTTTGAATTTACAATGTCTGAAAATACGCCAAGCGTTGCCCCGCCTGAAAGAGAGCGCGTTAACATCAAAGGAAGCGTGTCCACAGGGACTTTAAAGGTTTCAAGCACATCTTTTAGCGCCAAAGACAGCCATTCAATGACGCCGGAGGCCCTAAACATTGCAACCGCAGCCATTATGGCAACAAGGTATGGAATAATTTTAACGCTCACCCAAAAACCTTCTTTTGCGCCTTCTGTAAAGGCTTCGTAGGCAGGCACCTTTTTTATAAATGCCGAAAGTAAAATAATTAATATTATTCCGGGCAAAATGCAGGCAGAAAGCGAGTTTAGAATTTCTTTCATCTAAAACCCCCTCCTTTTTAACTTTTTAAGTTTTTCAGCTTGCTCTGTGTGGGTTTCAGGCCCAAGCCCCGGCTTTGCGCCGTATTCTGGCCTATATTCTTCCAATTGTGGCTTATATTCCATAGAATCTATAGTTTTTTGTGAAAATTTCCGCCCTGTTTTCTGCCCTGTTTCCAACTCTGTTTCAAATTTGAATTCCTGCTTTGGTTTCCGTTTTAATTTTTGTTTTAATTTGGAGCCATTTTTTTGGACAGTTTTTGAAGATTTTTTCTTCAATTTACCGACGTTTTTATCAGTAGGTGCTTTTTCTTTGAAAAACGGTGCCAAAATTCGCGCAATAATTATCGCAAAAATAAACGCAATGCTTGTCACAATAAGGGTTGGAAGAATAATCTCTGTCGGGTTTTTGGCGTGTGCTGCAATTAAAATTGCAATTACGCTTGCTGGAATCAATTGAAACCCGGCTGTGTTCATTCCAAGAAAAATGCACATTGAATTTGAGGCCGTGTCGCTTTTTTCGCCCGCCTTTTTATTCTCTTGTTGCAAGTCTTGCATTGCCTTAATCCCAAAAGGCGTTGCTGCGTTTGCAAGCCCAAGAGCGTTTGCGCTGAAATTCAAGGCTATATTTGAAAAGGCAGGACTTTCTTTTGGCAGTTCGTTAAAAATGAGCCTTAAAATGGGGCTTATAAGCCTTGCAAAGCCTGATACAAGCCCTGTTTTTTGTGCAATTTTTACCATTCCAAGCCAAAAGGCCATAATTCCAACCAGCGCTAATGCAATCTCCACAGCGCTTTTCACGGATGTGAGCATTGCATTTACAACATCATCCAATTTTCCGTTTATTGTGCCAAAAATTATTGAAATTACAATTAAACCGCTCCAAATATAGTTCATAACCCGCCTTAGTGCCTTACAAGGTCGTAATTATGATAGTTCCAGGCGTTTTCATTTATCTTATACTTTGTTGTGGCGCCGCTTTTCACTGTTTCAATTAAAACGCGCTCAATTGCATTTTCTATAACTTCTGAATTTGCAAGCCGCCCAAAAGCAGGATATAGCTTTGCATTCAGCTGTTTTAAGCTAAATTCTTTAATGTTTGAAATTTCATCCAAAAAGCAAGCACCCGCCACAAATTCATCCAATGGCGTATTTATGTTTTTATTTTCAATATAGTCTGCAAACGTAAGTGTATCAAGCTTCTTCTCTTTTTTCAACGGTTTTTCAGGCGCTTTTTCTTCTTTTGAATTGACATTATTTGCGGCGCCATCTTCCACAGTTATTGTTATATTATTTTCATCCCCTTTTTCAATCACAGCGCCGCTTTCGTTGAAATCAAGCGCGTCATCAATGCAGTTTATGTCACATTCAACTTCATCAAGGGTTGTAACACTTTCTTCTGCCTGGTTTTTGCCGGTTTTATCTTCAGTTTTAGTCGCCACGTCTGCAACATCTGCAAGGTCCGCAACGTCTGCAGAATTTGCCACTGCAATATCGGTGTTATCAGCATTTTCACCGGAAGCTTTATCATCGGCTTCTTTGGAAGTTTCCTTTACAGCCGCTTTCTTGCTTAAATTTCCATATTCAAGGCGCGCTGCCTCTTTAAAATTGGTTTCAAAATTTTCCCAGTCCTCTTTTTTATAGAGCATAGATTTTACATACTGGTCAAATTCGCTTCCTATGATGTCCGGGATGTCGCTTGCAAGCGACAATTCGCACACGTCGTTATATTTTACGGTCAGTTTATATTTTGCCATAACAATACCTAATATTTTAAAAAAGGGTCTTATGCCTGTTCGCTGTTGCGTTTTAGAATGTCTTCACGCCATTTTGACAATTCATCTTCAATAAACTTTGAATCATCCGATGAAATTTCAATTTCAATTTCGCCCTTTTTTATTTTAAAAACATATTCTGCCATTTAAAACTCCTTTTAAACTTAACCTTATTATCTTATATATTCAAACTTTTGACAATATTTTTTTGACTTTTTAAATAAAAAAATTAAACAAAAGATATAAAATGCTTCTGCGCGCTAAATCGCAGGCAGTAAAAAAGTTTGAGTAGGCTTTAATAAAATTTTTGAAAAATCCTCCATTTGAATGACAAAACAAAGTGACATTTTTCCTATACTAGTGTGTGGGAGAATAGGTTTTTTAAATTTAAAGGTATAATCAGTGTTTAATTACAACTTGATAAATCCTATAAATATTACATACAGAAACCCAAAGCAAGACCCTTCCTATAAAAAGGAAGAAGGCGGGGCGGGGCAAAATTCTGCTGGAATGGCGCCTGTTAATCCGGATGAGAAGGGCCAAAGGCAGTTTCCAAACGGCAATAAGGTTCAGATTGATTACACTAAAAATAAGGTCAATATAGCACAGGTTATTGAAGATTTTAAAAGCACAATTGCCGCAATTAACGCGCCTGAGGATATTTCAAGCGAAGTGAATTCCTATCTTGGCCTTGTGGAACGCGAATCCAAGAAACAAAATCCTTCAAGAGATATAATTTTATCAAACCTTAGAAATGCTTCTAAAATCTCAGACAGATTTATTGAAGACAGTTTGAAAAAGCCCTCCACCGTTGTGGAAGACTGGGTTAATGCACTTTTCTTACAGCATGTAGATTTAAAATCAGACCCAAGCTTTGTAAATGAAGCATTTAGGGTTCAAATTCCTGAAAACAAAAGGTATAACGCGGGTGCGACAGGGGCTGCGGCAGGTGTTGACACCTTTGAACATTCTTCTGCGCCTGCAACTGTAGATATTCATGGCGCGCAGGATTTTTCAGAAGTTTCAAATAGTGATACTCCTGTTTTTGAGCCCGACACTATCGAAGCCCAAAAAACCGCTCAAGGCGCTTCTTTAGACACAATGTCTTTTTCAAACGATTTTGAAACAAGTGCTGTAAATATTTACGACATTCCGCAAAATAAAGTTACCCTAAATGAAATTAAGCCGATTGGAAGTGCTGAAAACACTTATTATATCGAAGATACAGATGTTTCTGCCGCCCCTGTTTATGCGCCAAATGCTCAAGAGACAGAAATTTCAAGCACAGCTTCTTTTGTGGCAGAAAAAACTGATTTAAATAAAGATTTGACCTATTCAACTACGGCGCCCGAAGCGGGTTTTGCCCCACTGTCCGGCGCCGTTTCTTTTGAAGAGGTTCAAAAAGTTAAAGATAGAGTTCAAGGCGAAATCAGGGGTGCTTCAAACGATGGCGGAATTTATAAAATAGGTTCTGCGGAAGTTTTCTCAAGAGATATCGAGAGAGTTTCAGACGCAAATTCTGCTTCAAGTGCTTTAAAAGCTTCAAATGCTTCAAAAGCCTTGCTTTCTGCGCCCTTAAGCTATAGTGAATCAAATTTTTCAGATTCAAACGGGCTTGTTTTGCCGCCAAAAGCTATGAGTATTGAAGAGCGCGCCGCAAGGAGCAATTTTGTTCGCGCAAAAAGGATTGTAAAAGAAAACGGCGATCCTTATAATGCCCTTAAACTCTATGATGAGGCCCTAAAATTGGTTCAAAATTCAGACGATGAGAACCTTAAGGCGGCAATTCATTTTGAGCGCGGCAAGGTTTTTGATGATTATGATTATGCCGAATATGCTCTTAAAGACTACAATAGCGCCACAAAATGTTCCGACAATAATTTAAAAACCCACGCACATATTAAAATGGGCAGAATTTATGATGATTATGTGATGTTCGACCCTGCCGTACAGCAGTATTCACTTGCGGTTGAAACCTCTGAAGAGGCTAAAAACCCTGCAGGGAAAACAAAGGCGCTAAAATATCTTGCGGCACTTTTTGCGGATAGATATGACAAAGAAAATACGGAAATTTTTAACGCTCTTTCTGTTGACGCTGCGCGCGAAACGGGTAATTTGAAAACTTTGTCAAAAACATTGATGTCTGCGGCTGAAAATTTTGAATATGTGGGCGAAGACACAAAGGCGCTTCGGGCCTATAAAGAGGCCGCAAAGGTGCTTTATGAAACGGGCGATTTCGACGCGCTTTCAAAAAATTATGAGGCCGCATCAGAAATTATGGAGCGCCTTGGAAACGGCGCTAAAGCAATGAGTCTTTTATCAAAAGCTCTTCTGTATCGTCAAAAAGCTGAACTTCAAGCGGCTTAAAAGGCAGCACCAGCTTGATTTTAGCGTGGCTTACTTTTTTGTCGGATTTCATTGCCTCAAACATTTTTTCTTTGTCGAAATTTTTCATATCATCCAAAATGAGCTCATAGCTTGAAATTAAATTGACAGCTTCTCTAAAATAAGTATCATCAATGAGTTTGCGCTTTAAGGCTGCCCGAAAAGCCATAACCATGCCCGCTGCCACCGCTTCTCCGTGAGTGTATTTTTTATAATCCGTTATTTTTTCAACTGCATGACCAAAGGTGTGCCCGAAGTTTAAAATTGCCCTTAAACCCTTCTCGCACTCGTCTTTTGACACCACGGCCGCTTTCATTGAAACAGACATATAAATTATTTCTTGCCAATGGCTTTTTAAATTTTCGTATAAATTCCCGGTTGCCTTTTTCTGCAAGCTTTTTAGGTAGTCAAACATCCGAAAATCCTTGTCAGTTGCGGTTTTTTCAATAAAAGCATATTTCAAAACTTCGCCAAGGCCCGTTTTAATCTGCCTTTTATCAAGTGTATCAAGCGTTTTGGGGTCAATAATGACAAGTTTTGGCTGCTTGAATGCGCCGATTAAATTTTTGCCTAAAGGATGGTTAAAGCCCGTCTTTCCGCCCACAGAGGAATCCACCTGGGATAAAAGTGTGGTTGGAATTTGAACGTAATCCACCCCTCTTAAAACACTTGCCGCGGCAAAGCCTGCCATATCGCCAACAACGCCGCCGCCGAAGGCTATAATGCAGTCACCGCGCTCGATTTTGGCTTTTAAAAGTTCGCCGATGATAAATTCAAATGTTTTAAAGTTTTTGAATTCTTCCCCATCGTCAATGGTGACAACATTTTTGAACCCGTCTAAAAAATTTTTATAAATTTTTGCAATAGTTTTATTTGTGATTACAAAATGCCTTCGCCCTGTTCCTAAATGCTCGTCAAGCAAGGCTTTTACCTCATTTAAAGCACCGTCCTTAATGATTATCGGGTAACTTCTGTCTTTTAGTTCAACTGTTAATTTTTTCATAAATCTCTACAATCTCATTTACTATTGCTTTTGCGCTTTTTTTAACTGTATCGATTTTAAAATCCGCGCATTCATATTTCATTTTTCGCCTGTCTAAAATCTCTTTGAGTGTGGCTTTCGGGTCTTTTGTCATTAAAAGCGGGCGTTTTGTATCATTTTTAATTCTTTCGTATAAAACGTCGTGTGGCGCGTGTAAGTAGTAAATCCGCCCGATTTCCCTTAATTTTTCAATATTTTTTTTAGATTCCACAATGCCCCCGCCCGTTGATATTACAAGGTTTTTGCCGGGTTCAATGCCGCAAATTGTGTCACATTCCATCTCTCTAAACTTTTCTTCGCCAAAAGTCTTGAAAATTTCAGGAATGGTCAGCTTTTGCGTTTCTTCAATGAGGCTGTCAAGGTCAATAAAACCAAGTTTCAGTTTCCTTGACAAAATGCTTCCCACGGTGGATTTTCCGGCGCCCATCATCCCTGTTAAAATGATAGTGCGGTTTTTCAGGCTAGAATTTTTTTGCGTATTTTCCATAGTTTTTGAAATTTTCCATAGTTTCGTCGAAATTATCAGGCCCGAATTTTTCAAAAAACGCGTCCAATATCACTATAGACGCCATATTTAGGGCAACTGTTCCAAGTGCCTCAACCGCGCTTGTGTCGGCCCTTTCAAAGTGTGCCGTTTCTTCGGTTTTTGTCTTAATGTTTATGGAATTTAAGGGTTTTCGCATGGTTGGAATTGGCTTCATAGAAAGCCTTACGACGATTTCTTCGCCGTTTGTCATTCCGCCTTCAATTCCGCCTGCATTGTTTGTTTTCCTTGTGGCAGTTGGGTTTTCGCCCTCTGTTAAAAATATTTCATCATGCACTTTGGAGCCAAAACGGTCTGAAACTCCTTTACCAAGGCCGATTTCAACTGCTTTTACAGCCGGAATGCTCATTAAAGCCCCCGCAAGGCGCCCATCAAGCCTTCTATCCCAGTGTACAAAGCTTCCAAGGCCCACGGGCAGGTTTTTAAAACGGATTTCTACTTCTCCCCCAAGGCTTTCACCCTCTTTTTTTGCAAAATCAATTATTTCATCAATTTCTTTTTCGGTTGTTTTTCCGCCCACAGAAAGGGTTTTAGCCTCTCCTAAAATATCAAATTTTCTTAAAATGTCCTGACAAATCGCACCAACAGCCACTCTTGTTGCGGTTTCTCTTGCGCTTGAGCGCTCTAAAACGTCCCTAATGTCGTCGTGGTGGTATTTTACGGCCCCTGCAAAATCTGCATGCCCCGGGCGTATGCGGCAAATTTCTTTTTCTTTTATTTTTTCTTCAATCTCACGTTTTGCAGAATCATCTAAAGTGCTGAAATCAAAGGCTTCTGGGCTCATTGGGATTTTCCAGTTTTCAAAATCTTTATTTTTGATTTCTATGCAAATCGGCGCCCCTGTTGTTTTTTGGAACCTTACGCCTGATTTTATCTCAATTGTGTCGGTTTCAATTTTCATCCTTCCGCCTCTGCCCTTGCCCTTTTGGCGGTTTTTCAGTTCATTATTTATAAAATCTAAATCAAGATAATATCCGCTTCCAATGCCCTCTATGATTGCGTTTAGGCACTTTCCGTGTGATTCCCCGGATGTTAAAAATCTGATTGCCACTTTCTAATCCTCTTTTTAAATGTATTCCCAAGGGATGTGTTCTTGGGCTATAATCGTTTCTACGCCTGTCTTTGAGATTAATCCCTGGATTAAAGGCAGTACGGGAAGTTCGGATTCAAAATGCCCGATATCCGCAACGGCAAATCCTCGAACTTCAAGCGCAGCGTGGAATTTGATGTCCCCTGTGATATATAAATCTATATCATATTCGTTTAATTTCTTGATGTAGCTGCCTCCTGCGCCTGCGCATATGGCTACATTCCTTACAGTTTCTATGTTTGAAGGGTTTATAACCTTCACTCTTTCGCTCCCTACGGACATTTTCACGGTTTGTAAAAGTTCCATAAGGTCAATTTCATCTTTCAGATGAGCAATTTTTACGCATTCATCAACTGTAATAAGGTTTTTGAACCCTAAAACCCCCGCAAGGGCGTCTGTGGTTGAGCCGTAGGTTTTATCGAGGTTCGTATGCGCACTATAGACGCAAATATTGTGCTTTATGGCTTCAACAATATTATTGTCATCAATTTTGCTTAATTTGTCGAAAATCAGCGGGTGGTGCGTGATTATAAGGTCGCAATCGTTTGTAATGGCCTCGGAGAGCGTTTCTTTGGTGAACGATAGTGCAATTAAAACCCTGTTAACGTAGTCGTGGTGCAGGTTTATCTGCCACCCGGAATTGTCCCACGGTTCCATTAAATCTAATGATGCGTATTTTTCAATTTTTGAAATAATTTCATCGGTTTTAATCATAAAACTTGCTCCAGTATGGCTTTTGCCACGTTTTCTTTACTGTTTTTTTCAATATGGACTGATTTTCCGCTCTTATCTATTATCCAAACTTCGTTTTCATCAGTGTTTAGGGCAACTTTTGCTTCATTTGCAATTATAAAATCGGCATTTTTCGCTTGCAGCTTGGCTTTTGCCGTTTCTATAATATTTTCTGTGCCCAAAGAGAACCCTATTGTTTTTTGATTTTCTTTTTTGATTTGGCCCATATTCTTTAGTATATCAGGGTTTTGGACTAATTCAAGGGTTAGAGTTTCTCCCTCGTTTTTCTTGGAAAGCTTGTGGGGAAGCGGGTTTTTCACCCTATAATCGGCTACAGCCGCCGCCATTATTAAATAATCAGCTTCGCTAAAGCTTTTTTCAACGGCTTCCAACATATCAAGTGTAGAATTTACAATTGTTGTTTTATAGGGCCGATTTTCAATTTTTATTGTGCTGATAATTTCCACGTCGTATCCCATAGAGTGGGCACAATCCGCCAGGCACAAGCCCATCCGCCCGCTTGAAGCGTTAGATATAAATCTGACGGGGTCTATAGGCTCACGCGTACCCCCCATAGTCAATAATATCTTGCCTTTTGCCCTGTTTATGTCTGAAACGCCCGCAGGACAAAGGGTTTCAAAAATTGTTTGATAAATTTTTACAACGTTTGCCATTCTGCCGTTTCCGACCGTTCCGCAAGCAAGCGGCCCTGTCTCGGTTTTGACGATTTTTACACCCTCATTTTGAAGCTTAATAATGTTATTTTGAACAAAAGGATTGTTCAGCATTCCGGTGTTCATTGCAGGGGCAATAACGACGGGCTTTTTCAGCCCAAGATAAGCGTTGAAAGTGCTTGTAATCAGGTTATCGGCGATTCCTGCGGCAAATTTGGAAATCGTGTTTGCCGTAATTGGTGCTATAACAAATATATCCGCCCAATCGGTCAGGTGTATGTGTTCTGTGGAGCGGCTTTTGGAGAAAGTGTCAGAGTAAACAAGGCTGTTTGAGAGGGTTTCAAGCGTTTTTTCCCCTATAAACTCAAGCGCAGCGGGGCTTACAACCGTTTTTACGTTCGCTCCGTTTTTAATTAACGTTCTTATGAGTTCGCAAGTTTTACAACAGGCGATGGAACCTGTAAGGCCAACAAGGACATTCTTCCCAAATAGCGGGCCTTTTGCCGCGTTGAGTGGTTCATTACTCACGTCCTGCCTCGCTTTCGGCCTCATTTTCCGTGCAATATTCGCCCTGCATTTCATTTTCAGGCCTTTTTTCATAATCATAAACGGCCTGGAGCTTTGAAAGCGCATTTTCCACTTCGTCATTTTCGATTGTATATTTATAAATTGTTGAAAGCTCAAGTTCTTCTTTTACAGTGTCCATGCGCTTTTTAATGCTTGCTTCATCCTCTGTCTTTCTGCCGCGAAGCCTTTTTTCAAGTTCATCCAGGTTTGGCGGCGTGAAAAAAACGGTGATACAATCGGGGAATTTTTCCATAATCTTCTGTGCGCCCTTGGTTTCAATTTCAAGAAGCACGTCAGCCCCTTTTTGCAAGGCTTTCAGGACGAAGGCTTTCTTTGTGCCGTAATAATTATCGGAATATTTTGCCCATTCTAAAAGTTCGTCATTTTCAATGGATTTTTCAAATTCTTCCTTGCTCACAAAAAAATAATTCACCCCGTGAACCTCGCCTGGGCGCGGCTTTCGGGTGGTTTGTGAAATTGAATAAATTATGTTTTTATTGTCTTCAAAAAATCTCTCTAAAATTGTTCCCTTGCCAACTCCTGATGGGCCTGTAATTACAAACAATTTCCCGACAGGGGGCATTTTTTCGGGTTTTTGGTCTAAGAGTTTTTCTGTATTCTTGCTTTCCATTTGTAAATTATACACTAAATTTCAACATAAAAAAAGATGGCTCCAAATTATTTTAAGCCATCTTTTGTAAATATCTAAAATGCTTGTCCTGCAGGGTTTTTCGGGGAATGTTACCCCGGTGCAAACAATGCAAAATTTTACACTTCAATATATTCTTTTAATCTTTTTGATCTGTTCGGGTGGCGAAGCTTTCTTAAAGCTTTTGCTTCGATTTGTCTGATTCTTTCACGTGTAACGCCGAATAATTGGCCAACTTCTTCCAAAGTCCTTTGTCTGCCGTCATCCATGCCAAATCTTAATCTTAAAACATCTCTTTCGCGCGGTGAAAGGCTTCCTAAAACTTCTGCCAAATCTTCCCTTAAAAGCTCGTGTGCAACGGTTTTTACAGGAGCGTCAGCGTCTTTGTCTTCAATGAAATCGCCAAGTCTTGAATCTTCTTCTTTACCTATCGGGGTTTCAAGAGAGAGAGGCTCTTGCGCCACTTTTATAATTTCTCTTAATTTGTTGATTGAAATTCCCATTTCAACTGATAATTCTTCTTCAGAAGGTTTTCTTGCAAGCTCTTGGGCCAATTTTCTTGTAACTTTTTTAAGCTTGTTAATTGTTTCAACCATATGAACAGGAATTCTGATTGTCCTTGCCTGATCTGCAATTGCCCTTGTTATGGCTTGGCGAATCCACCAGGTTGCATAGGTTGAAAATTTATATCCTCTTTCGTGGTCAAATTTTTCAGCCGCACGAATAAGGCCCAAATTGCCTTCCTGAATAAGGTCTAAGAAAAGCATGCCTCTGCCTACGTATTTTTTTGCAATTGAAACAACAAGGCGAAGGTTTGCCTGGACAAGTTTTCTTTTTGCAACAGCGCCCGGCTGGCCGCCTGCAACGATTTTTCTTGCAAGGTCAATTTCTTCATCAGCAGTTAAAAGCTTAATTCTGCCGATTTCTCTTAAATACATTCTAACGGGGTCATCTATGGAAACGCCTTTAGGAACTGCAATTTCGTCGCTTTCTTCTTCATCATCTTCTTTTTCAAAGTAGGTGGAGCTTGAAAGTGCGCTTACGTCAATTCCTGCTTGGGACCTTATAATGTTTGAAATATTGTCTGTTTCAAGGGCAGAACCCTCAAAAAAGCTGTCATCACCCATATCTTCTTCTTTGTCTACTACGCTGATTACAGATTGGTCTGAACTTCTTTTTCTTGTCATTTATGGTTTCTCCATTTTTAATTTAGCTTTTTGTTCTCTACTTTTTCATCTCTTCAAAGATTTCTTTGGAGATGGTGATTTTGTCTTCTTCTGATATATCCGCCTTACGGTATCTTTGCCTCAATTCTTCTTTCTTGTGTAGTTTTTCAAGGTTATTTAATCTTAGGAAAGTTTCCTGAACGGCGTTTATATAATCGTTGTAACTAAGTTTTTCAAATTCGGCTGAGGAAAAAATTTTGTCTGTCAAATCTTTTTGAACATCGTTGTCATTGTAAAACTTAGAAAAAAGTTTTTTTGCTATTGATTCAACATTATCGGCTTCGCTTAATGTTTTGTCAATGTCTTCAAGTATCTTGAAATTCGCTTCACTCTTAGGTTTATAGCCTTCTATTGCTTGTATAAAATATACTTTTTTTTCAGGAGTGTTCGCTTGGAGGGCAAGCTTTGTTAAGTTGTCTTCCATCCGCTCATAGCGGGCATTTAGGTTTGTTTTTGCTATCTTTTTAACAAGTAAACGTGACGGCTCAATTGTTACATTTTGATACAAATCATTTGACTGCACCTGGCTGATTTCAACCTGTCTTTTTAAAACAGCCTCGTCTATATCCAGTTTAAATGAGATATTTTTAATGTAATCGGCTAAAATAATGGGATTTTTGATTTCTTGTAAAATATACACTATTTGTTGTACAAGTTCGCTCTTTTCTTGTGCAGAAAGGCTTTTCACCCCGCCTTCAATATTCTTAAAGAGCATGTCAAGTTCAAAATCCAACAATAGCGGTGCTTTCGAGATTTCTTCTTTATAATTTTCTGCACCAAATTCTCTTATATATTCATCCGGGTCTTTCCCCCCAATTTGGGAAACTACACGGATTTCGCAGACATTATCAGATGTTTGCGTATAACTTGAATCATATTGTTTAATGTCCCCAAGGTTTGAAAAAATTTCTTTAATGACCGCAGCTCCTGCTTTTGTGGCCTTTCTGCCGGCAGCATCCTGGTCGAAGGCTAAAAATATTCTTCTGTTTGTTGTATAGCGGCTTAAAAGTTTGATGTGCTGTGGTGTTAAGGCGGTTCCGCAGGAAGCTACGGCATTTTTTACGCCGTTAACCTGGGCTGAAATTACATCGAAATATCCTTCCATAATAATTACGCCATCTTCCTCTTTTATGGCGTCTTTTGCACGGTTTAGCCCGAATAATACCCCGCTTTTATTGTAAATTGAGGAATCAGGGGAGTTTAAATATTTCGGGTTTTGCCCGTCTATAATTGCCCTTGCGCCGAAGGCAATAGGGTTACTGTTTACATCCATAATGGGGATAATTAGCCTGTTTCTAAATCTGTCCAGAAAATCCCCGTTTTTTTCATATAAAAGGCCTGCTTTGTACATTTCATCGTTTGTATAGCCAAGCTCTTTTAAGTGATTTTTAAGGTCAAAATTTGAATTTGGGGCAAGGCCCAAGAAAAAGCTTCCGATTGCAACTTCGCCCACACCTCTGTTTTCAAGATATGAAAGTGCTTTGTCGTTTTTAATCAAATTGTTATGGTAAAATTCCATAGCATATTTTACGGCCTCAAGAAGCCTTTCTTTTTCTTTTTTAAATTCTTTTGCTTTTTCGCCGGAAACTGCCTTAGGGAGCTCAATTCCAAGAGCGTCTGCCTGTTCCTGGATGACTTCCGGGAAGGTCTGCTTGTTTATTTTCATTAAAAACGAGAGCACATCGCCGCCTTCGCCGCAGCCAAAACATTTAAAAATTTGTCTTGAAGGGGTCACGGTAAAAGAGGGCGTTTTCTCGTTGTGGAAAGGACAACAACCCATATAAATATGGCCGGATTTTTTGAGCACGACAAATTTTGATATTACATCCACTATATCCAGCCGGTTTTTTATTTCTTCAGTTACTTGTTGATAGGTTAATTCGCTCATGCTTCTTCTTTAGTTCCAATATGTTTTAACACCAACATGGGGTTTTTTGTACATATTTTGTCCATATTTGTCAAAAAAGTTTACAAAGAATGTAAATTTTACGCTTTTTGTAGTAATTTATATATTGAAAGCGTAAGTTTTCGGACTTTATTGGAGCAAAAGGTTTTTAAATTGGAAGAAAAATCCTGCCTTAGTCAAATAGCCAACGAAATGTTGTTGGTTGAAGAGTCCCTTAAAGCTTCTGGGGGCAATTTTACTTCCTTTTTTTATGGTTTAAAAGAAAAATATTTTAAGGATGAACTTGCTGAAATTTTTTCTCTTTTGCTTCAAAAATCAACAGACACAGAGTTTTTGAAGGTTTTAATTAAGGAAATTGACGCACTTCGGGCAGAAAGAAATCTTGATGATTTGCTGGATTTTCTTCTTGTAAAGGATAGTCACGCAATTTCGGGCGAAGAATTAAGTAATTTCACGGACGTTCGGGTTTTGTGTTTAAAGGCCATTTCAAATTACAAGGAAACCCGCTCTATAACACCTATTTTATACTGTTTGAATAATAAAAATGAACATTATAAATTTCGCCTGGCAGCGGCTGAGGCCTTAGGAAAAATCGGGGATAAAAACGCGGTTGAGCCCTTAATTGACGTTGTTTCGGATGAAAATGAAAAATCAATTTATGTAAGGGAATCTGCGGCAATTGCACTTGGCATGATTGGCGATATGAGGGCCGTGGACCCGTTTTTGAGCATACTGGAAGCTAAGAAAAATTTTCTTGATAAGTTTACATTCTTAAAAGAAAGGGTAATTGAAGCCCTTGGAAAGATTGATTTTGCAAGCAATAAGCGGGTAATTTCCGTGTTTAAAAACGCGCTTTTGGATGAATCCCCGCAGGTTCGGCTTAATGCGGTTGAATCTTTAATGAATTCAAACTGTGAAGAGGCCTCAGGGCTTATAAAAGATATGCTTTATGACCCTGATGAAGAGGTGGCAAGGAGTTCTGTCATTGCACTTTATAATTTAGATGGAAAAAAGGCGCTTGAAGAGGTTTTGGCGCTTGAAAACGTGCCGTATTATTGCAAGGAAGAGGCTAGAGAAATTTTAGCTGAAGAGGAAACTTCGGAGGAAGAGGAATAATGGGCAATGTTTGCAAGAAAAGTGCTGTTATTCTTTTATCCGGGGGTTTGGATTCTTATGTGAGCCTTGTTGCTGCACTAAATGGATATTCAAGTGCGGATAAAAATATTTCTTTGGCAAAAGAAAGAGTGCAAGAAACCGGCGAAAGCTTTGATATAAAGCTTGCTTTGACGTTTGATTACGGCCAAAGGGCCGCAGAGGATGAAATTCAGGCTTCAAAAGCAATTGCAAAAGCTTATAATATTGAACATAGGGTGATTAGCCTTCCTTTTTTATCTGAAATAAGCAATTCTGCGCTAAATAAGGAGAATTTGGGGCTTGAATTTGAAACGCTGGGCAAAGAAAGCGCAAAAGCTGTCTGGGTTCCAAACAGAAACGGACTTTTTTTAAACATTGCAGCATGCTTTTGTGACTCGTTTAATTATGAGGCTGTAATAATCGGCGCAAACAAGGAAGAGGCGGACACTTTTCCTGATAATTCATATGAATTTTGTAAAACCTTAACCAAGGGGTTTGAATATTCTACAAACGCGCACCCAAGGGTTGTTGCGCCCCTTATAAACCTTGAAAAGCCAGAAATTATAAACCTGGCTCTTAAGCTTGATGTAGATTTAAAACTTTTAAAAAGCTGTTATAATAATACAAATGACAATAAAAAGCATTGCGGTGTGTGCGAAAGCTGCAAGCGTTTAAAAAATGCAATATTAAAAAGCGGTAATAAAGACTTGATAAAACTCTTCTTTTAAAATTTAATATAGTATATAAATTGGATAAATTGGGGTAGACATCAAAAAACATAAGGTTCGGTTTTAACTTTTTTATGAAGAAAATATTTATCGAAAAAGAAATAAAATACACTGGGGCGGAGCTTTCCCCGCATTGGATTTATAAAAATTTTAAAATCCAGGGGAGCGCCATTGCTGCATTTGTTGGCCCTGTTGAAGTTAAGCTTACTGAAATGGTGGATATTGAGGATGTTTTAAACGATGAACCCATAAAATCAGACAAAATGCTGAATTTTATAATTGAAGATTTTGAAGCCGAATTGGCACATATGGTTTCAAACCAAAGGCTTTTTGTCTGTGTAATTAAAGAAGTTTTGGAAGAATATGGCCACAAAATTATAAGAAGCGGGGACGACCTTTTTTATCAAGGGAAAAAGCTTTCCGTTTCAATTGCAACAAAGTCTTTAACCTCATCTTTGGTGCACACGGCATTAAACATTGTGCCTGAAGGCGCCCCGATTGAAGTTTCGTCTTTATCTGATATGGGCATATCAGATGTTAAAGCTTTTGCAAACAAGGTTTTAGATAAATTTGCGGCGGAAATTGAAGATATGAACCTTGCAAAAGCAAAGGTCAGGGGGGTGTAGCCAATGAAAAGCACAAGGGGCATGAATTTAAACGGCTCATCTTCTGATTATTTAACCTATAAAAAGAGCAAAATGAACCCTACAAGGGTGCAAAGGGTGGAAAAGCGCATAGAAAAAATTAGGCGCATATTCAAGCTTTCCCTTGTAACTTTTTGTATAATGTTTGTTTGCGTGGTTATTTTTATTAAAAAATATGCAAAAAGGGTGGATATTGAATATGGCAGGCATGGTATGGAAAATGCTTCTAAGGGAAGCACAAGTGCCACGCAGGATGGGTATTTTAACGATACATACGACCCTGATAAAAGAACGATAGACAAAAGACTTGTTTTAATTCAGGAAGAAGAAAATGCGCCCTCTGAAAGCCGCGTTTTGCCGCAAGATAGGGACAAAAACGAGGTTATGAACCTTGAGCATTTTGAGAAATTAAAATCTAACATTGACGATGATATTGACGAAGAATTCAAGGAAGAGCCCAAGCCGAAAGCTTCTGCGCAAACGCAGACAACACAAGGGAATGCGGCAGGTTTAATGCCCAAAGTACCCCAAACTGCAGCTGAGGTCCCTGATATCAACGCGCTTCCGCAGGGGAATTTTGCCCCGATTGAGCTTGCGCCAAGGGCGAATATAAAGGTTTTAATCGGTAAATATCCGACTTTTGATGAAGCTAAAACTGCGCAAAACGCGATGAAAAATTCCAAAGCCCGTATAGCACCGTTTATAAGGCGTGTGGACAATGTTTACAGCCTTCAAATTGGTTCATATTCAAATATGGATGTTGCAAGAAGTGTTGCAGGAAGCTATGGCAAAGAAGGTTTTGACGTTTGGATTTACCAGCAATAATTGCTTGTAATATGCAGTTGTTTGACAAAAAGCCGCAGCAGCGCCTTAAAATGCGATTATTATAAACAAGCTGTAATAACCATGTACAAGGCCGGTTTTTAAGCTCTTTTAACTCCCTCTTGACTATTAGCCTTTATGTCATAAAATAAATATTACTAAATACTAAAACCTTGAAAGGATAATTCAAAATGTCAATAATTTGTGAAGTTTGCGGAAAAGCGTCAAAGAAAGCTTCAAAACTTTCATTCTCACATAAACACCACATCTACAGACAGTTGCCAAACCTTCAAAGTGTTAAAGCAATTGTTAATGGACAGGTGAAAAGAATTAAAGTTTGCACATCTTGTATTCGTGCAGGCAAAGTTCAAAAAGCTGTATAGCTTGCTTTTTGCCGGAAGCGAATTTTAAAATTCTTAACGGCGAAAGAGCTTTAAAAGCAAAATTTAAAAAACTTGAGGTAAGATTTCTTAATATAACTTCAAGTTTTTTTGTCTTTTAGTCAAATATTGATGGAATATTTTCTTTATAAATATATAAAGATGTAAAAATAGGGAAGTTTTATAAATGGCCGAATCTTTAGACGCAGATTACGCTTCTATACAAAGAATGTTTAAAGCAAGGGATGAAAAAAATACCTTGGAAGCCGCACGAATTAAGACTGAAACCGGCGCTACAAGCGGCGCTCAAAGGCCAAGGCAAAGGACAGCCTCTTCAAGAGGGGTTTCGGGCGCTCATTCTCAAGCCGGCCGCAGACTTGAACAGCAAGTCAGAAGAACGCGTCTTGAAGATATGCCGGAAAGAGATGAATTCAGGCCATCAAGACAATCTGCCCAAACAAGAGGTGCCCAAAGAACCGTTGAAAGACGAAGGGGCGGTTCTCACCTTGAAACTTCAGAGGACAAAAGCAGAACTCGGGCTCACTCAAGGGCGGCAGAAAGCAGCAATAAGAAAACAGGCGGAGTTCTTGCCGGCGTTGCAGGGCTCGGCGGAGCATTGCTTTTAATGCTTAATGCGATAATTCCTTCTGCGCCTGCGCAAACGCCCCCAGACATTGAGCAAAAGGCGGAAAACAATATAAAACCGATACATTATCACGTTGAAACCCCTGAAGAAAGTGACACAATAAGGCTTGCAGACGGCGAGTATTCTATTGGGTATGCGAATATGCAAGGTGATATTGAAAATAATATCGAAGCGATTGACGAAACTGTTGCCACACAAGAAGTTTTAGAGCCTGAAGAGGCCCCTTATGTTCCTATTGAGCATGTGAGCGATAATTTAATTGACGCTATGAAAGGCTTTGAAGGGCTTTATTTAGAGGCCTACACTTGCCCGGGCGGCGCTTTAACCATTGGCTATGGCCACACGGCAGATGTTTATGAGGGTCAGACAATAACAGCACAGGAGGCAAAAGACCTGTTAAGGCAGGATTTAGCTTCGCGCGAAGCGTTTGTGAAAAATTATGCTGAAAATTGCGGTGTACAGCTGACCCAGGGGCAATTTGACGCGCTTGTTGATTTTGCGTTTAACCTTGGGAACGGGTGTTTTGAAGAATCCGGGCTTGTTGAGATGATTGGCGATGGAGACCTTGACGGGGCCGCGGCAGAAATGCAGAAATATGTTTATGCAAAAGACAAAGAGGGAAACAAGGTGAAGCTTGGCGGTCTTGTTGCAAGGCGCGCCGCCGAAGCTGAATGGCTGTATTCTTAAAGCCTTATGTCATTTGGCGTTTGTAAAATGAGGACAACTCCTGACATCGCAACACTTAAAACTATGCTTTAAATTTGAATTAACATTTTATTATTTGACAAATAAAAAAAGACCTATTATAGGTCTTTTTTTGAGTTAATTTACCATAGAGTTGACGAGTTCAGAACTTGGTTACTTAAAAATATAGCATAACTAAATAACTGAATTTATTCCCATATTATTTTTATCAATTCAAACAATATGCGAGTACGCTCTTCTAATGATTGTTCGGTAAATGTTTGAATTGGTTCTATTTTTATTATTTTGTTATTGATTGCAATGCCATCTTTTTTGAAACCTTCATTTAGAGTATCTATTAAAGCAGTAGCTTCAGTATTGCAATGATAAAAACTTTCACAAAGTGTCTCATTCCAAAAGAGAGATGGCATATACGTCTTAAGCTTATCTTTATAAAGTTCATTGCCAGAAGACTTATTATCTTTGCCTTTTAACAACAATAAGCCACCAAGCATATTTCTTTTTTCTTCAAACTCTTCTTCGGAATCAAATAAGTCTTTATTTTCGTTATTATGAGATAAGATATGTTCTATATGAAATGCGGTATTTACCCCATTACTACGAACATAATTTTCAATAGTATTTTTGTCTAATTTTGTTAGTGAATTTTGATAAAAATAATATTCAATTCTAGCAAACAAGTATCTTAAAAACCTTTTTGGTAAATAAGAATAGCTATTCGCTTGAAAATATTTATAATTATAAACCGAAGCAATATTATCAGTTGCTTTTTCTGTTTTTATTTTGTTTAATAATAATTCATCAAAAATTTTCTTATATTCACTTACTTCAATGTTTTCAATTTTATTGGAAATTTCATACATATCTTCTTGAAGTTCATTACTGTTGTAACAGCCATTCAGAGTTGATAAAACATAGTGCCTATCCCAAAGTTTGGCAATTTCTGTTATTTTTTCATCTTCTCTTTCATCATTAATCTTACAAGCCTTTAATGCGATCTGTTTATATGCCCCCATGTCGGTGAGTTCATTAAAATAGTTATATTGATTTTGAGGAGATAATACCAAGATCCTTTCATTTATTTTGCTGTATAATTTAGCATAATACTTTATATTATTTTGAATGAATGATTTTATATCTGACGGATTGTTTAGTTTAAGCCTATCAAGAATTTTTTTATGATAATCACCGTCAAAATCCTTAGCCTCATTGCGGTTAGAAGCTAAAGTTGCTTTGAAATAAGTTCTTAAAAATTCATCAGATAAATTTTCTTCATGTTCAAATCTTGCAAATGCTTCATCCCATATGTCACAATATGTATTAACTTCCCCTTTGGCAATTTTTGATAATATTTTCCCTTTTAAAACTTCATAAGGCTTTAATTTTACCCCTCTGTCATTAATGACTTCAAAAACCATCGGAACGTCATCTGTTTTGTCAATCAATAATTCAATTAAAAAAACTCTATGCATAAAATATGTTACAAAAGTTTTGAATTTATGTTGGTTATCAAGTTTCTTTTCTAAAAATAAAGCTATCTCTTTAGAATTTTCAAG
>CAJULR010000003.1 GCA_910587375.1 Candidatus Gastranaerophilales bacterium | reverse complement strand
TTATTCAAACGGAATAGTATCAACTCCAAACACAAACTACTATTACTTTAGAAACCCAAATTCAACAGTAAACTCTAAATCTAAAAAACATACAAAACAACTAATCAAAGATAAAAACAATGCAAGACTATCAGTCCTAAACTTCCTAAAAGAACAAAAAGCAAACATAAGAGATAAAGAATTCTGGGCAACAACAAAAGAAATCAAACTCTTCAACTTCCCCCTTCTAACCAAAAAAGAGAGTCTTCATACAACAATATGGTGCTTATTTGGGATAATCCGGGTTTTTGGGTGTGCCTGTTTATTGCGTGGGGGTGAAACAAAATGAGTACAATCTTAAAAGAAAGAATAAATGTAACAAAATCCTTTATCCCTCCATTTGAAGAATATATGGGGTATGTTAAGAGGATTTACAATAATGGCTGGCTTACAAATCAGGGGCCGCTTTTGGGTGAGCTTGAATTTCAAATTGCTCAAAGACTTCGGCTTCAAAATTTTCATTTTGTAACAAATGGAACAATTGCTCTGCAGTTAGCCCTCAAGGCTCTCGATATCACTTCGGGCGAAATAATTACAACCCCGTTTTCTTATGTTGCAACGGTTTCATCAATTTTGTGGGAAAGGTGCAAGCCCGTTTTTGTTGATATTGAACCCAATAATTTTACGATTGATGTAAATAAAATCGAAGAAAGAATAACCTCTGAAACAAAGGCTATTATGCCTGTTCATATTTTTGGATACGCCTGCAATATTGAGGTTATTCAAAAAATTGCCAATAAATATAGCTTAAAAGTAATATATGATTCTGCACATTGTTTTGGCTCATGCTTAAATGGTGTTTCTCTGCTTAATTTTGGGGATATTTCAACCTGTAGTTTTCACGCTACAAAGCTTTTTCATACAGTTGAAGGCGGGGCTTGCGTTGTGAAAGATAAAAACGTGTCCGATAAACTGGAATTAATTAAAAGATTTGGGCATAACAATGATGAGCACAGCTGTCTCGGGATAAATGCAAAACAGTCTGAATTTCACGCTGCAATGGGTTTGGCGAATTTGCCCCACGTAAAAGAAATTATTAAAAGACGAAAAGAAATTTCAAATTTATATGATGAACTATTGCAGGGTTTGGTTCAAAGGCCAAAAGAACAACCCGGGCTTAGTTATAACTATGCATATTATCCTGTTCTTTTTAAGGACGAAGCGCAGCTTTTAAGGGTTTTGAAATACTTAAATAAAAATGATGTTTTTCCAAGAAGATATTTTTACCCAAGTTTAAACAAGCTTCCATATTTGGATGATTATCAAAAATGTTCGGTTTCAGAAGATGTTTGTTCAAGGATTGCTTGCCTTCCTTTATATTGTGAATTAAAAAATGATGAAGTTTTTGAAATTTCTAAGTTAATAAAGGAGGTTTTATGAGCAGCGTAAATATGTCGTTTACTGATGTAAAGCCTCTTGTAACAGTGCTTCTTGTTGCTTATAACCATTTATATACCTTTGAAAAAGCAATTGAAAGCATTTTAGAACAAAAAACAAATTTTGAATTTAAAATTTGGGTTTTGGATGACGCTTCTTCTGATGGCACAAGTGAATTAGTTAAAAAATATGCAGAAAAATTTCCTAAAAAAGTGATACCTGTTATAAGGCCCGAAAATCTTGGAGGAATTCAAAATGTATTTCAGGCGCTTGGACAAATTGACACCAAATATTTTGCAACACTTGAGGGTGATGATTATTGGTGTGATGAAAATAAGCTGCAAATGCAGGTTGATATTTTAGAAAATAATTCTGATTGTTCTTTTTGCTGTCATAATTCCTATAGAAGATATCCAAATGATATAGGCAATTCAAATCATAACACTCCGTATATTAAAACAAAAATTAAAAGCGGAAAGTATAAATTTCCAAAGAAAATTTGCAGCAAGCAATATATTGAAGCGCACTATTCTTCAAGAATGTATAGAACAGAGTGTCTTTGTCTTAATCAGGTGAAGAATCCTGTTATGGTTTGCTATGACATTGCAAGTATGTTTTGGTTTTTGGATAAGGGCAAAATGTATTATTTAAACAGGCTTATGTCTGTTTACAACTTTAACTACACAGGGGTTTATTCAGGCGTGGACAGCGATACGCAGCGTTATATGAGTGCAAACATTATTTCTCAGATAAATCAGGCGTTTGATTATAAATATAATTCAATGTTGTTGGATTTTTTCAAAAAGAAAATCCCTGTTTCTTTTGTTAAAACCGTTTATATGAAATATTTTGCAAAAAAAGAGCAGTTGGAGCGCTTGTATAACGATTTATCCGAAAATTTTATTCACAAAAACGATAAGAAAATGAATTCTAAAACACTTTTTGAGTTTGCATTGCCTGTGGGCAAGAAAAAAAGAATATGCTTTGAAATCAGAAGAGAAAAGGAGATGTAATGGCATTATCGAGGTTTAAACATGCAAAAATTTCTGGCGTAAGCGTTGTTGTCCCTGAAAAAGAGATTAATATATATGACGAGGCTGAATATTACGGCAACAGTGTTAAAAAAATAGACAGAATGCGTAAAATGGTGGGCTTTTGGAAAAGAAGAGTTGCTGATAATACGACAACCCCTGCAGACCTTGCTTTTAATGCTGCGCAAAATCTTATAAAAGAAATGAATATAGATAAGAGCACTGTTGACGCGCTTGTATTTGTTGTGCAGCAGCCTGATGTTATGAACCCTGCAACGGCCTATTTTCTGCATGACAAACTGGGGCTTTCTCAAAATTGTATTGCAACGGATATTAACCAAGGCTGTGCCGGCTGGATTTTCGGGCTGCATATGGTAAGTCAGATGGTGGAATCCGGCGCATATAAGAAAGTTTTGCTTTTAAACGGAGATACGCCATCTGTTGGGATTGACCCTTCAAACAGAAATTCTGCCCCAATTTTTGGAGATGGTGGCTGTGCTACTTTGGTTGAATATTCGGAAGATGAAATTGATTCTTTTTATAACATTGAAACAGTAAGTTCCGGGTTTGAAGCGATAGTATCTCCATTTTCGGGTACCAGATTTAGAATGGACTGGTCAAATGAAAATGAGTTTGATTTTTTGAAAGAATTAATATGCGAAACTATCGTAATGCCAACCGGCATGAGGGTTCCTTTAATGGGTGGCTATATGGACGGAATTGCCGTGTTTGATTTTACAATCAAAGTTGTGCCTGAAAATATTAAAAATGTTCTTAAATATGCAGGGGTAAGCCAAGGTGACATCAATGTTTTATGTTTGCACCAGGCAAACAAGCAAATTATTCAATCTGTGGGCATTGGCGCAGGTTTTGAAGAAGAAAAAATTCCATATACTGCATTTGAAACTTATGGAAACAACACAATGTGCTCAATCCCAACAACCATAGCCTGCCTGGACAAAGAAATAAAGAAAGATAAGCTTTGCTGTTGCGGCTATGGAAACGGGTTAATTGCTGCAAGCGCTGTTTTAAACCTTGAAAATACATATGTTTCAGAGGTAAAAACCTTTGTAAAGCCTGACTATGTAAGAACAAGAGAAGGTTATATTGACTATTGGAGAAAGAAAATAAAAGGAGAGTAAAAAATGAAAAAAGATGAATTTTTAGTAGCCTTAGAGGACATTCTTCAAACGGAAGATTCTATCGATGTAAATCAGAATTTAGATGAAATGGAAGAGTGGGATTCTTTATCAAAAATGGCTGTAATGGCTTATTATAAAAAGAATTTTGAAATCGCTATTACGTTGAATGACTTGAAAGACATTAAAACCCCCGTGGATTTAATCAAGCTTGCAGGAGAAAAAATTGATGATTAGTTTTAATAAAGAGCAGGTCTATATTGTAACCGGTGCAAGCTCTGGCATAGGGGAAGGCACAGCACTTCTTCTTAATGAACTTGGCGCTACAGTTGTGGGCATTGCAAGGAATGAAGAGCGCCTGAATGCAATGAAGGCAAAATGTAAATATCCTGAAAATATGCACATTGAGATGAAAGATTTAACTCAAGACATTGAAAATTTGCCTCAACATGTTAAAGAACTTAAAAATAAATATGGCAAATTTTCAGGGCTAGCTTGCTGCGCAGGGGTGACTGCCGTTCAGCCGCTTAAGTTGCTCAATATAAATGATGTTCAAAATTTGTTTAATATTGATTATTTTGCACCCTTGATGTTGGCAAAAGCCTTTTCGGATAAAAGGAATAATATTGGCGAAGGCGCAAGCGCTGTTTTTATTTCTTCTTTGGCTGCAAATGCTTGCAACAGAGGCATGGCTGCGTATTCTGGTGCCAAGGCTGCTTTAATTGCTTCAATTCGCTCTGTGGCAAAAGAATTTGCTTTGCAAAAAATAAGGTTTAATTGTGTTTCTCCATCTGATATTAAAACTCCAATGCAAGATTGGATAAAAGACATCGTAGGGGATGAGAGAGCAAGTTGGAGCTATCCGATGGGCTTGGGTGAAGTGAGTGATGTTGCAAATGTAGTTGTGTTTCTTTTATCGGACGCTGCAAAATGGATAACTGCTCAAAACTATGTAGTTGATTGCGGGGTAATGTAGTGAAAAAAGTATATATAGTCGGCGGAAATGGTTTTGCAAGAGAATGTTATTTATATTTATTATGGATGAGCGAGATGAACCCCGAGATTCAATTTGGAGGTTTTTTGGGTCATGGCGGATATGGACACACTGTTGACTATCTGAATTTGCAGGACTTTTATCTTGGTGAGGTTTCTGAGCATAAATTCAATGTAAATGAATATGTTGTAATCGGCGCCGGTTATCCCGAACTAAGGGAAAAAATATATAAAGAACTCAAGGAAAGAGGGGTTAACATGTTTAACCTTATCGCCCCTTATGTTTATATAAACCCGACCGTTGAAATTGGCGAAGGGAATGTTTTTGTGGCACCTTTTACGCCCGGGCCAAATGTTAAAATCGGGAACGGAAATGTGTTTAACGGGGATGTTGTTGTAGGACATGACGCACAAATTGGTGATTTTAATTTCTTGGGTGGAAAAAGCCACATTTTGGGCGGGGCAAGAATTGGAAATGGCAATAAAATTGGGGTTGCAAGCGTCTTTTTGCCACATTCAAAAGTTGGAAATCATAATCAAATTGCCCCAATGAGCGCAATTTTTAAGGGTTGCAAGGATAAATGCTATATGCAGGGAAACCCGGCACTTAAAGTGGGAGATGTTGATGAATAATATTAATGAGGTTTTGGCTGATAAAAAGGATTGCGTTGGTTGTCGCGCCTGTGTGAATATTTGTCCCAAGAGCGCCATATTAATGCGAGAAGACGATGAAGGGTTTTTCTATCCGACAATTGATGATGAAAAATGTACAAATTGCGGACTGTGTAAAAAAGTATGTCCTTCTTTAAATAAATCCGAAATCTTTAAAGAAAATACCAAAAACCCTGATTGTTATGCTGTTATAGCAGATGATGAAACACGCCTTGTGAGCTCCTCGGGCGGCGCTTTTACATTAATTGCCGATGAAATTTTTAAAATGGGCGGGCTTGTGTGCGGTGTTGCTTATGTTGGGCAAAAGGTTCAGCATATAATTATTAATAATAAAGAAGATTTATACAAGCTGCGCGGTTCAAAGTATCTTCAATCTGATACAAATTCGGTTTATTCTCAAATTAAAAATCTTTTGCAGGCGGGAAAAATTGTATTATTTACAGGAACTCCATGCCAGGTTGCCGGGCTGAACACTTTCTTGGGCAAAAAATATGAAAATCTTTATACTGTTGATTTAATTTGCCATGGTGTGCCACCACAAAAAGTGTTTGACAAATATTTAGAGGAAACCCTCCAAGAGGATGATAAATTTGAACACACATCTTTTAGGGATAAAAAAGCCGGATGGGGTGTTTATGCTACTACTACCACTACTACTATCACAGGCAAGCGATATTATGGCAGCCCTTTTGCAGAAGATATATATTTGCAGGCTTTTATAAAAAATATGTGTCTTCGTCCAAGCTGTGGAGCTTGCGCATATACAACAAGCCAAAGGGAAGCCGATATTACAATTGGTGATTTTTGGGCAATTGAGAGGTTTGATAAAAAACTAAATGATAACAAAGGGACATCTGTTGTTTTGTTAAACAGCAAAAAGGGGAAGGAAATTTTTAATAAATTTAAAAACAAAACTCCTGTCTGCACAAAAGTTCCGCTGGACTATGCTTCTTATTACAATATAACTTTAAAAACTCCGCTGGAGCAACATTCTAACAGAAAAGCGTTTTTTAGAATGTTAAAAAAGGGTAAAAGTCTGAGAGAAACAGTAAAATATTGCAATGAAAACAAATATGATGTCGGCATTTTTAATTTGTGGCCGTTTAAAAATTATGGCGGAGTCCTGAATGCGTATGCCTTGCAAATGGTTGTAGAAAAATTAGGGTATTCTTCCGTTTTAATCAATTGGCAATATCCTGAATGGAGGGCAGAATATTCAGGTTCTTTTATTGAAAAGTTTGCAAATAAGCATTTAAAAATTACAAAACCTTACTATACATATTCAGAATTAAGGGAAGTAAATAGTTATATTGATACTTTTATTGTTGGAGCGGATTGTGTATGGTCCACACTTTGGTTTAACGACTCACTTAATTTTTTGGATTTTGTGTCTTTTGATAAGAAAAAAATTTCATATGCACCAAGCTTTGCAAACACTGATTATAAAGCAAACTTTGATTTGACGCTTCAAAATAAATATTATTTGGAAAAATTTGACAGTCTTTCTGTAAGGGAATTTTCAGGGCAAAAAATTTTAAAAAATGTGTTTAATAAAGAATCAAAAGTGGTTTTAGACCCAACTTTGCTTGTGGATAAAGAGGCTTATAATTTGCTTGCTGAAGAGTACAAAGAAGATAAAAACGGTATTTTCGAATATATGGTTAATGCTTCTAGTGAAACAAAAGAAAGGGTGGCTGAATGGCTGAAAAAATACCCCAAAGAAGAAGTTTCTTTGTATAATCAAACAGATTCTGAGGGAAGAAGTGTTGGGAAATGGTTGAGCTCCATTAAAAATTCCAAAGTATTAGTTACAAATTCTTACCACGCTTGTTGTTTTGCAATTATTTTCAACATCCCATTTTGGGTGGTAAAACCGAATATGACTGATTTTTCCAGGTTTGAAACTCTGCTTGGTATTTTTGATTTGTCATCAAGAATTTTAAAAGATTCAAACAATTATAATGAAACTGACTTATTTAAAGTAATTGACTGGGAAAAGGTTAATTCCATTCTTGCAAAGGAAAAAGAATGTTCCATTAAATGGCTAAAAGAGGTACTTGAAGCCCCTAAAGATTTATCCAAAATAAACCCGGCAGACGCTGTTATTAAAAGTTTAAGCGATAAGATTTTGGCTCTTCAAGAAGGCAACGACTTTGTTTCTATTGAAGGATTGCACAATGTAATAAATTACAAGAAAAACTATAGAAAATATTTAAAATATAAAATTTTGAAAAATTTTGTTTTTGGTGCAATTAAAGCGTGCTATAAGGAGAAACAAAAAATCTATCACAAAAAGATAAAAAGCGCTAGGAGGGTTCAAAGGGGAATTGCCGGTGTTTGATATTGGTGTGGATATTGAGGATATAGGGAGATTTAAGAAGTATTCTAAGAATTCCTTAAGCTCTTCAAAAATGCCAGAAGAAGATTTATTTTTTCTTAAGACAATATTTTCGGATAAAGAATTAAAATATTGTTTTTCAAAAGGGCGTCCCGCAGAGCATTTAACAGCAAGGTTTTGCGCCAAAGAAGCCTTTATAAAAGCAATATCTTCTTTAGACGTTGAAATTAAACATTCTGAGATAGAAATTTTAAATAATGAAAGTGGAAAACCTGAAGTAAGGCTTCCGGACGGGTTTGAGCAATTCGTGGTTAAAATTTCGCTTTCACATGAAAAGGAAAAGGCAATCGCTTTTGTTATGGTAGAAGGAAAATTATGACAAATATTATCAATAAATTTAAAAACAGTCAGGCTTATATTAATTATTCAAGAATTTTGCCATATGTGAAACCTTACTGGTTTCGGGCGCTTTTGGCGGTTTTGATTTGTATTCCGATAGGCTCGCTGGACGCGGTTATTGCGCTATCTTTAAAACCATATATGGATCTTGTTATGGTTGAAAAGACGGTGCAATCCCCGTGGTATATTCCTTTTGGAATTGTTGCATTTACTATAATTCAAGGGCTTTTGAATTATCTTGCAACATATTTAAACACTTGGGTTGGCGGGAAAATTACGAATGATTTAAAGATTTCTTTGTATCAAAAATTGCTGACCTTCCAAACTTCATTTTTTGACAGCAGAAAATCGGGCGATATTGTTTTTAGGTTTAACGCAGACGCAGACACTGCGTGCGCCGGGCTTTTAGATAATTTAAAGGTTTTTGTTTCAAGGCTTTTTTCTTCAATTTCTCTTGTTTGTGTTTTGTTTTATAATTCCTGGCAGCTTGCTTTAATTGCGGTTGTTATCTTGGGTGGAGCTTTTTTGCCCCTTGCTAGTATCAGGAAAAGAATCAAAGGGGTTATGGATAAATCGGTTGCAGTGGGCGCTACGATTATTACATCCTATAATGAAACATACACAGGGAATAAAACCATAACTTCCTATAACCTGAAAGAATATCAGGAAAATAAATTTAGAAAAATATTGTCAGATATTTTTTCTTTAAAAATTAAAATTGTTCAAAGAACAAGCTGGCTTTCTCCAATGATGCATGTAATTGTGTCAGTTGGAATTGGCCTTGCAATTGGCTATGGTTCGCATTTGATTTTAACAAAGCAAATTACATCAGGGAATTTTGTTTCATTTATAACGGCTTTAATTATGCTCTACACGCCAATTAAAAATCTTGGCAACAATTTTAATGCTGTGCAATTTTCTTTTATGGCAATAGAGCGTGTTTTTGGCATGTTGAATTTAAAGCCGGCAATTTCAAACAGGCCTAATGCTTTGGTTTTGGGGCGGGGGCATAGCAAAATTCAATTCAAAGATGTTTGTTTTGAATATGTTCCAAATGTTCCTGTTTTAAAAAATATTAACCTTGAAATTAAAAAAGGTGAAACCGTTGCGCTTGTTGGAAATTCAGGCGGCGGCAAGACAACTTTTGTAAATCTTCTCCCACGTTTTTACGACATTAAATCGGGTTCAATTTCAATCGATGATGTTGATATCAGGGATTATACACTTGAATCCTTAAGGGAAAATATTGCAGTTGTTTTTCAGGATAATTTCTTGTTTTCAGGCACCATAAGGGAAAATATTCTTCTTGGGAATAAAAATGCAAATGAAGAAGACATTCAAAAAGCAGTTAAAATGGCATATTTGGATGATTTTATCCAAACTTTAAAGGATGGCCTTGATACCCAAATTGGCGAGCGCGGCATATTATTATCCGGCGGCCAAAAGCAGCGTGTTGCAATAGCAAGGGCCTTTTTAAAAGACGCACCAGTTATCATTTTAGACGAGGCAACAAGTGCGCTTGATAACAAGGCGGAAGCTGTTGTTCAAAAGGCAATTGAAAACCTTATGAAGGATAAAACCGTTTTTGTCATTGCCCACAGGCTTTCAACTATTCAAAGTGCGGATAAAATTGTTGTGATAAATCAGGGTGAAATTGTGGAACAGGGTACTCATAATGAGCTTTTAGATATTCAAAACGGCGCATATAAAGCCCTTTATGAAATGCAGTTTAAAAAGCAAAAAGAAATTGTGAAGTAAATATTTTATATGTTAAAATTTTTCTTATGAAAAGCGTAAATTCAAATACAATGGAGCCATTAAAGGTTGAAAATGAACCCAAAAAAGCGGCTATTGCGGCAGAAAATTTTAAAAAAGGGTATAACTGCGCACAGTCTGTCCTTCTTGCCTTTCAAAAAGAAGTCGGGTTAGATGAAAAAACTGTGTTAAAACTTGCTTCATCCTTTGGGGGCGGAATGGGGCGTCTTCGCGAAGTTTGCGGGGCGGTGAGCGCTATGTTTATGGTGGCAGGGCTTTTAAAGGGGTATGACTCCCCAAATGACGATATAGCAAAGGCTTTGCATTATGAACTTATTCAAAATCTTGCAGAGGAATTCAAAAAGTGCCATAGGACGATAATTTGCAGAGAGCTTTTGGGGCTTGAAAACTCTAAGGCACAGCCTGTTTTGACAGATACTGTGGCGCTTTTCTTAAAAAATGCCAGCAAGGAAGAAAATTTTTCCCACATTCCTTCAAAAAGGACAGAAGAATATTATGCCTCACGCCCTTGTGAAGCCTTTATTCGCACAGCGGCAGAGATTGTTGAAAAAAAGCTGCTTGGTTAATATTATAGTCAAAGTTTGGGGCTTGGCAATTTGTCAATTCGGCTTGTGCGCAATATTCAAAGCAAGGCTACGCAATGTTTTTAGATATTATTTCAATGACATCTTCTTTTGAATATTCGCCTGTGACGCATTTTAATATTAATTCTGCGGCCTCGTTGTTGTCTAAAAGCAATCTGTGGTTGTTTCTTTGCAGAAAAATTGAACAGGCGCTGAGCGCAATTCTTTTATTTCCGGCATAAAATGCATGGTCTTTTGCAAAGGAGATTAAATAAGCTGCGGCCATTTCGCAAATATCTTTATATAAAAATTCGCCGTCAAATGTTGCCTGTGGTTGGTTTATGGCTGAATTTAGGTTGTTTTGATTAAAAATTTCTGCAGTTTCATTTTCTTGCAGAATGCTTCGATGGATTAAAAGGATTTCTTCTTCTGTTAAGAAAACAATGTCGCTACTTTGCAAGCTCATCTAGCGCCCTTTTATATGAAACGGAATTAATTTTTATTAAATTTTCCATTGAACTTGTCATTATGTATCCGTATTTTTTTGCAATAATAAATGCCTTTTTTAATATTTTTTTTACAAAAGGCGTCATAAAATCTGCATTTACATCCGCATAAGAATCATATAATGCGCCCAAAACAAGATACATTCTGTCTTCAAGGGGCTTTTTGTCATTTTTTGGATTGTTTTCGTTTTTGTTTTCTGAATTGCCATCCTCAAAAACTTCAGGGTTTAAAACATATTCTTTGTCTTCAATTTGCTTATATCTTAATTTTAAAAATTCAAACGCTTCTAATTCTTCATCATCAAGGCGCATATATTTCTTTTTAAGTTTTGTGTTTGGATATTTTTTTACGCCTGATATAAAGTGCTCATTTTTTGCAACAAAAGCTTCAAATTCTTCCCTGGTTTTAAATATGGGTTCTTTTTCAAGCGCTGCACTTCCTTCTGTGACAGTGAGTGTGAAGGTGAAGAATTTTTCTTTATTTATAAAATCAACATAAGATTTTAAGTCTTTAAATTTTATAAAATCAAAGACTTTGTTCATATAATCATCTTTATGGGAATTTATACTGTTTATGCTCTCTTTTTCAAGGCGAAGGGCTAAACCCATCATTTATTCCTTTATTTTATATTCTTTAAGAATAGCATAGTTTTAATCTGCAGGCAATGACACTGCGAATTAACTCAGCATTATTTTTGTTTGCACATTTTTGGGTTGTTTGATAAAATAACTTTCCTTAGGAGGTGTTGTTATGGATGAAAAAGAAAAGATGTTAAGAGGACTTTTGTATGACGCAAATTATGATAAGTCTTTAATTAAAGAGCGTGCAAAATGTAAAACGCTTTGCCATAAATATAACGCACTTTTGCCGGATGAAACCGATAAAAAACGGGAAATCTTAAAAACCCTTCTTGGAAAAACAAAAGAAAATTTTATAATTGAACCTGCTTTTTGGTGTGATTACGGGTATAATATTGAAATTGGCGAAAATTTCTATTCAAATCATAACCTTGTAATTTTAGACCCTGCAAAGGTAACCTTTGGGGATAATGTTTTTATTGGGCCAAATTGCGGTTTTTACACGGCCGGGCACCCCTTAAACGTTGAAGAGAGAAACAAGGGTTTAGAATATGCAAAACCAATTAAAGTTGGGAATAATGTTTGGTTTGGCGGAAATATTGTTGTGTTTCCGGGCGTTACAATTGGGGACAATTGCACAATTGGGGCGGGAAGCGTTGTAACAAAGGATATTCCATCGGGCTCGCTTGCGTTTGGAAACCCTTGCAAGGTTGCAAGGAAAATATAATTTGTGCACATTAAAAGTTTTATAATTCTCTAAATCCCACTTGGGGCAACAATTTTCAGGTTTAAAATGTAAGGAAATGTAAAGAAATGGAAAAGGTTTTTAACAATAAAATAAATGTTCTAAAAGCGCTTGCAATTTTAATTGTGGTGTCCGGGCATTTAGAATTTTCACTCATCCCTATGTTTCCGCCATATTCTTTTCAGGTTATGTTGTTTTTCTTTCTTGCCGGCATGGTGTTTAACCCAAAGTACGGCTTTTTTGAATTTTTAAAACGCAGGGCAAAAAGCCTTCTTCTGCCATATTTTCTCTATGCGGGCGTTTATCTTTTAATAACGGCCGCCGTGGCACCCTTTGTTGGGAAATTTTGGGGAATGCCTGTCACCTTTGAAAATGAATTTTTAATGCCTTTTTTAACCGGGCACCAGCTGGATTTAATCTCCCCGCTTTGGTTTGTGCCTTGTCTTTTTATAACGCTTTTAATTTATAAAGTTTTTTCGGGCGTTTTTGAATCTGCAAAGGCACCAAAACCTTTGGTTGCGGGCTTTTATCTTCTTTTGGCCCTTGGTGCAATTCAGCTTCAATGGTATTCTGAAAACATCAATGTTCTTTGGCTTTTAAGAAGCATGTTTGCGCTTTTCTTTATTCATCTTGGATATCTTTACAAAAATGAAATTGAAGGGAAAATTAACATTTTTTCTTATAAAATTCTAGGGTTTGTGTTAATTTTGCAATCCCTTTTGTGGCTTACAAACAAGGATTTTTCACCTCTTGATGGAATAGGGCTCCATTTTCTTCTTGTATGGGGCCAGTATAACAATTGGATTGTGCCTGTTTTAACAAGCCTTACAGGGATTTGGATGTCGCTTTTTATAGTTGAAATTTTGTATGAAAAGGTTAAAGATTGGGCTTTTTTGCAAAAAATTGGCCAAAATACATACCACATTATGGCAAACCACCTTCTTGTTTTTAATATAATAACCTATTTATTCCTTGCGTTTAAGGGAATTTCGTTTGATGTTAAAAATAATTCCGATATTTACTGGTTTTATTTTCCCCTAAAAACCACATATTTTTACTTTATAGCAGGAATTATTGTTACAACATATTTAGGCGAGTTTTTAAAATTTGCAAAGAAAAAGCTTCTCCTTGTGTTTAACAAGCATTAAGGATAAACAGCCCGGTGCACAAAGGTGCATAAAGATATGCAAAGGTGTGCAGGGTGCAAGAAATTTATTTAGTGAAGCTTTTTTGTTGAATTAATTGTTTTAAAAAATAGCTTTCTTCTTTAAAATTATGCATAGCCTGGGCTTTTTCCTGGTGCCTTTTTGAAACTTTTTGGTAATAATGATCAAGCGGCGTAAATTCTTCGTTTAAAAAACCAAAGCCGTAGAAATCAATGTTATCAAAGCTTTTTAAATGTCTATACAGGGCAAGAATTAAAATACAGCCTGTTGTCGGGCGGTAGGAATTATTTTTTAAGCATTCGCGGGCAAATTTAAGGTCGTCGGTTGTTAAAAATTGTACATTTTTGTTGTCTTTTATAATGCTTTTTAAATATTGTAAATCAATCCTTGCATTCCAATATAAATATGGATAGCTTAAAACAATTGTTTCTACATTATTAACATCAAATTCTTCTTTGGGCGTAGTTTGTGTAACCCAAATGTCAAGCTTTTCTCCGCAATCTTGTTCAAACCCTTGTGTTCTAAACTTGTTAAACCTTATTACAATGTCATGGGAGTCGATTTCTTTTCCTTTGCCTGAACCTATCAGCCCGCTTCCGTTTCCTACGATAGCAATGGATTTGGTTTTGGAGCTGTTTTTAAAGTCGTTTTGAAATTCGTTTTTAAATGAGGGGGGGGGGCAGAGCGACAGCCAATTGTTATTTTTGGCCAATTCAAATTCATCAAAAAGCTTGGCGGCAAGTTTTATGTCTTCAGAAATAATACCGTTTTCATAAGCAAGTTTTGCGGCCGGTAAATAGTGTTCTATACAGGCAGTTTTAAATAGTTTATTATATTTATTCAAGACTTCCAATGCCGCTTTGCTATCTTTTCTTTGTAAAAGGCAGCAGATATAAATCAGCCAAAGCTCCTTATTGCTGTTGTTCCAAAAATCCGCATTGGAATATAGCGATTTTAACTCTGCAATCACTTCATCAGAAGCTCCGCTTTCTGTCCATCTGGAAAAAATTAATCTATAAGTTTTATTGGTTTTATGAATAATGAAATTCTTGTTAAATATAGTAACAATTATTTCCGTATCTTTAAAGGCAACTCCAAATATTTTCATATAAAACCTTCCGATGTGAAATTAAAACAATATGTATATATTAACTTATTGAAAAATATATGGCAAATAAAAATGAATTGCTTTAAAGTTTGGTTTATTCAAGAAAAAGATCTTCAATTACGTTTTGAAGCTCTTCTTTGCTTGGGATTTCGGTTTCGTCTATATTTCCATCTTCGTCGATAATGTTTTCAAGATATCCAAGAATTATTGTTTTTGAAAATTCGATATAAGGTAAAATATTGCTGTCATCAATTCTGTCTGTATCAAGCCAACAGTTAAGAAGCGCTTCTGCCGCGTCTGTAAGTTTTAAAACAATGCCCGGAGCCTCTTTTATAAATTGTCCGTCTTTTGTAAAACAAGCTTCCATTAAATTTTCAAAAGCAGGCTCATAATCATCAAGCTGAAAATCCGTATTGTTTAATTTTAACATAGTTTCAATAATTTCAGCCTTGTGCCTTGGGTCTTTTCCTGTGAAATATGTTATTTTATCTGCAATATATAGCGGAGAAACGGCAAAATCCTGATTTGCAATAAAGGCGCATATAAGCGCGGCAAATTCTGTGTCCATTTCGCCGTTTGTGTCTATTGCAGCTTTTTTAAGTTCAAGCACAAGGTTTTTTGTGTGGTAAGAATTTTTTTGAAGAGTGTGCAAAAGTCCTGCTATTTGTCTTTTTTCTTCTTGTTTTGAAAAATCATAGCCCTTGCTTGTTTTTGATATTTCAAAGAAAAGTTCCGTTTCTTCATAGGCTTGTTTTTTGGCAATTTTTGTCCGCTCATTTGTTGAAGCAAGCAATAATGCTGCAGTTCTGCTTGCGCTATCAAGCTTTTTAGTGTCAATGCCCGCTTGTTTTCTAAGCTCTGAATTTTCCTTAAGTGTTTGTGCGTATAGTTTCATCGCTTCGTCTTCGGAATTTAGTCTGTCTTGAAGATTTTTTGTATAAACTTCTGCAAATTTACACACAAGGCTTTCGCTTGTTTTTCTATCTTGTGTTTTTAAGTATTTTAGAGCCGTGGTTGATGAAATTGAAAGTGTTGATGTTCCTTGGCTTAGGCTTATTTCAATTGGAGGAAGGGGGCATGCTATGCCATGAAGCTCTTGAAAATATTCAGGCTTTAGAAAAAATGCACCGTTATCCAAAGGAAAATCCTCGTTTTTGTAGTCGTCTTTTCCTTTGAAGGCAGGTGTTATTGTGTGCTTTTTAAATGTGTGTATGCTTGAAATCTTCATATTGGCTGCATTTTTCTATAAGTAATCTTTTAAAACATAGGAAAGAAAAAATTTGCGAACTAATGTTGTTAAAACCTAAAATTGCGGTTTAGAATGTAACTTTGCCGCCGCCTGCCGTTTTGTTTGAAATAATATCCACCGCTTCATAAGAAGGGATGTAAAAACTGAATATGTTTTTGTTGCCCTTAAGGCTTTCAGCCTGGATGTTTCCACCGTGTGCTTCAACTATTCTTCTTGATAAATATAATCCGAGGCCAAAACCTGCCTTTGTATATTTTGAAGAAAAGCTTGCATATTTTTTAAACAGCTGTCTTAAAATTTCATCAGGAATATATGGGCTTGAATTTTCCATATAAAATCTTAAAAAGCCTTTTTCGTTTATAATGTCGATTTTTATTTCCGTATTTTTATAAGCATAGCTTATGGAATTTGCAAGAAGGTTCATAATTACCCTTTTAATTTGCAATTTGTCCGCTGAAATTATTGATGTATTTTCAACTTCAGAGTCCAAAATAAATGAGAGCTTTTTATTCTTTGCAAGACCTTCAATTTCTCCTATACATTCTTCAACAAGCTCTACAACATCAAAGTTTTCATATTTAAGCGCAATTGCCCCGCTTGAAAACTTATAGGTGCTTAAAATCATAAGGACAAGCTCTTTCATATACATGCAGGAATTTAAAATTTTCTTTATAATGCCCTTTTGTTCTTTGTTTAATTCGCCTTGCTCCTCATTTAAAAGCGTTTCAAGCCCTGCAATTTGGGATAATGTAGGTGCTTTAAGGTCATGGGTTATTGTTGCAACGAAAATTTCTTTTTGTTCTGCAAAATTTCTGAAATCTATTGCATTAAAAATATCCTCTTCTTTATCGTAATGTAAAATTCTTGGGATTAGAAGATAGACAATGAATGAAATAAATATCAGCCCTTTTCGCCAAAAATCTGATAAATCCGCATAAGGGTTGAAACATAATGTTAATAAACTTAGGCAAAAAATTATGTCCTGACAAGTTGTATAT
>CAJULR010000002.1 GCA_910587375.1 Candidatus Gastranaerophilales bacterium | reverse complement strand
TCACTAATTTCCCCCCCCCCCCCCCGAGTTCTTGGCCTTCGGCGGGCACGGTGTAAACCCCGGCTTCGACTTCGTTTGTTATCTGCCAAGTATCATCAGTGGTGCGGATATACGCTAATTCAGGGGCAACGCTCATATTTTGCCATAAATCCCCGGGGTTTGGGTTTTCGGGCTCTGCTTTTTGGCGATAGACTTCCGCACCCTTAACTGCAAAAAAGTCCATCACCCCGTTATTTTCAACAACCCTTAGGCTATATTTTGCCCCTGGTTCAAAATCCGTAACATCCAGTGTTAAATCTTCCGAAATCACGATTGTTTTGCCATTTCCGTCTGTGTATGTTGCGGGCGCTTTTAAAGTTATAATTTTTCTTGTTACGGTTACAATGTTTTCGGGGTCTGCAATATCAGCACTACTTACAAGCTCTTCCTTGTATTCAAGTAGTGTGGGCTTACCCATTTTATCCACTGCGCCCGAATTAAAACAAAAGGTAGTAAACACACCCCTTAAATGCTCTAGGGGCACTTTTGCTTCATTATCCAAAGGTGCATAACCCTCCGCCTTGCCTTTTTCTTCTAAAGGCTGATACTCTTCTAATGTCTGTCTTGTAACCAAATTGCCTGAATTATCAATAACAATTGTATTTAAAATCAAATCCGATAATTCAATCTGTATTTCAATATTTAAAGTCTTATCACTTGTTTCGTCCGCCTTGGTTTTTAGGGTTTCAGGGTATTTTGCAACCGCCCAAAGCTTGCCCTCCGGGCTAAAAAGCCCGACTTCCCTAATGACAAAATTACCGACACTCGGCGGGACTTGAAAACAAAAATATAAATACCCGGCACTTTTTTCTGAAGATGATTTTTTACCCTGGGCATAAATATTGCCTGTATATAAAGGATTTTTCAAGGCAATTTGTGTTTTTTCGGGCTCATAATAACTGCCGTTTGAATCGCCTACAGCCATTGTTGCAGGCTTAAAACCACGATTGTTAGCAACGCAATCCAAAATTTCAGCCATACCATCTGTTGTTAAAACTGTATAAAAATCGCTCATATCTGTACTTTCTTTGTCTTTATTGCAGTGGTTTCAAGGGTTTTAAGTCTTGCGCCCACATAAACTTTTGCTTTTGAACATAAAAAATAATTGATTACATCCAAAATCCGGGTTAAAGGCTTATAATTCTTAATCATTTCCTTAATTTCAGCCTCAAAATTATCATCAAGCCCACGGTCATAGATATTCAAAAATTCAACCCTAAAATGCCCGATACGCCCGTTATACTCATCCCATTCTTTAATTTCAGCCTCAATATTTAATGTTTGCAATGCCTCTTTTAAAGTAGGTGCACTTCCTTTTTTAGCGTGCAATTGAACCGAATTTTTAATTAAATTTTGTTTCTGTTCGTTTGTTTTGGCTAAATTCCACCCCTCATACCCCATAATGTGATTTTCCTTGCCTAAAATGGGTAGTAAGGTTTCATCGACATTTTCAACTGGGCAAAGCAAAAGTTTTTTAAGGTCAATTTTAAAAGCCTCTTTCATACAGTTTTCAAGGGCTAAATTGTGCTTATCCTGCAAAACATAAGGCAATAGTGATTGAGAATTTACAGTTTTTATTTCAATTGATTTTACATTAACCGGGGTTATAACTTTACCGTTTGGAAGATGCAAATCATCCGTTATAATTGTTGTCATTCATCCACCCTCTCATAAGTTATATTACCGATTTTGCCCCTGTATGCCGTGTCTATTTTGCAAGGCAGGTTTGAGGTCGGTTTTGTAACCTTAAAATCAAAAACGCCGTCAATCGAATTGATATAAGATATAATATGATTTTTAACAACAGATTTTTTTAAAAGCATATTAATGCCGTCTAAATACTTATTTAAAAGCTCATTAACCTGCACTTTAACAGTTGCTTCATCGGCATTTTTTCTTAGATAAACTTTGCCGTTTATGCTAAAATCTTCAATTGTTGCATATTTTGGTACAGGATAATCACAAAGAGGTTTAACGAGCTTTAAGGCATTTAAAACTTTATCCAAAAGCCCGGGGGTTTCTTCACCATCTTTTGTTAAAATGTGTAAAAATGTTCTGTAAGGGTGCGGCGTGGTTACTTTAATTTTAGAGCCTGCTTCAAGCGTTTTATTTAAAGTAATTTCTACTTCACCTTCTTTGTAATTGCAAATAGCATTAAAGATTTCGTTTGTGACTTCATCCGTTGTCATTACAGTAATTAAGTCATTTATATTGATTACAATATTATCTTCCGGCACTTCGCATTGAACATCTTTAATTGCAGAATCGGCTGATTTTGTAAAATAGATGTATGCAAGTTCAGGGCCTGCAACAGAAAGCCCTTCAGGCGATAACAAAATTCTTTCAATATAACTTTTATCATCCTCATCTTCAAGGCGTTTACAGTTTTTTTGAGCTCCTAAAAAGTCTAAAATCGGCGCTCTTGAATGTTCTACAAGGTTGAGTTTGCACGCATCATTCACTTGGCTTTTAACAAGGTTTGCATAATAAACCATTAAAGCAATCAAAATCCTTGTATCTTGTGCATTTTGAATTTTTGTATCAGTGTCTGTTTTAAACTTTTGAATTAAAAGTTCTTCATCTGCTTTTGGATTAACCTTTATAAATTCCGGAGCTGTACTGCTCATTACACATAAACCTCCGTAAAGTCTTTACTTCCATCTTCTTTGTGTGAAAAATAGATTATCATTTTGATTTTTCCGTCTTCCGTAAAATCTCCAACAACATCTGTTACTTCGCACCTTGGCTCTTGAAGGGGAATTTCTTTTGAATAAACCCCGATTAAATAATCGATTGCAAGCGGTGATTTTTCACCTATTGCAGGCATTAGGTCACATCCAAATTCAGGCATAAAAGGTACGCTGCCTTTTTGGGTAGAGGCAATAGTTGTAACACACTGTTTAACATCTTCTTTGCCTGAAATAGTTTCATTCATTGAATCTCTTTTATGTTGACGGCTTTCCATACTCTTATTTTCTTAAATTTTCTTTTTTGTTTCATATTAATTATTTATAAAATTATTATTATTAAACTGTCGTTGAAGGTTTTCTTGTGCTTGAACCGTTGTTGCCATTCGGGTGTTCGTGGGTGTTTGAATGTTGTCTTACCGAATCAAGTGTGCCTTTTGAATCCTGCACTTCGCCGCCTGCTATAATATTTTTGCTTACAAAAAGATTATCGACGGTTAAATTAAAAGATTTTGAACCTTCTGCGTGCGAAATTGAAGAGCCGTCTTCAAATTGAATAAAATCATCTCCTAAATCTTCAGGGGGCAGGTCAATCTCGTTATAAATTCCGCCTAAAATGACCCCGTCACATAGGTCATCTGTTAAAATAACAGCCACCAGCTGCCCGATTTCAGGCATTATCTTTGATTTTTTTGTTACAGTAAACTTTTGCGGCACCTTAAGCCACATATCCTCTAAGCCCCAGGCTTCAAAATGTACTCTTGCTTCCAACCCTTTTATTTCTTTTACTGTACCAAATTCTAACATTTTACAATCTCTCCTTCCTGCTTTAACCCGGATTCATCAATTTTTAATGTATGGGCTTTAATGTGGTATTTGCCTTCGTGTTTACCAATCCCAACTAAATCAAAATTTACTCCGGCCATAAAAAGTTTATTTGGTTTTGAAGGCTGAATCCTGCCTGCAACTTCTCTGCTCGAATTTTTTAAGGCAGACTGTGCAACAATTTTTGCTTCAGACAATGAAGAACATCTTTTGTAAACAGTTAAGACATTTGTAATTTCCGTATTTCCGACCGCCGTATAGGTTTTAATTGATTTTGTTTTTAAATCCAAATATTGAACTTTTGCTTTACCGTAAATCTTTGTTACTGTGTCATTTAAGGATAAATCCTCAATATCTGATGATTTAGATAAGGTAAATAAAGATTCACCTTTTTCAAGCTCTTCAAGAGAACTAAAGGTTAAAAGCCCATCTTTTATGTTAAAAATATACCCGTAAAGCTTTGAAACACGCTTCAAAAAGGCAATATCTGACTCATTCTTTTGAACAATTGTACCGATTTTTATACTTCCTGTATTGCCCAAAACCTTGAACCCGTAGGATTTTCCAATTTCATTTGCAATTTGATTTAAGGTTTTTCCTGTCCAATTCTTTATTTTTTGAGTGCGGACAGAAAAATTTGTTGAAGTTGCAAGCGCTTTAATCTCAACAGTGTCACCTGATAAACCCCAATTAAAAGAATTATCATCAATTGTAAATGTGCCCGGTTCAAAAATGTCTTCACCATATTGAATTGAAACGGTAATTTTATCACCCTTATTTGGATACCAAAGGTCTGAAAAATATCCGTCATCATTATTTAAAGCAAGCGTAAGTTCGTCTGATTGTTCATCTTCAAACTCATTAAAGGTTAAACATCTTAAATATTTTGAAAAATCTTTACTTGCATCTTTGCCGTTGTAAAGAAGTGTCACGACAGGTTTTGGAGGTTTATTTGTTATTGTTTCCATATAGGCAGCCTCGCTTTATCGTTTGCTTTCATTTCGGGTACTGGGATTTTTAAAACCGTTCCTTCAGGTATTATCGGGCTTATCTTTACATGTGGATTTGCCTCAATTATGGGCGCAATATCGTAAGTGCTGCCAAATTTATAGGCGATTGTATCCCATCTTTCGTTTTGCCCGGTTGTGTAGAGAATATAAGAGGTCATCTAAAAACCTCCTCTAAGACTGCCATCCAGCATTAATTTAGGAATGGCCCTTATGCTTTGTGCCACGTTTAACGCTTCGGCAGGACTTAGGTTCCCGTTATTTTTAACGGCGTCCGCATAGGCCCCGACAGTGTTGTATAAATCTCCGACATCAACGCCCGAAATATCTTTTACAACAGAATTTGATACAGTTCTGACAAGCTCCTTGCCCATATCACTTAAAGATGTATTCAAAAGGGCAGTGTTAATGTTTTCTTTAAACGATTCAACCGCTGAAACCTTTGCTTTTGCAGCCAATTCTTTAATTTTTGAATTATTTTCGCCGACCGCTTTTGTTTCATCAATTAAACCGGTTTTACCCTCAGGTTTAAAATCAGGGTCAATTGGCACTTCAAGCAGATTAAAATTAATTTCGGCATAAATAATTGTGCCTTTAAGTGCTCTTGTTAAGGTTTTTTCAATTGCAGTTACCGTAAATTGCCCCTGATATTCTTTTTGGTAAACCCAATCGATAACATCTCCTTCAAGCGCACATTGTTCAACGGTTTCTATAACTTTTTTAGGGTTACAGAAAGAATGATGAAGCGGCAAAAATACGCTAAATTCAAGCAAATTTTCATTGCCCCGCTGAAGTCTCGGTTTTGAATTTATGCACGGCATTTTATTATAGGTGTATTCCTTTTTAAAACCTGGAGCTTCAATCATATTAAGAACTTTTAGCATATTCCATTTTTCAAACATTAATAAGCCCTTGCCTCTCTACGCTTTAATACTTCTAAAATTATTTTTACAAGCTCCTCTTTGAATTGATAAAGAAGAGTCAGAAACTCTTGTTTTGAAGTGTTTGAAACGTTACTGCTCCAATTAATTGAAGGGTGAAAATCGATTTTAATGGTTTCAGATGAAGAATTGTTTATGGATTGCCCGGTGCGCCAACGATTGGCTTCAGGCGCTGTTAAAACAGTTTCGCCTTTGTGAAGCTCTGCTACATAGCCATCAAACGGTACATAATCGAGCCCGTTTGCGTGTGAACCATCAACACCTCTATCAGCTTTAATGCCTTTGTTAATTTCTGCCGCTTTTTCGGATTGTTTATCGCCCCATTCTTTAAGCTTTCCGCCTATACCTCTTAGGCCGCCTGCTTTATTAATTAATTTTCCTATCCAACTCCATAAAGCCTGAATGGCTTTAACTGCAAGACCTATGGGGGTTATCCAACCTAAAATTTTTGCGGCAAAAAGTGCAGCCGGTTTTATAAAATTCCATACAGTACTTGTACCTGTTAAAAAACCTTGCCATAAAACAGCAAGCCAGGCGCCGCCGGCTTTTACTACAGCCCAAGTGCCTTGACAAACATTTCTAAACCCTTCAAATTTTTTGTAACAATAAACCCCTGCCACTCCAAGTGCTACAATTCCTGCCGTAACTCCAATTATGGGGAGTAAAGCGGGATTTGCCCAAGCTGCAATTGAAAAACCGCGCATAACTTTTCTAAGCAAAATTACATTTCTTATAATGCCGCCAACTGCCATTAAAGCAGTGCCGCCAAATAAGCTTACAACACCAATTCCTGCTGCTGCAATTGAAACAAAACTTGTAAGTCCGGGAGGCATTTTATCAATAATGCCCGAAACGGTTTGAAAAGTGCCGCCAGCCGCTTTAATTACAGGCAGAAGCCCGGTGCCGAATTTAATACTTAAAGCCTCGGCGTTATTCTTCATAATCGCCATCTGGTTATTTAAGCCTTCGGTTTGCTTTCTATAAGCTTCATATAGCGAATCTCCGCCGTTTCTCATATCGTTAAGGGTTTGAAGGTAGGTTTTATTATTGGCACCTGTTAAAGATAAAATGGCATTATACCCTTCAACCGACCCTACGAGCTGGATTAATTTTGATTGGTTACCGTTAACCCCCTTATAAATCTTATCAAAGGCGTTTACGACCCCGCCTGATTTTTTGATTAAATCCGGGAAATTTTTCGCACCAAGGTTTTTAAATATTGCCATTTGTTCTTTTGAGCCACGAGAAAGCCCTGCAATTGCGGCCTTCATTTGAGTATGTGCAATATTTGCCTTTAATCCTGAAGTTGTCATCGCGGCAACAGAGGCCGAATATTCATCAAGTTGAATTCCTGCGGCGGCAACAACCCCTGCAACAGAACCAAACCCTTGAGCAAATTCTGAAATGTTAGTTTTCCCATACTTTACAACTTTAAAGAACATATCATAAATGCCGTCCGCTTCTTTGCCCTTTAGATTAAAGGCGTTTATTGCAGATGTTGCAATATCAACAGCTTCAGCTGTGGTTGAAAGCCCTGCAACTGATAGTTTTTCAGAACCTGCCAAAACCTTAAACTGTTCATCAGCGCTAATTCCGGCTGAACGTATGGAATAAAGACCATCTGTTAAATCTGATATGGCTTTTGGAGAATTTTTACCAATCTTTAAAACCTCGGCTCCCATTGCCTTTAGACTTTCAGTTTCTGTATCAATAAGAGTTGAAACATTGTTCATCCCGGCTTCAAAGTCACCTGCAATTTTAGCATTCAACCCGGATACTGCAACAAGAGCGCCGCCAAAAACCGCAGCCTTTTGTCCTGCTTTATCAAACTTGTTTGCGGTGTCTTCAAGGTGTTTATTTGTCTTTTCAAAAGCCTCATCAGATTGTGCGCACGCTGACTTTACGACACCACTCATGGTGTCGAAGGCTTTTAGATAAAGATTTACTTTCATATCAGCAGGACACATAAAAAATCTTTCATAAGATTAAAGGGGCATAAAAGCCCCTTTGTAAGGATAAAATGCGGAATTAAATCTGTTCATTGGAAACTTTTGGCTGTAATTTTTCCCAAAGGGAGTGGGCTTCATTGAACCAAAAAATAATTTCATCAAATGTCATCTCAAGAATTTCATTTTTAGAAAAATGTAGAAAATGAGCTATAAAAGCCATCATTTCGGTATCCGGGATTACTTTCCCGGTTTTGCGCTCTCCCAAAGTTCTTCAATTGCTATTACATCGTGGTCTTGGTAGTTTAAAATTTCGGGTGCTGGTAATTTTTCGCCATCAAAGGTTGCAATTTCAGCCATTATATAAATAACCGTTGCAAAACCGCCTGAAGCTTTTCTTGCTTTCATCAATGTATGCCCGGTGCTTTTTGAAGGGTCAAATTCAACCTTAATCCCGCTTGGGAGTGTTCCTTTAATTAGATTATCAGTTGTTTTTTCTGTTGTTTTAGTTGCTGCCATTTTTATTTCTCCTTATATTAATTTAGTGCTAAATTTTTTCTAACCTTTGTAAGCAAATCAACACCACGAATTCTGTAAATCAGATTGATGTTGTCGATTGCATATTCTTCTTTTCCTTCGATATAAAGTTTTGCAGCTGAAGCATTGAAATCTATATTCCAGTCAGGATTTTTTTGTGCTTCAAGTTCAGGTAAAAGGGCAAATTTTTGGCTTGAAGCCCTTATAATTAATTTTGCCTGTTCTGATTTTGCAAGGGTTTCGTTTGTATATTCATCAAGGGAGCCATAGATTGTAAAATTCAGCTCTGAATAAGGGTTTGCAACAGATCTGAAAACATCTTTGTCGTAGCCCTGTATGTTAATACTTGCTTTCATTGCTTTGAATGCTGTATTTACATCAAAGCTTCCAAGCCCGTGTGTAATTGTGGTTGTTTCCATATCAATATCAGGCCCTGTTACTTTATTTGAAATTAAAAACAGGGATTTTCCCAAATATACATTTGCTCTTGTAAAAACTACTCCCATTGCGTACTCCTATCTTTTTAGCCTGCAAGGCTCTTTGTAATGATTGTTATATCCAGATACGGTAAGTTTGTAATACGTTCAGCACAAGCCACCGGGCAATAACTCCAAGAAAGCCGAAGATGTCCGTTTGCAATGCTTTCAGCCGTATTTATGCTTTCATCAAAATACGCTTCACCGCCATATATTAAAGGGTCGTCCCCGCTTGCCCAAGCTGTGAATTTATCGTTAATTTTTGCGATAATATCATCAATAAAGCCACGAGTGATTTTTTCACCAACACAGACAAACTGTGCATCCTGAATGCTTTTTATGATAAAATCAGTTGTTCTTTGGCAATGCTCAAAGGTTTTGATACCTGATTGAGAAGGAAAGCCTGCGTTTCTGCTACCCCAAAAATAATAAGTTCCTTTGTGGTTAATAACAGTTGCAACACCTTTGGCATTCATTCTGTTTGAATCCGTTGTCGGGTCATCCAATATAAATGAAATAGGGAATTCCATACCTTTTGCAATTGGAATTGCGGTGTTATCAATTGATTTTGCGCAGTTTCTTTCCCTGTCGAGCTTCACTCTCAAGCCTGCTGCTACAGGGCTTAGGGGTTTTAAAGATGTAATATCTTGATATTGGTTGTATCTTTGCATCCAAGGGCCGCAAGGCATTAAACGCCTTGAAGATGTAGTTAAATCAATCCCTTCAACCTCTTTGAGTCGTGCCTTTTCAATTAGATTAACGTTTGTGCCTTTAGGCAAATCAACATACGAAAAAGCTCTAAGTTTTTCTGATATGGTTTCAATTGCTGTCCTTACGTTTTTTGAGGCAAACCCTGGGGCAATAACAATACCCGGAACCACACCATATTCCGCTACAATATCCCAAATGGCTTGCAGCCCTGTTCTTACGTTGTTTTTATCAACAGCGCCTATGACATCAGCATCTGTAACCTTTGTAAAATCAACATATTTATAACTTGCGGTTACATTTTCCTGATTGTCTTCAAGTGTTCCACCCTCTAAAACAGTTATTTTTCCTGTTTTTGGGTCAAATTCAAAATCAACATCAAGCCCAAGCTCGTCTTCACCTTGCTTCAATACAAGGTTTTGAATACCCGTTTCAGATAAAACGCAAACACCATCCGCAAAAGTGATTGTTTTATCAACTGTCGCCGTATGTTTATCGTTATCAAAAACATTTATGCAATAAATGTTTGCTCCGCCTGATAAATCAAGAATGGTTTGAACAGCTTCAGGGATTGTAAAGCCTTCAATATTGTTGCCAATTGTGCCAACGTAATTATAATTTACCACCTTTGAAACCTTTTGAGGGTTTTCAATCTCATAAGTCGGCATTGTGCCTATAACAACAACGCTTGAAATGTCGGCATCTTCAATTACAAAATTTAAAGATTCCTGTTCTTTAGTTTCTGCGCCGTGTAAATAATCTGTCATTTTATGCTGCTCCTATATTTTCACCGACTGACGTGCTGCGTAGTGCTACAGACGAAAACTCATCGTTTCCGTCTTTTGCACCGACTGACGTGCCAAACAGTGTTTCAATCGGGTCGTCTGATATGCTTAAATTTTTATTTTCATCGATTACGGGTAAGTTTATACATACCCCGAGCGAATACCAAAGGTCGCCATTGATTTCATCTTCAAAAGCAAGTTTTTTCAATGTTAATCTTTTGTTTAAAATATTAAGACCGTTTAAAAGCCGGATTATTTTTTTCAAAAACTGATAAGCTTCTCTGTGGTTTTGAAGATACCTTGCGGAGAAAAATACTGTGAAATTATAATCAACATTACAGTTTACAGCAGTTAAGGTGCTTTGAGCCTGAAAAACCATATTTTCAAATCTGGTTAAGAAGCACCCGACAGATGATGTATAGTTGAATTGTTCAAAATCAACCGGGAATGGTTGAACATCAAATTCCGGGAAATTTTCCAAGAGTGTTTTTGATATGCTGTTTTCAACAATATCTATCAAAGTCTGAATCCTTTCATTACATCATCAGAAAATATTTTTGAATTTGCTCCTTTGTTTGTAATAATCATTGGGGCGGGTTTTGATACTTCTTTTTCAGGGTGTTCGTGCGGCAAATCCAAAATGATGTGTTCTTTTTGAATTTCGCTTAACGTTTTAATTGCCGTGTCGTAACTGTCTTTTATGTGCTCCGGCAGTTTTCTTGGGCGCCTTGAATAAAGTCTGAATGCTGCAATGTCAACCGAAATTTGGGTTATAATCTGCGGCACAAACTTTAGAGGAAGCCGATATTTATTTCTAAGATATGAATTTATAAGCTCATCTGCGTATGATATGGCATTTTCAACCTGCTTTTTATTTACTACCTTTATATCCCGGGCAAGAGCCTCATCATTGGTTAAATTGATGAGCTCCTGCATTGGAATTAAAGATGTTAGGTTTTCCAGAGTGCTGTATGGCATTATTTCCTCTCAAGCACGTCTTTAAGTAAATAGCCACATTCAGGGCAAACAATAAGGTTTATATTTGATTCGTATGCCTTGATGATTTCGCAGCCTTTTGTACCCGGCAACGAATCTGTGGTTGTTCCTACAGTTATATCTTCAAGAGTTGCATTATAGCCGAATGTTACACCATATTCAGTATTTGCCACTGGGTTTACGTGCATAAGGCAGATGTCATTTTGCCAAGCTGCTGCATAATTAGCTTTCTGTCCTTTTTTTGCTGTATTTACAATGGTTTCACCAACAAAGATGTTATCGAGCTCAAAAAGGTCTTTGAGGTCTTCAATAGACACGATACCCGATGTTGCAGAGTTTTTACGACAAGCACCTACAATATAAGGATTTCGTCTTAATTTTGACATTGCATAGCGTGAAGTCACCATTGTATTTGCTTTTTGGAACATCTCGTCAATTGAATCCTGAATCAAATCGACCGCATTGCAATTTGAGTTGTTGATTTTTTCATCAGATTTAAGCACTTTTGCATTACCGCCATAGTTTGATGTTGTACTCAAAATCTGTGACAGCCTTACCTCGGCACCTGCTTTTAAAGTATCGGTTAATTGCATTGTGGCAATTGATTTTAAATCAATTTTTCGGCTTGAATTTTTGGCGTTTTGAATTTTTTGCATGGATATCCTCTCTATGAGGGCGTGGTTTTCAACTTTTGCTGTTAATTCCTTACCGCCAAGCTCAATGCTGTTTGGGATACCTGTATCGCCAATTCTTGTATTAGGAACCGTAAGCAAGTCTGCATTGTTGTATTGCATATAACTAAACGCTTCTTGAGTAACAGGAACCTTTGGAAAAACTTTATCTGCAATAAAGCTTTTATTTGTGTAGCCAAGCGCAACGCCTGTTAATTCCGGTTGTATTTCAAATTCATTTCCCATTATGATTGCCCTCCTTGAGTTTCAGTGTTTTCTGCTTGTGTTTTAGTTGCATTGGTACGGTTTATAACCACAATTGCCTGAATGACATCGTTTTGCACTGCATTCTGAAGTGCAATAGCCCCAATGTTGTCACCGGCTTCCGCCTTAATGGCACAACCGTTTTCATCAGATGTTAAGGCATCACCTGCGCCAAATGTTCCACCTGCCTGAATTAGAGCAATTTCACCCGGCAAGAAAACATCAGCCACATCACCTTCTATAGTTTTCGTGCTGTCTGTTGCGCCTATGATGTTATCAGTGGCAGCACTTGCGGTTTCGACTAATTTTTCATCAGTAAATTTAACAAAGCGATATGCTTCAATAGCACTTGACGCTTGATAGCTTTTTATTGTCATTACTTTTTCCCTTTCTTTAATTTTGCTAAAGCCTCAGCTGAATTTAGCTCTACGCCTGTTTTTTCAAAGTGCTCTTTTTGAATCTTTTTGATGTTGATTGCAACATCTTCTGCATCGCTAAAATTGATGGCATCATCGTCATCATCTTCAAAATCGTTGCTGTCGGTGTCTTTTAAGTCGATTTGCTTAATTGAACCCACAAGCCTTTTAAAGCTTTCTTTAGCGTCAATCTTCTTGTCGCCATTGCCGCCATCGTCAAATTCAAACCCTGAATCGTTCACCGCCGTAAGGATGTTAATTACATCATTACGTTGTGCAGGCAAAATACGGCCTTCGGCTATCATTGAATCACACCAGTCGGCAAAATCTTTTCTGTCGGCTTCATCTTCTTTTGCCTTTAATTCAGCAGTCTTGGTTTCAAGCTCTGCATTTTTGGTTTGTAATTGCGCTTCGAGTTCCGCGATTTTACCTTCTTTTGCCTGAATTTCTTCTTTTAATTTTTCTTCACTCATAGAAAATTCCTTTTCGTCAATGTTTTCACTATCTTCAAAATCTTCAAAGTCAAAGATTGAATCGTTTTCGTCATAATCAGAAAAACAGAACTGCTCCAGTCCTTTAATTGCAGGAGTTCCCCCGCCCAAAAAAGCTAAATGCCTTATGATACCGTCTTTGGTAAGGCTTAATGAGCGGGTTTTAAACAGTCCTTTTTTGTTAGCCTCAATAAATTCGGGCTGTACATCTCTAAACGAGGAGTATAGACTGTATCCTGCCTTGTTGTTAGGCTCAATTTTCAGCCGGTCAAACCACCCGTAAGCGGGCGAATCTGTTTTTGGATGACCGCAGCAGATTGGAACCAAATTATGCTTTTTTTCATAATTAGTCTTAAAACGTTCAAGGTCGTTCAATGTGCAAACAAAATTTTTGCCTTTTGAGTCCTTGTGTTGGCCGGTTCTAAAAATTTCGCACCATTTTGTCATTAATACATACTCTGCCTTTCATACTAAGTCTTTTGAGATTTTTACCTTCGTTTTATGTTCTCACTTTACAGCTTAGGACAGAGCATTTCATATCAATAATTTATAAAATAATTTTACAAATAACTTAACTGTAATTAATTACGAAATTTGTTATGCTGAATGCCACAAGTAGAAAAGGAGACTTTATGCCTGAATGGTTTATTGAAATACTGAAATTTTCAGGGCTTGGCGCTTTTATGTTTTTCACGTTTTACATTTACCACAAATCAAGCGCCGAGATGTTTAAGGTTATAAATGAAAATATGTTCAAGCTTTTGGATAAGGTTATTGAGCAAAATATTTTGCAGCTCACTTATTTGCAAAAAATTGACACCAAAGTTTCAAACAATCTTTGGTGTCCCATGGTTAAAAAAATCAGTCACAACGAGCAAGAGCAAGGAGGACGTATAGAATGAATGAAGCAATTATGCAGTTGAAAATTGCAAAAACTGAACAAGAAAATAAATTTAAAGACTTGGAACTTACGCTTATAAGACGGATGAACGAGCTTTCAAAACTCAGTATTCCTTATTTTAATCAGATTGAAAATATAAAGGCTGCAGAAATTAAACAAATTGGGAATGAAATTTTTGAACTTTGCAATGAGGCCATTGAATGCAAGAAAAAACTGGGACAGATTAAAGAAGCCCTTGGGGAATAACTATGACTAAAAAGCCTGAATATGAGCCAATTGCGGCGCAATATTTTATTGAAATGCAAATGTCAGTTGTGCAGATTGCAAAACGGCTCAATGTGTCTGAAAAAACCATCCACAACTGGAAAAAAGCAGGCGGATGGGAAGAAAAAAGAAAACGTTATATCAAGACCCAGTATTCAACAAATCAAACGCTTTATGAGCTTTTAGGGTCAATTTCAAAAAATGCGCTGGATGAATTCAGGATGAATGGCACGGTGCCTGACCAGAAAACCTGCTATTTTATTATGGCAATGACCGATAAAATAGCAAAATTAAAGCAATTTGAGCAGCAGGCGGCTAATGAAAAGATTGAAGAAATAAATTCTCAAAACCTTGAACAAAATACAGAACAGCAAGGTAAGACCGATATGATAAAGATGGTGCAAGATTTTTATAAAGTTGTAACCGGGGGCTAGAATGGCTATTGAACTGGCTTCTACAATAAAACTATTTTTGCCTTATCAAATTGACTGGCTTGAAGATAAATCGCAGGTAAAGCTTGCCGCTAAATCCCGCCGTATAGGTTTTACCTGGGTACAGGCTTTTGAAGATGTTATGGACGCTCTTACACTTAAGATTCATAATAAGCCCTGTGATGTCTGGTTCACATCCGCCGACCTTTCTGCCGCAAAAGAATATATCAATTACTGTAAAATGTGGGCAAAGGCCTTAAATATTGCTTTTAAGGACTTAGATGAAGTAGTTATTGATGAAGAGAAAGATATAAAATCCCTTTCTTTGGAATTTACAAACGGTGCAAGAATTAATGCTATTTCATCTAATCCGTCCGCCTTTCGTTCTAAGGGTGGCAAAGTTGTTATTGATGAATTTGCATTTCATAAAAATCCGCATGAATTATGGAAAGCCGCATGGCCGGTTGTAACATGGGGTTATCCTTTAAGAATAATTTCATCTTTAAACGGTACAAACAATTTATTTTATCAATTTATCCAAAAAATCAAAGCGGGTAAACTGGATTGGAGTTTACACGAAATTACGATTTTTAATGCAGTAGCCCAAGGACTTGTAGATAAAATTTACGATAGACCTACAACGCAAGAAGAAAGAGAAGAGTGGATTAATAAAATAAAAAATTCCTGCGGTGATGAGATTACTTGGCAGCAGGAATATTGCTGCATTGCTGTTGATGAAGGCAGCGCCTTTATTTCTTATAACCTTATAAATTCTTGTGTTGAAGATTGCTTGTTTGAAGATTTATCTCAAATTTCTTTTGATTTTTATGCGGGTTTTGACGTCGGCAGAATAAAAGACTTGTCTATAATCGTAATTGGTGAAAAAATTGGCAGCGTTTTTTATATAAGAAAAATTTATGAATTAAAAAATGTTACTTTTAAAGAGCAAAAAGCAATCGTAAATCATATTTTAAGCCACCCAAAATGTCGCAGGCTTGCAATTGATGAAACCGGGATTGGTAAACAAATGGCGGAAGAATTAAAGGATGAATTTGGAAGCCGCATGGTTGAACCCATAACTTTTACCCAAAAAATGAAAGAAGAGCTTGCTTATAAGCTTTTATACACTTTTCAGGATAGAAATATCAGGGTGCCGGATTATCAACTCTTAAAAGATGATATTCATTCAATAAAAAAAATGCCGACAGCAAATAATAACGGGATTCGCTTTGATTGCGTACGTTCCGAAACAGACGGACACGCCGATAGATTTTGGGCTTTGGCGCTTATGGTTTACGCAGGCACAAATGAACCCTATCAAAAACCGATTATATTATCGGCCAAACCTAATGTTTACAAGGGTTTAAACGGTGAATTAAATTTAAACGGATTAGGCGGGCTTTTAAGAGGATTTAATTAAATTATCAATAATTTGTATATAAAAGATATTTAACAGGGCTTTTAAAAAGAATTAAAAAGAAATTAAAAAGGATTTCAACAATGTTTTTCAAGAAAATAAAAAATAAATTTATTAAAAATGATAAATCAATTTTAAACGATTGGGCAAATGCAAAAACTGTTGAAGGATTTATGAGCGCAATTGAAATATTGCCAAATCCTGATGTCGTTTTAAAAAACGCCGGAAAACGTTTGAGTGTTTTAAGGACTTTAACCAACCATTATCAGGTTGGAACGTGTATCGATTCAAGAAAAGCCGGAACCTTATCAAATAAATGGGAATTAAGGGAAAATAATTGTAATAAAGCTCATTTTAATTTCTATAATGAAATTTTTAAAACCCTTGATATTCATAAATTAATTGAAGATATTTTGGACGCACCATTGTATGGGTATAATCCGATTGAAATATCTTATGAGAAGGGCGGCAATTATATTGTTCCTGTCAAGCTTACTGCAAAACCGCAGGAATGGTTTCATTTTAATTCTGATAACGAATTTTTCTTTAAAGATAAAAATATGGGCGGTAAGCGCCCGATTGATTTTGAAAACGGGCTTAAATTTCTTTTGCCAAGGCACAAGCCTGATTTTTTAAACCCCTATGGGCAGGCAATTTTAAGCCGGTGTTTTTGGAATGTTGCATTTATTAATGGCGGTATGGAATTTTTTATAAAATTTGCCGAGCATTTTGGTATGCCTTGGGTTTTTGGCAGATACCAAAGACAAATAACCAAAGAAGAACAGAATACTTTTCTTGCCAAACTTGTACAATTGGCACAAAATGCGGTCGGTATTATTCCCGATGACTCTCGGGTCGAGATTGTGCAAACAGGTTCGTCAGGTTCATCCGATATTCATCTTTCTTTAGTCAGCAAATGTGAAGCAAATATTGCAAAAGCCATTCTGGGTCAGACACTGAGCACGGAACCCGGCACAAGCGGCTCTTATGCTTTGGGTACGGCACACATGGGTGTAAGAGATGATATCGTTAACGCAGATATGAGGCTTGTTGAAAAAACGATTAACCACCTTATTAAAATAATCAATACAATTAATTTTGGCGATAACGAAATCCCGTCGTTTGCCTTTGTTGAGGATGAAGATTTAGGTATTCAAAAAGCTGAAAGAGATATCAAGGTTTCATCCCTTGGTGTTGAATTTTCCGAAGATTACATTTTAAAAACTTATGGCTATCAAAAGGGTGATATTAAAATCGTGCCAAAACAAGTATCTTCGTTTGGTGGGATGAATTTCAGCGATGCGGAAGATGAAAACAGTTCTTCGCATACAGCACCAGGAACAAAAGATTTCTTTTCCGCTGAAAATCTTGAAAAGCAGATAAATCCTGCACTAAATCCTATTATTGAATTCTTTGAAAAGAGTAAAAATGCTGAAGAGGCTCTGGAAAAATTGGCCGATGTTTATCCCAATTTAAACACAGAAGAACTTGAAGAAATGTTAACAAAAGTTATCTTTATTTCAGAACTCAAAGGCAGGTTGGATATTCAAGAACACCGAGAAAAAATAGATAAGGAAATTGGCAATGGCAAAAGCAATTAAAGTCAAAGAGCTTGAATCTGCTTTTCATATGAAACCTGAAGAAATTGTTGATTTCTTTAAATCTAAAGGGCTTAAAACTTCGTTCAACTGGCATGAAGTTTATGAAGAAGCTCACGGAAAAGCTTTCACTGTAGCCAAAATGACCGAGCTTGATTTGTTATCAGACACCAAAAAGCTCTTGGAAAGGGCCATTGAAAACGGCGAAAGTTTTTCAACATTTAAAAAAGACGCCAAAAAGCTTTTTAATGAGAAAGGCTGGACGGGATACAAAGAACTTAAAGACCCTAAAACCGGGGAAACAATAAAAGCGGAGCTTGGAACACCAAGAAGAATCAAACAAATTTATGATTGTAATATGAATTCGGCGTATGCGGTTGGCAGATATCGTGAAATGCTTGAAGAGATTGATGTTGCGCCAATTTGGGTTTTTAAAACAATGGCAGACGGCAGAGAACGCCCGGAGCACGCTGCATTACACGATAAAGCATACAGGGCAGATGATGCCTTTTGGGTTGTTTTCTTTCCGCCTTTGGGCTGGGGTTGCAGATGTTATGTAATTAATCTTACAAAATATCAGGCAAAAGAGCTTGGAATAGATGTTGAATCCACAGAGGGCAAAATTAAACCAACAACGGTTTTAGTTGGTGACAAAGAAATGCCGACACAAAGCTATACCTTTGAAAAAGCGGGTAAAATAATAACTTTAACCCCTGATGCAGGATGGGGAACAAATTTAGGTGTTCAAGCCTGGGGAATTGATGTTCAGGCTTGGAGCAAGGTTGAAGGCCTGCCGGAACAAATCAAATACAATTTCATAGCAAAAATGGCTGAAAACCCGTACAAAAAAGAGGCGTTTATTAAGTGGGCCGAAAATATCTTTGAAAACGGTTTTAAAAATACTAAATTAGAAAAAACTTTAACTTGGATAAGTCCTGAATTGTTTAAAAAAATAGACAATGTACCAAATTCTCCTATAGTTGTAATTCAAAACAATCAAATAGGGCATTCCGGCATGAACAAAAATGCAAAACAAATGCTTACAAAAGAGGAATATTTGCGAGTTTACGATATTGTAAACAAGCCTGACGAAATCTATTGGGATTATACCAATTCAAAATGGGAGCAAATTGCTTTTGTGCGAAAAATCTCAAATAGTGACGAATGTATCAAAGTATGTGTGCGATTTAATCAAAAGAGCAGGTCAAGAGACAAGAATCAGATGGTTTCCAAGGTTACAACCGTTGGAAAGATTAAATATCACAATATTGCAAACGGAAAAAATTATAAAAAAATAGAATAAGTTGTGGGTTCGTCAATCCCTATAACAGAACGAATTCTGCCATATACGAATTATTTGGACTATCAACTTATTCTATTAATACTATTATAACAAACTCAATAACACATTTAAAGAGGTCTTAATGAAATTTGATAAAAGTTTTAAAGATGAAATAAGAAAAGAAGATTTTAATTACTGTGCAAAACAGTGGCAGAATTTTACTTTGTTAAATGAACAAGAAAGATTAAATTTAGACAAAATAGAAAAATATATTGCAGCAATAAAATTTGCTAAGAAAAAAGCAATAGAGATTGCAAAAAAAGCTTATAAAGAAGCATTTAATAGGATACTTACAAAAGCAAGAGCAAAAAAGGATGGAAGGTTTAAAACCGTATATGATAAAACGGATAATATTTTCTATGCTTCACATAGCGACTGCGCCAAAGCCCTTGGCGTTTCAATTGCTTGGGTTGCGAGGTGCATAAAAGACGGGTACAAAGCCAGAGGACACGTCTTAATGGAGGTGGATTATGGCAGATAAATTTTTTAAGGCAAGCTTTGATTGCAAGGATGCAATTGATTTTTTAAAGAAAAAAGCTGAGCAATTCAAAGATTTAACCCCCTTAATGAAGGTTGCCAGGGTTTTCCTTAAAAATACCGTTGATAAAAACTTTGAAACAGAAGGACAGCATACAGGCGACAAGTGGCCCGAGTGGAGCGAATCATATAAAAAACAGCGCTTAAAAATGGGAAAATCAGGCGGCAAAATTATGACACTTGACGGGCATTTGAGGCGGGATGTTCGGGCAAAATCCGGTATAGATTATGCAATGGTGGGCACAAATAAGAATTATGCAGCGCTGCATAATTACGGCGGAAATAGCAGCTTGAAACATAATAAAACAATGCCAAAACGCGAATTTATGCGGCTTGATGATAATGCAAAAGACCATTTATTTGCTGAACTTTACATTAAAGCTGAAGAAATGCTCATGGAAGATGTACCGGGCAAATAAGCCACGGTGTAAAAATTGCACATTGACAATTGAATAGCGGATTTTACAGTCATTTTTCCTTATAAAAATGGGCAGAAAAATCTGCCCATTTAATCCTTATCTTAAAAGATATATGTATTCTTTAAACCGAATAGATTGGGTTAAGTATAAGTTCTCTTGTATTATCAGGATTTATCAGAATTTCCATTTGGTCGCCCAAAGACAATTTCCAGAATTCAATGAGGTCAGGCGGTAGAGAAAGGGCACAGCCGCTTTTTCCGGATTTTACAAGTTTCCTTTTGCCAATTTTAGAAGAACGCGATGAAAAGAAAGAAATAATAGCAATATCCTCATCTAATCTAAAAGTATATCTTAAGTTCAAATTAGATGTTGAATACCCTAACAGTTCCAGCACTGCGCTCGGTATTGGTACACAAACACTATTTCCGATTTTTCTTACTTTCTTAATTAGAGCCACAGATATATCCTTTTTTAATGTTATGATATAACAATGACAATGTTATTACTATATCATAACATTGTGTTTTACCTCTCTTAATTATCGCCGTTGTTTACAAAGTGTAAATCCTAAATCTAAGATTTTGGAATCTTCAACAAGCGGAGCTGTTTTTGAGATTTCTGTAGTGTAGCCTTTAAATTTTGGGTCGTTGGATAAGTTAGAAAATGCTAAGCCATTAACAGCATATTTGTTTCCTGTAGAATCTTCAACCCACACGGCATTATTCTCACATTTTAATTTCAGATTATCAATTGTATAAGGATAATTTTCGCCAAACTTTTCTTTGGTTAGTATGCTTGGGTCGCTTGCAGAGTTTGAATCATCAAAAGCACCGTCTGAGGTAGCTCCAATTAAACCTATTATTAAAATTAAAATAAAAAGCCCGGCAAAAATACCGATAGTTCCAAGCAACCATTTAAATATAATATTCACTTTGCGATCCTTCCTATCCATTTTATTTCGCCAATAATTTCTAGCCTATCAGTTTCTTTTGTTAAGTCAATCTCTACAATTTTGTATTTTAGATTATCTGAAATTACAGCTATTGAATTTTGTGAAATTTTTTGAAGGCGTTTTGCATACAACTGACCATTTAAATTAATACAATATAAAGTTCCGTCGTAAACTTCTTTTTTTGATGTGTCGACCAATAGGCTGTCACCCTGCTTAATTGTAGGTTCCATACTATCACCTCGGGCAAAAATAATTTCTGAAGATGCTGGATTTATTCCCATATCGTTAATAAATTTGCGACTTACACTAAATGAGGAAGTTTGCGTCTCATTGTAAACTTCTACACCGTAGCCGCAAGAGGTTTCTACATCGCCTCGTACGGGTAAATTATAACAATTATCTTCATTTTCGCCTTTGAATATATTACCTTCGCCGGTATATATAAAATCTAAATTTGCATTATATTTTTGTGAAATTTTTAATATGAGGTCATGAGGAAAACTGCGCTCATCACGCTCATATCCTTGATATGTTCTTTGAGAGCAATCAAAAATATCAGCAAAATCAGCGGTTGTTTTACCAACTTTTTTTCTTATTTTTTGTATATTTTCGCCAATTTTACTCAAAAATGACAAATCCTCTTGACTTAGTTACTCATTTTGTGTATATTTAATGTGTAAGTTTAATTTTTAACTATTTCTAAGGTAAGAAAATGGTAGCACAAACACAAATAAAATCCGATAAAAACTTAAAAAATATTAAGCGGGCCTACGAAATTAAATATCGCTTAAAGCTAGCCGGATTAACACAAAGGGATATTAAAAAAGCTTTAAATATTTCTGATGCAGCAGTATATAGGGCGATTTTCGGTTTGTCTAAAATAAGTCGTGTTGATAGATGGCTGAAAGAAAACTTAGGGGTGTAAAATGGCGGAATTGTTTTATTGCTTTTTAAGCCTTTATTTATTATGGGGATTTTCAATTAAATCAAAATCAATTGTATTATTTTTAATTTTATCTCTTATTTATTTATATTTTGCTACAACAGCTTTGGAGAATATATTCAATGGTTAGAAATGTCTCCAAACATACGTATTTAAGTATTAAAGAAGTGGCTGAAATTACGGGCACAAGCGAACGCACATTAAAAGACCGTTGCCAAAAACGAAAATATGAATGCCGTCTTATTGAAAGTGCTGGAGGCAAGGCTGGAAAAAAATATGAAATTCTTGTTTCATCTTTGGAAGCAAAACTTCAAAACAAAGTTTTAAACTCTTTACAAAATCACACTAACTATGATGATGACACACAGGGGGCTTTGACAACTCCCCCTGTGGTTTCTTTTGATTACGAAGTTACAATTCCTGAGAGCGCTAAAAAGCTTGCGCTTTCAAAGGTGGATATTCTTTCACTTTGGCAAGAATTCAGGAATGATAAGAACAACAAAAATCAAGCTGATACCGATTTTATTATAGCCTTTAATTCGGGCTTAATATCTGAATTGCTTTTAAAAACAGTGGGCAAGGTTTCAAAGGGAAGCCTTTATCGCTGGCAGAAAACTCTATCTGATAATAATGGAGATTATACTTCTTTAATTAATAACTATAAATATAAAGGCGAATCTATTTTAGTTTCATCATTATCCGATGAAGAAAAACAAGCTTTTATAAATATATATTATAGAGATTCAAAAATAAACCTTGGTACAGCCTACCAAATTTTAAAATTTCAATTCAATAAAATCGGTAAAGAAATTAAATCAGAATCGACATTTAGAAGATTTGCAAATTATGTTGAGAAAAATCACAATGATTTCAATATACTGGCACGTTTCGGTGAAAAGGCATTAAAAGACACGGTTGCGCCATATCTAAGACGCGACCTTTCAAATATCGGCCCAGGCGATGCGCTTGTGGCTGACGGAAATAAGCTTGATTTTCAGGTTATAAATCCATTCACAGGGAAACCTTGCCGCGCTATTTGGGTTGTTTTTTATGATTGGGTTTCAAAAGATGTTGCCGGTTCCGAGATTATGCTTACAGAAAACACTCAAGCAATATCTTCAGCTTTGAGGAATGCAATTCTAAGACTTGGAAGAATTCCAAAGTATGTTTATTTGGATAACGGTGGCGCCTTTAAAAGCAAATATTTTACAGGCTGCAAAGATTTTAGAGAATCTGGCTTACAAGGCGTTTATCAAAGTCTTGGCATTCAGGTTAAATTTGCACAGCCTTATAATGGCAGAGCTAAAGTTGTTGAAAGATTTTTTGGTGAATTTGTTAAGTCCTGCCCGCCTTGCGTAAGTTCCTATATTGGCAATTCCATTGAAAACCGTCCGGCACACTTAAGAAGGAATGAGGGTTTTCATAAAGAGTTACATCAAAACGATAAAGTACCAACTATCGAACAGGCAAAAATGATTATTGATTCCTGGCTTGAATTTTACCGTTCTCGCCCATGTAAACACGTTAAGGGAAAGACAATAGGAGAAGCTTTTAATGAAGCTAAGGGCCCGGGTGTTGACATTGAAATGCTTGATGAATTAATGATGTCTTCAGAAATAAGAACAGCAAGAAGAAATACAATTAATTTGTTCAATCAGGAATACGAAACTACAGCCCTTTACGGTAAAACAGGAAAATTTGTTGTTAAATATAGCCTTTTTGATATTACAAAAATCAAAATTTACTCCCTCAAGGGTGAATATATTGGCGAAGCAAAGAGTGTAACCACCGTAAATGCACTTGCAAGAGAGGCTGGCACTGCGCTTGATATTTATACATATAAACGCAAATTAAAAGAACAAAAAGCTCTTGTTAAAACATCAATAAACAAAGCCAAAGCCATTATGAATATTGCAAATCCTGTGACTGACAATATTGAGTGGGCACAGGAAAAACTTGTGTCGATTAAAAGCAAACAGATTAAGCGCAAATTGGAGATAAATATATATGATGATTTGCACAAAGTGCAAACTCAAAAAAGAAGGATAGAAATGTGAGGTTAAAATGACGACAGAATTAATGGAACAGAGATTTAACAAAGAAATTCAAAACAGTATCAAGCAATTAATTGATGAAAAAAAGCTTACAGTTTCAACGGTTGCGAAAGGTGTTAACAAATCTCCTTCAACACTTAGCCTGTATATATCAGGAAAATATCCCGGAGATGTAGCTGCACTTGAAGATGATTTAAAAAATTATCTAAATCTTTTTGAAAAGAAAGAAAATACTGAAAATAAAGCACTTAATTTTGTTGAAACTACAATCACCAAAAGGCTATTCCACGCCGCAAATATGTGTCAGTTAAGGGGTAAAATGGGCGTATGTTATGGAACTCCCGGAATTGGCAAAACAACCGCAATTAATGAGTATAAAAAAATATCTTCAGGTGTTATTGTAGTTGACCCCTTTGAACGCACAACGGCAAGAGAAGTGCTAAAACAAATTGCCGACCAGTTAAAATTAACTTATTTGAACAATACAAGCCTTGATGAATTTACGACAAATGTTATTAAAAAGCTTGAGAAAAATAAATACATCATAATCATTGATGAAGCGGAAAATTTAAAAATTGAGGTTTTTAAAACTATACGAAAAATTCACGACAGAACAAAAAATAACTGCGGAATTCTTTTTGTCGGAACTGATGAATTGCGGGCGCTTTTATTAAAAGTTCAAAGCGGTTTTCCATATATATCAAGCCGAATTGGATACTTGGAAAAACTTGATGCACTCAAAACGAGTGATGTTGAAAAACTTGTTCATCAATATTTTCCAAAATGCAATGAAAAATTGCTTCAATATCTAGCAATATCTGCAAATTACAACGCTCGTGCCATTCAAAACATTCTTGACCTATGCTTCGATTTTGTCAAATCTGAAAATATAGAACTGGATACAGATGTAATTGATGCCGCTAGGGAGAAGCTTCTGATATGATTATGAGTACGCCGAAACAACGCCAGTTAATTGGAATTTTTAGAAAAAGAATAAATTTAAGTCTTGATGATTATCAGCTTATGTTAGATTTTTACGGAGTAAAAACAAGTAAGAATTTAAATAAAGCTGATGCCGAAAAACTCATTAGAGACCTTAAAAACAAAGCTTACAATTTGGGAGTGTTCTTGCATTCCCAAATTCAGCATAAAAAATTTGATAATTTAGCCCGAAGGCATGGAATGGCAACCCCAGCCCAGTTAAGAAAAATAGACGTTATGTGGAAAAATGTATCAAATCAAAAAACCAATGAAGCCAAAGAAAAGGCTTTGAACACTTTTCTAGAAAAAATAACTGGTAAAAAAAGATTGAATTTTTTAACGCATAAAGATGTGGAAAAAGTTATAAATGCAATCGAGGCAATGAGTTTACAAAAATAAGGAGGAAAAATGGCTAAAAAGAAAGAAAGTATTTTAAAAAGCTGGGATGAGGTTGACAACAACCTAAAAAGACTTGGAGAGATTGAAATCCAAAAAACCAAACTTGATGGGGAATTAACCATTAAAACTAACGAGTTGAAAGAGCAATATACTTCACAAGGTAATGCGCTAAAAAAAGAAGCTGATGAAATCAAAAAGGAAATTACGCGTTTTTGCGAACAGAATAAAAGCGGTTTCTTGGATAAGCGCAATAAAAAACTGAATTTTGGAGTAATTGCTTACAGGATTTCAGAAAAGGTTTCTTGTTCAAATGTAATTGCGGCGGTTAAATCTCTTAAGGCGCTTGGTTTGAATTTTTGCCTAAGGGTTAAAGAGGAAATTGATAAGGACAAACTAAAGGAGCTGGATGTAAACACCTTAACCAAAATTGGGGTTTCAATCATCAAAGAAGACAAGCTTTCGATTGAACCGAACATGGTTAAGATAGCCGCACTGGGCAAATAGGAGGTTTTAATGACAATTGTTAAATATCAAGAATTCACAATTGATACTGAAAAAATAACCATTGATGATATGCCCAATCAAACTTTTCGCGAAATTTTTGCCATCTGTGGTGCAGATGTTGCAATATCCTTGCTTACAAAAATGCAAGGAAACTATATAGCAGTTCCTGCGCGCGGAATGATAAATTTCATTAAAAGTAAAATACTTGAAAATTTTGATGGCTCAACAGCTTCAATCAGACGCATTGCAAGGACATATGGCACAACAGAAAATTTTGTTCGAAATGTTTTAAGCGAAGCACGTGTAACAAACTTGCCATCTATAAATCAACGAGAAATACCAGGCATATACAATGATGAAGGAGGATTACTGTAATGAATTATAATTATTTGATACTTTTTTTAAATGTAATTTTATTAATATGGCTTTTAAAACTCATAAATTACAAAGAAAAGAAGATTGAAGGTTATTATGTGTATTGTCCGCAAGCTTCAGCACCTCAATACGTACACGAAACATATAAAAGTGCTCATAAAGAAGCAAAAAGACTGCACTGCAAATATCCATACAATGATTTTCAAATTTTAAAAATTGAATATTCAATAGCAAGCCAACCCGTAAAAGATGACGAAATACCATTTTAAACTTATTTCCTAAGGTGTCAATAAGCAAGATTAGAATCCAGGTTGATATATTTTATATATATAAAACCTGGATTTAATAATAAAATAATATATAAAATATATATTAAAATATTGCCCCAATATTGCCTCATTTTATATTCTTATTTTATTTAGAGTTTTGTAATTATTCTTATAAAATAACCAACAAATAAATGAATTTTAAAGATTTTTAAAAAATTAAAAGTTATTTTTTAATGTCTTCAAACCCCATTTAAAACTGAATTAAAGCCCTATTAAATTTTAAAATTTCAATTATTTATTAAAAACTATTTAAAAATTAAAAGTCCAATTTTTAAGAAAAGCAAAATTTTATTTATTACGTTTCGCAATGTTTTGTGTAAAAATCCTGTAAAACCCCGTAAATATAAGGAAAAATACGGAAATTTTTAATGTAAAAATCTGGTAAAAACTGTAAAAATTCTCAAACCTCAAATACATCTTCAAATTTAGTAATACTGGCGTTTTTAACCAATTTTAAAAATTCTCAAACTTCCAGATGCTTCACAACCACCACCAACTTGAAAAAGGATAGTTCCAGACGTCCCTACAGCTGTTGTAAGTGTTGTAGGTCCGCCTCCGCCTCCGCCTCCGCCATTCTGATTGTTACAACTAACATTTGCACCACCACCCCCGCCACCTCCACCCCAGACACCACCACGCCCGCCAGAGCCCGCAGAAACAATACCATTACCACCATATGACAGTGCTGTGCCATTACCAGGAGAACCAGAAACTGCCGTCCCAGAATTCTTTCCTGCCCCACCATCTCCACCCAAAGTTCCACCACTTCCACCACCATAAGGAGTTTTAAGATACACACCACCTCCGCCGCCGCCAGCGCCATAACTTCCACTTTCAGCAACACTGTTATATCCACCTCCACCTCCACCTCCACCAACTTTTATAAAAACAGTTGGGTAAGTTGCATCTGCAAGTTTAATATCTTTTAAATATCCGCCAGAACCCCCGCCGCCGCCAGCAACACCACCTCCGCCTCCGCCACCACATGCTGTTACTTTAGAAATTGTAACACTTGAAACACTTGCAAGAAGCTTTGTTGGTACAGTGTCTGGAGCAATTTGTGTATTGTCAGAAACTGCTGTCCATTTTGTAATACCGCTTGCTTTACATATTTCATCGAGCGCAGGTGTTTTGTATGTTGATGGTGGAGTTACTTTGTCTGCAATAGCGTACTCGCCAGGCTCTTTAATGGTTAATGTTCCACTGCCAATTGCGGGCATATCTCCATACGCTGTTCCTGTTCCTAGTCCTCCGCTTGCGCCGCCACCGCCGCCGCCAAGCATGAATATACGAAGTTTTGTAACACCAGCTGGAACAGTCCATGCTTTTGATGTTGTTATTTCCTGTTTACCATAAAAAGAATTTCCACCTGCTCCCCCTCCGCCAATAAGAGTTGCCTTTATCATATTTACATCATTTGGAACATTAAAAACCTTATCTTCACCTTCTGCCCCTGTATAGATTGAAATAATTGAATCTTTATCATATTGAGCAGCCCCAACACCAGAGATGTTGATTTTTGCTTCGTCCATACGTTTTGTCATAACGGGGGCAAGTGCCGCCAATAACAATGACGCCACCAACAAGGCCATGAGCATTTCAACGAGGGAGAAAGCGCGGCATTGCTTGAGACCCTGAAATAAATTCAGGGTGACACGCGGGTTGGATGATGTTGGGTTAAAACCCAACCTACGGAGTGGTTTACCAAGATATTGAGATCCTGAAACAAGTTCAGGATGACAAAGTCGGTCCCTGTTCATTGATTGAGCAGCCGTCATTGCGAGGGTAGCGTCAGCGTACCGCGGCAATCCAGGAAGATGTGACGCCGTAAGGGTTTTTTGGATTTCTTCCTTCGGCAACGTTGGTTTCTGGATTGCTTCGGCCGTTGTCACTTTACCTCGCAATGACGTGGTTATTGAATGAGTTTCAGTTGCTGATATTGCCTTGTTGGCTATTGCCTGGGTGGCTAATTTAAACATAATCTACCTCACTATTGCATGTTCAAAAGAATCATATCATAGTGTAATTGAAAAGTGAATACTATTTGTATTTTATTTTTAAATATATATTATACACCCGGGATTAAATACAATAAAACAGGGGGTGTTAAGATGAACGATTTTAAACCAATTAAACAAGAAAAAACCGTAATAAGTATACGCCTTGATGTTAGTTTACTAAAAGTGATTGATGAAGTTTCAACGCAAACAGACATCAGTCGAAACGAGCTCATAGTGCAGTGTATAGACTATGCGCTTAAGAATTTTAAGAACTAAATTTTTGAAACCTTGTTTTACTAGCCGTATATTTACTAGTTGTATACCTATATTACCACTAGAATAAAACTATGTCAAATACGGCTAGTAAAATATTAAAAAGATTAAGTAAAAATATGAAAAAGCACAGGACTGCTGCGGGTTTCACTCAAGTGGGGCTTGCTCTTCGCGCAGGCCTTGGCGAAGATTATCTGCCGCATATTGAACAGGGGAAAAATTTTCCAAGTATAAACGCACTTTGTGACTTGGCGGATGTTTTGGGCATTGACCCGCATGAATTTTTAAAACCGTAAACAATGCATTTTTTGGATTAATCTACATTTACAGGTTCGCGGTTTATAGCTTTTATGGCCTCTTTTGCGCTCAGTGCTATATCATCAGGGATGTTATCCACGACCGTTAACTGCCTTAAAACATCAATTGTGCGCTTGAAGGCGCGAACAACATCACCCTCTGTAAATTCAGTGTCCGCAAAGATTTTATCCCAGGCTTCAATTGATGTTATATCTTCATTTGCGCTTAACACCCAGGCTTCAATCATAGAGCAGTATTCAGAGTTTACATTCATCATATTTTCGATGTTATTTTCGCGCTCTAAAAGGAAGATTTTGCGCCTGATGTCTTTTATTTTTCCTAAAATTTTTCTCACATTTTGGCTTGGGGGCTTTAGGGGCGTGCCATCAAGGTTTCGAACCTCTTCTGTTGTAATTGCACAAACGACAGAAGCAAGTTCATACGGCGCTAAATCATTCAAAAGGCCGGAGAGGATGATTTCAGAAAGGTATAACTCATTCTCAATCCTAAGCCCCATAGTGATTTTGCCGGTTTCTGTCGGGTAATCGTCGTTTAAGTTTTTCATCTGTTCTAAAATTCTCTTGTGCGCAAGGAATTTTTGCCAATAAACATCCTTTTGAAACTCGATTTCTTTTTGAAGCTTTCTTGCCTTTTTTTGATATCTTTCAAAGAGTTCAAGTTCTTTTCTGTGCTTTCTGTAAACTTTGCACCTGTCACAGCCAAAGCTTTGCATTTTGTGCAAAAGTTCTTTTGTTTTCTTTGCAAATTCAAGCACTTCGGGCGCATTTGGGTTTTTTGCCTGGCGGCGAAGGGCTTTAAGTGTTGTTCTGTGCTGGACATAAAGATTTTTATATTTTAAGTATTCATCCATAGCCTCTGCCTTGTGGCCGAATTTGCACTTAAATTCCTTAATTGCTGCCATATTTTCTTCATATCGGTCAAGCTCTGCCTTCAGGGGGGAGATTCTATCTGTTGAAGAAAAATAGCCAAAAGTCTTTAGTATCAATTCTTTGGCTTCATCCAAAGAAAATCTCTGAAGGAGGTTCAGGACCATTGAATAGCTTGGCGAAAACTTGCTCTCAAGAGGGTTTGAGCCGCTTGTTGCAAGCTCGAACACTTCCTCGGGGCTTTGAAACGGTGTTCCTACAACCACAACATAGCCAATTTCATCCATTCCGCGCCTTCCTGCGCGGCCTGACATCTGTAAAAATTCATTTGCAGTTAAAATTCTGTGGCCGTCGTCGGTTCTTTTTGAAATGGAGCTTATAATGGTGGTTCTTGCGGGCATGTTTATCCCTGCAGCAAGGGTTTCAGTTGCAAAAACAACCTTAATGAGGCCTGCCTGGAACATTCTTTCAACCAAATTTTTCCATCCCGGAAGCAAACCGGCATGGTGAGAGGCTATACCTCTTTTTACAAGCTCAATATGCGGGTTATTGTAAAGGTATGGGTTTTCTGCGATATAATCATCCACCATTTGTGCGGCTTTTATTGCTTCTTCTTTTGACAGGAGGTCTAAAGAGGTGCATTTAATGGCGTTTTCGTCACATTTTTTTCTTGAAAATGTGAAATAAATTGCAGGGAGCATATTTTTTTCCTGCAAAGCCACAATGATGTCTGTGCAAGGGTTTTTAACTGTTTTTTTGGAATTAAAATATTTATATTTGCTCTCAGGTTTGATTTTGCTGTTTAAAGCGCCCTCTGGGGTCATTAAAGGCAGGACAGTATTGGGTTTTGAGCTGTCGTAATAGAAAAACCTTAAAGGGACAGGGCGAAAATCCGTATAAATATGTTCTGTTTTTGAATGAACGGTGTTAATCCAGTCTGTAAGCTGGCGGGAATTTTGTACGGTGGCAGAAAGGGCGATTATTTGAATGTTTGTGGGGCAATAGATAATACTTTCTTCCCAAACCGTGCCGCGGCTCTCATCGTTCATATAGTGAACTTCGTCTAAAACCACGTATTTAACATCTTTCAGGTTGTCCGAAAGGGCGCCGAAGGTTGTGCCGTAAAGCATATTTCTAAAAACTTCGGTTGTCATAACGACAATCTGCGCGTCGCGGTTTATTGTTGTGTCCCCTGTTAAAAGGCCGACGTTATCGTGCCCGTATTTATTTGAAAAATCGTGAAATTTTTGGTTTGAAAGGGCTTTTAGGGGAGTTGTGTAAAAAATTCTTTGGTTATTTTCAAGTGCCAAATGTATTGCGCTTTCTGCAATACAGGTTTTGCCGGCGCCTGTCGGCGCGCAAACGACAACGCTTTTGCCCTCTGAAATATTTCTAATTGCTTCTTCTTGGAAATCGTCCAGCTTAAAATCAAATCCGTACATACAAAGATTTTAGCATAGAAATTGGATTGGCGCTAATTTTTAGCTAAATTCTATGTATTTTCCTGTGCTTGCTTCCAAAGAGCAGAAAGATTTTCATTCTTTTCTATGCACTGGTTTATATATTTTTCTGATAAATCAAGATATTGTGCCATCTGATAGGGGGTTGGTTTCATTTTATCCTGAATTCTTTGTTGTAAAATTCGCTCTATCATAACACAGTGGACTTCGGTTTCCTCTTTGCTATAGTTTGACCCCGGCTTTGAGCAGGTGACTTGCCAAAGGGCGGAGAGGGTTTTTGAACCTTGTATTCTTGAGTGCGTCACTCTTGAAGTCAAATTGACAGCTTTTGCAAGTTTATTCAGTGTTGTCTTTTTATTTTGAGCCTTTAATTCGGTTAAAACCTTTTCAATTTTTTCTGTCTGCGTTTTAATTTCATCTTGTGTTGGAAGCTGTTTTGTTACTGTTTTAACTTGGTCCCAAAGAGTTTTTAATGTTTTATTTTCATTAATTCTTGAAGAAAGGGTGTTGCTTTTTACTTTGCCGTCAAGCCTTGCTGCAAGTTCATCCATTGTCATTTTCTGTCCGTTTTGAATTGCTTCGGCTAAAATTGCTCCAACCTGAGCGTTTTGCTCTGCTATTTCTTCTTTTTTGTGCGAAGTGTGCTCTTGCGCCCTCACTTTTTCAAAAAGCCTTTTTAGGCCTGCGTTTTCATCTATTCTTTTATCAACGGTGCTGACAGGGATTGTAGTTGTTTGGGAGATATATTGTTGGGTTATTTTTAAGCCTTTTTCTTCTGCTTCTTTTAATACCTTTTTAATTGAAGCGATTTCAAGTCTGCGATTTTTTTCTGCAATATCATCTATTTTCTTTCTAAGCGAAGAAAGGGTTGAATCTGAAACTATTCTTGCAGATACAATGTGTTTATCCAGATGTACAATTTGGCCAATTTCTGCGTTTGTGACTACTTTTTTCTTATCGATTGCAGATTCAAGCGCTCTTTTAATTGAGGCGATTTGTTTTTCTATTTCTTCTTTTGTGTAGTGCGAAAAAGTGTTTTCTCTTGTCCAAAACCAAAGAGTATCAAGATCATCGTCACTTGCAATTTGATATCTTGCGGAGTCTACTGTTACCCCGCTTCTTTCTGATAATTCTTCCATAGTAAGGGTTTCTTTGCTGTCTTTTGCGGAAGAAAGTACAGATTCAAGTTTTTGTTTCTTTTGTTCGGTTTCTGTTTGGGTGCCTTTAGTTGTGCTTGTTGATTGAACAGATTTCCAAAGCGCCCCTATGTCGCTGTATTTTCTAATTACATACCTTATTGCAGATTCATTCAAGCCGGTTTGCTGCATGGTTTGCGCCATGGATAGCTTTCTTTCTTCTTTTGCAGCGCCTTGAAGGGTTCTTTTAATTTTTTGTGTGCGCTTGTTCATTTCTTCTTGTTTTTCTGCAGAAGCTTTTCCAAAGGAAATTGTTGAATAAGAGGGCATTTGGCTAATTTCCATCTTCATTTGCCCCCAAAATTCTATTGCAAAGACCGTTAAGTGCTTCGTTTGTGTTTAAGCGTATTTGAACAATGCCCGGCGGCAGTTCCGCTCTGGCTGCAATATAATTAATATCAAAAGATATATTATTTCTCAGCATTCGCGATAAAATGCGCATAAGCACTGCTTCTTGTATCTCTATTTCTTTTTCTTGAAAAATTTCAGGAGGATAGAGTTTGTTTTCCATTGCAAATTGGAACATTTCGCTATTTTCATTAAGCCTTGCCCTTAAAGTTTCGGGCGGCAGTTTGGTTTTCTTTGCAACGGTTGTAAGAGTGTCCTTTTTTGCTAAGCGTTGTTTAAAGACTTGGTTTATGTTTGCGGTTTGTGTTTTTCTTTCAATTAGGGTGTTTTGCTCTTCTTTTAAAATAGAATTTTCATCAAAAAATGGCAATTTACTTGCTTTTTTAAGCAGTTTTGGGGTTTCGCCTTTGTCTATTCCTAAATAAAATGCGATTTCGCTTTCGGTTAATTTTTGCCCGGAAACTTTTGCGGCTTCAAAAATGAGTTTCAGGTTTTGCGTGTCGGCTTGCTTTTTGTTTTCGGCTTTGGCGTCTTGTGCTGCCTCCATTTTTATACAAAGTTCTTTTATTTTGCTGCTTGTTGAAAGGCGAAGTTTCACAACATAAATATCAAGCCCCGACCTTTTGCTTAAAGCTTCGGCGTCCAAAACTTCTCCGTTTTGTATGGCTTTATTTAACACGCTTTCAAGCGCCTTAATTTCATCATCTTTTTGATAGATTGAATATGGTATATTTTTTGGCCTGTTTGCGCCAAATGTTACAGAGCCAAATGTTACAGTGTCATATGAAAGAGGGGCTAAGCTACTGTTATTATTGTGTTTAGTCGATTTTGCAAAGTTATTTTGTATAAAATTTATGTTAAATATTTTCATTAACCAATCGCTATTCTTGTTGTAAAGTATGCTGTAAAGCTTGTTTTAAGGCTGTTGCCTAAAAGCTTTGTGGTTATATGAAAACATGTAAAGAAATAAAATTGCCCCTATTTTGCCTTATTCTGTAAGCGAAATACTACTTACAGTTCCGCCTCCTTCAAGATAAAGCGCCAAAAGTGTCGGGTTGCCTTCAATTCGCTGCTTAACTGTGCTTCCTTTTAAATCAAGATAATCTCCGATTTGATTAAATGTCGGCGTCATTTTATCCTGAATTCTTTGTCTTAAAATTTGCTCTATTATTATATTTTGAAACTCAATTTCGTCGTCACTAAAACCTCCGTTTGGTTTTGCGCAAGTAAGTTCCCAAAGTGTGGAGAGTAATTCGGATTTTCCTATTCTTGAAAAGAGTGTGCTTTTGGTAATTCCTGTTTTTTCCACCAACTGTTTTGATGTTAGCTTTTCACCATTTTCGTATGCGTTTAATAAAATTTGCTCAACCCGTTTTATTTTTGCTTCAATCTCATCTTTTGAATCGTGCGGGCATTCTTCGGCTCTTGCTTGTTTCCAAAGAGCGCTTAATTCTTCAGAGCGCTCGATTTTGTTTGAAATTGTTCCGGACTTTAAATCAAGACCTGCTCTTGAAGCAGCTTCAGCGTATGTTAATTTTTCTCCGTTTTCTACAGCTTTTTCCAGGGCGGCTTCAAGTTTTTTGTCGTCCGCTTCTGCTTCTTCTTTGTTTTGGCGTCTTACGGCGCGCGTTTTTTCAAAAAGCCCGTTTAGGCGGCTGTTTTGTTTTATTCTTGCTTCTACTGTGTTTCTTGGAATTGAAGTTTTGTCTGTAATATATTTTATGCTAACTTTTAAACCACTTGCTTGTGCGCTCTGCAGCACTTTCATAATTTTTGCTACTTCAAGCTTATAATTTTTATCAGTAAATGATATTGTTTCATCATGAAGCGCTGTAAGGGTTTCGCTTGAGTCGATTCTATCCTGTATGACTTGTGTGTTTATACCTGTTTGTGCTTCAATTTCCGTTAATAAAATGGCTTTTTTGTGCTCAACTGCAAGTTCTAACTGTTCTTGAATTGCAAGGTTTTGTTCCTGAATTTCTTTTTCTGTGTATGGCGTGTGTTCTTTTAATTTTACCCAATACCAAATAGGGCTCATAGCGGGCTTATTGGCATAACGGCTGACAGAAGCTGCTGACACGTTTGTTTTTTGTGAAATGTCTTTTAAGCTTGCCCTTTCTTTATTTTCTCTTGCTTCTTGAAGAGCGGATTGAACCGCCTCCATTTTTCTTATCTGCTCTTCGCTTAAAAAATCATTTTGCACCTTTTGCCAAAGAGCATTTACATCTGCATTGCGCTTAAAGAGATAGTAAATTTTATTCTGGCTATATCCTGTTTCTTTTACGATGTCATTAATTGTTATTTTTCTTTGCGCTGCAATTGCCCTGTTCAAAACAGCAGTAACTTTTTCTTTGCGCTCTTGCATTTCCCTTTTTTGTGCGGGCGACGAGCCGATAAAAGAAGGAAAATTTGGCATAGAATATGTGTTAATTCTAATCTTCATCTTTTCCTAAAATTCTTTCATATGCTTCTTTGATTGCATCGTTTGAGCCTATTCTTTTAATTACAATGCCCGGAGGAATTTTTGCCTTTGAAGCAATTGTTTTTATATTAGGGCGGGTATTTTGTTTCAGGGCATAAATCATTATATCCATAAGCTTTTCATCTTGGGCTTCGACTTCTTCTTTTGAATAAATTTCGGGCGGGAAAATTCTTTTTTTAATTGCGGCGTCAAAAAGGGCTTTGTTTTCGTTGAATGCAGCCCTTATTGCGTCAAGGTTGTAGCCTGTCTTTTTGCCTATACCTTTATATGTAATTCCTTGGCCTGAATGTTTTATTGCATAGCCTATTTTGCTGTTTTGCACTCTTTTTTCAAGCAGGGTATATTTTTTTGGTTTATATTGAACGCTTTTAAACAAAGAGGCAATGTCTTTGTAATCTTTGGTGAATTCAAAAATCTCCCCTTCTTCAAGCCCAAGATAGAAAGAGAGTTCTCTTTCGGTTAATTTTTGTTTTGAAGCTTTAAGCTTTTCAAAAAAGGCTTGAATGTCTTTTGCTTTTTCTTCTTTTTTATTGTTTGAATCGATAATACGGGCAATTTTTAATCTGTTGTGGAGGTTTCGAAGTTCATTGTTTGTTGTGAGCCTTAATTTTACCAGGTTTATATCAAGGCCTGTTATTTGGCTTAATTGGTTTTCGTCTATAAATTCAAAATTTTTAGATTCCAAAGCCTTGAGTGCTCCGTTTAAAGCAGCTCTAAGCGCCGCTACTTCTCTTTCTTTTTGAGCGGCAGAGTATGGAAATTCTTTTGGAAGCGGAGCACCACAAAACGTTGGAGAATTTTTTGCCAAGGTGCTGCGGCAAAAAACATCGCCCTCTGCTTTTTTGGGCTGTTGTATATTATGTTTATTGTTTACATCCCTGTTTTTAAGGTTTTTGCTTTGGAAAAAACTTATCTCTAATATCTTCATAACATCTTAAAAAGTTCATACTTTTTCTTAAAACCCCGTGAAGAGATAAGTTTGCTCTTACTTGCTTTAGCACTTGTTTTGGCGTTGTGACTCTTATTTTACAGCTGCAGGTTCTTTTATCTGTTCTTTTTTAGAGGCTGCAGGTTCTTTTGCAGGATGTAGCGGCTCTTTTACAGGGTGTGCGAGCTCTTCAACTTTATCTCTTACTGTTACGTTGATATAAGGCTTTGAAAAATATTTATTTGCAACGGCCAAAACATCAGATTGGGTTACATTTAAAATTTCGTTTTTATAATCTTCAAGCCTGTTTAAATCGTAGCCAAGGGCGCCATACCAGCCTAAAAGCCCGGCGTCGTCCATATTCGTTTCAAGAGAAATTAAGATGTTCCCAAGGATTTTGTCTTTTGCTTCTTGAAGCTCCTGCCCTGTGACGTATTCTGTTTTCAGGCGGTAAATTTCTCTTAACATACCTTTTTTTGCGGTGTCGACGTTTTTGTTGTTTGTTCCAATGTAGGCCACAAACGCACCGTCGCCTGCGTTTTGAAGGAGTGTGGAGCCTACTGAATATGCAAGACCCTGGTTATCTCTTAAATTTTTAAAGAGCCTTGAACTCATTCCTTCGCCTAAAATTGCATTTATCACCTTTAGGGCGGCAAGGTCTTTTCTGTTAAATGTGTTATCTGTTTTAAAGCCAACAAGAACCCAGGCGGTTTTTGTGTCGCTTTTAATTATTGTTTCTTCGATATTTTCTTCAGGCGCAAATTGTTCCGGCTTAAGCTCTTTTAAGTCATTAAGGCAGATTTGTTTTTGGCCTTTGCTTTTAAATATTTTTGTCATTTCATCAATGATTTTTTTATCATCAACATTTCCAACCACGGTAATTACAAGGTTTTTAGGTTCTAAAATTGTGTTGTAATATTCAATGATTTCATCCTTTGAAACGTTTGGAATATTTTTTTCTAAAACGGTTGAATTGTTTCCGTAAATGCTGCCCTTGAAAGCAATGCTTTTAAGCTTGTCCACTCCAAGGTTCAAGGCGCTGTCTTTCATCTGCTTTATGCCTGCAAGCTTTAGTTTTTTTACCTTTTCAATTTCATAACTTGAAAACGAGGGCTCGTTTACAACGTCATTTAGGATAAAAAGCGCTGAATCGAGTTCGTTTGTTGTGGTTAAAAGGTTGATATTAAAAGTGTCAGAGCCCGAGCTTAAGGCAAGTTTTATTCCTTTTTCATCCAAAAACTTTGCAAATTCATCGCTCTCCATTTTTTTTGTGCCTTTGGTGGCGCTTGTTGCGGCAACTGTTGCAATGCCCGGTGTTTTTTCAACAAAGTTTCCGCCAATGGCTTGTATGTTTATTGCGATGATTGAATTTGCCGGGTTTTTCTTTATGATAAGGATGGCACCGTTTGAAAGCTCATATTTTTCAGCGCCGTTTAAGGATTCAACCTTTTTTGCAGGTTCTGTTACGGGTTTATTATCGTTTATTTTTTTAATATTTGCTTCTTCTTTTTCTTTTGGCATAACGGTTGAGATTGCACTTTTATTTTTATCCAGATATTTCTTTGCAACCCTTATTATGTCTGCTTTTTTAACCTTTTCTATATTGCTTAAGTAATTATCGTAATATTGGGTGTTTCCCCAAAATAGCGTCAAATAGCCAAGTTCATCAGATATATTTGAGATTGATTCTCTTGAATAGTATGTGCTTGTTTTTATCATATTTATGGCTTTTTGAACCTGGGCGTCAGTAATTTGACCTTTTTTAATAAGTTCAATTTCTTTGAAGATTTCTTCTTCAACCTTGTTTAAGTTTTCAGGCTTAAAGGAAGTTTGAATTACAAAAAGCCCATCGTCCATAAAGGTTGAATTGCTTACTGTAACAGAGTATACAAGCTGTTTTTGTTCCTTTAGCTTTTGGTTTAAAACAGAGCTTCTTGATTCTCCTAAAATTGTAGATAAGACATCAAGGACATATCCGTCCTTATCTTCCTTGAATTTAGGTGCTTTATAAGCTATTGCCATATATCCTGTTGTGACATCTTTTTTCTCTGAAACCCTTAATTGTTTTTGAATTTCAGGGGTTTTTGGATAGATTTTATTCTCGCAAACTCTGTCGTTTACAACAAAATATTCTGCCACTTTTTTAATTGCATAATCGGGCTCAATATCGCCCACAATAACGGTTAACATGTTTTGAGGCGAGTACCATTTATTATAAAAATCTAAAATTTCATCGCGAGAAATTGTTTCTATTACTTTGTTTGAACCTATGACAGGTCTAAAATACGGGTGGTATGGTTCATTTTGGGTATAAATTGTTCTAAAAAGGTTATTATATAAAACATTTGTCGGGCTGTCTTTTCCTTTTGAAATTTCTTCTAAAACAACAAGGCGTTCTTTTTCAAGTTCTTTTCTTGGAATTAGAGGATTTAAGAGCATATCTGCGTGCAATTCAAGTGCTTTATCAAATTCTTTTGAGGGGATTGTTATATAATAATGTGTAAAATCCTTGCTTGTTGCAGCATTTGTCACCCCGCCTTTGGATTCTAAAATTCTGTCAAATTCTCCCGGGGGAGTTTTTTCTGTTCCCTTAAAAAAGAGGTGTTCTAAAAAGTGCGCCACACCTGAATTGTTGTCATTTTCGTTGATTGAGCCTGTTTTAATCCAGGTGTTAATTGTTACAATCGGGTTTGTTTTAACAGGCATTACAATAACGGTTTGCCCTGTCGGGAGTTTTTCTGTCACATATTCACCCGGCTCTGCAAAAACGGGAGAAAAAGCGAACAATAAAAAACTTATAATAAAAAATATTTTTTTCAATTTTTAAATCCTCATTTTGTTTGTATTTTTGACAAAAGCCGGCTTTAAGGTCGGTTTTAAAGTTTATTTTACCTTTAATTCGCAGCACATCTGGCATGCGCTGAAAGCTTTAGAGTGTTTCAAGTTTTTCCTAAAACATTTAAATTTTGTTTTGTTAAAAACATCGATTAATTTTTCGTCTTTAACATTTCCTATTTTAAATGATAAACAAGGATAAACATCGCCCTGTGGGTTTATCATCATGTTGGAGAAAGGATATTTACAAGGGTAATAAATTTCTTTCGGATGACGGTTAAGGTCGGATTTATTTTCAGGCGCAAAGAAAGCCTTGATTTTCCTTATTTCTTCATCAACCCTGCCCCCTTCAAACTTTGGCGAAAACCTTACTTTTGTCTTAGATTTTTTACTCATTTTATCTATTTTTCTATAAACTTCTTCAAAATGGTTTACATCAAAATAAGGCTGAATTGGGTAATCGGGTTCATAGAAAACAGGTTCAAATTCATCCTTTAGAACCGAATTTTGTTTTAAGTCATTATTTCTAAGGAAAGATACGCTTAAAAATTCAAAACCCATTTCTGTTGTGTATTCATAAAGTTTTAAAAGGTCGTCAATGTTATTATTTAAAACGATTGTTTTAATATCAACCATCGGTTTGTTGTTATGTTTCATTCTTTTATAATTAAGCGCTTCAAGGTTTTTTGTAATTCTATCAAAAATGCCTTCTCTGTTTCTGTTTAAATCGTGGTTTTTGCCCCAACCATCAATTGAAACAGATAAAAGCATCATGTTTGATTTTATAAAGGCGTCAATTATTTCATCATTTATCAACACTCCGTTTGTCACGACGTTTAATTTCCCAAAAACCCTTTTTGATGTTTCAAAAAGAATTTCTTTGAAATCATGACGCACCAAAGGTTCCCCGCCAACAAGGGTTACAAAGGAATATCTTGGAATTTGTTTTATAATATTAAACCAATCTTCCGTTGCCATTTCATTTTTTTTGCGGTCTGAACCTACATAGCAATACGGGCAATTTAAATTGCACCTGTATGTTAATTCAAAAAAGTATCTTAAAGGAATGATTGCCTTTCCTTTTTTGTTGTTGTATGAAAAATCGGCATAAAATTCTCTTGCCATATCAAAAAGTTTTGAATAATCCATTATTCTCCTCGAAATTCCCCGTAAAAAATATTTTATATTTCTTAATTTTACTACAATATTTTTTTGTAGTAAAATTTTACAAAAAGGAAGCTAGGAAAAGGATTGGTTTTTAGTAATGACGGCTTTGCCTTATAAAAATTATGAAGAAATTTGGGAAGAAGCAAAGGGGATTTTAAAAGAAAAAATACCAAATTCCACGTATGAACCCTGGATTTTACCCATTATTCCTGCAAAAGAAAATGAAGAATTTTTTAAAAAAGATCACCTTGTTTTAAAGAGTGACCAGTCTTTTGGGGTTTCTTTTTTAAATCAAAAATATTTATCCGAAATTCAAAACGCCATAAACCTTATTGCAGGTGAAAATTTGCCTGTAAATTTAATATTTGTGCCATCAAACGTTAAAAAGGCGCCAAAGAAAAAGGAAAAGCCTTCTGAACACATTGTTTTAATGAAAGAGCAGATTGATAATTTAAAGCAAATGCAGTCTTTTTGTGCTCTGAATTTAAAATATACGTTTGAAAATTTTGTTGTCGGGGATAATTCACTTGTGGCTTATAATGCGGCAAAACAGGTGTCTGAAGCGCCGGGGCAAAAGTTTAACCCTTTGTTTATAACAGGTTCTGTGGGGATTGGCAAAACACATTTAATGCAAGCAATTGGACACAGTATTTTAAAAAATTTTCCTGATTTAAAGGTGAAATATGCAAAGGCAGAAGAATTTACAAACCAGCTTGTTGAATCTTGTCTAAACAGGCAGGAATCCACCCAGAAGATGAAGAAATTCAGGGATAAATACAGAAATGTGGATGTTTTGCTTTTAGACGACATTCAGTTTGCAGAGGGCAAAAAAAGGACAGAAGAAGAGATTTTTCACACATTTGACGCGCTTTTTCATGCAGGAAAACAGATTGTTTTTGCCTCAGACAGGCCAATTTCATCTTTTAAAAACACACCCGATAGATTGAAAAGCAGGTATGAATGGGGTCTTATGGTGGATTTGCTTGTGCCTGATTTTAAAACAAGAGTAGAAATTATTGAAAAGCACGCAGTCAGGTCGAACTTTGAAATTTCAAAAGATGTGGCGGAATTTTTGGCCGACACTTTTGATAATAACGTCAGAGAACTTGAAGGAGCATATAACAAAGTAAGCGCTTATGCTTCAATTAAAGGAATTGAGCTTACGGTGGATTCTGCGAAGGAAATTTTAGGCTTGAATGACGGGGCAAAAAAGATTACGCCTGAAATTATTATTGAAAAGTGCGGCGAATATTTTGGAGTTTCAAAGAAAGATATAGTTTCAACTTCGCGCTCTAAAGAGGTTAAAAATGCACGCCAGACGGCAATTTATTTAACGCGCGAAATTTTAGATATGAGTTTTCCTTCAATTGGAGAAGTTTTTAATAAAAACCATACAACGATTTTATATTCTTATGAGAAGTTGAAAAAAGATTTATTAACAGACAGGGCTCTGCAAGTTGTCATTCGTGATGTCGAAAAGCTTATTGGGCGCTGAATCTTGACAAATAGTAAACCATAGTTTACTATTATAGATAATGAAGGAAATAAGATATTATCAACACACAAATGGTAAGAAAATCGTAATCGAGTGGTTGGAAAAACTTGACGTATCGGTTGCAAAGAGAATCAATGGCAGGCTTGTAAGAATTAAATTAAATGGTAATTTTGGCGATTGCAAAAAGCTTGATGAAGATATTTCAGAACTAAGGTTTAATTTTGGAAGCGGCTATAGAATTTATTTTGCAGAAGTTGGTGACATTATAGTGTTATTATTAAATGCCGGCGATAAAAAATTTCAAAGTAAAGACATAGAAAAAGCGAAAGAATATTTAGAAATTTGGAGACAAAATAATGAATAAAAAATATAAAAATTCAGTTTCGTTCGAAGAGGGCTTTTGCGAAATATTTAACACGGAAGAAAAGTTAAAAGAATATTTAAGATTTGCTTTCGAAGAGTATCTTGAAGATGGAGACTTTAGTGTATTTTGTTATTCTCTTGAGCTTGTAATTAAATCCAGAGATACAATTCAAGGTTTTGCAAGAAAAGTGGATTTAAGCAAAATGGGTCTTTATAATATTATAAATGGTAAAAAAGAGCCTAAAATAAGAACCCTTGCAAAGATTTTGAAAGAACTTGGACTTACTTTAAGGGTGGCATAGTTACAGATATTATTGCGCCGTATATATTGCGGGCAAGCTCTTACTCTACTAAATCAAATTTAATCACAGTGTTTTTTTCCTGTTCTGTAATTAAAAGCTTGTGGTTTTTATCATCCACATTAAGGCAATATGGTTTTTTTACCAAAAGTAAAACGTTTGTTTTGCCGTCAGGCGCCGCTTTTATGACATTTCCTTTTGTATAATTTGCAATATAGATATTGCTATCCTCGTCTATTGCAATTCCAACCGGGCCGCCAAGGCTGTTTGGCCCGATAAACGTTGTTTTAACGTTTTCCGGGGTAATTTTATAAACAGCGTTTTGCGAAAAGCTTGCCACATAAACATTTCCCTGCTTATCAACGGCAACGCCGGAGGGCGCTTGAATGTTTTCAAACAGAGAACTTTTCTTTAAAGTGTTTTCTTTAAGCTTTTGTTCTTCCGCAACTTCAACCTGTCTTTTTTCAACCACGTCAATCAGTTTTTCTGCCTGTGCAAAATATTCTGAATAGTTTGGAATTCTGTCTAAATAAGTTAAAGATTTTTTTAAATATCCGCGCTTGTAAAGCAAATTGCCCAAATTAAACATGCTCTCATAATCTTCAGGCATGATTTCAATCAATTTTTCAAAAGTTGAAATTGCGTCATTATAATATTTATATGACTCTTGAATTTTAGCTAAGTTGTAATATGCTTCGTAAAATTTGGGGTCAATTTCGATTGCTTTTTTGAATGAATTTATCGAATTTTGAATCTCATTTGAATTGTAATAATCAATCCCCTGATTGTAATATACAGTGGCGTTAGAATTGCCTTGGGCATTGGCTTTTGGGGTAATGTCCATGAACAAAACAAACATAAATATTAAGCATGTAGTAATTAGTTTTTTCATGATACTATGTATTATAACAAAAAAGGAGAAATATACAATGCGCACTTCAAAAAGATTGGATAGAATTCCACCATATTTATTTGCAAGAATAGACGCTAAAATCGCCGAAGCAAAAGCGAAAGGCATAGATATAATTTCTTTGGGCGTGGGTGACCCTGATACGCCGACAATTCAAACGGTTGTGGACGCTATGCATAAGGCAATTGACAATCCTGCAAATCACGATTATCCGCCGTACAACGGTACAAAAAGCTTTAGAGAGGCTAGTGCACATTGGATGAGGGAAAGATTTGGCGTGGAACTAGACCCTGAAACTGAAGTTTTGGCAAACATTGGTTCAAAAGAAGCAATAGCGCACGTTTTCTTTGCTTTTGTTGACCCTGGGGATGTTACAATTTGCCCGGACCCGGGGTATCCTGTTTATCAAAACGCTACAATTTTAGCTGGCGGAGAGCCTTATTCTATGCCCTTGCTAGCGGAAAATAATTTCTTGCCTGATTTTGATAAAATCCCTGAAGATGTGGCGCGCGCTGCAAAACTTATGTTTTTAAACTATCCAAACAACCCGACAGGCGCTGTTTGCGACTTGGAATTTTACCAAAAAGCTGTAGATTTTTGTAAAAAATACGATATTTTATTGTGTTCTGACCAGGCATATTGCGAAATGACATATGATGGCTACAGGGCGCCTTCTGTTTTGGAGGCAAAAGGGGCGAAGGATGTTGCAATTGAATTTTTCTCCCATTCAAAATCTTACAATATGACAGGCTGGAGGGTTGGCTTTATTGCCGGAAATAAAGACGCAATCAAAGCCTTGGGTACAATTAAAAACAATATAGATTCAGGCGTATTTAAGGCAATTCAAGACGCTGCTGTTGAAGCATATAAGGCTCCAAAGTCTGAAATAGAGCGCCTTAATGCTATGTATAAAGAAAGAAAAGAAGTGATGGAGCGAGGTTTGGCCGAATTGGGGTGGAATGTTAAGCCTTCAAAGGCAACTTTTTATCTTTGGCTTCCTTGCCCTGAAGGCTTTACAAGCGAAGAGTTTGCAACTGTAATGCTTGAAAAGGCCGCTATAGTTGTGCCCCCGGGAAATGGCTACGGCAAATACGGAGAAGGATTCTTTAGAATTGCCCTTACAAAACCTGTAGATGTGCTTCAAAAGGCGCTTTCAAGGATGAAAGAGGCAGGAATTTGCTATAATATGAAAAAAGAAGTGTAAAATTATGCTAATTTTTGGTATAGAAACAAGCTGTGACGAAACAGCCTGTGCAATTGTAAAAGACGGAAGGGAAGTGATTTCAAATGTTGTCGCTTCACAAATTAAGACGCACCAAGCCTTTGGCGGTGTTGTGCCGGAGGTTGCAGCAAGGGAGCATTTAAGTGCTATTAATGTTGTAATTGAGGAAACCTTTGCGCAGAGTGGAATTAAGCCTCAAGAGATTGACGCGTTCGCTTCAACTGCAGGCCCCGGGCTTGTAGGCTGTCTTCTTGTCGGGTTGAATGCGGCAAAAACAATGTCCCTTGTGTATGACAAGCCTTATATTCCTGTAAACCATCTAAATGCGCATGTTTGCGCCAATTTTATTGACACGGAATTAAAGCCGCCTTTTACGTGCCTTTTGGTTTCTGGCGGACACACGCAGGTAATCAATGTTTCGGATTATGGAGAATCTTCAATTGAGGCCTCCACGATTGACGACGCCACAGGAGAGGTGTATGACAAGGTGGCAAGGCTGCTTGGTTTACCTTATCCTGGCGGAATACAGCTTGATAAATTGGCGCAAAGCGGCAATGGACACGCATTTAAGCTTCCTGAAGCAAGGGTTGGGGATGATGAATTTAGTTTTTCGGGGCTTAAAACTGCCGTGCTTCGTCTTGTTCAGGGTTTTAAAGGCACTGAAATTCCTATAAATGATGTGTGCGCGAGTTTTCAGGAAACTATTACATCAACCTTAATTAATAAAACTGTAAAAATTGCAAAGAAAAACGGTTCAAAAACAGTTGTTCTTGCGGGCGGGGTTGCTGCAAATTCAAGGCTTCGAGAGAAATTATTTGAACTTGAAAAACCTGAGTGCGGCGGTTTTTCTGTCTTTGCTCCAAAGATGAAATATTGTACGGATAATGCTGCAATGGTGGCGTCTGCTGCATATTTTAACCCTATGAAGGTTGAAAATCCGCTGGAGCTTGAGGTTTTCTCAAGAGGATAGTTTGCAACCCGGCCTAAAAATTGCGTACAGAGTTTATTGCTGAGCGAACTTTTCCGCCAAACATTGTTTGCAGGAATTTATTTCACCCTATTGTATCCTATTCTACTCTTAAAACCTTAGCTCTGCCTTGTTTGTCAAGTTTGATTACGGCAATTCCGCCTTTTGCAAGGCGTTTTTCGATTTCTCTTGCCTCTTTTTCCTTTGTGAACAGGTTTTCTATGCCGTATTTGATATTTAAAGTCTTAGAATCATTGTCTTTGCCGTAATTCCAGCGTATGTAATCGACCTGGCCTTTTATATAAGGGCTTTTTGTTGGTTTGTAGGTTGAAATTTCTTTAAATATATAAATTTCCCCCTCTTTTTGCAAGGTGACATAGACTCTGTCTTTTCTTTTAAAATCTGTATTATTTTTTACATCAACATTTGAAATATCATAGTTTAGCACCACATATTGGCCTCTTAAAAGGTCCCTTGGGTCTACAGGACGCACTTTCAGGCGGATTTCATCTCCTGTCATAAAAATTTTCTCGTTTATGGCAACAAAAAACAGGGCAAGAATAAGCCAAAAGCCAAGTATAATAAGGGTTTTTGTTTTATTGCTCATCTGTATTGCCTCCTGTTTTTTGTTTTTTCAAGCCTTTTTTCTGTTTTTCAAGGTAAATTCCTAAGGAAAGAAGAATTACACCGCCAAGGAAGAAGAAAAGCGCCTTGTCAAGGAAGTTGTAGCTTATTTTAAAATATAGAACGCTTATATAGGCTAGTATAAAGGAATTTGCACCGGCAACAGCACTTGTATTTTGGGTTTTGTAACCAAAATGATAAAATGCCCAAATTATTGAAATAAGGACTATATTTAAACCAATAGTGTTTACGATGGCTGCAACTTCAAGGTTTATAATATTTATGCCAAAAATTGTATAGAATATAGGAATGCCTGATAAAATCACTGTTTCAGCGTTTAAGGTATCGCTTTTTTTATTCAGTGTGAAGTTTATTAAGGCAAAAATTAAAAATGCTGCAAGTATTATAATGGCAGGGGTAGAGATTGTTTTGTAATTATCTATAAGCATGTCTGAACAAAACATAATAAGTGTGGTAAAAAACAATACAAATGTGGATATGCTTTTGTATGCAGGGGTAAAATGGGGATAATGGTTTTTTATCGCTGGTATGTTTGCAAAATTATACAAAATAAGCGCAAAAACAACTGGGGAAAGGTGTGCCAGTGTATCGTAAACATTTGGAATGTTGAAGTATGCAATGATAAAAAGTATGATTGAAAGGATGTTGATATTCTTTTTGTTAAACAAAAACGCGACGGGCAAGACACTTAAAAGCCAAAGGAAAAGAATGCCGCAGTTGTTTTCTGTGGGCAAGTTATAAATTTGCCCAATGAGCGCCCAAACTCCGCCAATTAAAAGGGTTGAGAGGAAAATTAAAACGCCACCAAGCCTTTTGAACCCGGTTTTTACGTATGAAAACCAATATCCAAGGCCAAAACAGCCAAATGTCACAAACAAAGAAGTAAAAATCTTTGCAAACCTTGAAGCAAAAAGCCTTAAAATCCAATCGTTTGCTGCAATAAAGCTTATGACGCCAATTCCGATTAAAACTGCGCCAATTGTGTAAAGGGTGATATTCATTGCAAGGCGGGCGTTTCTTTTTTCTTCTTCAATGATATCTGCAAGGATGATTTCTGCTTGTTTTTCGTCTATATAGCTGTTTTCAAGCCATTTTTTTACGTGTTTTTTCAATTAAACTCCTCTTATTGTATTATTAAAGGGGCTATGCAAATCGCAGCCCCTTTAAAGCATTTTTTCTATAGTTTTAATGCGGGCCAAAAGGCTTATTCTACAATGCTTTTGCCCCTGGTTTGAATTTCCTTTTCAAGTTTTTCTATGAAATCTTCAGTGTTAAATGTGCCAATCGGGCCTCTGCCTCTTGCGCGCACGGCAAGCGTGTTGTCGGCAATTTCTTTGTCCCCCAAAACAAGCACATACGGGATTTTTTTGTTTTGCAAATTATCCCTTATTTTATAATTCATAGATTCAGACCTATCGTCAAGCGTTACGCGAATTCCTCTGTCTTTTAACTTTTTAAATACAGCTTCGCAGGCTTCTGTATGTCTGTCTGCAATTGGCACGACCGCAGCCTGAACCGGTGCAAGCCAAGCAGGGAAGGCGCCTGCAAAATGTTCAATCAATATGCCATGGAACCTTTCCATAGAGCCAAATACAACCCTGTGAAGCATTACAGGGGTTTTAAGTTCGCCGTCTTTATCCTGATATTTTAAGTTAAACCTTTCAGGAAGGTTGAAATCCAGCTGGATTGTAGCACATTGCCATGTTCTTCCGATGGCGTCTTTAAATTTAAAGTCGATTTTTGGGCCGTAAAACGCGCCGTCGCCCTCGTTTACTTCATATTTCATTCCGCGTTTTTCCATAGCTTCTTTTAAGCCGGCTTCTGCCTTATCCCAATTTTCAAGGCTGCCAACATAGCTTTCAGGGCGGGTTGAGAGTTCAACTTCAAACTCCATTTTGAAAATTTTCATTGCATCAGAAATAAAGTCTATAATTTCGTTAATTTCGTTAACAAGTTGTTCCGGCGTACAGAAAATGTGGGAATCGTCTTGTGTGAAACCTTGAACGCGGGTGAGGCCGCCCAATGCGCCGGATTTTTCGCGTCTGTAAACTGTGCCAAGTTCTGCCATTCTGATTGGCAAATCACGGTAAGAGCGGCGCTGCGCCTGATAAATTAAAATGTGGAACGGGCAGTTCATCGGTTTAATAATGAATTGTTCGTCGTTTTCATCCTCTTTTTGCACAAAGAACATATTTTCTCTGTAATGGTCAATGTGGCCTGAAACTTCCCATAGCTTTGTTTTTGCGATATGCGGCGTGTTAACGATAACATATCCGCGGCGTCTGTGTTCTTCTCTCCAATAGTTTTCAATGTTTTCTCTGACTAAAGCAAGGCTTGGGTGCCAAAGAACAAGCCCTGCGCCGATTTCATCGTGCACGGAGAATAAATCCAATTCTTTGCCAAGCTTTCTGTGATCTCTTTTTTTAGCTTCTTCAAGCATTGTTAAATATTCTTTTAGCTCATCTTTTGAAGCAAATGCTGTTGCATAAATTCTTTGCAGCATTTTGTTTTTTTCAGAGCCTCTCCAGTAAGCGCCTGCAACGGATAAAAGCTTGAAAGCTTTGATTTTTCTTGTGTTCTCAAGGTGTGGACCGGAGCAAAGGTCGTTAAATAAAACATTTCCGTCCTTATCTTTTGTTAAATACAAGGTTGGGTTGTCGTTTTTATGTTCTTCTAAAAGTTCTGCCTTGTATATTTCGCCTTGGGCTTTAAATTCATCAATTTGTTTTTGAACATCAGGGATTATATATTTTTCAAACCTTAAATCGGATTCAATGAGTTTTTTCATCTCTTTTTCAATAGCTGCAAGGCTTTCTTCATTAAGTGTCACGCCTTCGATATCAAAATCGTAATAGAAGCCATTTTCAATTGCAGGGCCAATTGCAAGCTTTGCATTCGGGTATAAATTTTGTACGGCCTGCGCCATAATATGAGAGCAGGAGTGCCTTAAGGTGTGCAATTCCTGGGCTTTTATTTCTTTTTCTTCCATAAATTCTTCCTCTTTTAAACGTTTTTATGTATACAAAATTTTACCACAAAAACAAAGGGTCAAGCTAGTTCGAGTGTGCTTTAAAAAATGTGCATAAAAAAATCCGCCTTATTTAAAATAAGGGCGGGATTTTTTTTCTACTCCATAATCCATCAATTTAATGATAACATCTTTTATTTACGTCTGAAATTCATAACTGCTTTGTTATTCAGAGCGATTAATTCCATTGAGCTCCAAAAATCATTTGGAGATAATGTTGATTTGGCGTCAAGGTTAACGGTTACCTTTGTGGCGTACATTTGAGCCAATTTTTTATCTATGCTGTCTGTTGGTGTAACTGCCATTTATCTTACTTTCACTTAACTTCGTCTTACATATATATAAAGTATATAAAAATTATTGAATTTCACTTAAACCTTCTTTTGTTACATAACTTTACAAAAACTTAAACATTTTAATTATTGGCGTGAAATGTGGGGTTTATGGTATAATTTTTTCACAAATTATTATATGAGATGGGGGAGAGATTTTTTATGAAAAAATACAGAATAGGCGTGGATATTGGCGGCACAAACATTAAAATTGCGCTTGTTGATTTAGACGGTAAGATTGTTTATTCAAACACAACGCCAACCCGTGCAGATATGGGCTATGAACACACTTTGGGGAATATTAAGCTTGCAATTTCAGATTTAATGAAAGAAACAAACGAAACAAAAGATACAATTGAAGCAATTGGCTTTGGTTTCCCAGGCCAAATTGATTATCAGGCAGGCGTGGTAAGGCTTTTACCGAATATGCCCGGCTGGGTTGATATTCCCGTGGCAGAAATTATGCAAAAAGAATTTGGAATTCCGACACGCCTTGATAATGACGTTCGCGTGGCGACTTTGGGCGAATTAAAATATGGCGCTGGCAAAGGCTGTACAAATTTAGTTTGTATTACAGTGGGCACAGGAATAGGTTCCGGCCTTGTTATAAACGGAAAACTTGCGCGCGGTGCAAAAAATGCTGCGGGTGAAATTGGCCATATTAAGCTTTCTATGGGCGATGGGCCTCTTTGCGGGTGCGGAGATTTTGCATGTTTTGAAGCTTATGCTTCAGGCCCTGCAATTGTTCAAATGGCAAAAGAATATATTATGGGCGGAAAATCTTCTAAATTTAAAGAACTTGCAACAGAAGAATTAAGCCCCTATATTGTGGCGCAGGCAGCTTTACAAGGGGATGTCGTTGCAAAACAAATTTATAGAAAAATAGGCGAAATTATTGGCCTTGGTTTAACATCTGTTATTAACCTTCTAAACCCTGAAAAAGTGATTATCGGGGGCGGAGTTGCGGACGCTGGGGACATTTTGCTTAATCCAATCAGGGAAGTTGTTGCAAAAAGAGCTATGCCGATTCAGGCGGGCGCTGTTCAAATTGTTCCTGCGGAGCTTGGAAATACGGCAGGGGTAATTGGTGCAAGCCTTTTGATTGAAAGCTAAAGGGTTTTGGCGCGTTATAGTGCCTAAAACCGCTATGGAACAAGGAAACAAAAATGCCTGTATATTTATTTTGGGGCGATGAAGATTTTACGCTTGAAAATGAAATAAATAATATTAAAAACGGGGTTTTAAACCCTGAAGGCGGGAGTGAAATTTCGCCCCTAAATTACAGGTGCCTTGATAATCCGGATTTTAAAACCTTGATTGGCGCTCTTCGGGCCCAGCCTATGATGTTTGGGGATATTGTTTATAAAATAAGGGCGGATAAATATTTTCTTGAAACAACAAAAAAAGTAAAGCTTGATGATAAACAAACAGATGAGGTCATAAAGGCGCTTGATTTGGTGTCAGATAGGGTGCATATAATTTTAACCTGCCCTATTGAAAAGGGGGATAGGAAAAAGCCGGATTCAAGAAAAAAGCTCTATAAAGCTGTTCAAAAGGCAGGAAGTATTCAGGAATTTAGTGCATTTAAGGCTTATGAAGAGTATAAAATTCTTCCCGTTTTAAAAACTATGGTGCAAAAAGCCGGTTTGAAAGCTGATAACAATGTTTTAACTTCAATCATAAGGCAGGTGGGACCTTCTTTAAGGGATTTAAACACGGCGCTGGAAAAAATAAAGCTTATAATTCACCCTGAAAAAGTTATAACCGAAAATGCCGTAAAAGAGGCTGGGGGAGAAGGCAGGAATGTATTTTTAATTAACGATTTAATTCTTGAAGCCCAATATTCAAGTGCGTGTTTAGAAATTTCAAAAATGCTTGATAAATCACATTATTTGGAGATTTTAGCCTTTTTGCAGAGTTCTTTTTCAAAACTTTTAATGACAAAGGTTTATGCAAATTCAATGTCGAGTTTTGATATTGCAAGAAAAACCGGGCAAAATGAGTATGCCGTAAAAAAAAGTATTGAAAAATTAGGGGCAATTTCTCTAAAGGAACTTGTAAGGGTAAAACAGGCTTTAACAGAGGCTGAATATCAAATTAAAAGCGGGCAAAAAGAACCCCTGCTTGCTTTTGAATGTGCACTTTTTGATAAAAATCCGGGTGTGGCGGAAAAATTTGGAGGTGTTATCTAATGGCCTCAATTAACCCGATTTTAAAAGAAAAATTCCCTTTTGTTTCAAATTATTTTGAAACGTTAATTGAAAATGATGTTGAAAAGTTTCCGCAATCGATTGTTTTTGAAGGGCTTGATATTATTGGGCAGTATATGTTTTCATTTGAGCTTGCAAGGGTTTTGAACTGCACAGAAGGGGCGAAAAACCCGGAATGCACCTGTATAAACTGTTCTTGGATAAAGGATGTGAAACATCCAAGCGTAAATATTGTGTCGCCCATAAATTTTAAAGACGACGCCTCAAAAACTGTTATATCAATTAACCAGGCAAAAAAAATAACCTCATCTCTAAGGGAAACAAGTGATTATCATAGGGTTTTTATTTTTTGTGATGCAAGGGTGAAGCAAAGAAGCGCGCTTGAAACGGCGCGGGTTGAAGAATATAAGGATTTAGGGTTTGATTTTCCTGAAGAAAACTGGACGCCAATGTCCTTAAATTCAAAGGTTTTTAAGGCTGAAGCTTCAAATTCCTTATTAAAATCCATTGAAGAGCCGCCCAAAAGAACAACTTTTATTTTCTTAACACAAAACCGTGAAGACTTAATATCCACAATTGTTTCCCGCTCTAATGTGTTCAAATTAACAGGAAAAACACTAAAAGCCGGGGCAAAAGGAGATGTTTTATCAAGCTTGTCAAGCGTTTTAAGGAATTATCCAAACCTTAATCTTAAAGACGCGCTTGAGGTTTCTGTTGAAATTGAAACCCTTTTAAAGGCTGAAAACATTGATGTTTTTGATTTTTTGAACGATTTTCAAGAATATGCGCTTTCTCTTTTGAAAGGGAATGTGAGCAACAATGCGGCCTTTGAGGTGTTTAACCGCCACATTGTCCTTATTCAAAAGGCCAAAAGAAGACTTAGGGCTTCAATGAGCCCAAAGGTTGTGCTTGAAAGTCTTTTTATAGATATAGCACAAGTAGAAGGGGTTGTATGACAGAGTTTGGGGTTGAAAACAGTTTAAAAAGCGACCCTTTGGACTTTTTTTCTAAAAACCAGGCGGGTGAAAAAAATATTATTGCGCTTTCAATTCCAACGGGAGTTGGCGCTGAAATTGGCGGCTATGCAGGGGATGCTGGTTTTGTTGCAAGAGAATTTTCAAAGCATTTTAAAGTTATTTTAAATCCAAACGTTGTAAATGCAGGCATTTTGAGTGCAATAAATGAAAATATGCTCTATGCAGAAGGTTATGCCTTTGACGAATTTTTTGCCGGAAAAATTAACCTAAAACCTGTTGGGCGCTTTAATAAAATCGGAGTTATTTTTGATAAATCAATTCCTGATGGGGTTTTAAACCTTCATATTAACACAATTGAAGCTATGAAGGTTGTAAAAGGGTATGATATTCCTTATTTTGAAATAACGGAAGAACCCGTGGGGGTAAGCCTTTCAATTGATGATACCGGAATTTCAACAGGAAGGATTGAAAACGAAAAAACACTTCAAAAAGCGGCAAAAAAGCTTCTGGATAAGGGATGTGAAGCGCTTGCTGTTGTTTGTTATTTTAATGATGAGTGTGAAGATGTAAATTATGAAGAAGGAAACGGAGTTGACCCGATTGGGGGAATTGAAGCTGTTATTTCCCATTATTTAACAAAAGAATTTATATGCCCCGTGGCGCACTCCCCTGCTTTTTCAGGGCTTGATATAACTTTTAAAAGGGTGAATTACAAAGTTGCGTCAGAATTTATCTCTTCAACTTATCTACCCTGTATTTTAGACGGGCTTTCAATGGCGCCGCATATCGTAAGCCCAAACGTTGCTATGACTGTTACTAAGCTAGATGTTGAAGAAAGCGTTTCAAGGGATGAAGTTAAATGTTTAATTGTTCCATCTGGTGCATTGGGTTCAAAAGCAGTGCTGTCTGCGCTTGAGGCGGGTATTTTAATTTGTGCTGTTAATAACAAGACCGTCCTTTCAATTGATTGCAAGAAACTTCTAAAAAATGATATAATTGGGAATGTGACAGATAGAATTAAAGAATTTTCAAGCTATCAGAATTGTTTAGAATTTATAAGGGAAAGATATGAAAAAAGATAAAAACCTTAAAAATGCTCCCGGTGTGACCTTTAAGCGGGGCTGGACTATGGTTGAATTATGTGTTGCAATGATTGCGCTTGCAATTCTTGTGGGTATTTCAATTCAATCCTTAAAGCCGAAGAAATTTTTGGTTGGGCCTTTTGCCTATGCAGGCGTTAAAAATTTAAGGACTGCAAACTTTGAAATTATAGATAAATGTAATAAAAATACGGGCTCTGTGCCGTATGATGTATACGGGTGTGAGCCAAACCAGGGGCTTCCTGACGCAGTGACTGCGGTTCCAAAAATGCTTGAGGTTTATAATATGAACCCCGGAGATTACAAAGGCGGCGTTCCAACCGAAGGCAATATAGACGACCCATATTGTTTTGAGGTTGCAAATGCTTTTACAGTTCTAGGGGAAGTTAATTGTAAATACAATAGCGGCACAAATAATGATATTAAACTTCCAACAGGCGATGGCAAGGGGCAAAATGCCGGAGTTCCAAATTTTCAGGCCTCAAATATGGTTGCATATTATCACCTTGAATCTCCCTGGATAAGAATTGTAAAAGGCGCTTCAACCGAAGGCAGTGAAGATACATTTAATGCAACGGATGAAAATGATTTTTATAAACAAGTTTTTATTGATGTAAACGGAAACGACAGGCCGAATAAAATTGGTGAAGACCAGTTTCCTATAAGAATTTATAAGCTTGGCGGCGAGATAGTTCCCGGTTTTTGTGGAGATGGCGGTGTTAGCGCTGCTTCTAACGGCCTTTATTCAAGCGAAAAACATTCTGAAGAATCTGCAAGCAACTACAAAGACCGTTGTGTTGCCCAAAACATGCCAACTTTTGGCACTGTTGCAAACTGGCAGGAAACAAATTATCCGTTTTCATATAATTTATACAGAAGCTATTCTGACCCAGACAACCCTGATGATAGAAAATCTTCAACAGAGCTTCTTGGGGTAAGCTATAAAGAAGCGGCATGTAAGGGCGGCAGACACAATATGCTTCCAAGAGAAGAGTGTGATAAGTATAGAAATATGAACCCTGATAAATATAAGGATACAAATAAATATAATGAGGCAGTTGAATATGGTAAGGGCGTATTGAATAACTGTACGGAAGGCGAAGAGTCTGCTTTTTGTATCGTAAGGATTGCAAGGCCCGGCATGCCCGGATTATTCAGACTTCCTTTGATGTAGTTTAGTTTTTATATTTGATTAATATCTGTTTGAAGCTCTGCATTTTTATTTGCGGGCTTCAAATGTTTTAAAATATTTTTTTGGCATGCTGAACCGGTTTAAAAAAGAAAATAAAGCATGGAAAATGGGGATTTTTTGTTAAAAATAGTCAACAAATAGCTTAATAAAATTTAACCTGATTATTTATTTAAATCAGGGTAGTTTTACCATGACTTCAAGGTTTCAAGTATTCATTAAGAATGTTGAAGAATTGTAATTGTAAAATTTGTTTGCTGTATGTTAAATACACCAAAAACAGGATTAAATCGGTATTCTACAAGTGTAAAATACTAAAGTTAGATAAAGTTTTTTAATTATCAATTGCCTTTTATTAGCCTTTTAGTTTACTATAGATAGTGTTAGAAGAACAATTAATTGTTCCTTTGTTGGAGGAAACGTGTTAGAAAACGGATACATTCAAATTTACACAGGAGACGGAAAGGGTAAAACGACAGCCAGTTTAGGCTTGGCTCTCAGGGCATTAGGCCATGGCTGGAAGGTCTTAATTATTCAATTTGCAAAGGGTGATAAGGGTACAACATATGGTGAAATCGCATCCTCCGGACGTTTTGCAGACAACCTTGAAGTTGTTCAGTTTGGTTTAGACAGAGTTTGTTATTCCCATAATTTAAATATGGATGATTATAAAGAATCCAAAAAAGGCTGGGAATTTGCTAAGAATGCAATTGCAAGCGGCAAATACGGACTTATTATTTTAGATGAAATTAATGTTTGTATTGACCTTGGCATGATAAAGGTTCAAGACGTTAAAAATGCACTATTAAACAAACCAAGAAGCTTAGAGATAGTTTTAACAGGAAGAAGAGCTCATCAGGAACTTGTTGCTATGGCTCACCTTGTTACTGAAATGCAGCCTGTTAAGCACTATTTTGATATAGGAGTTATGGCCAGAAGAGGCATAGAGTATTAGAGGAAAATTGAGTACAAAAAGTTTGCAGCATAAGTTTTTTATGTTACAATGTATTCAAATGAAGTGATGAAAAAGATTTTAATGGGGAAATGGGGGTTTTGAAAACTCCCTTTTTTTTATTCCTTTTGCTTTGACCTTGTTTTTAATTTTATTTAATATGGCCAAGTTTTAACATTACCCTAAAAGGTGATTTGCTAAGATAATTGTTCTTGTGTAATTTTTGGCAAGGGGTCTGTGTCTTTTGTCATCAAAAGCTTTTGCCCTCTTGTGAGCTGCTTTATTCTGTACTCTTCTTTTAGTGCTTCCGATTTTGTTTCGTATTCTTTTTTGTACAGAAGCTTTACGGGCTTATTTGCGTTTGTGTATTTTGCGCCTTTGGCTCCTTTTTTGTGCAGACCTTCAAGATGTTCCTTATATCGTCTTTGAACATCGGTTGTAATTCCTGTGTAAATTGTTCCCCTTTGCGTTTCAAGCATGTAAACAAAGTATGTCATAAAGTGCCTTCTTTACTTCTTTATAACTTTCAAGTGTCACTAAAACCTGTCTGTATTTTGACGCATTTTTTACCTTTGATATATAAAAACCGTAAAATTTTCTCATAAATTTTATGCCGTTAACTTCACCCCGAAGCTCAATTTCATCTTCAATGTGTTTAATTAGCATATCGATTTTTTCATCCAATTCAGGTTCGGGCAAAATTTCGCCGGTTTTAAAGAAATGTTCAGTCCTAAAAGGCAGAGTGAAATCTCCCATAATTCCTCTTCCGATTGAAACGCCGTCTGCTTTTGTAATTTCCAGGCATTTTATCGCATCTTCCACGGTTTTAATGTCCCCGTTTGCAAAAACAGGAATATCGAGTTCTTTTTTAAGCTCTGCTATAGAGGCCCAATCTGAAACTCCTGAATACAATTGGCTTCTACACCTTCCATGGAGTGTGACAAAATTCGCCCCCGCTTTTTGCATTAATTTTCCAAATTCTATAAAATTTTTATGCTCCATATTCCATCCAAGCCTGAATTTGACACTCATTGGGATATTTATATTTTCTTTTACGGCAGAGGCTATTTCATAGGCAAGCTCCGGTGTTCTCATAAGCCCGGAGCCATCATTTGATTTTACAACCTTGTTTACAGGGCAGCCGCAATTTATATCAATAACGCTTGCCCGTTTTTCTAAAAGTTTTGCCGCATTTACCATTAAATCTGGCTTATGGCCGACAATTTGAAAAGATAAAGGATATTCATCTTCCTTAAAATCGGCAATTTTTGGGTTTGGAACGTTTTTTAGGGCTTCTGAGGACAGCATTTCGGTTGAAAGAAGGCATTTAGAACCATAGCACCTCACAAGGTTTCGGTATACAATGTCTGAAATCCCGGCCAAAGGCGCCTGAATTACCTTTATATTTTTAATGTCAAAATCTTTTTTCATCTCTTCCTTTGTGTTTGTTTTAAATTCCTGTAATCCGGGCCCGCAATACAGGCAGCGGCTATTTTTGCCCCAAATAATCTTTTAATTCTTTTAATCTTGATTTTACATATTTTGTATAATCGTCTTCCGTGCCGTCAGCGGATTTTAAGGCTAAATATTTATCGTAATACGGAACAGCTTCATTGTATTTTTCTTTTGTATCAAGTGCTACTGCGAGCATATAATAGGCAAGAGAAAAGTTTGAATCTGCACTTATTGCCTTTTTGTATTCTTCAATGGCACCATCTGTGTTTTTTGTGTCTTCAAGCACAGCGCCTTTGTAATAATGCGCGTAAGCATTTTTAGGGTTTGAAGTTAAAATTTTATCTAAAAGCGTCATGCATTCAGGGTAATTTTTCTTTTCATAAAAACTTATTGCCATATCGAGGTCTTTACCCTCGCTTCCTTGTTTTAAGCTTGCAAGAGCGGTTTTTGCGTCTTGATTGTTTGGTTCAAGCGCAAGAATTTTGTTTAAATATTCTATTGCAGCAGGTGTGTTTTGAAGGTTTACATAAGAATTTGCAATAAAATACATTGCTTTTGTGTCTTTTGGCGTTTTTTCAAGTACTCGCTTAAAATATTCAATTGCCTTTTCGTTGTCATTTAATTCAAAATAGCAAGAAGCTATAGAATATAACACTTCGGGGGTTTGAATTTTAATTTTTAAATAATTTTCAAGCGCTGTTTTAAAATCTCCTGCGTTAAAATATTTAACCGCAGAGTTATATAAATTTCCGGCTTCTTCTGTTTGAATGTCGTTTTTCATCGAAAGAAGCTCTTTGTTATTCGGGATGTTTGAAAGCCCATGGCTTATTGCCGCGTTTGCATGGATTGTATCATTTTGAAGTCTGTAAATTTGCGCAATGTTAATATAAGGTTCGGGCATTTTTGGGTTTAGTGCAATTGCTTTTTTGTAATATTGAATGGCTTCTTGATAACTTTTATTTTTATGAAGCTCGTAGGCATAATTAAACTGCTTATCGTAGTCGTAAGGGTTATTGAGCGCGTCTTCTTTTAAATATGCTGTAAGGTTTTCGCCAGAAAGGCTTGATACTATGGAATTTATGCCGTTTTTAGCGTCAATGTTGTCGCTTTGAATTTTTAACACCTTTTTATACTCTGCAATTGCGTTTGTATAATCTCCTAATTTTTTATAGGCGTCAGCCTTATAGAACAAGGGTTTTAGGTCATTCGGGTTTTTTTGTAACATCATATTATATATATCAAGCGCGCCTTGATAATTTTTGGTTTCTAAATATAATGAGGCCAGGTTTGTAAGCACAACCGGGTTATTTGGGTTTATATCCTGAGCTTTAATATATTGGGCGCGCGCTAAATCGTATTGTTTTTGTTTTTGATAAAGTGCACCCAGGTTAATTAAAGCTTCTGCGTCTTTTGAGTTTGTTGCAGCCCTTGCTGTCCAAAGGTTTTTAAGTGCCTCTTGCACTTCCGGCGAATTATCTGAATTTTTAAAGGCGAGAGAGTATTCATCGTTTGCTGCGTCAAAGTTTTTAATGTCATCTAAAATAAGGGCATATTTATAATGTGCCATTGCATTTTCAGGCTTCAATTTTACTGCGGTTCGAATGTTTTCAATTGCCATCTGTTCGTTGTTTAAGCTTTTATAGATATCAGAAAGCGTGTATGCTGTGTCATAAGCGTATTTTCCACCCGCAGCTTTTAAAACATTTAAATCATACCCTGCTGCCGCCATTTCCCCCTGGGCTCTTAGATTTTTGGCATTGTTAAATTTTGCGTCAGTTCCTAAATTTTCATAAGACTTTAAAAGTCCGTTCAGTTTGGTTTCTGTTGCCGAAATTTTGCTTATGTCTGCGGCTTTATTTCCTTCAAGCCAGTATTTCATATAAAAAAGGGCAGATTTTAAATCGTTAATTGCTTTTTTGGGCTGTTTTTCCGTGGTGAGGTAATATTCAGCCCTTGCAAGATATGCCGTATATAAGGCATTATTTACATTTGTGTCATACGGTACAAACCTCAAAACCTTTTTAAATTCATTAATTGCCTGTGTGTATTTTTTGTCTTTAAACAAAGTGACAGCATTATTATAATAAATATTGTATCTTTCTTTAATGTCTGCGCCTTCTTGTGAAAATGCCTTTGGGGCGGTGCTTAAGGCGGTTATCATCATAGAAGTTAAAAGAAATGAAGCTAAGTATTTTTTATTGGTTCTCATTTTTTCTTCCTTTGTCTAAAATTTTAAAGACACCTTGTAATTATACTACAACCTGAATTTTATCTTATAATCTTTACCTATGGTTTTTGGTATAATTTAGTTAAATAAAAAAGAGGAAAATTTTATGAGATTTAACCATATAAACCACGATAAGACAAGGCTTTTAATTTTCTTTGGCGGGTTTTATACGGATTATAACTGTTTTGAAGCATTCGACACAAAAACATCTGATATTCTTTTTATAAACGATTATTCAAAGATGGATTTTGAAGAATTAAGATATTTTGATTTTACACCATACGCTGAAATTAACGCTATTGCCTATTCTTACGGGGTTTGGGCAATGAATGAAGCGTTTCTTTCAAAAAGTTTGCCTTCAAATATTAATAAAAGCGTTGGAATTTCGGGCACTTTCTGCCCGGTTCATTCAGTTTTCGGGATAAACCCCAAGGTTTACAATATTATGTTGAATGCCCTAAGTGTGCAGACGATTTTAAACTTTGAAAAAAACATGTATGCAAACTGCGGCAATGGGGTTGAAATAAAACATGCAGAAAGAACTTTGGAAAATTTAAGAGAAGAACTTTTAAATATTAAGGCAAAAAGTGGCGAGTGCCAGATGGAAGATGGGTTTCAGTTTGACACTGTGATTTTAACCAAAAATGATAAAATTTTTCCATTCAGGGCGCAGGAGGCCTTTTTTGAAAACCATCCACATAAGCTGATTTTAGAAACAGGGCATTTTCCTTTCTTTGAATTTGAAACGTTTGATAAGATTTTAGAATTGTAGAGGATTGAGTTTAAAAGCGAGCCAAAAGGATTTAAGAAAATCGAATGAATTTTATCAAAGCAAAAGATACATATAGAAAAAATGCCATTATACAAGGAAAAATGGCAAAAAAGCTTGCATATGAAACCGTGAAATTTGGTGAAGAATTTCAAAATGTTCTTGAAATCGGCGCAGGAACTGGTTTTTTAACGGACGAAATTTTATCTTGTATAAAGTTTAAGAAACTTTTTTTGAACGATTTAACGGAAAATTTTACAAATGTTAAGCCTTTTAAATATTATAAGGGCGATATTTTAGACATTAAAATTGATGAAAAATTTGATTTAATAATGTCTAATGCGGTTTTTCAGTGGATTGACGATAAAGAAAAACTTTTTTCAAAACTTAACGGGCTTATGGCGCCTTGTGGAATTCTTGCATTTACAACATTTGGGGAAGAAAATTTTTCTCAAATAAAGGATATAACAGGCTTTGGCTTAAGGTATGAAAATTTCGATTTTGTTATAGAAAAAACAGGGTTTGAAATTCTCTATTTTGAAGAAGAGCTTGAAACCCTGTATTTTGAAAGTGTGCAAAAGATTTTGGAGCATATAAAATTAACCGGTGTTGGCACAAGCGCCAACTGTCTTTGGACAAAAAAGAAATATGAAGAATTTAGGGAAGAATATTTAAAGCATTTTTCAGATTCTAACGGGGTGGAATTAACATATCATCCAAAATATTATATTTTAAGGAAAGGTGTTTCCACGTAGGAAAAGCACGTTCTTTTTAAGTTGTAGTAATTTGAATGCAAAGTTTTAAATTACAATGCAATTAGCTAAAATACATAACAGGAGAGTAATTCGCGTGCTGCGGATGAAGAGTGAATTTTTCTTATTGCGCGTTTTTCCATTTGCCTTATGCATTCTTTTGTAACGCCATACATATTTCCAATTTCTTCAAGTGTTTTTTTGGCTTCGCCTTTAAGGCCAAATCTTAGGGTTATAACTTCTTTTTCTCTGTCCTTTAAAGAGTTTAGGGCAATTTTTATATCATGTTTTAAATCTTCATATTCAATTGTTTTTTCAACATTTTGTTTCACATCTTCAATAATTTCAGATAATGTCATCTGATTTTCTTCGTTTGAATCCATGCTTGCTTCCAAAGAAAGTGCTTTTGTGTATGCACCAAGGAACGTATCAATTTTTTCTTCTGAAATTCCCATTTTGTTTGCTACAACAGAAGGCTTTATGCTGCAATTGTACTTTTGTTCTAAAGAATGCTTAATCTTTTTATATTTAGACAAAGTTTCTTGAATATAAACAGGAATTTTCATACAGTGGGATTGTTCTGAAATTGCTTTAAACATTGCCTGTTTAATCCACCAGGTGGCATAGGTTGAAAATTTATACCCTAATTTCCAGTTGAATTTATCAACCGCCGCCATAAGCCCAAGGTTTCCTTCCTGAATTAAATCAAACATTGAAAGACCCGATGCGTGGATTGATTTTCTTGCAATGTTTACAACAAGCCTTAAATTACTTTGGGTTAATTTTTTCTTGGCATTCTCGTTTCCAAGTGCTGAAAGCCTTGCAAGCTCTTTTTCTTCAGTTGCTGTTAAAACGGGAAATTTCGAAACCCTTTTAACGTAGAAACTTAAAGATTCATCAATTGCAAGGTTTGAATTAAATAGGGAGTTTGTTTGTCTTGTTTTAAAATTTAATGAGCGAGCGTTTTTCATAAATCTTTTCTCCTTGACACTTTTTACACACGTTTTTGTTTTTGCGATGGCTTTTGGGCCCGCCTTTGGCTGCTTTTGCAACACAAATTAAGCCCTTTGAATGCTTCTTTTGCATACGGAACTTGCGCCTTTAATTTAAAGGCTTTTCTTTTTTATTTGCAACGACTAAAGATTTTAAAATGAATTTAGGAATACAAAGATAGAGAGGAATTGATATATAAGATATATACTTAATATATCATCTTGGTTTTAAATTTACAAGTGTATTATAAAGAAATGTTAAGATGAGTTTTCAAATTTGAATGTTTGCTTAACATTTCTTAATAAAAAATGCCTGATAAAAACCGAAATTTCCCTCATTACGTAAGGACCTTAGTTTTTTATGTAAACAAATGTAAAGTGTTTTGTAAAAACGGGCAATTATTGAAAACGTATATACTTTATATATGTACAAGGACCGATTAAAGATTTATTTTTTAGGAAAGAGCAAAACTTAAAACAAGATTATAAGATATTATTCACACACATTCTAACCAAAACACACACTAACCTTCACTTCACACACGAGGAATTACGTAACAAGTATTTCCAAACGGCTTAATTATAAGCCGTTTTTTTTATTCTAAAAACCGGTTTGTGCCTAGGATATGGCGTCCTTAAATCTTGGCCCTTAAGCTTAGATATTTTCTGTTTCCGTTATAGGTTCTGTCGCGGGAATTTTATAAAGGTTTTGTCCGCCGGTGCTTTTATAAAGATTTATGGCTGAAATTAAATTGTTTATTTCATAAGATATAACTTCTTTTTTGCTTGCTAAAAGGGCTTCTTGTGCCCTTATTTTATCAAGCTTTGTAGAGGCACCTGCTTTAAATTTTTTGCTTTCGTTTTGAAAATTAATGTTTTCAAGGTGAAGCCTTTCGTTTGCATTTTCAAGGTTTTCAGTGTTTGTTTTTGATATAATTAGGGAATTATTTACATCTTCAAGAGAGGTTAAAATTGTCTTTCTGTAATATTCTCCGGCTTCTTCAAATTTATATTTGTTGAATTTTAAATATGCAAGTTTCCTTCCGCCTGAAAATATGTCAATAGCGGGCGTTACCCCAAGGGCTGCAAGAATGCCTTCGCTGTTAAAAAGGGATGAAAGCCCGTATGCGTTAAAGCCAAATTGTCCAAAGATTATAAACCTTGGCAAAAGGTTTCTTTTTGCAATTTTTACATCAATCCCTGTTTTTTCAAGGTAATTTTCTGCAATTGTATAATCAGGCCGGTTTTCAATGATTTCAGAGGGAATGGAGTTTGGAATTTTAATGTTTGGAATTTCAAGCTCTGCCATATTTTGAATTTCCTGAACGCCACTGTCTGCAAGCATTGTCTTTAGCCCATTTTCAAGAATTGTTCTTTCTTTTTTTAGGGTGTCCAATTCTTCTTTTATGTATTTTAAATTTTTTTGTTCTGCTAAAAGTTCATCAATTGAACATTTTCCGTATTTATATTTTTTCTCTGTCAGTCTTTCAAGGTTTTCTTGCAAGCTTAAAAGTTCTTTTTGAATTTGGATTAATTTATCGCACTTTAAAAGGTTAAAATACATTGAAGCAAAGCTTGATGTGATGTTGATATATGCTGCGCGCTCTTCTTCTTTTACAATGTCTAAATCCTTTTTAGCGCTTTTTGTTTTGTTTCTGTTTATTCCCCAGATATCGAGTTCATAGCTTGCGCTTAGAGGAAACATGATATTTGTTTGTGAATAATGTGGAATGACCATATCTTTGCCGAACTGTTCTCTTGCGCCCCGCATTGTTCTTTCAATGTTTCCAACCATTTGAATGCTTGGAAGTTCGTTTGCAATGCTTTGTTTTACAAGCTGTTCTTCTTCTTTAATTCTAAGCCCTGCGATTTTTAAGTCATGGTTATTTTCAAAAAGCTTTTGAAGATAGTTGCTCAAAAGCGGGTCGTTAAATGTTTCCCACCATTCGAGGTTTAAATATTGAACGGTTGCATTTTCTTTTTTAGGGACCTTGTTTGCTTTTTTGGCGTCTGCGGGGCTTAAAAAGCTGCCTGCAAAGACAAGTGTGCAAATTATTATTGTTAATAAT
>CAJULR010000001.1 GCA_910587375.1 Candidatus Gastranaerophilales bacterium | reverse complement strand
TTTGATAGAAAAATTAAAGAATTAATCATCGCACACAGAATAGAAAAAACGATTTCAAAAGATGAAATCCTGGAGATGTACTTGAATTCTGTTTATTTAGGGTCGGGTACGTATGGTGTTCTATCTGCCTCAAAAACATATTTTAATAAAAACTTAAATGAATTAACTTTGGCCGAAGCCGCTTTGATTGCAGGGCTTCCACAGGCGCCAAGCGTTTATTCGCCTCTTCAAAACCCTGAAATGTCTGTACAGAGAAGAAATCAGGTTCTAAGAAGGCTTTATAAAACAGGCTACATCACAAAAGAACAGTACGAAAAGGCTAAAGATGAAGAGCTGCACCTGAATAATAAATCGAAAATCTATTCTTTTAATAAAGCCCCATATTTTATTGACTTTGTCTTAAGGGAGCTTGAATATATCGGTTTTCGCGAGGAAGATATTTCCCAGGGCGGTTTAAAAATTTATACAACACTTGATTATAAATCCCAGGAAGCAGCAGATAATGCTATAAACAATCGTTTGAATGCTGCAAAATTAACAGGCGACAAAACCCAAATGGCTCTTTTTTCGTTTTCCCCTACAACGGGAAAAATTTATGCCTATGTTGGCGGGAAAAACTATGAAAAAAGCCAATATGACAGAATCTTAAATGCTGTAAGGCCCCCGGGGTCTTCTTTTAAGCCTTTTGTATATGCAACAGCGCTTCAGCAGGGCGTAAAGGTTAACGATATTGTTAATGACGCTCCTGTTTCTTTTGGCAGATGGGCTCCAAGGAACTATGGCGGGAAGTATAGAGGCAAAATGCCCGTATGGCAAGCGCTAGCTGTGTCGTCAAACGTTGTTGCTGTTAAAATGATTGAAAAAGTCGGCGTGCCAAACGTTATTGCAACTGCAAGAGAGATGGGCATAACAACACATCTTCAATCTGATATGACAATTGCGCTCGGTTCAAACGGCGTAAAATTATATGATATGGTAATAGCATACGGTGCCTTTGCAAATGGCGGCTTCAGGGTTCGTCCTTATGCGGTTGAAAGGGTTGAAAATTCCCGTGGGGTTGTAATTTATGAAAACCCCGGGCCAAAGAATGTTAAGGTTATAAGCTATGATACGGCGGCCGGAATGACCTATATGCTTCAAAAAGTAGTTGAAGTGGGTACGGGGCGTGCTGCAAATATAGGAAGGGCAGTTGCCGGAAAAACAGGCACCACGGATGATTACAGGGACGCTTGGTTTGTCGGATATACGCCTGATATTGTTGCTGGGGTTTGGCTTGGAAATGACAACAATTCAAAATTGCCTGGAATTACAGGTGGTTTAATGCCTGCACAAGTTTGGGCAGACTATATGAAAGTTGCACTTAAGAATTATCCAAATTCTGTGTTTGATTATCCAAGGCCTAACACAAGCGGTGCTGAGGCTGTAATTTTGGATGAGCCCACAGAAAAAATGGAAGATGATGACGATATAAAAATTGATGAAAATATGGACGTACCCTTGCCTGGGGAAAATTCTTCCGTATCAGACAAAGACCAAAACGGGGATGACTCTGATAAAAAAGAAAAAAGACGTCAAAAAGATAGAGATAAGGACAAAGACAAGGATAAGGACAAGGTAATGCAGCCAAGTGTTCCAAACGGCCCTGCAAACAAGCCTTTTAATGCCGAGCAGCCGCCGGTGCCTGCGGCAAATACGGCGCCCACGCCCTCGGTTGGTTCGGTTGATGTCCCTTTACCTAATGAAAATTAGTTTTTATTGCTGAATTTTTTCAAATCCAGGACACAGCGCACAGTAAAGGCGTTGGTATAGCTATTGCTACCGTTATTGTTGAATGTACCGCTGCCAAGGTAGTGGTTATAATAGCTTGTGCCGCTATTGAGCGTGCCTGACCATACGATGTACGGGTAGCAGTTGTTACCGCTTGCGCCCGGGCAGCCGCTAGTATTCCAGTCGCACCGCAAGGCGCCCTTACCTGAACTATCGTCACAGAGCTGTCCGCACCTGTTTTGCGTTTTGTCGCAGTGATGTACGCGGATTTGTTATTTTCTGTTGTAAAAAAAAATCAAATCCAGGACACAGCGCACACCACGGGCGTTGGTGACATCATTAGTTCCGGTAGCACTAAAGGTGCCGCTATTCAAGTTGCCTCTATAATAGCTTGTGCCGCTGTTGAGCGTACCTGACCATATGATACTCGGGTAGCAGTAGTTATTGTTGGAGCCCGGGCAGCCGCTTGTCGTGTACTTGCACTGTATGGCGCCGTAACCTGACTCTCTGTCACAGAGCTGTCTGTATTTCAAATCCAGGACACAGCGCACAGACTGAGCATAAGTGGCACTCTGGGCTGACTCGCTTTTGAATACGCCGCTATTCAAATTGTGGTCGTCGTAACTGCCGCTTCCTGTGCCTGACCATACGACGTTCGGGATGCAGTTGGTCTGCAGGAATTTTCCTGGATTGCTTCGTCGCTGTCGCTTCCCTCGTAATGACGGCTGTTCATCCGTAAGCGTGTTGCATTCAAATCCAGGACACAGCGCACACCAAAAGCGAAGGTATGGTCATTCCAGTTATTATTGAAAGTGCCATTCTGCAAATAACGGTTATAGTAATTTGTGCCGCTGTAAACCGTGCCTGACCATACATAGTTCGGGTAGCAGTTGCCGCTGCCGTAGGAGCCCGGGCAGCCGCTGCTCAAACGCTGGCACTGTAAGGCGTTTTGCGTTTTTCAATGTGCGACTGTGTCAAAATATAACAGGTAATTTGACCCGATAACATAAACTTTATTCGGGCGGTAACCGTTTTTTACGGTCATGAACCGCAAAAATTTTGTTTTAGCGGCCCTGTAATGACGATTTGAATCCTTTATCTGCCAAAACCCGTAAGCCTTGGCACTCTTAAGGGTGTTTCATAAATTAATAATATCGAAAAACCTTAAACTGTGGCAATTATATTAAGAAAATGTATTAAGATTCAATTATATCAACAATTTTTGAAAAATCTTCTTCGCCATGTTTAATAATATCAAGAATTTTCACGCCTCCGCTCAGTTTCCCGCCAAGTTTTCCGCTAAATTTTTCAATTAATTGGGGCGCTGTTGTGATGGCCGGGTAAGCCGTGCTTTTGGGGTAATTTGAAATCACAACCCCTAAAATTTCAATCTCTAAATCATTTAAGGCTTTAAGAGTTAAAAGCGTGTGGTTAATTGTGCCTAAATCTGGTCTTGCAACAACAATTGCGGGCAAATTTAGCATTTTTATAATATCGGACATTAAATATTCTTCGTTTGCGGGGACGAACAATCCGCCAGAGCCTTCAGCCACAATGTTTTCACAGGTTTTTTCAAGTTCTTTATAATCGTCTTTAATTTTTTCAAGACTTATTTTGACGCCGTCAATTGCGGCGGAAATTGAAGGGGTGCAAGGGGTTTTTGTGATATAAGAATTTTTCACAGTCAAATTTCCTGGCCGGTTTTCAAAAGCCGGATTTTGAATTCCTGACACCACATTGTCTGCGTCAGACAAAATATTTGGGATGATTCCGCTTTGCAAGGGTTTAAAGTAGCCTGTTTTTTTGCCTCTTTTAACTAGTTCTTTAACAATTCCTCTTGAAACATAGGTTTTTCCGACATCTGTGTCTGTTGCTGTTATAAAAACGTTCATATATCAAATCTCCAAAAAGATTTTACATCTTTAAAAATTTATGGCAAATTTTATTTAATCGGGTTTTTTATGGATTTTGTCTGTATTTTCAAATCCAGGACACAGCGCACACCACGGGCGTATGTAACAGTACCTGTATTGACTGTGAAAGTACCACTATTCAGGTTGCCTCTGTAATAGTTGCTGCTACTTGGAGTGCCTGACCATATTTCGTTCGGGTAGCAGTTATTAGCATTGGCAGTACCACTTGCTGCGCCCGGGCAGCCGCTGCCCTTATTTGAGCACTGTATGGCGCCGTAACCTGACTTGTTGTCGCAGAGCTTGTCTGTTTTATTTCTTTTTCGCTTTCAAGAAAAATGTCAATGTGCTGCTGTGTCTAAAGCATAGCAGGTAATTTAATTCGATAACGTAAACTTTACCAAATGATAGCCTGAAAAAACCGGCCATAAACCGTGGAAGCCACGGCCCCGCTAATGACGATTTGAATTCCCATTCTGTCAAAACCCGTAAGCCCTGACACTCAAAGGATTGTTTTTAAAATAATACCTTAAACTCCCTAAAAACGGCAACAATGTTAAATGCCCGATAAAATCAGAGCAAATATTTTTCCAGTGCGGATTTATCGAAAATTTCAATGCTGTGCTGGTTATGAATAAAAACAAGACAGGTGATTAAGGATTTAAACATCGAAAATTCGCTTCTGTCAAACCTTCTTCTTAAATCTTCCATATTGTCTGCCAAAAATTCCGTAATCAGGGTTTTATTTTTCATTGCAAGCGAAGTTAGAAAATCCAACCCCTCTTTTGTTGAAATTCCTTCAAAATAAACAATATCCGGGCTTTGAAATTCAATAAAACGCATTGCTTTGTCCATATTAAACCCGACACTTTCGTTTAATTCACACTGCAAGGTGTTTTCAAGCTTATATTTTGCAACGGATTCAAGCGTCATTGCAATCATATTTTTTGGCGTTAAATCGTTCAAAATTGAATATACAAGGTGGGTTTTGCCGCTTAGTGCCCCGCCTGATACAAGAATAATGCCGGGTGTGTTCAAAAGCCCTTTAAGTGTGTCAATTTTTTCAATATCAGAAATTAATGTGTCAATTTTTTTTGGCGGATGATAAATTTTCAATAAAATCCTTTCCCCGTTTATTGTGGGGAAGGCAGAAATGCTTGCTGTTAAGGCAATAGAATCTACATTAAAATTTAACTTGCCCAGTTGCGGCACTTCAGACACCATAGGGTCCAGCGAACACAATGTCTTTAACATTTGAATAAACGGGTTAATTAAAAGTGACGGGATTGTTCCTGTTGAATAGTGTTCGCCCTGCTTTTTAAAATTAACGGAAAGCCCGTCTTCATTGTGTTCAAAATAAAGTTCGTGCACATTTTCTTTTATTGCATGTTTTAAAATTGCGCGGAAAAGGTTTTGAAGGTGCTCTTCATCAAGGTTATCATTATGAAGCTCATCCTGCCATTTAAAATTCGGGTCTGTCTTTGTTTCAATGTCTTGAACCTTGCCTGAAGCAGCGTAATATTCGTTTATCTTTTTTAAAATGCTTTTTTCAGACCCTAAAACCGGCTCTATTGTTTTATTTGTGCGCTCAATAATCTTATCAATTGCAAATAAATCCAAAGGGTCCGCCATTGCGATTGTTAAAATATCCTCAATTTCAAACAAAGGAAGAATTTTATAGGTCACAGCTTCGTTATAGCTTATAAAATTCAGACATTTTTTGTCAATTTCATAATCTTCTAAATCAACGGATGGAATATGGAGTTTTTCTTCCAAAAATTTTAACAAATCCTTTTCTGAAATCATTGAAGTGTTAATTAAAACCTGGCCAAGGTTTATGTTTTGAACATTGGCCATCTCTTGTGCTTTTTCAATGTCTTCAAAGGTGATGATGTTGTTTCGCACAAGGTCATATTTTAATTTGTCTATGGTTTTGTTTGTTACTAAATCCATTTTTAAGTCCGTATCTTTTTTTGTGCCCTTGGGTTGTATCAAGGCTGCGCCTTGTGCTTTGTGTTTAGGCCGTATATTTATTTATAACTTCAAGTACATCCGAAAATTCAAAAGGCTTTGTAATATATTCATCTGCGCCTGTTTCTTCGCCAATAAGTTTATCTGTATCCTGGCTTCTTGCTGTCACCATAATAATCGGGATATTTTTATACTTAGCGTCATACTTTAAAAGGCGGCAAATTTTATATCCGTTAATTTTTGGCATCATAACATCCAAAATAATTAAATCGGGCGCTTCTTCCTTTGCAAGTTTTAGCCCCTCTTCCCCATCATATGCTGAAATTATCTCATACCCTTTTGTTTGAAGCATAAAAGACAGTGTTTCAACTATATCTTTTTCATCATCAACTATTAAAATCTTTGTCATAATTATATCCCCGGTGAATAATCGCCTTCTTCTTTTTTATAGAAGGCTCTTTCTAATACTATACCACAGTCTTTAAAAATGCTTGTGCTTATATAATTTTGAATTTGATTTATCATAAAATTGCAAGCATTTTTTTGAAGGTTTGAAAAACAAATTTTATATATAAAACTGCCGCTTTCGTTTTGCGTGCTGTTATTTTCCATAAAGCCCGCTTCTTTTGTGCTTTTTAATTGTTTTATAATATTTTCCTCTTTTAATTTTTGAACAAGCACTGAAATTTCTTCTTTTCTACCCTTAAAGGTCAAAAGGCAGGTTGAATCGTTTGTTTTCTTTGCCGCATTAAGGTTAATTTCAAAGGCTTTTTGTTCTGAATAAACAGGAATAATTATGTTAAAATCAGAGCCCACGTTTTCTTTTGATTCTACCCAAATGCCTCCAAGGTGTGCGTCTATGAAATTTTTTGTAATTGTAAGTCCAAGGCCGATTCCGCCTGCGTTTCTTGTTAAGGAATTTTCAATTTGGGAAAATTTATTAAATATTTTATGAATATCTTCTTCCTTAATTCCAAGCCCCGTATCTTTAATTGAAATATGAACGTATTGCCCTGTTAAGTGTTCTTTTAAGGGCTTAATCGGGTCAATTAAAATATTTTGGTTAATTTCATTAGCGTCTAATATTTCTGCCCTGATTAAAATTTTGCCGCCGTTTGGGGTGAATTTCAGCGCATTATTTGTAATGTTTGTTAAAATTTGATCAATTCTTTTTGGGTCCGCATAAATTTCAGGAAGATTTTCATTTAAAGTTATATTAAATTCAATATTTTTCTTTCTTGCCTGTTCTTCGTAGGTTTTTTGTGTTAAATCAAGGGAAGCTTTTACATTATATTTTTTATAATCAAAGCTGAATTTTCCTGTTTCAATCCTTGATAAGTCAAGTAAATCCTCAATCATGCCGGTTAACCTTGTGACATTTTTCTTTGCCATATCAACCGCTTTTTTAACGTTCTCTGATGTGTTTTCGCTTGCTAAAAAATCAAGTGAAAGATTAATCGGTGTTAATGGGGTTCGAAGCTCATGGGATACTATTGAAACAAATTCTGATTTTATCCTTTCAAGCTTTTTTAATTCAACGTTTGCATTTTTAATTTCATCGTAAAGAATGATTGCCCTCACAGCAGAGGCGATTTGGTGCACGATAGATTGAAAACAAACAACATCTTCTTTTAAAAACGGCTTGTTTCTATAAATTAAAAGCATGCCAAAAACCTTGTCTTTAACCTGAATTGGGGCCATAAGTTTATCAAAGTTTAAAAGTTTAATATCAAAATTTTGGTTTTCATAAGACGGTTTTATAAATTCTTCGACTGTAACCTTTGAAAAGTCGATGTTGGCGTTTTCTGGCGTATTTTCCTTTGCAAAACCGGTTATTTTTTCCTTTAAAACACCTAAAAGCGTTTCATCAGGTTTTTTTAGGGAATGAATAAACAGTTTATTTTCCGTGTTTTCAAAGGCTTGCGGGAAAATGAGCGCACAAGCTAAATCAAAACTCAATGTTTTTTCAAGGGTTTCAAACATTATTTCATAAAGTTTTTCTCTGTCCAGGTTTCCTGAAAGTTTTGAACTTGTGTTATACAAAACATCAAGCTGGTATAGGCTTTTGTTTAATTCTTTATTATCTTTTTTAAATTTATCAATGCTTTTTTCAATCTTTAAAAAAGAGTTTATTGTTGACGCTAAAACATTTTTTCTTACAGGCTTTTGAATGAAACTGTCTATAGAGCCTGAAAAATCCTCATCTTTATTCAGGGTTAAATCGCTGCAAATAAGGATTATGAAGACGTTTTCTTCTGTTTCTGATTTTATTTTCTTTGAAAGCAGGGTAAAATTTTCAATTTCATCGTCCATAAGAAGAATGCGAAAATTATTTTCTTTAATAAATTCAAGGGTTTCTGTTTCATCTTCATATAAATGCAGGGCGTTTTGAAGCCCAAGAGGGTTCAAAATTGAGGCGATGTTTTGAAAAGTTTCTGTATTTTTTGATATTGTTAAAATTTCTGCAGAATTTGTCATAAGAAAATTCTATCAAACATTAACTTCTGTGACATTTTTTTAACAAAAGTTCATGCGCTGGTTTAATTACAAGGCCCGGTATAAAAACTTAATATATTTTTCCATCATTGCCAACAATTTAAAATTCAAAAAACTACGAAATTGTTTTCAAATACTCACACAAAGAAGCGGCGTCAGATATTCCCTTTTCAAGGATAATATCTGCCACACATTTTTTATTCTGCAAAAGCCAAAGTGCTTTGTCTAAATAATCTCTCTCGTTTTCGGGCAAATATTTTCTTGAAATTTCAAAGATTTTCCTTGCAGCGTCGTATGCGCCCATATTAAGCTTGTCCACCATAAAATTCAGCCCGTATTTTGCGCTCTGCAGCCCTAAAATCTCTAAATCTTCATGGCGCAAAGGTTTTAGAAAATCTATAATTTCGCCCATAGCTTCCCTGTTGTGCAAAATGCCCTTATAGAGCGCACAAACAGAAAGTGCTCCTAAAATATTTTGGCTGTCATGGTTTCTTATTTCAATGCAATTTTTTAATCGAACATCAGGGAAAGTGAGGCTTGAATGAAGAAGGTAATCGTCCAATGTGGCGCTGTAGTTCATATACCCTCTTTGCATAAAGTCTTTAAAGGTAATTTTTCCTTCAAGCTCAATATATCTGCCGTTTCTTTCAATGTATAACATCGGAACGTTTGTAATTGCGTTAATATAATCTTCAAAACCCTGTCCCATTCTTGAATTTATAAGGTTTGAATAAAAAAGGTTACACCTGTCATACCCTGTATATTTCCAAGCCAAAGCCCTAAAGCTTTTGTGCTTTGTAAGCTGGTCGCCCCGAACAGGGCTGTTAGCGTAAAAACCTGTTACAAACGGGCTCATATAGGCCGCTGTTTTTAATTTTAAAATGGCGTCATCTTCTGAAACATAATCAAAATTTACCTGAACACCCGCAGTTTCCCTCATCATAACAGGCGCAAGCTTCCCTATTTTTGGAAGATAATCTGCCATAATTTCATAGCGCTTCTTTTTTACAATGTTAATGTCCGGGTAAGTTGCTTTCGGGTTAATTCCGTAGGGCAAAAACATAATATTGTAAAATTCACCAAGCTTATCTAATTGTCTTACATAATGGTTTAAATTTTCTAAAACATCATCAAGGTTTTGCTTTGGCTCTAAACTTATTTCAAATTGGCCGCCCGGTTCTAAGGAAATAGAGCTGAATCCGTCCTTTGCGCCTATTATAATATTGGAATCAACAATTAATTCCCAATTGTTCATAAGGGCAAAGTTTCTTATAATTTCAGATAAGAAATTGTATTGTGCAGGTTCATACGTTCTTGAATCAAGAGAAACTCTTTCATATTCAAGCCCGATTTTTAACGTGCCCTTTTTGCAATTTCCTCTGTAATATTCTTCAATCTCCCTTTTTGTTAAGGGAAGCGCCAATATTTTTTCAATTTCTGATTTTAATGTGTTTTGCATAATTTGATATTACCATAAACTATTTTTTATGCTTTTGGCTTTTTGGGGGATAGTTTTTGTCCCATTATCCATAACGCCCGTGAATATTATTTTTGCTATAATAATTTTTATGGAAAATAAAAAAACAAAAACCATGCCAAAAAATTCTAAGCCTGCTAAATTTCAAAAAAGCGCGCTTAAAAAAGGCATGCCCCAAAAAACAGATTTTAAAGAGGTAGACCCTAAAAAGGCAAACTACATTTTAAGGGCTAAAAAATTCAGGGCAAAAAAACGCCTTGGACAGAACTTTTTAATTGAGCCCGGTGTTATTGAAAAAATCGTTTCAAATGTCGGGGCGGAAGATGTTGTTCTTGAAATCGGCCCGGGCCTTGGGTTTGTGACAGAAAAGCTTGTAGAGCTTGCAAAAAAAGTTGTCGCTGTTGAATTGGATGAAGATGCTATTAAGGTTTTAGAAAAAAATCTTAATGGAAAAGAAAATTTCACCCTTATCCACTCTGACATTTTAAAGACAAATTTAAAAGATATTTTTAAAGAAGAGTTTGAAAACGGCAAAAAAATCAAGGTTGTGGCCAATATTCCATATTACATAACTTCTCCCATTATTGCCCACCTGCTTGGGGAAATTGATGAAATTCAAAATGAAAACCGTAAAATGATTGATGAAATTATTCTTATGGTGCAGTATGAAGTGGCCCTAAGGCTTGTTGCAGATGAAAAATCTCCAAATAAAGAGTATGGCATGCTCTCTATTCTTTCTCAATTTTGGGCAGATTGCAGCATTATTAAAAACGTTTCAAAAAAATGTTTCATGCCAAGTCCGAAAGTGGACAGTGCCATATTAAGGATAAAAATAAACGACACGCCAAGGTGTGAAATTACTCCCCTTTTAAAAAGGACAATGAAAGCAGCCTTTTTAGGGCGCAGGAAGAATATTAAAAATTCGCTTCAAAACGCAGGGTTTTTGGATGTTGAAAAAGCTTTGAATGAAGCCGGTTTTGACGTTCAAATGCGGGGCGAAAAGTTTTCAATTGAAGATTTTTGCAAATTATCCAAAGCTTTATATAAATATAATTCACCCGATATTAAAAAGGAGATTTAAGGCATGCAAAAAATTAGGGTTAAAACTCCTGCAAAAATAAATCTGACACTGAAAGTGGGGCATGCCCGCCCGGATGGTTTCCACCCGATTGAAAGCGTTATGGCGGCAATTGATTTATTTGACTATATTGATATCGAAGTTGTAAAAAAGGATATTCTAAACAGTGTCTTGGGCGATAATAATCCGGCATGCCCTTTAATTAAAATTGATTCAAATTCAGATGAAATTCCAAACAATGCTTCAAACATTGCATATAAGGCGGCCGAAAAGTTTTTTCTCACATGCCAAAAGGCTGCAAAAGAAATTGAATATATAAATATATATATAGAAAAAAATATTCCTGTCTGCGCCGGCCTTGCCGGGGGGTCAACAAATGCAAGCGGGGTTGTTTGGGGTTTGAATGAGCTTTTTTTGAGGCCCTTAAATAATGATAAAATAAATTCTATATTGGAAACTTTAGGTTCTGATTTAAATTTTTGTCTTGTTGGCGGCACAAAGCTTTGCACAGGGCGCGGGGAAAGGCTTTGTAATATGCCGCATGAAGCCATGCCAATAACATTAATTAAACCTTTCAATTTGAAAATTTCTGCAAAAGAAGCGTATCAAAAGTTTGACGAAGCCGTATCAAAAGGGCAGGTTTCAAACCTTCCAAATGACCTTGAATTTGCACTTTTGCCACATTATAAAGAGCTTCAGTTCTTGCACGGCCTTGGGTTTCAAATGTCAGGCTCCGGCCCAACATTTTTTGCAAAGCAAGCGTTTTTGCCCAAAGAAACAAAAGAAAAACTTAAAAGTGATTATCTTATTATAGAAAACCTAAAAACCTTTAGTGGCGGGGTTTTACAGGATTAATTTTAACTTTTGTAAATGTTTTTACAAAAAACATGAAAAAAACGCTTGAAATTTTTTTTATTTGTTTTAAATTAATAGTTACGGATGTGACACACATTCAAAAACAAAAGAAAAGAAAAATAAAAAATCTCTTGACTTTAAAAATTGAAGTGTTAACATCAGAAAGGCGATAAAAACGAAAGTTTTAAAAGCCAAAACCAACTAAGTACATTCTCAATATAAAGTTCGCAAATAGAAGCAAGGTTAAGTGATTAGAAGGTTGAAATAATCTTCTTGGCTTATACAAACTTATTAAAAAATTAAAAAAAAGATTTTTTAAAAAATCGCTTGACAATAAATATTGAGGTGCTAACATACTAATTACGGCGCAAGTTCAAAAGCGCTAAGGATTTAGTAAGGAATGGTTCAGGAATTAATTAAA